>JBGSNE010000185.1:0-46625 GCA_041739785.1 Pirellulaceae bacterium
GGGCGAAGCTATCCGCGAGAGGCGTACGCTCGACGCCCCAAAACTACTCACTTTCAAAAACGCAAAAAACCTGATAAACCCAATGAATCAGAAGAAACTTCTTCAAAGTGAGTGCCATTGGGCGCTAGCCGTGGGCCTTAATTAAGCTAATTAAGCTGGAGCCCGCGGCTAGCGCCTGAGGTTCACCATGTACCCGGTTCACAAAGTGAATACCACTGGAGCGCGAGTACCATAATACTTTGGTAAACATGCTTGGGTAAAAGCGACTCTGAGTTTACCATGGTGCATCCGTTTGGAAACTGCACCAGTCCACAAGCGGCGACCTGTCGCCGCACCGCAAAGCTTGCCATGAACATCGAAGACCTATCCGCGCTAGAAATCGGTCGACGCATCGCGGCGCGAGAACTATCGAGCCACGAAGCAACGAACTACTTTCTGAACCGAATCGAAGCGGGCAACGCACGCATTAACGCGTTTGTCCATATCGACGGCGAGCGAGCATTAAAACTAGCCGAACAGGCCGACCAACGCATTGCGGCTGGTGAGCTGACTGGCCCATTGGCCGGAGTCCCCGTAGCGATCAAAGATGTACTGTGTGAGCAGGATGTCCCCACTACGTGCGGTTCGCGAATGCTGGAGACTTTCAAGCCTCCCTACACAGCCACCGCCATCCAACAATTGCTTGACGCCGGTTTGATACCGCTCGGCAAAACGAACATGGACGAGTTCGCGATGGGTGGGAGCACCGAAACGAGCATGCACGGCATCACTCGCAATCCATGGAATCTTGAGCGAACACCGGGTGGATCCAGTGGTGGTGCGGCGGCAGCTTTGGCAGCTGGGCTCGCGCCGCTATCGATCGGTTCGGATACCGGGGGGTCCGTACGACAACCGGCCGCCTTTTGCGGCGTGTGCGGACTGAAACCAACCTACGGACGCGTCAGTCGGTATGGCTTGGTGGCATTTGCCAGCAGCTTGGATCAGGTAGGACCACTGGCTCATCACGTCGAGGATTTGGCTGCCTGCTTGCAACTTCTGTCGGGACACGATCCGCGCGATAGCACATCGTTGCAGGCAGAGGTCCCTAACTACTCAGAGCAGTTGAACGCTCCATTGACGGGTTTAAAAGTAGGCGTGATCCGCGAACATGTAGAGCATGCGGCACTTGAAAATTCAGTTCGCGAGGCTATTGAGCGAGGGCAACGACTTTTGAAAGAGCTGGGCGCGGAGATCGTCGATGTTCACTTGCCGCACACACAATACTCGGTCGCCACCTATTACTTAGTAGCCCCCAGCGAGGCCAGTGGCAATCTATCGCGTTACGATGGAGTCCATTATGGATATAGGCAACAGGGGAACCCCGACACAACTTCCCCCTTGGACGCAATGATCACTCGCAGTCGCAGCACGGGGTTTGGCACCGAAGTAAAACGGCGTATTATGCTGGGCACCTTCGCCCTCAGCGCAGGCTATTACGATGCTTATTACAAGAAAGCCCTGCAAGTTCGGCGACTGATTGCCAACGACTATCACGAAGCCTTTCAACAAGTTGACGTGCTGCTGGGGCCAGTGACCCCCACGCCTGCTTTTGGCATCGGAGAGAAGGTCAATGATCCAGTGCAAATGTATCTGGAAGACCTGTTCACCGTCGGGGCCAATTTGGCCGGAGTACCCGGATTGTCGATCCCGGCTGGCCATGATGCATCCGGTCTACCACTAGCAATTCAGTTACAAGCCCCGGTGTTGGCCGAAGCTCAACTATTGCAAGTCGCTCATCAATTGCAGTGTGCTGAGTTCTTCAAGCCCATGATCGCCCGTTAGCTGCGATCGTAGCGGAACTCGCCAAGAGTTTCGGCGCGTAAGACACGCGGTCGCCGAAACTCTTGACGAGCTCCGCTACCAGCAAACCCTGCGACAAATAGCTTATCCCACAACTTCCTTTCAGAGTTGAATATGCCCGAAACTCCCTACAAAATTGTGATTGGGCTGGAAGTCCATGTGCAATTGAGCACTGAAACAAAATTGTTCTGTGGCTGCTCGACCGCCTTTGGAGCGCCCCCCAATACACAGGTGTGTCCCGTTTGCCTGGGACAACCCGGCGCGCTACCCGTCCTGAATAAACGCGCCGTCGAGTTGGCAATTCGTACAGGGCTGGCGCTGAACTGCCAAATCGCGCAGGAGACTAAGTGGGATCGCAAAAACTACTTTTATCCCGACCTGCCCAAGGGTTACCAGATCAGTCAATTCGACCAACCTATCTGTGGTCCTGGCTATCTCGACTTTCCCGATCCCGATCAGGAAGGTGAATTGTTGCGAGTCCGTCTAGTACGAGCGCATTTAGAGGAGGATGCTGGCAAGAGCATGCACGATGAAGCGGCGGGAAAGGCCGATAGCCGTATCGACCTCAATCGCACTGGCACGCCGTTGCTGGAAATCGTCTCCGAACCCGATTTGTGTTCCGCACAAGCCGCTAAGTCGTTCTTAACCGAATTGCGTTTGTTGTTGACGTATCTGGGCGTTTCGGATTGCAATATGCAAGAAGGGAGTCTTC
Organism: Pirellulaceae bacterium; assembly: GCA_041739785.1. Lineage (GTDB taxonomy): Bacteria > Planctomycetota > Planctomycetia > Pirellulales > Pirellulaceae > Aureliella. The sequence goes on from JBGSNE010000185.1 coordinate 2,552, forward strand.
GCGCCGACGCCAATGTCAATTTGCATCTCGAACAGGACGGTCGCAAAATCGCTACCCCCATCGTCGAAGTCAAGAACTTGAATTCTTTTCGGGCTGTGGAGCGAGCGTTGCAATACGAAACACAACGCCAATACGATGCCTGGAAAAAAACCAGCCAAGAGCTGGGACAGGCACCCAAGCAAACGCGGGGTTGGGATGACGCAGCCGGCGTAACCGTACCGCAGCGGGAAAAGGAAGAGTCGAGCGACTATCGTTATTTCCCCGATCCCGATTTAGTACCGCTTCATATTTCCCCCGAGCAACTCGATCAGGCGCGCCTCCAACTGGGAAAACTCCCGGCTGCCCTGCGAGCAGAACTCGAATCCCACCATGGCTTGAAGCCCTACGATGCAGATGTGATTGTGTCGCAGGGCAACGGCATGGTCGACTACTTCCAGCAGACCGCCTCTTCCGGGGGGCCAGCAAAGCGTATCAGTAGCTGGATCCAGCAAGACGTCATGCGGACACTCAATGAAACCGGTGCCAGAATCGAGGATTTTCCCATTAGGCCCGAAGGACTAGCGGAATTGCTACTGGCCATCGAAGCTGGCCAGATTGACAATTCGCGTGGCAAAGATGTGTTTCAGTATTGGTTGAAGCATCCACAGAGCGACTTGTCGACCGCCAAGGAAGCCCTAGGCATCGCGGAGGTGGACCAGGGCGAACTGGAGGCACTATGCCGTGAACTGTTGGCGGAAAACCCTAAAGTCATTGAGCAAGTCAAGGGAGGAAATCTGAAGGGACTCGGTTCCTTGATTGGAGCTGCCAAGAAGAAAAACCCCAATGCGGATCCCAAATTGGTCCGTGAATTGTGCCAGAAGTTGATTGAGGCCAGCTAGCCAATCCCCCTCAAGAAACTAAATTAAAAATCCGCCATGGGGAGATAATCTGCGTTAGGCTTGCTACAATTTGCTTCCAGTGTCAGGCGGCGTTAGTCATGGATCGCACCGTCGCCTCAGTTTGTCAGGAAGATGGGCTCTGGCCGATGGATCAAGCAATAGCAAGTCAAGAGACGACAACTGTGTCAGGAACTCTCTCTGGAAAAGTCGTACAAATTGACGACTCGGGTAATCTAGTCACCGACATCCCGGGTAGCAGTTTGACAGGCGCGCCGCGCGATGCCTCGCTGCGCGTGGTGGTCGACGAACATGAAACGTATGGTCTGTATCCGACGGATCATAGTCAACCCGCAATGACCTTGGTCGCCACCGTGGACGATGCCAGTCCACTGACCATCATGTTGGTAGGGGACAGCGCCAGCGCGATGCTGGGTGTACAGACCGGAGCGCCGGTCGAAGTTCATTGGTAGGCCGTCAACACGTCAACCGATTCTAAGCTTCATGACGTGTGTCGCGCGAGTACAGTGGCTCACTTTCAATCGCACATGTTAGACATTCGTCTTACGAAGACCTTTGGATTGACTACCGACCACGACAATTTGCGACATTGGGATAGCCAATCTCACTGGCATGCCTTCACACAAATGGCTGAGTACGATCCATTGGTGATCGACCGCGCGGAGGGTGTGTGGCTATTCGACATCGATGGTCGGCGTTTTCTCGATGGTGTCAGCAGTCTTTGGTGCAATGTGCATGGCCACCAGCACCCGCGAATCAACCAGGCTATCGTCGAACAACTCCAACGTGTCGCGCATGTAACTTCGCTCGGTATGGGTAATACGACTACCTCCCGACTAACTGAGCGCTTGGTAGACGTAACCCCTAAGAACTTGGAATGTGTATTCTACAGTAGCGATGGTTCAAGCGCCGTTGAAGTCGCTTTGAAGATGGCCTTTCAGTACTGGCGACAATGCCCCGCCCCCGAACCAGACCGCAATCTTTTTCTGGCGGTGGGTAATGCCTACCATGGCGATACGCTGGGGAGCGTTAGCGTCGGAGGCGTATCACGGTTCCATGCCATGTTTGACCCGCTACTGTTTGAAGTTGTTCGTGGCCCCTGCCCCGATAGCTACCGATGCCCAACCGAACTGAGCGATCACGAGCTAGCACAAGTCTACCTATCGCAATACGCGGAATTGTTTCAGCGCTTCGCCGGTCGCCTGGCAGCGGTGATCGTAGAACCGCTGGTACAAGGGGCTGCCGGTATGGTCATGCATCCCACTGGTTTCCTGCGTGGCCTTCGGGACTTGGCCAAACAACATAACGTTTTGCTGATCGCCGATGAGATTGCCGTAGGGATGGGACGCACCGGCCGGTTATGGGCCTGCCAATGGGAAGAAGTCGAGCCCGATTTCTTATGTACGGGCAAAGGCCTTAGCGGCGGATATTTACCACTCGCCGCCACACTCACCTCGCGCCGCGTGTGGAACGCTTTTTTAGGTGAATACTCTGAGTCGCGTTCCTTTTTTCACGGGCATTCGTTCGGCGGAAATCCGCTGGGATGCGCCGCAGCTCTGGCTACTCTCGAACTTTTCGACGAAGAACATACACTTGCCAACGTCCAAGCCCGCGGCCGAGAACTTGATGAATATTTGTCGCGATTGAATAAATATTCCGTCGTCGGGGATATTCGCCGCAGAGGGCTCATGGCGGCCGTCGAACTGGTCTCTGATCGCCTCCGGAAAACAGCCTTTCCCTGGAACGAACGCAGAGGTCAGCTCGTATGCCAAGCTGCCCTCACACAAGGTGTCTGGCTGCGCCCGCTGGGCAATGTACTGGTTATCATGCCTCCGCTCTGTGTCGAAGCCTCACATCTCAAGCAGATCGTCGATGCACTTGAGTACGGCATTCAACAAGTATTTGGGGGATAACCTGGAGTGCTCCCGAGTTCTCGGAGCTTTCGAAAAGGCTGTGACTAGTCCCAGCACTCCCAAACAATCGCGATCGAATACTAGCGAACTGGATTCGGAGGCACGGGGACCGGAGGAAGACGCATTGGTTCTTTTTCGTCCGACGGACTTGGCGCCAAAGCCGCATCTTGCTTCTCGTCCGCAACGCTACTATCCACGACTGAACTTTCTTGCGAACCCGACTGCGCTCCTTGCGATCGCCGACTGCTTGCGTTTGGCTGCTTGGGAAAGTCTGGTCGCGCGCCAGTTAACATCGCTTCCCACGGCTTGGGGTAGTAGTAGGTCTTGCACATCGGCGGCATGTCCTTCTGGTCATAGTTGCCCGCCTGTACATTCTCACACCACACCATGGCTTCCTGACTGGAGGGAGCAATCTTATTCGCAATCCAACCAGTCATATCGCGTGGGCGATTGTAAGCCCGGCGGTACTCGGTATGCGCGTAGTAGAATGGGTGAGCTAGAATATCGGGCCGGGGATCACAGGTGTGATTCATGGTTGGACGCTCAGCAGAGCGGACCGAACTTGCGGCAACCATTAAGACTAGAAACGCGCTCGAAATCAGTTTAGTTTTTGACATTGCGAATCCATCCGCGCTGTGTGTGGTTAGGAACACGAAAGTCAACCATGCGAGCTTCCCTACTCGCAACCATGCCCGACCCTCGGTATGCTGCAGCCAAAAAACACTCGCCGCACTCCTGTAGTCATAGTAACAATAGCTACGACTTTCGAAAACGCGATTCGACAGTTGAATAAAGAAAGTCTTAGCGACTTTCGCTACAGCAGGAGTTGTTCAACCGATGCTAATTGCTTTTTCAGCCAATCCTATCATCGGTTTCCGGCACGTAGTAGACTGAGGGCGTCTGTGGTGGTAGAGGTCGTGCCGCTTGTGCCGTTTGTTCTGCTCTCAAGCTAGCGATTAGTCCGGTTGTTAGGACGCTCAAGATAGCAATACCTGAACTTCGGCTCATGATCTGGGTTAAACTGTAGTGGTTGAGACTGACTTCCCGGCCGCCTTCGATATCTAAAGTTCTCGCTATGCAACTATTAAAAGTATTGCCTTTTATTCTCTTGGGAGTCGTTCCAATTCAAACCGCCATCGGGCAAGCTGGCTTGCCACCATTCGTGAACTTCAACGCAGCCCGTGAGCAACTCATTAGCGAAGTGCTGATTCCTGGAGGCGTCACGGATGAACGCGTTATCGCGGCCATCCGCAGCACTGCGCGACACGAATTCGTTCCCTTCAACGTACGCAACGAAGCGTACTACGATCGCGCGCTCCCCATTGGATCTTCGCAAACGATTAGCAGCCCCTTTATCGTGGCCATCATGACTCAGGAGCTACAAACCCAGCCCGAGCACAAAGTATTGGAGATCGGTACTGGTAGTGGTTTTCAGGCGGCCGTGCTGAGCCCCTTGGTGAAAGAGGTCTATTCGATCGAGATCGTACCCGAACTGGGAGAGCAGGCCCGAAAGGTGCTTGATGCCTTGCAATACAAGAACGTCTTCACCAAAGTCGGCGATGGATTCTTGGGATGGGAAGAGCACGCGCCGTTCGATCGTATCATCGTCACCTGCAGTCCCGAAAATGTCCCACAGCCACTGGTCGATCAATTGGTCGATGACGGGCTGATGATCATTCCCGTTGGCGAACGCTATCAGCAAACGCTGTACTTGATGCGCAAAAAGGATGGCAAGCTCGAACGCGAATCACTTCGCCCTACTCTATTTGTGCCGATGACCGGCACGGCCGAAGAGCGACGAAAAGTACATGCTGACCCTGCCAACCCTCAATTGGTCAATGGCGGTTTCGAACAGCCACCAACGGCCCCTGGAGTCATGCCGGGGTGGTACTACGAACGGGGCGCTAGTTGGGATAGTGCTGACGACTCTCCCGAGGGAAATCACTTTGTGACCTTTCGCAACGATGCCCAGGGACGGCCGACCAATCTTCTGCAAGGCTTAGCCTTGGATGGTCGCGAGGTAAAACGCATCAAGCTTTCGGCGGCGGTGAAAACCTCCGATGTCAAACCTGGAATCGATCGGGACGAACTCCCAGCGGTAACCATCCGCTTCTACGACGACCAACGCAGCCTACTAAATACGCAGTGGCTAGGTAGTTTTCGCGGCACCCGCAGTTGGAAGTCCGAATCTCATGTATTTCGCGTCCCCGCCGAATGTCGCGAAGCTATCGTTTCCATCGGGCTCTTCGGAGCTACAGGAGAAGCTTCCTTTGACGACATCCGCTTAGAAGCAGTCGGCTTGTAGCTCGTCTACAGATACTCTTTTTCACAATCCATTTTGCACATAAGCGATCAAGTCGCGAATCTCCTCGTCGCTCAGCGCGTCGAGCAATCCTTGCGGCATGATTGAATCGCGAGATTGCTTTCTCTCGGCGATTTCAGCCAATGGCAATACCACTCGTTCATTGACCGTCTGTACCACCAAGGTCTGCTCGCTAGTCGATTCGACCAAACCTGTAACAACGCGCCCATCTGCGGTAAGTACTATCTCCATTTGATAGTCTTTCGAAACAGCCGCATTGGGGTCGATGATATTCTCCAACAGATAGTCAAGATTGTGCCGCTGAGCGCCGGTGATATCAGGCCCTATTTCTCCTCCCTGGCCAAAAAACTTATGGCAAGCTGCACATTGTTTCACGAATAGTTCCGCACCATGCTGACGGTCAGCCTGACTGAGTACGCCTGCCCCCAGCCACTGCTTAACCTTTGATATCTGCTCAGCTCGCTCCTGTGGTGACTCACGCACTGCCCCCCAGAGCCTGGTCAGCTTTGATGCGATGGTTTCATTCCCCAACTGGCGCATCAACCGAACGGGATAGGCAGTCAAGTCACCTACGGGTACTTGATTGGCTTCGATCGCGACCAACAGCGCCAAAGCCCAGGCTTCTCGCGATGCAAGCGTCAGAAGGGCCGTTTGCTTTTCGCTACTGCTGAGGTCACCATAATGTCTCAGAATGGCTTCGGCTGTTTGCGGGTGGTTGAAGGAGACCAAGCCCCTCAAGGCTTCTGCACGGAGTCCGCGGTCACTTAGGAGCTCAATCAGCTCCGCATCCCAACCGGCCAGGCGTTTGGTGACCAACGCCTTAACCGCCCGCCGTCGATCCACATCATCGGCGCTCGCATCGTGAGCCACCTTTCTTAGCCTGTTCATCGCAGATTGGTCGTTGAACACAACGGCCAGACTAACCGCCCGATCGCGAACAATTTCAGTACGACTATTTGCCAAACGTCTATAGGCCGCCGGCCAGGCGTCAGGCATCGCCACCTGCCGCTCCCCCTCGACGCCTTGCAGTAGCCCATCCAGCACATCCGCCGCCACGGCATCCTCACAGGCTGGCTGGCCTAGTCGTTGAATTAGTAGTTCCAACCCCGCAACTTGATGCTTTGAATCCATAATCCGCCGCGCCACATTAATCCGCACGCGAGAAATATTCGCAGCTGCCCCCAAATGTTCAAACTGCACCAAGTCCTCATTTACCAGCGGTTCGCAACCGTACCAAATCATCAATGGCAAATTCTCATCAACTTCATCCTCTTCGCGATTCGCAAGCGCAGCGGCCAGCTCCCAACGTTGACTCAGCCCAATCCGCTGCAAGGCACTGGCCAAACTCAATCGCACTAACGGCGACTCATCCTGTTTTGCCAAAGCCACCAGGCGCTGCAGACTGGCCAGAGAAGGTTGCCCCTCATCGCACAATAGTGTGACTGCCCAAGCTCGGACATCTTCCGAATCGTGCGTGAGTGCTTGCCACAACCAACTCTCGTTCAAGCCGCCTGTAACGTGTAAGGCCCACAAAGCGCGCAACTTGTGCGTTGTCTTAGATTCTTGATCGGAGAACGTTTCTACTAAGCTTGCGTGGATCACCGTCATATCAGTTCCTGCAATCGACCGCTCTTGCAACAATCGTCGCGCATGCCGCACATACCAATCGTTGGCGTGCCACTGCAATTCGACGAGTTGTGCGTTGGACAACTTTGACAAATCGACCGTTGGTGCGACCACGTCACCATAGGTCAGGCGAAAGATCCGGCCCGTCTCCTTACGTGTGTTGCGCATACTGTGGCACTCTCCCGTATCGGACCAATCGCTAACATAGATTTCACCCGCCGGACCATACGCCAATGAAACTCCCATGAACCACGGATCTTGCGAACGCATCAGATCCGCACCATGCGAAGCTGTATAACCTGAGCCATTCCTCTGCAAAATGTCATTGTTGATACGCCGACCGTGAATGTTATTGGTAAAGAGCGTATTGCGATATTCACTGGGGAAATTATCGCCCAGATAAATCATCGTTCCGCAATGCGCATGCCCCCCTCCAGCCGCATCCTCCTCAGCCGATCCTAGTCCGCTACGAACATCTTTCAATCCAACAAAATGCAAGTGGTCTGCAATCGTATCGATACGTTGGTAGGCAAACTGGCTGCTCTCGCGTCCTCGCCATGGTTCATAGTGCGCGCCTTGGATGACTTGAAACAGATGCGGGTTGACGCAGTTACAAACAAAGGCGGCACCATAGTCATTCCAATCGATCCCCCACGGATTGGTCGTGCCATCCGCATACGGCTCCCATACTCGACGCACCGGATGGTAGCGATAGACTCCCCCGTCAAAGCGAATTCGCTCCGCTTCGCTGGCACCCGGTTTGCCTATCGTCGACCAATTGGTCCGTCCATGCGTACCGTACAACCAGCCATCGGGGCCCCATGCAAAGCCATTGGCGATGTTGTGTGCGTTAGCGTGATTTCCAAAACCATCCAACACGATCTCTGGCGGGCCATCGGGGACATCGTCTTGATCGCGATCAGGAATGAAATAGAAATTCGGAGGGGACATGACCCACGCACCTCCAAATCCAACTTCGATACCCGTCACATAGTTAAGCCCTTCAAGAAAGACTTTCCTCTCATCGTGCTGACCGTCTCCATCACTGTCCGCCAAGATGATGATACGATCGCTATGACTACCTTTGTCGGGATAGTTAAATGCCTCGGCAACCCACAATCGACTGCGATCGTCAATGCAAAAACCGATCGGCTGCATGACATCAGGCTCGCCAGCAAACAGTGTGACCTGCACATCCTGCGGCACCTGCATCGTGCGAGCTGCTTGGGCCGGAAGCAAGGGCGCTTCCACTTCCTCCTGTGTCATTCCGAGTTTTGGAAAAACGAATGCCAAACATAGTATCAATCCCAACTCGTTCCACTTCACGATCGTTGTCCTCTTTTCAATCGGTAGAGACAGGCTTCATTCTCATCCGTGACCCGGCGTCGCCACCCCTGCTAAAGGGACCTGAGTGCGGATGGAAAGGTATCTTCCAAACTGATAGCACGGACGGCATAGCCGGGGCACAGTTGGGGGGCACCGGGGGGGTGGGAACGCCGAAATGGGCATCTTCTTGCTCACTATCATAACCGGCGGTTGGTATTGATGCAGCGGAAGGGTATTTCAACGGAGTGGGACGCAACTGGAAGCCCAATCCTCCGACAATAGCATTAACGCCCACCGACACTATGGCGACCGACGCCAGGCACCCTACAGCTTAACAAGAAGGGAGCGGAATCGTGAACACCTATCGCACGCAAGCTCAGTTATCCCACTCGATCCGCGCGCTCGCCAGAATACGGGAGCAGCTGGAATCCGGCCGCCCAACTTGGTTCGGTCGGCTGGTATATCTCTATCGCTTTCATTACAACGATATGCGCATTCGATACTTGATCGAACGTCTGCATTCTCATTAGCCACGCATAGTCGCTCGACTCTCCGAGTCGAGACTTACTGCACAGTACAGGCCCAAACGGCTAATGCAATTCACTCCCCAGCGCTACGCTCAGCGCGGCAATACTCACGTCCGAAAAGTGGACAGTTCCGCCTTGTGCCGTAAGACTCAACTGCTCAAGGCCACGCAACGCAGGCGTTGTCAGAGAAGCCTCAGCTTGGCCGTTGACGACAATCCACCACCGTTCGAGCTGCCATTCCAAACGTAGCGAAGTCAACTGCTTGCCGCTTGCGCGAGTTACGATTTTCTCCAAAGTTGGCTTGGACTCACCACCGCGTGCAGCGATCCGCAGCTGATCGGCTTGCAATTCGACGATCAACTCATACGACTCGTTGCTTTCCAAAGTGCCAGCTAATGCCAGCCCAGCCCCTTGGGCCGATAGCAATGACACGCTCGCTTCCACTACAAAGTAATTTGGAAAGGAAACGATCTCATACGCCGATAAGTCGGTGGTCAATTCTCCATTAGCCCCCTGCAACACCACAGCTCCTTCCTGATCAGCGCCCGGGAACCAACTCCCCGATACAATTCTCCAACCCGCTAGTGACTGGCCGTCAAACAGGGATGTGCGTGGACCGGTTGTCGTTTCCCGGCGCACTGGTTTCTGCGAGGGCAATTGAGTGAAGATAGCTGTGCCCCCTGCAACCACCAGCATGAGCAGTGGTACCATGAGCCACAAGCGACGGGTCCGACCTGGCGGTACTAGTTCGGAACTTGTTGACGACACCGACATGGCTGCAGGCGTTAAGAGCGTCGCGGAATTGCGTCCCGCACTTATCGAACTCCCAATCTCCTGTGTGGCCGCCTCACTGTACTCCGCAGTTTTCAAGCCTGCTATCTGCTTACTGGCCGGTGAGCCATCCAACTGCCAGCTCTCGATATGTGGTGGCAGTTGGCTTAAGATTTGGTCAATGCGACTCAGCAACTGTTCGTAGTCCGCAATTCTATCATCGGCTTCGATGGTCAACATTTCCGCAATTAAAGCATCCGTGCCCGGAGATATATTCGAAACATATTTTGAAAGTGGCTCGGTGGGCTGCGTCAAGCGTTTGACTACGATCTCGCGCAGATTGTATCCCTGTATTGGCGGTCGTCCAACCAGCATATGCCAAGCGGTGGCACCCAGCGCGAAAATATCGGCGCGCTGATCGAGCTCTCCCGAAGAAAGCTGTTCTGGTGCCATATAAACTGGGCTACCAACATGGACATTGGCTGATGTCAATCGATCATGCGATTCGTGTTGCTGCTCGCCCAAGATCGACAAACCGAAGTCGGCAATCTTAACCATTGGAATCCCTGCGGGCAGTGGAAAACCGTTGGGAGGTGCGACTAGCAGAAGATTTGCCGGCTTGATGTCGCGATGGATGACGTCCGCGTGTGATGCGTGAGCTAACCCCGCTGCCGCTTGGCGGATCACATGCCACACCACATATTCCGACAGCGCTCCGGCCTGTCGTATGAACCGCTCGACGTCGTGACCTTCGACGAGCTCCATCGCCAAGAAAAGTCGTCCCGCGTGACGCCCAAAATCGAATGCCGCCACGATATGCGGATGAGTCACACGCGCCAACACCTGTGCTTCATTCTCGAACCGCTGCGCCGCCACGCTACTGGACAGCTGGCTCAGTAGAATTGTCTTCAGTGCCACCATGCGATTAAGGCTTATTTGCCGCGCTCGGTAGACCACTCCCATTCCACCGCGACCAATCAAATCGACAATTTCGTAGCCCGGAATACTTTCGCGCGGAGCCATGAGAGTCTTGATGATATCGACGCTGATGCTGTCCAGAGTCCCCTGCTCTAGTCCGTATTGCCAGACAGAGACATTCTGAGCGCTCGCCTGTTGTTCCATGTCGCGAGCCTGCGCATTCGATAAACACCCCAAGCGTACGGCAATCGATACAAAGTCGCTTTGTGCAGTGGCGGACGATTCGTCGGTCATACTTCTCTTACTTATCGTCGCACGACTCTCCGAGTCGTGCCCCTATGTGAATCCGTCACACGACTCTCCGAGTCTTGTCAAAACATGAAGCCGGGCAGGCCCTTCGGCAAATACTCACTTGTTGATCTGGTCGAGCTGTTCCAGCAGCGCTTGGATACTCGGCCTGTCGCTGATTGATTGCCCGACATAGCCAAACTTCAAAGCTCCCTGGGAATCCAAAATGTAAGTCGATGGCTTGGAAAGATCATCGCGGATACCCAATGCATCCACGGCCATCAGCTCAACATCCAGCACGACAGGAAACGGGAAATCGTTTGAAGTACTACCCTCCCCTTTCACTTTGGCCGCAAAGTTCTGCAGTTGATCGTTGTCAGACCGGCGGGCCACCGGGAAGACCACGACCACTTCCGTATTGCGCGCCTTAAATTTGGCGTAGTTGGCCACCAGTCGTGATGTTTGCGTCGAACAATAAATACAGAATGATTTACCACTTGCTTCAAGTTCGCCCTGGGTTCCACTTCCGACCAAGCCCCTGGAGATAACCAGCAAGATATTCTTACCCACCCCCAGCTCTTTAAGCCTCAGCGTACTGCCATCCCCTTTCGTCAACATCATCTCCGACAATTGCGCAGGTTCAGGCTGCGCATTGCTGACGACTTGGTCTTGAAATTGGACACTTGGTCCATAGTCTCCCGGCAACGACTGTTGGTGGCAGCCGCTTAGTGCGAGCACGTATAGCGCCCCAGTTGAAACCAAGCGGATTGTTACTTTCATATCGCTACTAGTTAACCTATCACAAGACCTGGCATCGGGGACCCGCTACACTCCCATGGGTTGCTAGCGAAGACACTTCGGGCTAACACATCGATTATAGGCAACTCGCATCGACTTAATCAGGCCCTTACCGCTTACTTTGGTGAAGCCAGTTTGCTGTCAAACTGACGTTAGGGGTATTGAGGACCACGCTTTTGGGAGTGCTCCGACTTGTCGGAGCTTTCAATTTCCAATCTGCAGGAAGTAAATGGTCTGTTGTCGTGGTAACAATTCAATTTCGATTATGCTACGAAACTGAGACCGATAAGTGTCCCACGAAACAGAAGGGACTGAGGAGACAATTCCCCGCAGTCCAAAGAAACAGCGCGGGCTTCAAGCCACTCGCGTGGGGTATTGTTTCCCCAAAAAAACTGAAGTTGCGACCGACACGACAAACAGCTATTTTCCGGTTTATCTTGGACGCGCACCATGCTCGCACTTCCAGCAATCAAATCACCGCTGGATAGTAGCCCTTTTTCGCTTCACACTCGTCTAGGCCCACCGGCTGCGTGAGAGGATATTCATGAGCACTTTTCGGCTTCAGTCCCAGCTCTCGTCTGCAATTCGCACCATGTCGGAACTTCGTGTGCAATTGGAATCGGAGCAATCCACTTGCTTCAATCGCCTAATTCTGCGATGGAAGTTCGCTTGTATATCGAATCGGATTCGCCGCTTGATCCAGCACCTTCATGCAAATTCATCGTCAGTCTCATCCCACCTGCGAACCAGGTAAGCAGGCCGATGATCCCGCTGGGATAGTCACAGCTGGGCTCACAACAAATACTGTCGTTGGGCCTGTCCCCGCCGGGGCGACAACTGACAGCGACGATGACTTCCGTCGAGCTTGCCCCGGCGGGGCCAACGATCTATTGACAATTCACTCAACGTTCGAGCAGCGAACCATGGCGATAGAATTCTAGCCGCTGCGGAATTAGCTCCATAAGAATTTTATTGACAACTTTAGGATCAGTAATTTGCGCATCCTGTTCATCAACGATATTCAGATCTCCATTTTGATGCTGCGAAAGCATTTCACTCAATATCTGATCAACACCGTGCGTACCATCCAACAGCGGCAAGATCCGTCGGTCAATTGGCATCATCGGGAGTAGATCGTGCCGTCGATTAACTACTGGTAAACCCTCGCGTGCCTGAAATTGAACCAGTCGACTAACAACGGGGAATTGATGTGCTTCGCTCCCTTCGACTTTATCGCTCAACGGTGAAACGGAAAGTTCAATCAATTGACCGCTGCTTGAAGAGAATGCCGTGAGCAGTGCCACTTCCAGCGTCCTCTGCAGTTTTGCGCGATCAAGCGTAGAGTCGTTGAGCTGTGTTGCCACTTGATCTCCAAGTGAGGTGACTGAAACTCGCTCCGGCCAGGCCTGGCTGAGCAGTTCAAAGGCGAGCTGCGTAGTGCGTAGCTCAGTGCTGAGCGACAAGCCATCGTTGACTTCCAACTGCCACTTTGCTTCCCCGCCATCCTCACCTTGGTTCTTAATGACGCGTCCTGGTGAGGCCGCATATAGTCCTCGCAGCCGCTCGCCTCGAACCGCATAGTTAGGTCGCTGTCGCGCATGACAAACCAACGTCTGTCGAAAAGAACGGTTGCGGACGAAGTCGATATACTGTTCCTTCTCTGTTAGGTTGGGGGCCAGTTGGTCCAGTTGCTGTTGCAGTTCGGGCGAGAGTGACATACTGGCCACCATCGAACTAAAATCGGCCTCACCCAAATATCTCAGTCCATGCCGATCGAGTCGGTGACAAAAATCGAGAAACCACAACGGTTCATTGTGTTGTTCGAGGTGTTCGTGGTAGATGTATGAGTCGGAGTGCTTGGCCAGCAATTCTTGTTGCTCGCGCAACATCCGCGCATAGGAACCGTCCGTGTTGCTGGTCGCGTTGACTAAGAAATCAAGCAGCCCTCGCGCCTGCTCGATTCGCTGGGCTGGACTGCTTCCAGGTTGCCGCCCCACATGATATTGCATCATGTCTCTAAGCGCGCCACGTTGTCTCCATCCAGGCTGTGTGTTGTAACTGATGTACGCGATCCCCGGCGCGGTGAGCAGCGACTGGCAGATCTCCAGGATTCTACTTTGGACCTCCTCCGGCACCCAGGAATAAACACCGTGACAAATGATATAATCAAATCGACCAAGCGATTTGTCAACGTCCAATATACTCCGCGCGTGGAGCTGAATATTCTCCAGCGATAGTGTATTGACCGCCTGCTGTCCCTCAGAGATTTGGCGGGACGAATAGTCGATTCCGATGAACTGACAATCAGGCCGCGCGGCGGCTTGGGGAATCACATTACCTCCCGCCGCACATCCCATCTCTAACAGGCGATAGGGACGTTGTGGCGCAGACAATCCTAAGAGGGCAGCAAGCGTAGCCAAGTGATCCGGATGGGTTCGGCAGTACGGCAAACTTGGATAGGGTACTTCGTCGTAACTATTCACAGTGACTTAAGATCCCCAACGCGCCAGCAAATAGGAGCAAATGATGAAGAACCAGCCCATGCTCGTTGCATGCATCTTCGGTCTGCTATTAACAGCTTACGGACTGTGGGCACTCTACTCAGGACAAATAATCAGCACTTGGGCCCAAACCGTCTATCGCCCAAGTCCACTCTACTGGATTACAACTTTGGCGATACTTTTGATCGGCTTGTCTAACGCTATTCTCGGTATTTACAACTTACTGCGATAGTTCTAGGGGAAATATTCTTCCTCTCTCAAGCACATCACCCGTTAACTGTCTTTCTGTTAGTTCGGACGTGCCGATTGAAGTGCGCTGTACCGACTTCCGCAGCGACAGCAGTATATATTGAACGTCGCAACATCTGCAATCACCATTTCGTTTTGGAAAGTCTGGCGGCTAGCCAGCTTCTCTGTTCACAACATGTCTCAGCCGAGATAGACTTCGTGCGTCAGGCAAATGACAATCCCATTGAGGCTTCCTTGGTCAGCTATCAACACGTAACTTACCATTGACGACACTTGGCAAAGTGGAATTGCGGCTCAAGGACACAAACTCTTCATAGGTTTCCGGAGGACAGCTCCCGCTCGTAACATATCCATAATCCCCTTTCACAATCTCGCTCAAATCCGACAAAGCGCTATCGAAAGAAACTCTGGGGCCCCCAAGCCCCGCGATCATGTGACCGTCTCGTGTATAGAAGAGCATTACTTGCTCTGGACCGTTTGCGCCAATACAATCCCAATAAATTGAGTAACTCTGACCACTATCTTGTTCTAATCGGGTCATCACTTCATCCGGGGTCGAGTATGTGATCTCTGGTTCATCTACGAACTCCGGATACGGATACTCACTCGCGATTGGCTTTCTTTGTGCCGCATAGCGATTCAAGAACTCATCTGCGAGCATCTTAGAACGCGAAGTACACAACACATAGACTTCAACTGCGTCCATGTCCAACTCCTATCTCGCCTTTCCGGCGCTAATGAACTTACCGTCAAGCGTTTCATAGTAGTAGTATTTCGTGCCATTAAACGTACCCTCGTAAAAATTCACGTCAACCGACTGACCATTAAATGGCTTTTTCGGAGGATTCGGTATCTTGGTTCCGTTGCTACGTATGTGACCAGCGACATTGTTGAATTGCGAACGCAAAGCCTCGGCGTTCTTCTGGCTCCACGGTGGGAGCCCAAGTTCGGCCGCGTGTCGGGAGTACGAATGCTGAAACGCCTTTCGTTGAGCGGCTGTCATTTGCGCCCATGGAGTTGCGTGGCCAATTTGTGCCGCAGCACTTTCAACAGCGGCTTCTGCCTTAACCCCATTTCCTCCGACTCCCGATTGCGGTCCGTGTGCTAGCCCTACCAAGTCGACATGCACAAGCGGATTGGGGGCATAGGCGTATAAATTCAATCCGCCGGCAATACCGATGGGATCGGAGGCCAAGTAGCGCCCGAGTCCTGGATCGTAGTAGCGGTAGCGATTGAAATGGAGATCAATTTCCTCGTCGTGGAAATGCCCAGGGAATCGCAGATCAAGCCTCACACGATTGGCGGAGGATAGTCGTACGCGACCGTACGGTTCATACCTGGCCTTCCAAACCTCATTCCCGGATTGGTCTTGGACTTGGATCGGGGCACCAATTTGATTGGAAAAAATGTAGTAGGCAGTCCCCTGGTCTGGCTCCGCGTCCAGGTTTTCGTACTCGACGAACATAAACGGTACCAGCGCGTGACGGTCAGGGTAGACATAGATTCGCAGTCGAGCTGCGTCGTGAATTTCCGCCGCTAAACGATGGCCATCCCAATAGAAAGCTGTATGTTTACCTTGGAAGCGACGATCCGTTCGACGATAGAGCGGATCATAGCCGGCTTGCCACTTTCCATTGGGGGTGTCGACCGCAACGAGCTGGTCTAGGGAATTGTAGCTGTAGGCTGTCGAGCCACTCGAGCCTTCACGAAACTCGATATGGTCTCGCTCGTTATACCGAACCGGATGACCGCCAATGTGACTGATCCGGTTTCCACTCTCCAGCCCGACATCCTGCAGTCCTGCCATACTCACAATGTTCCCCGCTGGGTCGCGCAGGATCTCGTAGCTCTGGCCACTCGGCTCTATCACCCCCGCCAAACGATGGTCTGCATCGTACTCAAAACGTGTCGTCCCAGCTTGGCTATCTTTGGCTTCCCGCAGTTCGTCTTCCGCAGTGTAATTGTAGGATCTTGCCCAGGGTCTATCAGCTGACGTAGTCTCCGACCAAGTCACCTTGTCGACACACCGCGAACGCCAATCAAACCGGGCAATTTCACAACTCCCATTGCCCAGCCACTTTCGTACAAAACCACTTTGCGCGAAGTGAAAACGGTGCGTCCGACCCATGGGATCGGAGATATTCAAATTGCCATTCGTGTCGTATTCACTCCGGAAAATAAACTTATCGAAGTAGGTAGTTGTTAGTCCGCCAGAAACGGAGGGTTCGTGGCAAACGCCCAAGCCGTCGCGTTTGTCCAGCAGCAAGTGCCCTTCGAAGTCGTAGGCACATTCCAACTGATGCCTCCCCTCGTCCCATGCTGCCCCGACAATGCGCCCTCGTTCGTCGTGCTTGAATTGATGCACGTCCCCCTCAGCCGATTGACGCTCCACATCGACCTTGCCAATTCCCGACTTCCAGCGAACTAAGGGACGTCCATCGGCGGCCAGCTTGGCGACCAGATTTCCAGAAGCATCGTATTCGTATGTTTCGCGAGTCCGCCCGTGCCGTCGGACTTCCGCAATCTGGTCGCGATGATTGTAAACATAGTGGCTCAGTGTCCCGCCGGGATCGGTAATCTTCGTTAGATACTCACGAATCGTGTACTCAAAACGAGTAGTCAAGCCAGTGGGGGATGTTTTCTCCAGAAGTTTATTCCAAGAGCCAAACTTAAACCGAGTTACCTCGCCATCTCGATCCTTAGATTGAACCACGTTGCCAGCCACATCATGCACGTATTCGCATGCGCTGTCGTCAAGATCAACTTCGCGCACCACGCGTCCAAGCTCATCGAGCACTTTGGTTGGCTCGGTTCTCGCGAGCTTCTGGTGTCGGTTCAAGAAATGGTTATAGACGGCGGCTGGAGTATCCACAAAAAGCGGATCGTTCACTTGCAGTACGGATTGAGCTTGCGTCACACTGAAGGTTCTACCCAGTTCCCATTCAAGCGGCGTGGTGGGTAGTACCAGTTGATTAGGGTCGGCTGGAGTGGGATCGAGATCGAGCCGCTTGAGCACATGTCCGAGCGGATCTCGGCGTCCTATATTTCCACCCCATGTATCGTAGAGCCATTCCCATTTGTTTCCTGCTGCATCCAACTCCTCCAGCACGCGCCCCGCTTCGTCGGTTACATAAGTTCGTGCCACACCTCCAGAACTGCTGACGTAAGTCAACGATCCAGCAGTCGAGTAGTGATATTCGATCGCAGCTCCATCCGCATAGGTCGCCATCGAACGGCGTTCGACTGGAAAATAGGCCATGGAAGTGTCATAGAGTCCATCGTCGCCGAAGGCCCGCACGCACCGTCCAACACTGTCGTACGCAAAGTTGAATCCGTATCCCAAGGCAGTTTGGCTACGAGTTAGGCGATGATCGGCGTCATACTCGTACGATTTGCGTCCCCCACAGGCATCAATGACACTTCTCAAATCGCCAAGCTGGTCGTAGGAGTAACTCGCCAAGACTGTCGCCGCGACGTCTACATTTGGGCGAGAAACCTGCGTGATGCGTCCTTGGTCGTCGTGAGTTAACTCCAGTGCAACGGAGCCTTGTTGACGAATTTCACTAAGGTATTGTCGGTGATCGTAAACAAACTCCAAACTTCGATCCCCCCGCACGAGCCTCGACAGTGGAGCCTGCTTGACGCGCATGGCAAAGACGAACTGCATGACAGGCTGACCGGTTTCATGGATTTCGAATGTCCCATCAATAAACTGCATGAGTAACAGCCCGTCGTTGGCCACACATCGACTTTGGGGATCGAGAGGGCCAAAGCCAACCACATTTCCATCTTGGTCGGTATACTCGAAACCTATTTCCATGCATGCCAGGGTACGTTGAAACTCATGGCGAAACCCAAAACCCATTGGACCTGTCTGATTGGCGCGTGCCGTGGAATAATATCTACGCCAGTGTATGGGAAGTGTTGCGTCTAGAAAGAAGTCGTCGAAACAATCATAATTCGCCCCCGTTACGACATTAATTGGGTGCGAAGCGGAATTCGCGGCAGCCGACGCGGGAGGTCGCGCTTTGGCAAACCGTTTGCGAATCGCGCTGGCAACTTTCCCAAGTCCTTTGAACAACCCCTTGAGTGCCGCCCCCATCGCCAGATTGAGCAGCGATGGCATTGGTACTCCACCGATTAATACATTGGCGCTGGAGGTCACTGTAAAGCCGATCATGGGCCCCATGGGAGGATCGGATGGCTTGGGGGAGCTGAAAATGCAATGCTTGGTAATATCAACCGCCAATCGTGCCGCTCGATTGCCTTCGATCCAAACACTACTAGACCCCAAGAAGACTTCGTACATTGGAAAATAGCCACCGCACCAGATGCCAAGCCCCATGTCACCACATCGCGCGGCCGGCATCATGTTGAGCAACGTCTTGTTTGCGCCCGATACAAACGGAATGGGAATGATCGGGCCAGTGCTGGGTAGAGGCACCGGTGGCGCTGGTGGAATTAAATTGGGCGGGTGAGCATGGGCGTGTGGCAGTCCCACATCCATGTCCAGGATTCGAATCGCGGGAAAGGCGGGAAAAGGAATGGCGGACACGGCCATCGAAAGCATCTGCTCCAGGGACTGTAGTGTCCCCATCACCGCTCCGAAGGTGGCCAAGCCACCTTCGGCCGTGCCAACCTTGGCGGCGGATGCCTTAACCGCGTCCCACCCTTGGGACATCGCATCAGGGATGGCGCTCAATTCCGATGAATGACAGGGTTGCGTCGCGGTGTGAAACAGGCCAACCAAGGCACCGGCTGGCGTACGGTCCATGAAGTGATCGCCCAGATCCTTACTGGCTAGCCCCGTTCCAGTATGACTGAGCACATCGAAAGGACTCGCTGGCGGGGCCTGCCCAGCGGCCGCCGCTTCCTGCCGCTGTTGTTCCAATTGTCCCGCATTTTGAGCACCATTGGCGATAACACCAGCAGTTTGCGCAAGAGTATCGACGCCCATTATGCGGTCTCCTGGCTTGTGGTCAGATCACGAACTTGTTCCTTGCGACCAACTTGTTTCATGAATGCTGTGAGCTTTACTAAAATATCCTCACGGCCATGCTTCCTGACATCGGCCATCGTTGGATTGGTAATCGAATCGTAACAAGCCAAGGCTTGCCGCCAGGCTTGCTCGGCTGGCTCGACTTGATTCTCCAAGCCCAGAATGTTGGCGCGACAATCAAGGACATAGGCTTCGCCTGGTCGATTGTCCAATGCCGCAAAGGTCCGTTGGGAAATTTCGAGACACTGCAACGCCTCGTCCAGCCGCTGTTGACGATGAAGTGTGATTCCCAAATTAGTAAGTACCATCGCCAGCAAAGGATTCATCTTGTGCGCCAAACAGATTTCCGCCGCACGTCCAAATTGTGCCTCAGCCTCAGTGAACCGCTGGCGATTCAAATAGGTATTACCCAGGTTGTAGCAAGCCATTGCCTCGTCGGAGGGACTATCGACGTCTCCGACCAGCTTCAAGATCTCCCCCTGCCTGGCTTCGGCTTCGTCGTAACGGCGGTGCGCCGCAGCAAAAGCACCGGCCATCCCAAGGTAGCGAATTCGATCCAGACCAAGCAGTTGCTCATTCGCTAGAGCTACGTTTACCTGTTGCTCCACTTTGTCCATTGCTAGATGGAATTCTTGAATCCCGACGCGAGGGTGTTGCTCAGCAAGGCTTGCAAAACGCGGCTTGGGAAATGCGTCGAGCACAATCAACTTTAGCCGCGACGAACGTACTAAACCTATAAAGTTCAATAACATTCGGTTGGCCGATGCAACATCTTCTAAATCATCCCAGGCACAGATAAACGCCAGCGTGCAATCTTCGGCCGGAATACTTTGCAGCAATACTTCCGCGGCTGCGATCAACTGGACAAGTGGTTTTCCTTCAATGTTGATCAACGGATTGGGTAGCTTGATTCCAACACTGGACAGCTCCGGCCGATAAACGTCCGCCTGCTCGCTCAACCTTGCAAGCAAGTGCTCACAAAAATCATCCTCGGATTGCCAAGCCTGATCGACGTAAATCAGCATATGGGCATGCGACTCATCTTCGTCCAAGGCCAACAGAGATTTGCTCACAAGTTTACGGATGTCATCCGCGTGTGATAGCAAACATACGACTAGTTCTTGGCTTGATAAAAAATCAAGCAATTGGCGTTGCTGCTCAATAAAAAAATTACGAAGTGGCATGGGAATCCCTGAATCTAGTTGATCTTGACCAATGCACCCGAGATTTCATGAATTCCAGTCGCGGCCGACGTGATCAGTGATCCTGATATAGTAACCTTCGCGGGATCACATTTGACGACCTGCGAACTGACACCAAACTTGGCCTCTGCTTTGCCAGTGATGGACACGTTCGGAGCGGAGATTGAAACATCCGAAGTCCCTTCAATAGTTATGCTCTTCCCTTTCAACTCGATCGTCCCATCCTTCTTCAACACAAGCTGGCTAGCACCACTGAGCAGCGTAATTTGCTTGCTTGCCGACTCAACGTGAACTTGCCCTTCCGTCGTAATGATGGTGATATCCTTCTTAACCTGTGTCGACTGCGTATCTTCAAACAACTCCACCACGGCTTTCTTGACGTGATATGTGGCTGTTCCTGCAACGACATCCTGATTAAGATTGCCCTCCGTAATCTTGATCGTCGTATCCTTCTTGATCGTCTCGGTATGCTTACCATTGACGGTAATCGTGCGATCATTGTGGACGGTTTGTGTGTCATCATGCTCGACAGTCGTCGTCATGTCGTACTGGGCATGAATATTGATCAACTCTTTCCCAGGCGTGTCGTCCATCGACATCTCGTTGTAGCCCGAACCCTTATAGGTCTTGGTCTTGATGCCGCTAACTTTCTTAGCACCGGGCAAGCCAAAGGGAGGCATCGATTCTTTGTGATACAAACGGCCGGTGACCACTGGAGCATCGAGATCCCCTTCAATGAAGGAGACAATCACCTCTTCACCCACGCGTGGAATGTCAATACCGCCAAAGCCTACTCCGGCGTGAACTTGACTGACGCGCATCCAGCATGAAGTATTTTCGTCGCGTTTGCCTTCGCGATCCCAATGGAATTGAACCTTCACACGACCGAATTCGTCGGTGTAAATCTCTTCACCCGATGGACCCACAATCACCGCGGTTTGCACGCTGGGCAAGTAGGGTCGGGGCGTCTTGCGTGGTGGTCGATACTGGCAATCCTTGGGGATGCAAGAAAACTGATTCGAATAGTGCGGCTCGGCTCCGTGACCTGAAAAGGGACCCGGCTGGCTGGCCGAATGCGAGATGGAAGTTATCAAGTAGCTCTTCCCCTCCTCGTCCTTACAACTGTGGTGCTTAGTCAACTTAAACGTATGACCAGGCAAAAAGCTTTTGCAGTTACTTGCTCCTTGCACCATGTTGAAGCGGGCTTCCTCTTCCTCCATGCGGCGCACAACTTCGGCTTCTCCGTCCCCCTTCTGCATGTACTCGCCAGGGAAGTCGTAGACCTCGTAGCCGGTATTGTTCCCTAGCGGTATCGAGCTGTGCTTGTCCGCATGGACCTTCAGGCTCGTAGAAGGTTGCTTGAAATCGTAATCACTTTGTTCGTATTTACCCGGCACGAATTCGTACGCGTGCTCCCAGGAGGTGACCGTGTCGATGCGAATTTCGCCACCTACTTCCGGATGGTATTCGACCTTAGACTCCGGCGCTTCAGGATAAGTCGGCTGGTCGGAGAGCACTAGCGTGTGCTGTGACTCGTCGTACTTGAAGTAGTAATACACACCATACTGCTCAAGTGTTCGAGCCAAAAAATTGAAGTCGGTCTCGCGATACTGCACGCAGTGCTCAACTTTACGCGATTTGAGGATCGATGCCGCACCGGCTTCATTCCAAGCCTTCACATGTCCGTAGGCCTCGACCCGCTTGAACACTTCGTCGATAACGTCCTGAATGGACTTTTCTAGCTTTTCCGGCAAATAGACGAAGCACCGTGCGGCGCGAGTCATGAACCAGATCCAAGGGACCAACCGCACGCGATAACCACGCGAAGGGGCCGATTTGTCGTCTTGGGTTTGAGCGTAGTCACCCGCCCACATGTGACTGATGTAGCCGTGGATAAATCGCGGAGGCTCATCGCCACGATCGATCTTGACGGCCAAGGGCTGACCGATAATCTCCTCCGGTTTAAGCTGAGGCTTCGGTGAAGCTATTGTCAGAAAAAACTCAAAGGGTTGCGAGATTTCCTCGCGACCCGTCAGGGCCGTCAGAATCGCCTTATCGCCAAACAGCCCTGTGGGTACTAACTCGAGAAGTCGCTTGGCCATGCCGGGAACTCACTAAAAATACGGATTCGGTCCTAAACTTATGCAGCGCGTCGACCGCTTACCATTGTCGAGCAGTGGTAGCGAATGTTGCGTGCTAAATCAAAATAAATCGTGCGGATTGCCTGGAAATCCAGCGCTTTGGCAGTTTACCAGCTTTTTAGTCTGACAGTAGCCGAAAAGCGTCCAGAGAATTCTTAGGGCGAAAGGCTTGCGCGCCCACAGCTATGTGTGCGTCGGCAATTTCCTCTGCCTTCTTGGCCGCGGCATCAAAACAACGGGAGCTATCGGATTTCTTGCTGCAAGGTTTACTCGGGCTGGGCCCGATCCTCTGCCACGATCCACAAAGGCCAATCCGGCGAACCCCGCCACATTTCGAGAATGGTTCTGGCGTAGAGATACTCAACACTCGTAAATACGCCGCAGCCAAGGCATTCTTCAAAGTGAAGTTTAGCCAGGCTACGCTTCCTTTCAGCTAGCTGCTTCATCCCTACCTGAAACTGAGCTTCACTCATCCGAAAATTCGACTTCTGCGGCTTATTTGCTTCCTCGATAATTTGTGCTGCCGTTAGATCGCCAATTGTGAAACGGTGAAGCTTTTGGTGCCAGCTACTTTCGCGGCGCTCTAGGTACGTCGCGTCTGTCGCGGCGAGGAACAATGCCCGTGATTCACTAGACATCCCAAGCAACAGATAAGCGACGGGACCAATCAATAATGGTTGACTCTTTTCGCGCTGACGCAGACGGTTCAGCTCTACTGCAGCGTGTTGCACGTTTCCATCTCGCTGTGCCAGCGTCACTGCCGTCAAGAATTCCAACCCGGTAGCGCCCGCCATCTGAAGCGCCTCCAGTTCCCGAACCGCCTCTTCAATCTGATCGCCTACCAAGAGTTCCAGGGCGTATGCGCGCGATAAATCTGTGGGTACCACGGCATGATTGCGCTGATAGAGTTCGATCGAACGGCGAAATGCATGTATGCGTAAATCGGAGTCGTCAATCGACAAAGCCTGCCATGCCCACGCACGCGCAGAAGCTAAAGAGTCGCCGTGATTACGGTCGATCGACTTCAGTTGGTCCTCAGTCCTTCCCTGGAAATCCTCCAACTCCTCCAATTCTTCGAAATGCATGACGCGCACCACGTCTTTCGTCACACGAAAATACAGCAATCGATGCAGCGCGTTGGGTTCCCCCAAGCCGTGAGTGATTATTAATACGCTATCGTAGTACGCGCGGTCATCCGTGTCCTTAAATAGTCGACAATAGGCGAATGCGAGAAGCACCTTCGCCAACAGATCGGACTGCTTATCAGTGCTCTCTCGAATCTTGCATAGGGCATCTACCTCGCGAGGTGTATCGGCGTGTGCCAACCAATGCGCATGAAAGAGCCGATCCACGATGTCGGTTGGAGCAGCGGTTGCGAGTTTCTTTTCGATCGCCTCAAGCTCCGAGACCCGCTCCGCTCTCGCGTAGGCCTCGACAAGTAGCACCATCGCCGCCGCGCTGTCCGACCGCTGTTTGAGCGCTTGTTGCAATCCGTCGATTGCGTCTTCGACATTGCCCGCAACCAGATGACACTCTCCCATCATCAACCCCAATATCCAGGGTTCAACGCCGAGCTTCCGTAATTCCTCCGTTTTCCGCTGCATGGCAGGAAGGTCACCGAGGAAGGATTGGAGCAGCCCCCTAAACGTGGCCTCTCTAGTCCTCTCCGCGTGCTGACTCACAGTTGCTTGGTACACGTCAATCGCAACTTTGGAAGTGAATCCCGTTAACAATAGACAACATAAAAAAGCAAATGCATGAGCAGGGTATCTGGTACTCCAGCGAACTCCCTTTTTCACGAAACTGATCTCACGTGCAGACACAGCCCGCTGCGTAGCAAAACTCCGCAAATCGTCAGCCAACTGACTCGCGGTTTGGTACCGATTCGACGCTTTTCGCTCCATCGCCTTGCGACAAATCGCCTCAAGCCTCGGTGGAATTTGACGATCAATACTTCTTGGGCGAGGTGGATCGTCGCGAAGAATCTGCGAGACGATGTGATCTCGACCACCTGTGTAGGGCGGCTTCCGAGTTAGCAACTCGTACAACACAGCCCCCAACGCGTAGACGTCAGATCGGGGGTCGGCCGGCAATGTTGAGGCTAAGAAGGTTTCCGGCGGACTATAAACGGGCGAAACCGAAAAGTTTCCACCAATCACGACACCAGGTAGTTCCAACAGCCGAGCCAATGCAAAATCACTGATATACACAGACCTATCACGGGCCAAAAACAGATTCGAGGGTTTGAGATCGCCATGCATCAGTCCCTGCCCGTGGGCGATGGACAACACCTCGGCCGCTTCCGCCAGAAATGCGGCCATTCTGCCAAACCTTTGGTGACTGATCCCCTTCGACTTGGAGTTAGAAGCATCTGCTTCAGGCGGACGCGCAAGCATCCAGTCTACCGCCCAATCTGGGCACTTATCGCCAATCAAACGGTTCGAATCGGTCAACTTAGCTCTTGGCTGTTTGCCCACTGAATCGATCGTACGCAGCATGATTCGATTGAGACTTGGCCCGTCGACAAACTGCATTATGTAGTAGGGCCGCGTTCCCGATTGACCGCACGTAATTGCCTGGACGATTCCAACCTGCTTGGTTTGTGCCAGTTTTTCAATCTGCGTTTGAAACTTGGAATAGGCGGCGGTCGTGAGTCCGATCCACGGAGAAAACGCTTTGATTGCCACGCGTTCACCAGTCGATTCCTGAAGTCCTTCGTAAACGACACCGATGGCTCCTTGTCCAATGGCGCGAATGACCTTGAAGTCGCCAAATTGTTGTGGAACATGCTGGTTTTCATGCATGGTTTTAATCCAGACTATTGCTTAGCCGCTGGGCATTAGCGGCATTTTGATTCAAGCGTAAAACGTTGGTTTTCGTTTGACGTCGCGAAATCAGCAGCTAAGGCTCTGGGGTATCAGCGGCTTAAGGATGGTCGTTTGAACTCGAACCTATTAGGCCCCGTTCGTAGACCCCAAAATCAGGACCACTGGGCGTTACGTCAATCCGAGAATCGTCAAGCCAAGTCACGTTTTGCAGTTCCTCGATCGTGGTGATGCCATCCCGAACCTTCGAAAGGCCGTCATGAGTTAAATTGGCACTGTTTCCCTGAATCAGGTTCCGCAACTCGGACTCGTGCTGATCGTGGCGAATCGCATCTGCTATCGCCGCATCAATAACAACTGCTTCGAACACACCGGTCCGACCGTGGTAGCCAGTGCCTCTGCAGGACGCACAACCACGAGCGCGGGACAGTTGGCTCGGAACGCTCATGTTTAGGCCCTCGAACATTGCGCGTTCACCACGTGTCAACTCGCTCAATGTACAGCATGAACGACACAGACAACGCACGAGTCGTTGTGCGATGATCCCCGACAAGCTATTTGCCAAAGTTTTTCCATCGATGTCAAACTCGCGCATGGCGGTGACACAAGCGGAAACGTCACGCATGTGAATGGTACTAAACGCACGCTTGCCACTGGCCGCTGCTTGCATCGCAATATGCGCAGCTTCAGCATCGCGAATCTCGCCTATGAAAACCACATCTGGATCCATGCGCAGCACGGTCGATAGCCCAGACCGCATAGTGAATCCATGCCTGTCGCTGATAGCAAGCTGCCGCATAAACGGCACTACCAATTCAACTGGACTTTCTAGGGATATGATCTTTTGCTTCTCGTTCACCAGCACCTTGATTAGCGAATAGGCGGTGGTCGTTTTTCCAGCGCCAGTTGGCCCAGCAATCAGGACTAAACCCGAACGGTGGTGAAGCATCTGATAGACGGCAGCGAACGACCGCGTAGACAGACCAATTTCACTCAGAGGTACACTGAGTTTTTCGCGATCGATGAGTCGCAAGGCGATCGCATCGCCATGCGCAACCGGTGCAACGGTGATTCGCACTTCAACATTGGCTGTGATAGCTTCCGGAAGCTCCAGGCGGCTTTCACTGGGCTGGAAGGGATTGGCCAAACTAATGTTAGCCATTAGTTTCAGCTGCTTCATCGTGGTACCGGCTACATGCTGGTGCAGTCGACAAAAGTCTTCCATTTTTCCATCCACGCGGAATTGCACCGTGTAACTATGGCCTGACGACGGATCGATGTGAATGTCCGTGGCCCGCATTTCGATACCACGCTCGATTAGGCTAATCGCGGCAGACGCATCCGGATCGATAAACCGACGTTCCTCATCGGCTTGATCCTCGGGAGTGTCTTCAAATATTGCCTGGTTGAGTTGCCAGTAGCCTTCCGCCGGCGAGCCATCCTCGCCCCCCTCGGTTTTTTCGTTCCATTTCATGGCATCCAATTTTTCGAGCCGGTTGAGCAGAACATCCGCTTCCAACTCAGAAGTTCGCAGACGATTCTTAAGCTCCAGTTTCAAAGCGTCCCAGGTCTGATTGCGATCCCCGCGAACAACCGCTCCCAACTCACGCAATAGCGTCTGGGCTGCTTCAACAATCTGCTCACGCGTTACTGCCGAGCCGTTGGTAAGCAGTACCGGAATGTTTAGTTGCTTTTGAAGTTCGCTGACCGGCGACCGAGACGATTTCGCCCAAGCTACCAGCTCGCCTTGATCGAGCGAAACCAGATCAATACTGTGCTCGCGCGCGTAATCACAAATGCACTCGACCAGCTCACCTTCTCTCATTTCCCGGTAAGTTTGAATTCCACTACTCGGAACCTCGTAGGCCGACAGTCCATCTTGCGACTGTTCGATTCTTTTACGGCTGCCGAAAGTCGGCACCGAATTTTTGGGGACCACGTGCAATAAATGCACGTCGGCTCCGAACTTTTCTGCCAACCCATAACATTCAATTAAGCTCGTGCGGTCGCAGTGTGCCAGATCGATAAGCCTTAAAATTCTTCGCACTCGAAACATCAAGTCACCTTGATCCAAAAATCAACTGAGATCACGCGATGGTGCCCGAGCCTGCCTGCCAAAGTTTCGCACCAACCTTAACTCATTACCGCGTGGATTGAATTCGACCTTGTCCATGAACAATCGCATAAGCATTAATCCTCGACCTACACCGTCACGCAGTGAATGTAGGTCATCCAACGGCGGAAGTAAGGATGTATCAAACCCAGGTCCTTCATCTCGGACGAAAAATACCAACTGCTCCTCTGACATTTCTAACTCGATAAACAACGCCCGCTCACCGTAGGGGGGCGTCGCCAGTCGTTTCCGAAAGAACTCCGCCTCGGGGCGAATTCCCTCATCTGATATCTGTGAAGTCAGCTCGAGATTGCCATGTACCAACGCATTGAGCAGGGCTTCCTCAATTGCCAAACTCAACCGAATTGCTTCTGTGGCGTCACAAAACCCGCTACTCGACAAGGACTTTTGAATCAGATCAACCACAATTGGAAATAGCTTAATATCGTTGCGCAAATTGAACGCGACGGCCGCCTTTGAGAGACAGGCAACTAATTGATGAAAGGGGTGGGAAGGCTTTTTCAGTGCCAATACTTGGCGAATGGTTTTTACCAAGCGATCGTTCAGTCGCAATTTCGGCACGAAACTTGTCGCCCCCATGCCCAAGGCTTCTATGGCGTTTTCTTCCGAACCAACAGCAGTAATCACTATGACCGGGATTCCAGCGTAGTCCTGCCGAATGCGTTGTACGATTTGCAGTCCATCCAATTCCGGCATCATCAGGTCTGTTACGACCAAATCCGGCTGAAATTCCTCGATCAATCCCAGGCCTTTGAGCCCGTTGGTGGCAAATGAAACTTCCAGGTCGCGTTCGCTTCGCAACACCCCTTCAATCAACGCGCGGTCGAAATGAGAATCATCCACGACAAGTATCTTGGACATTGCAAACCCCGCTCTAAATTAAAAATTAGGCTTGGTCTCAAAAGGTGTCTGACACACTCCAGGCAAGTAAGAAATGAGACAAGGTACCTTGCCCTCCAAAAGTGTCAGACACCTTTTGAGACCAAGTCGAATGCACGTCCACCCCCTGGAATTGCTACTTCAGTGTACCCAACTCTGGATGTGATTGTTTGGGAAAGGAGCTATAGACAAG
The DNA here is from genome assembly GCA_041739785.1 of Pirellulaceae bacterium. GTDB lineage: Bacteria > Planctomycetota > Planctomycetia > Pirellulales > Pirellulaceae > Aureliella. The sequence continues at coordinate 31,061 of JBGSNE010000185.1, forward strand.
AAACTTTCTTGCAAGCCTTAGTGTGAAATAACATGCTGTTTGCGGTTATCACAAATTCTGTCGAAACGCCCCCCCACCGGAAACTCTACCGCATGCATCTGCTTCCCGCCTAAATGCCGATCGTTTCGACAGGTAAACCACCATGTAAGTGATACTCCAGGCCTGCGCTACCGGTTGTCCAATGCCGCCAAAAAACGCGCTACTTCGTTCTCCAGTGCTGCCAACATTCCAGGGATCCCGGCCATGGTCTTGCCGTGAGCGTGAACTTCAAGCTGCAGCGCAGCCTGCGTGAGCGGTTCGGCACCGAAATAGCTAACGCAACTTTTCAGAGTGTGTGCCGAGCGTCGCAGACCATCAAAATCCTGAGCCTCGATCGCGCGGTGAATCTCCTGCAGTAGACTTGGAGCTTCTTTTTTGGCGAGCGTCACAAACTCTGGCAACATGCTCTGCCCCCCCGGCAACCGCTCATCGGCAATTTTCCAGTCGATCACTGGTAACTCGCCAGCCGCCGAGGTCGCGCCGTCTGCTTCTGACTTTGGCTCCATGACCCTACCTTCAAATGTTGTGGCCGTATCCGATGGGCAAATCTGACTATCGGGATCCACTTTCAAAAACCGATCGGCTACACCATGGGTTTTAGCCGCGATCCGATATATGCATCTCCGGCGATCTCGGCCTAACCGAAAAAAAATGGATGAGATGCGGTTCAGCTATATTTATATCATTCACTGCACCTGTTCTCATATTTTATACTGACCGCGCACCAGAATTGCTGGATTTGATAGGAACCAGCCTTGGGCAGTCAGGAGAAATGTTGAAAACTGAGCTCTTGCCATTCGGCGACTGCGGAATCTCCCCTGAATACAGAGCCAACCTTACCAGGATCACCTAATGGGCTTATTTGACGGCACGCCACTCGAACGCCCCATAACCTGTGAACGTTGTGGGCTCGACCTCCGAAGTTGTCGGTGTGCGCCTCCGCCAGAACCGGAAGTGAATCTTTCGAAACAACGTTTGCGGATTCGCGTGGAAAAACGAAAACGCGGCAAAACAGTGACCGTCATTTCCGGATTTCTTGGCTCGACCAGTCAGTTAAAACACTCGCTGACCGAGCTGAAAAATTTATGCGGCGCCGGTGGTACCATCGATGGCCAGCACATCGAGATCCAAGGCGATCACGCGCAACGTTTACAACGCGAACTCCCCCGACTCGGCTACCAGCTGCATTCGTAACATGCCCGAGAATTGGCTAAGTTAGATGACACCAATTACTATTCGCCAATACAATAGAGTGCTTGATTGCTGCGAAGATAGAGCTTGCTGTCCGAGATAGCTGGCGATGCGTTGAAGTCCGTGTCATCGCCCGCAAAGACGTTTTGTGCTACAAGCTTGAAGGACTCGCCGGGCAAGTAGACAAAAGTTCCGTTGCGCCGCGAAACGACGTAGATTCGTCCGTTGATGAAGACAGGCGAAGCGTAGACAGGACGTCCGCCCTCTAGTTCACTAACGCGGGTTCGATAGATTTGCTCGCCGGTCTCAGCCGATGTGCAATAGGCGATGCCTTTGTCATCAATCCAATAGAGCTTGTTTTCCAATAATAACGGTGTGGCCACATAGGAGCTCTCGCGACTGGTCCACAATGTATGTGATTTGGAAACGTCGTCGGCTCCACCCGCCCGCACAGCCATGCTGCCGGAGGAACGGTAGCCACCAAAACTGAAAATCCTGTCGCCGTCAACGATTACCGACGGGCACACATTGCCGGTCATCGTGGTCTGCGCGTACCACTTCAGTTTTCCGGTTTGGGGATTGAGTGACCAAATCTCTTCGGGTACGGCAATTGCCAATTCTTCATCTCCATTGGCCAACCGCACCAACCGTGGTGTGCCGTAAGTCAACTCAAGCATGCTAGTCTCTTGCCGCCAAAGTTCTCTCCCATCCTGCTTGTGAAGAGCATAGATGGATTTACTCTCCTCAGCCGCAGTTACGATGACAGTGTCGCCATAGAGAATCAGACTCGCGGCCGATCCCCACTGGCGATTGCTTGATTCCTTGCCAACGTCCTTCGACCAAACAACCTTGCCTTCCATATCCAGCGCGTGGACGCCACCTTTGCCTAAAAAAACGAAGACATGCTCACCATCGCAAACTGGGGTATTGCTCGCGTAGCCATGCTCCGTAATGTAGCCTTGAAATCCGTCTTCCCGGTAGTCAATGGCAAAGTCGGTCGCCCACAGTTGCTTGCCAGTGTGCTTGTCAAAACAGAGGACTTGTCGTTTTGACCCACTAGCCTGCTCAACGTAACACGTTACCCAGAGTCGATCGCCGACAATAATCGGACTGGATGATCCGGTTCCCGGCAAGTCGACTTTCCATAGCAGATTGGTCGATTCCGACCACGTGCTTGGCACCGTGTCTTGTGACTTGGCCGTGCCGCCTGCCCCTAGGAATTCCGGCCAATCGCCCGCCATCAACCCAGCAGATAACGCGAGAAGGATTAAGGGAGCGAGGAAGATTCGAGACATATTGATTTCCTAAGTTGAATGGAAGCTAGCAGTGCCGCGATACATGCGGGGAACGACAGGCCAAGCTTCGGTCATGAAGTAGACGTAGGTGCCGCCTGGAAATTCCGGTGTAACGGTAAAACGACCATAACCTTCATCCAAGTCGCCTGAGCCTCTAACGTATTCATAGCCATCCCGTCAAACTAATCGCAGAAATAATCGCCAGCTTCATTTTCATCAAATTAGCCTACCCAGGTTTTGCATTTGCGTAAATTTCGACTCATGAGCAAACGGTACCAAGAGCAATGCGTCAATGACAGTTCGAGGGTGACAAAGATTTTTCGGATTTTGCGAAAACTTCTTTGAAAGGCAGCTGGACCAATGAAATGCACCAACCAACCCACGATTATTGGGGCGGGATAATGGAGGGAGGTAATGCCTGATCGGGTCTTTGCTTTTCGCTATTTACAGGTTTCGGATCGGCAGAGAGATGGGAGGTGTTTGCGTAGCATATCTGAAACGCAACGTAAGAAACTGGCGTCTGCGAAGTTAATCGAGCTTCCAGAAGCGGTGCTTCCAATAACGCTTGGCCAGTTCATCGAAAGCTACTTCGCAACGGTCGATTCCAAGCGGTCGACCAAGACGTTCTACAGCCACACTCGAAAGCGTCTGGTTGAATTCTTCGCGCCGGCAACCCCGATCAGTTCGATCACTCCAACTCAGGCACGCGAGTGCCCAGCATTGCGAGTGTAGTCAGAGTGTTGATCAATCGCACGCGAGGCGATATATCTCGGATTGATTCTCAGATGATGACCACCCTGATTACAAGCCTCATCGATGAGCGAAGGTAAGTCGCTTTACCCAAAGCGACACGGAGGAACTAAAGTCATTTTCGACACCGGACGACACCATCTTTACTCTGTGCTTCATGTACTTAGTATTCTCTGCGTGCGACGAAAGCGAGGCGCATGGATTCGCGCTCATTGGCGTGATTCGCGGGCAATATCAACTGCGGCCCGCTAATCACGCGAACAAGCGCGAATATGAGAAATGCGACTCCCGCCTGCCTTCAATAGTCCGTCAACAGCCAACCCGAAAACCCATATACTATATGTCGATGGCGTGAACGGTTACAATACTTCCGGCCAGGAACTTACCATCTGGAGATGCAGCCAGCATGTGGGGCAGTTCTCCGTCAGTCCGATAGGAATGCAAAAACTTTCCGGTTGCGACGTCAAAGATTTCGAAGGCACCGCTTTCAGATAGGACACCTTAGTATTCAGAGCTTGTGGGTCCTGAACCATTAATCATCGTCGACTGCTGGGCTTCGAAAGCGCGCGAAGCTTTGCCGCGAGTTTTTACAGAACTGGGCGTAGACTTACCGGATACGCAGGCGCACCTTACCAGTGCACCGGTCTTAAAATTCGACGTGCATAGCCGGAGTGGCGATTGGCAAGTGGAGCACAACATGCTCAACGGCTCCGTGCTCACCAGCCAATCAAACAGCTCTACAGCCAGCGAGCTATCCTGGCGCCGGTTTCTATTGAAGCTACATTGGCTGTCGACAAGGGTCAAGTCGAGTCCACTGAAGGACAGCCAGATGTGTCGACTTCAGTGCTTAACCTCTTACAGAATGCGGGGTTAGGTGACCTGAGTCAATTTCTGTCGACCCAGGTCTATACCCCTCTAGTGGGCGAGGAGGGACTCGAACCCCCGACATCCACGGTGTAAACGTGGCGCTCTAACCAACTGAGCTACTCGCCCTTTGTGTTTCATTTATGCAAGGTACTGGCTAGATTCCAAACCAGTCCTAACTGCCCGCTTGAGTCTTGGCCAATGCGGCTAGGCATTGGAAAGCTGGCGGGTGCGACGCGAGCGACGCTCGGCGCGGAGACGACTGCGACGCTTGATTTCGCTGGGCTTTTCGTAAAATTCGCGGCGCCGCATCTCTTTCTTGATGCCACTGCGCTCTACCAACTTTCGGAATCGGCGGACTGCTTCTTGAATCGTTTCACGGTCGCGGACCAACAACTTAACCATTCACTTACCTCAAACCCTCTATTTTTTGCATGTGCGTCTGACTCCGATATTTGGACGGAAACTATACAAGTTCCCAGCGAGCTCCGCAGTTTACAGCCCTGCACCCGTTTCGTCCAGGCGGTTTTGACGCCGATTTGGGAAGTTTGCTGGCACTCGACTCCTGCAACCCAATCGTCACAGTTCGCCAAACCGCTACAAGCCGAAGAATGCCGCTGGAACTCGTTGCGGACCTACTAGCGGTTCGATATCGGTTTAACACAGGTGATTCGTGAACTGGTATTGCCAGCAAGTACTTCGGAGCTTTAAACCTTGGACGAACCAACACCTTCTACCGAACCACGCGGTATGGAATTTTTGGAGCTGCTGGAAAACAAGCACAATCAAGTGCTCACCGAGCTCGATGCGCTGAATGCCCGCATCGAAAAAGTGCTCAGCATGTATACCAACCGCGGCACTGACGGGGGGGAGCAAGTGGGCTCGTCCCGAAAAGCAGCTTGAGTCCACGGGTTGCTTGGTCAGGAAATTTGCAAAAGTCAAATGATCAGGCTGGAAAGCCTGACGTAGGGACTGATCTTAACTGGCAGAAGGTCAGGCTGGAAAGCCTGACGTACGGCAGGGCAGCGATCAATTCCTATACTAGTGGGGCAACCCGGGGACAATCTGGTCGGTGGCCTGACGCTGGGTCACGTCATGAGAAAGCACACGACTTCGACCAACAAAAAATGTGTTGCAATCGGCAACCTGCAAATTGTGTGTCACTTGGCTACGGGACGGCCTGACGGAAGTCACGACTGTGGGCTGGCCCGCAGCATGGAGCACATCGCCAGCGACCAATTGGCTGGCTTTCTTCCAACCACTCCCCGCAACCCAAAACAAATGTCCACCGGTACAGCGCAAACGATCGTCGTCGACGACGATTTCGAAAGTCGGTTCGGCTGGTCGCCGGGTGGCTTGCAGCACAGGTTTTATAAGCAACGCGCCGCTAACTACGTCGCGGGCAAATAGCGTATCGCCGGCAACAATGGATTCGATCGCCTTTAATCCACGAGTAGTTAGCACCGGCGTGCCGGCGACGAAGCACTCATGCGTTGGTCTGGCTACTTGATAGCTAGCTAATGTCAGTCCCTGGCGTTGCTCACGATAGCGGAGTGGCTTACTGCGTTGATAACCCGTTTCATTGACCTCGTCCCACCATTGCCAAGCATCCCGTGGATCTCCGGAGAACTCGCGGTCGGCTATCTGGGACAAAAGTTTCAGGACATGATTATTCTGAAACTCGATGCCCTGATTCCGCTGTTGGACCAGAGCGGCACGAGTGCGTGTTTCCAACTCAGCCCATTCGCGCGCAGCGCGTTCGATCTCCTCATTGGCTACCCCTTCTGCTACACGGGCGTTTTGCCGCGATAGTGGTGCGCCGTCATCAGACAGAGTGGCTGAACGGATTGGTTGTCGCGATCTAGTGACCTGCGTGCTAATCGCAATAACTTGCGTTCGATCGCTTTCCTCTTGGGCAAAGGCCTGTTGGTAACCGGCCAAGCTGCCATCGCGATTGAAACTTGGAACAGCCATGGCAAAAACCGGGGAGCTGAGCATGTCTAACAGTTGAGGAACGAAGTCGTGCAGGGGCCGCTCCTTCAAAGACTGCGCGGCCAGTTCGCGAACCTTAGGCGCCGTATGTTGCACTGCGTAGTTGAGCAGCGCCAATGATCCGGCGACATTGTCTTGACCACTTAGCCACTTGACGACCACCAAAGAGACTTCGTCGTTCGCCGTGCGGAATACGCTTTCCACTGCCGGTATGCTGTCTGTTTCCTTGAGCTCCATTAGCGTCCGTTGGGCGGCGAGTTGTTTGTCTCGCTTAGCGTGCGACAAGTCGTGAGCGATCTTTCGCAACGGCTCACCATAGGTTTCCAATGAACTGCGAACGGCTTCTCCCTCCGCTGCCCAAACCGATATTTGTTGAGGACTGATCCATTCACCCGCGACCAACTGATGACCCAGCGCGAGGCGGGCTGTCACATGATCGCTATCAATTTGTATGACGCGTTCATAATGAGCCCTGGCCTGCGGTACAAGTTTCCGACTGACACACCACTGTGCAAGTACCAAATGGTTCGGCAGCGTGTCGGTCAGCTCTGAACGCCGTGACTCGTAGTCGGACAGCAATTGATAGCCGGCGGCTTTGTTAACAAAACTGTCGATCGATAGCCACTCGTCGTTGACCTGCACGTAGCCCTGCTGCCACTTCAATTCGGGACAGTCCGCCGCGCAGGCTTGAGCCGATTGCAGTAGGTGTTGTCGCGCAAGTAAGTCACCGTCCGCTTCGGCTTGTAACGCCGAAGTAACGAACTCTTGGGCCTGCTGGTTGGCCGCAATCACTGTGGGTTTGGGAGTCGCTTCGGCAGCTAGAGTTGAGACCGTCCCGCAAGAAATCAGCCACAAAACGGTTATTGTAAATCGCCCATGGAAGCCGTTGTTCATCGTTTCAGTACCTCGAATTGTTTCACTGGATGAGCCCTCACCCGGGTTAAACCATGCGACAGTGCAATGGAATATCCCGGTACGATCAATCCCTCCGCAAGTCGGACGACAATTACATGCTCGGCGATTTAATCGTCAATTAACCAAGTTCGCGACGGAGTGTCAAGCAAAACACCGCTATGGCGGGGGGTACTGATTTTTGATTGGCGCGCCGGAACTCACCAGTACTTTTAATGGAACATGGGGGGGTATAAATTCAGGCTGCCGAACTTTTGGGCGAAACCAGCTATGTGGCAAACATGCCGGAATTCTGAATGAACTCCGCTACGGAGGGGGACATGCCGAAATTCTTGGCGCATTCCGCTACGTGGAGAGTTGCATTACGTGACGGGACGCTACGGACTGGGTGGGTCGCGATAATTTCCCAACTTATGCGGGCCGTTTGGAAAATGAAAGCGGCGACAAGTCGCGCGCACTCCAAAGAACCGATGGTCTCCGTGGAGTGCTGCGAGTTCTCGTAGCTTTCCTTTTCAAACGAGTTAGCAACACACGGAAACTGGATGGTGGGGAATGTGTCTTGAATCACCCGTAGCGGAATTCGCCAAGAATTTCGAACGCGCAGATTGCCCTGCCATTGCCAACTTGTCAATTCCTACGACAAGGCCGTCTTATGCAGTTAGGGAGTGTCTTCAGAAGCCACCGAAACTCTTGGCGAGTTACGCTACGTGACGAGTTCCACTACGTGACGGGACGCTACGGACTGGGCGGGTCGCGATAATTTCCCAACTTGTGCGGGCCGTTTGGAAAATGAAAGCGGCGACAAGTCGCACGCACTCCAAAGCGCTCTAACGCTTATAATGCGTGATGGCTCATTTCACCTCAAGCTGGAGACATCCTGATGAAACGTCGTAATTTTTTGCAAACCTCAGCTGCTGCTGCGGGACTGGCTGCTGCAGCCAAAGATGCGCTGGGAGCAATCGCCGATGGGCCGGCTAAACGCGTGGGACTGATCGGCACTGGCTGGTATGGAAAAATCGATCTATTACGTCTGATCCAAGTCGCTCCGGTCGAGGTCGTGTCACTGTGCGATGTCGATAGCATCATGCTCGACAAAGCGGCCGACATTGTGGCTGGTCGGCAAGCCAATAAGCAACGTCCGCGACTTTATAGCGATTACCGAAAGATGTTGGCTGAGAAGGATCTGGACTTAGTCTTGATTGGTACTCCGGATCACTGGCACGCGCTGCAGATGATCGAAGCCGTCAAATCAGGGGCCGATGTGTATGTGCAAAAACCAACTGGCGTGGATGTCGTCGAAAGCCATGCCATGCTCGCGGCAGCTCGCAAGTACGACAAAGTGGTTCAAGTCGGGACGCAGCGCCGCAGCACACCGCATTTAATCGAGGCACGAAAGCGGGTCATCGAAGCCGGACTGCTGGGCAACGTGGCGCATGCAGAAGTATGCTGTTACTACCACATGCGCAGCCGCGAGAATCCGCCCAACATGCCACCACCCGAAAATCTAAATTATGAAATGTGGACGGGCCCCGCTCCGATGATCCCGTATTGTGGACTGCAACACCCGCGGAAATGGCGAGCGTTCATGGAGTACGGCAATGGGATCGTGGGGGACATGTGCGTCCACATGTTCGACATGGTGCGGTGGATGCTCGACTTAGGGTGGCCCGCGCGAATCACCAGTAGCGGTGGTATCTTGGTCGACAAAAAAAGCCGAGCGAATATTTCCGACACACAGACAGCCACCTTCGAATACGATGACCTCAACGTCGTGTGGACGCATCGCAGCTGGGGCTCTGCTCCAGATCCCGAATACCCATGGGCGGCATTTATTTATGGAGACAAAGGGACGCTCAAATTGAGTGTCAACAAATACGAATTCATTCCACAAGGCAAAGGAGAGAAGCTGCAAGGCGAAGCACTGTTTGAATACGAAAAATATCCTGAAGATGAAACGGAGCAAGATTTGGAGCGGCACGTCGCTTCGGCAGTCCGCGTGCATATGCTTGATTGGCTTGCCGCTGTCGCCAGCCGTGGTCGTCCAGTGGCTGATATTGAACAAGGACACATCTCGTCGGCAAGCTGCATCCTGGCCAACATGGCAATGCAACTCGATCGCACGCTCGAGTGGGACCCTGCCAAGCATCAGATCACCGGGGACGTTGAAGCCAATGCGCTGCTCGCCCGTCCCTATCGCGCACCATGGGAACATCCGGTGGCGTGAACGGGAATGAGTGACGAGAGGCTAGGGACTAGTAGCTAGAGGCTATGCAATTTTCGGCGGCTGGCGTGGTATAATAATTCCCCCACACCAATCGTCTACATCGATTGAGGCCTACCTGCCAGCCATCCACAAGTATTTTGAAACGATGCGATTTCCAATAGGTTTCACTGCAACGGCTGTTGTCGTCTTGAGCTGCCTGAGCTTTGGCGCGACGCGCGCAGCGGATACCAACTCCTTTCAGGACGTGGTTGCGCCGTTTCTGAAATCGCACTGCGTCGATTGCCATGGTGCCGAAGAGCCGTCGGGGGAGCGGCGATTGGACCAACTGAGTGGCACCATCAGCGACAGCAATACTCTGGTTGAGCTGCAAGACATTTTGGATCAACTCAATCTGGATGCCATGCCACCGGTTGAGGAAAAACAACCGCCCCTGAAAGATCAACGCAGAGTGATTGAGTGGTTGACCCAGCATATCGCTGACTACCACGCTCACCAAACGACCAGCGACGGTGAGACCGTCTTGCGGCGACTGAACGCGAGAGAGTATCGCAATACAGTGCGCGACCTATTGCACCTCAACATGACCATGTTTGACCCGACGGAAGGTTTTCCGCGCGAGCAAACGTCGGATCACCTCGACAACATTGGCGCCTCGTTGGTCACTTCCGGCTACTTGCTAAGTAAATATTTGTCGGCAGCGGAAATGGTAATCGACAAAGCCTTGCTGCCGCTCGAACGTCCCATGGAACAGAGTTGGAGCTTCCACGATCGATTGCGACAGCAACCCGAAATTGATCAGGTGCATGGCAAAACGAACCACTTTGAACATTTGACGCTCTACGATGTGGTGGGGGCCGACAAACATGAAGGGGCCTACGCACCTCTGCATGACTTCGCCGATGGAGTTCCCGTCGATGGCTACTATGAAATTCGCTTCACTGCCGAAGCACTCAATCGATTGCATCCCTTTGATGAAGACTACCTGGGAACCGACCGGAACGAATTGCTGCGGTTGGGAATCGTGGCTGGAAAAAAGGATGCGGGACCGCTGCATAAACCCCAACCGATGGAACCACTACTGGCCGAAGTCGAATTGCAGGATGGCAGTCAACAAGTCAACATCCGAGTGTGGCTGGACCAAGGCTTTACTCCGCGTTTTACTTTCCGGAATGGGCTCTTCGATGCGCGGAATCTGTGGAACCGAACGCTGAAAAAATATCCCGATCAGTTTCCGAAACCGCAGCGATCCGGAATTGTGGAAGCGCGATACCTGGCCATCAAACATGGAAAATTTCCGCAGATACAAATTGATGACATCGAGATCCGCGGTCCATTGATTGAGAGATGGCCCACCGCCAGCCAGCGCGAGTTGTTGGGTGCCGATTGGGAAGCAGTCATCGCAGCCGGCCAGTTAAATGAGGAGCAGTTGCGAAAGCATCTCTCCCGATTTGCTACGCGCGCCTATCGGCGTCCCATTGTGAAAGCAGAACTTGAACGGCTGATGGAATTGGTCACGGCGCGGCAGCAGGCTGGCAGAACAGGGCTGGAAGCGTTCGCCGATGGACTTAAGGCGATTCTCTGTTCGCCCAGTTTTCTCTATCTGAACGAGCTACCCAGCCGAGCTCTCGACAGCCACGTACCTCAGGAGGATTCAGGCGCCGGCGCTCTATTGGATGACTTTGCGTTGGCCAGTCGTCTGTCGCTGTTCTTATGGTCGTCGATGCCCGACCAAGAGTTGTTCGAGCTGGCCAAGCAGGGGCAATTGAAGCGACCCGAAGACCTTGCCCAACAAACCGAGCGAATGCTGCAAGACGTAAAGTCGGAGGCATTTGTCCATGATTTTCTTGATAGTTGGCTTACCTTGCGCGAGCTGGGAGCATCCCCACCAGACCGCGACAGCTTTAAGTCCTACTACCACTATGACCTTGGAACAGCCATGAGGATGGAGACACAACTTTTCGCGCGGCATGTGCTGGACGAAAACCTGTCGATCGCCAACTTTATTGATGCAGATTTCACTTTCGTCAACAAACCTCTAGCACGACACTATGGTTTAATTTTGCCTTACGATGAACCATGGGGGGGCGAATTCCGACGCGTAACTCTTGCGGATAACAGACGGGGTGGATTGTTGGGTCAAGCGAGTGTGTTGACGGTAACAGCCAACGGCATTGACACATCTCCCGTGGTACGTGGCATTTGGCTGTTGGAAAACATTTTAGGGACGCCCCCCTCCCCTCCTCCGCCGGATGTCGAACCGCTTGATCCCGACGTCCGCGGCGCAACTTCAATTCGCGATCAACTGGAGAAGCATCGCAGTGTGCCAAGCTGCTACGATTGTCACCGCAAGATCGATCCTCCAGGTTTTGCTTTAGAAAGTTTCGATGCCATCGGGGCTTGGCGAGAAGAGTATTCCAATCATGCCCAGATCGATGCGTCGGGTGAGCTATTTGGAGGACAGAAGTTCGAGGATGTGCGCGGGTTTAAGCAACTATTACTCGAGCAACAGGATCAATTCGCGCGAGCTGTGGTGGAAAAGTTGTTGGCCTATGCCATAGGACGGCACCTCGATCCGTTGGATCGCCCCCACACCGATGCAATTCTAGCTGCCACCCAAGCAGACGGATATCGCTTAAGAGACATCGTGCGGCAAGTTGTATTGTCGGAAACGTTTAGGGGCGATTGAGGTTGCAGTGTTAGGTGGGTCGCATTTGCCCGTGGGTCGCACTTGCCGAGTGCGACTTGCCCGTGGGTCGCACTTGCCGAGTGCGACGTGTTAGTGGGTCGCACTTGCCGAGTGCGACTTGCACAACAAGTTGATGCAGTGGAATACAAAGTCACTTCCGGCAGAAGTGAACCACTTAATAGTCACTTCCGGCAGAAGTGACCCACCTGATTGTCACTTCCGGCTGAAGTGCCCCACTAGGGTTCGTACTGCTGCAGGGCCCACTGGGCGGCGTGTTGGATCAATGGCTCGGCATCGTGAATCAAACGCTGCAGCGCTTCACGCGTCTCGGGCAAGCGCCGTGTGCCTGCAATCAATATCGCGTTGCGTAACAGACCGCGCCGCTTGGCGCGCCACAGCGGTGTCTTGCGAAAGCGTTGGCGGAATTGTTCTTCGGTCAACTCTAGTGCGTCCAGCAGATCCAACTGCGTTAGGTCTTTGCGAGGCTCGAATTCAGGTGTAAGACAGTCATTGTCGCGAGTTTTGGCTGTGTAGCGATTCCAAGGACAGACCTCCTGGCAAACGTCGCATCCAAACACCCAGCCATCAAGCCGCTGGCGTAGAGTTGGGTCAATCGCTTCACGATGTTCGATGGTCAGATAGCTAATACACTTCGTTGCGTCGAGCACAAAGGGCGCGGGGAAGGCGCTGGTGGGGCAGGCATCAAGACATGCCGTACAGGTACCGCAATAGCCTTTTTCGTACGGTTCATCTGGTTGCAATTCCAAATCGGTCAACAGTGCCGCTAGAAAGAAAGTGCTTCCCCACTGGCGATTGAGCAATAAAGTATTTTTGCCGACCCATCCCAATCCGGCTGCTTCGGCCAATTCGCGTTCTAACAGTGGCGCAGTGTCGACGACTCCGCGGACTGCCGCCCGCGGATGTCGCTCGAGAAGCCAGCGTTTGAGTTCCTTCAAACGATCGTGAATAACGTCATGATAGTCGATCGAACCCTGGGCGTATTTGGCAACTTTCCCAACCGTGGAGGCTTGCCTACCACCGGTCGAATCTTCGATTGGCGCATACGGGAGAGCGAGCATCAGAATACTGCGACAACCGTCCAGTACATGTCGGGGGTGCGCGTAGGCCTCGCGGCGATCGGAGAGATACTGCATCTGCCCGGCGTAACCGGCATCGAGCCAAGTGTGAAAATGCTGCAGGCGGTGGGGAGCCGCAGCCAAGGTCACTCCCCCCAGCACAAACCCGAGCTGATCGGCGCGGGCCTTTAATTGTTCAGTGAAGGAATTCAATAGTACATTCCGCACAATCGCTACAATCAGAACCGAGGGACCAGGCGGCACATGACTCGTACATTCTTCAGCCGTTATAACTTGACGCGCGCTTCAGAGCGACTAGCGTGGAAGGGAGACAGCCGTCCCACTGGCGCGCCTGCATAACCGCGATTCGAACGCTGCCGGCCAGTGGATTGTGAAGCTTCATTGAAACTACTTTCTCAAGGGTCCCAAACATGAAACTAGCCAAACTACTACTTCCCTGCTTGCTCGTTTTGGCATGCCAAAGTTCCGTCAAGGCCGATAACGGTCTGGGGCTAGCATACCTCTTCGGATACGGCGGATTCGGCGGCGCTCGCATGCAGTCGTACACACCAGCCCCACCCTATTTCGCCCTACATCCACCTGTCTACTACGGCGAACGTTATTCGCGTCCCTACGGAGCCAGTCCGTTTGCCGCGTGGCCACAACTGCAAGCCAACTCGGCTTACGCGCCTCAACCTCACGTTAGTCGCGCTCAGGTCACAGCCAATCCCTATTATAGCTACCCCACGACGGCAACCATTTCGCATGCTGAAGTTGTACAAGCCCCAGCTGCACCGTTGGTCATCGACAATCCCTACTATCAACCCGAAGCTGTTTATACAGCGACAGAGTAGTTCTTAACAGCTATTCGTTTGAGTGGCACAGGCAGTGGCCAGTGCCAATTGAGCAAGTTTTGAGCCCTGCGCTATAGCTGGATTCGCCGAGAGTTCGTGTCGCATTGCTTTTTAGTGTCGAAGGGACCGAATTTGATAGCCTGATCGCGGCGAAGGTTGAAGTTTAGGTTTAAGTTCAAGTGCAAGTTCACTAGGCTTCGTCCTTAGCAATTACTTCACAGCGGAGCTGGCCATTGGCGAGAACCGTAACGACCTCGTCGCCGATCTCGACTTGCTGCGACGAGGAGACAGGATCGTGCGAGCCGCATCGGTGCGTCAAACTGTAGCCACGAGCTAACACGTTCAGCGGTGACAAGGCTTGGGTAGCCCGGGCTAAACTTGCCACCCGCTCGCGCCGCCGACGCAAGTCATTCCAGATTGCCACTCGGCCTCGCAAGTCGTATTCGTCGACCAACTGTCGACGCTGCTGATGAATTTGGTGCGGTCGCGCAAGGAGGCTTCGGGTAGCATACGTTTCCAGTCGCTGTCGAATATTCTTCAAGCGACCTCGTAGGCTACCACTGGCTCGGCGTTCCAACTGTATTAGGTAACCGAGCAGCTCGTTTGCGTTGGGCAAGGCTAACTGGGCCGCGTGCGTGGGCGTGAGCGCTCGCGCGTCGGCAGCCAAATCACTGAGGGTTACATCAATCTCGTGACCAACCGCCGAGATGGTCGGAATTGTGCAGGCGGCCAAGGCGCGGACCACTGGCTCCTCATTGAAGCACCACAGATCCTCGATACTCCCGCCGCCACGGCCAACAATCAACACATCAAGTGCTGGAGTAAAGCGCTGAGCAAGCTGGATACCACTAACGATTTCTGCCGCCGCTCCGTCACCTTGAACGCGAGCTGGGATCAGGACCATTTCAAAATCATGCCATTGCGATTTGGCTGCTTCCAAAAAATCGTGAACCGCGGCGCCACTGGGGCTTGTGACAAAACCTATTCGCTTGGGAAATCTTGGTAACGGGCGTTTGCGTTCAGGTGCAAAAAGCCCTTCTTTAGACAGTTTTTGATGTAACTGTTGAAAAGCCAATTGAAGCGCGCCAAGCCCCTGCGGTTGCATGCGCTGCACAATCAATTGGTAGCTGCCGCGTGGGGCGTAGACCTCCACAGCTCCTTGGCAGATTACCGACATTCCATCATTGAGTTTGAATGGTAGACGCTGCGCGGTGGAGCGCCACATAACACCACGGATTTGGCTCTGTTCATCCTTCAAAGTGAAATACAAGTGGCCACTACTAGGTCGACTGAGGTCGGAGATCTCTCCTTCGGTCCAGACGCGCGGCACGGCTTGTTCGAGTGTCTGTTTGATCACCCAATTGAGCTGGCTGACGCTCAGCGGAGTTTCGACCGAGTGTCCACGAGCCTCACTGGGCGCGGTTTCATCAAGATTATCCATGGACTGAATGCTCCAGCAATGCCATCGGTGAAATCTACGGCGGCTGACGAGAAAACATCAGCTCGATGCACAAGTTTAATTGTTGCGATCTCATCGTAAACAGCCTTGTCTGCGGCTTTTGAAGTTGCGATTTTTCAACCGCGAAGCGGTGACATTTGGTAGCCTGGGGTGCAAACCCCAGGAAAAATGGGATTTACCGACATCCGGTTCGCCAGCGATCGACCGCATTCGCGGTCGATCG
>JBGSNE010000186.1:0-7542 GCA_041739785.1 Pirellulaceae bacterium
GGGCGAAGCTATCCGCGAGAGGCGTACGCTCGACGCCCCAAAACTACTCACTTTCAAAAACGCAAAAAACCTGATAAACCCAATGAATCAGAAGAAACTTCTTCAAAGTGAGTGCCATTGGGCGCTAGCCGTGGGCCTTAACAAAGACAGAGCCCACGGCTAACGCCTGAAGTTCACAACGTCATGAATAATCCGGGTTACAACGACTGTTACGCCTTTTCGGCTTAGTGCAGGTACAAGCCTTGGCGGTTGTTGATCAAGAAACCAAGTTTGATTAGATTGTGCCATCATCCTTTGAACAACTGATATAGACCAAACGTTCGAAATATCTCCCTCAAGCACCAGAAACCACCTGCACTGCCTACTTACCCAAGTGCCCGCGAGCCCCCAGGGCTTCGCAGTCGTTCTATGAAGCAATTAGGACCTGGTGAATCAATCGCAACACTTGCCACAACTGCTAAGAGAAAAGGCCAATTGATGACGGGAATTTTTGTCAGTCTCGATGGAGTCGATGGTGCGGGCAAATCGACGCAAATCAAACTGTTGGTCGATCGCTACGAGCAGCGTGGGCGCAAGGTGATTTCCCTGCGCGACCCTGGTGGTACAAAGTTGGGAGAGACCTTACGCGAAATACTGTTGCATCGCCAAGAAATCCCACTGGCCATGAAGAGCGAGATGCTGCTTTACATGGCCAGTCGAGCGCAATTGGTGGCGGAAGTGATCCGCCCCGCGCTGGCCGACGGTCAGGTCGTGATCAGTGACCGATACCTGTTGGCCAATGTGGTCTATCAGGGCTGCGGAGGAGGTGAGGACCCGGACCAGATCTGGCAAGTTGGTATGATCGCCACCGGCGGTTTGTTGCCGCACTTAACCTGCATCCTGGATCTGCCCGTTGAAATATCCATGGCGCGGTTAACCCGAGAGCTTGACCGCTTAGAAAGTCGTGGCTTGGACTTTATGAACAATGTCCGTCAGGGCTTCTTGAAGCAAGCCTCGAGGTTGGGAAACGCAGTTGAGATCATTGACGCACTATTGGATCCCCAACAGATTCACGCGCGGATTGTGGAGGCACTCTTAGCGCGTGGGCTCGAGTAGTCCCTGGGACGCTCGACATGAATTTACGACGTAGCAGAATTTTAGAACGTAGCGGAATTCGCCAAGAATTTCGGCAGCAGCCGAGACAATTGCGCCCGATCATGATGCTCGCGCGCCTGCGCGACAATCGGCTCCAAGGACGGCCGAGAGCGGCCGTCCTAGGTATCATAATCAAAGAGAATTTTAAGCGACTCTACTTGGGCAATTCTACTTTGGCGAAACGGTACACATCATACGTTTACCAAACTGCTGCGGAGTCGATTCGAGTTTGCCATACAGCAGCAATTCCTCGAGCACATTCTGCATCACGCGTTGGCCTTCTTCGATGTGCGCCATTTCACGGCCTCGAAAAATCACCGACACCTGCACTTTGTCCTTGTGCTTGAGAAAGCCGACCGCTTGTTTGACTTTGTAGTCGATATCATGAGTGCCAGTCTTAGGACGCAGGCGAATCTCTTTTAGCTTGCCATGGTGAGCGGCCGCTTGCCCATGGCGTTTCTTGCTCTTGTCGTATTTGTACTTGCCGTAATCCATAATACGGCATACGGGAGGCTTTTCGTTGGGAGCCACCTCAACCAAATCCAAGCCCGCATCCCGGGCTCGAGTCAGGGCTGAATCGATATCCAAGATTCCGAGTTGTTCGCCCTCTTCGCTGATCACACGTACGCTGCGCTCGCGAATGTTATTGTTGATTCTGGTCTGATCTGAATTCCTCTCGTTCTTTCGGTCTTTTCCTGGTAGAGCCACTGTGATTAGGTTACCCCTTTCGAAAAGTTGCAGAAAATGATCGCCCCCACCTGGGAACCACACCCCGCTTACCGCGCAAGGCGTTAGATTCATTTTCAATAATGACACCTCGCGCACGACGCGCGAAATGCGGACAAGCGACCAGTATCCCATATTAGGGGCCGCTAAGTCAATATATTGCGTATTTTCGCGTCAGCCCTGCCAGATACGGGCCTGTGAGCCAAGAAAGTCGAAATAATCGACCAAAAACGGCCTCCCCGTACGTCAGCCTTTCCAGGCTGACGAACTCCCTGCTGCATTGGCCTAGCCACTGGCCATCACCCATTCGCTCGTTTGCCGAACAGGTACGTCCACCCCAGGCAGGCGACCAAGCCTCGCCGGATCGTGCTTCATCAACCGGAACAACGGGGACACAGCCGAACAACGGGGACACAGCAGATTTTCGAGGGACGATTCCCCCCCCTGGGAAAGTTGAGTGTCCCCGTATGCACCTGTATGCAGTATGCACCCGCTCCCCCTGGGAAAGATGAGTGTCCCCGTATGCAGTATGCAAGTTCTAGGGCCGCGTGTCGCTCACCGTTCCGGGCTCGTCCCGGCGGGAGCATGACTGGTTAGCTACCCACTCAGGCCCACCAGCGCTGTGGACGAGCGGTTGACTTAGCCCTGCCGCCAATCGTATTCGAGTCCACCACATCCTTGTCGCTCAGCCTACGTGATGTTGCGGACTCGGTTGACCGTCATTTATTTGTCAGCACCACCACTCGTCCGCCGATGCAATTGTGATAAATGGTAGCCTACCAGTCACCCTCCCGCCGGGATAAACTCGGAACGGTGAGGAACCTTCACGGCATCAACAGACGCAATCAAAGGAGTCAGGAGCCGAACTGGCATATTTGGTAAGCTTTTGTGGTCTGCCAACATTGCGAAGCGTCGATTCCGAATTGTACTTTCTGGCGGTACTTTCAACCCAACTTGGATCGCCGAAGGCCGGCCAGCGGTTTGTGCTTTGCCTCCGTTCCCGCGAACCATAAGTCTATCCATCCGGATGAACGGATGGATCTAAAGCAACTCCTGAAAATAGGGTCTGACCCCGAGCTGGTTAGGGGGCGATGTTGAGGGTGCCGATTTTGTAGGAATGCATCCAGGCGGCGCTGATGACTAAGGAACAGGCCGCTACGGAAAATGCCAAACTCAGGCCTTGCCCCCAAGCTAGCCAACCCCACACGGCTGATCCCAGGGCCATCCCCAAGGCAAAGGCCATCAAATAGGCCGACATGCCTCGCGCTCGAAATTTGCGCGGCAAGTAAACTTGGGCGGTGGCGTTGAGCGTCGTCATGGTCGACATCCAGCTGGCACCAACGAGCAACAAGGCGGGCATAATAACCCACGCCAATTCAGTCAATCCAATGGAGAGTAAGACTGCCGCAAAGGCAATCTGCCCTGCCAACAGAATCGCTTCACTGGAATAACGAAGGCGAGCCGCAGGGAGAAACCAAACCGCCGTCACCGCCCCAACACCAATCAGTCCCAAACAGACCCCAAATCCGCGTTCTTGAAAATGAAGCTTTTCGGTGGCCACGAGCGCCAACAGACTCCACAGGATACTGGCAGAGAATGCAAAGACGAGCACTCGCAGCAACGCATTTCTGAGCGGGATAGAATTTTGAATTACGAACAGCCCCTTGCGCAATTCGGACATAAACTCCGGGCTGGAGCGGGATGAGCTCTCTTCAATTTGCGGGCTCCAAACCAACAACGCAGCCACAACGGCCAGGAAGGATAGGGCATTCATCGAGAATGCGGCCCACACGCCTAACTCGGATATCAGCAAGCCTGCCATCACGGGCCCCAGCGAACGAGCCAAGTTAAATGAGACGCTGCCAATCGCCACAGCTGCCGGGACCATGGCCGGCGGTACCAATTCCGGCGTCAGGGCTTGCCAAGCGGGCTGATTGAGAATCATGCCAATCCCCATCGCCGCCGTTAATACCAACAACAGACTGGGGGTAATCCAGTCGAGCGCAGCCAACACAGCCATCACCGCCGCAATCCCCAACAACAGCATTTGCGATGACAACAACCACGTACGGCGATTGAAGCGGTCTGCCCACACACCGGCCGGCAATGCCAAGCAGAAGACTGGAATGGTCATGGCCGTCCGTACGGCAGAGACCATGGCTGGACTGGGCTCGAGCGAGGTCATCAACCACTGGGCACCCGTTTCGTGCATCCAGGTTCCCATATTGGAAAACAACCCCGCGATCCAGAATGCGCGAAACGCCGGTATCGACAGCGGCGCCCAGGCTCGTTGGTTAACGGCTCGTTGGCTAACGCCCCCGCGCTTCAACTTGGGTGAATCGTTGATGGGTGCTTCGATGGCCGCAGCACCGTTGCGATCTGTGATTAGTTCAGACAGAGTCCCAGCGCTAGGGGGATCTGGTTTGGTTTGTTCCTGCATCCGCTCCAGTTTGCAGCCATTGCCAACTAACGCAAGCGGACGGAGCTACAGATTGATTGAAATTAATCGTACAACGGACAAGAGCGTCCGTTATACAATTAATTCTTCACGGAGTTCTTCACGTCGCGAAGGTTGTAGCCTCGCGTCAGAAGCTGAGCCTTGGCTACGGGTTAAACGAATAAATCAACAAGCCCTTGGCGACTTCCGCTACACAGCTAACGATGGGTCGGTATTAACCTCCACTGTAGCCACCACCCCCGTAGCCACCCATTCCTCCGGCTGCTGGCTGCGCAGACATTTTCTCGACCATGTCGTGTTCATCCTGGAACTTGTACATGCGGTACAGGAACATGTCGTCGAACTCATTCGTAACTTCGACGCTGCCATCGCGTTTAAGGATCAACATTTCTCCGATGTCCTTGAGCGGATCATCGCGGCTATCGCCCGCCAAGGGTTTACCACCGCGCAAGTCAACGACAGTCGACCGCGCGTCGATGGGTTGGTCCTTCTTGAGCTTAACCAGCCGAGAGCTGGGGACGATCAGTTCCACGTCAGCCTTTTCCGCCAACACCGTTCCGCGTCGCACATCGCTTTCCATGGCGAACATGGCACCGGTATTCCAGTCCATAACAGTGGCAACCACAACCCCCTTGGGTTCCTTGACGGACATTAGGACAGTTTGACCATCCACCGTGAAACTCTTGGGACCATCGAATTCGACATCTCCGGCCAAAACGTCCGACGGCATTTCGACTCGTGCCGGTGGACTTGGCTCACTCCAAGCTGTTAGGCGCGAGGTGCGCATTGTTTTGGGATCGGCTTTAACCGCTTGATCCTCTTTGGAAATCAAGGGTGCCACACGAGCCCAAACTTCGTCCTTGAGCGTATTCGGAGCTGGTCTTTGAATATGGGCCACTTCAGGGTAATTCGGATCGCGCATCACTAGCCGGATTCGGTAGCGGAAGATTTTGGCAAGGTCGCGCTGGCTCAGGAAGTCATAACAACGGACCATCTTGAATTCAGGCTGGGGTGTATTTGCGGACGTTCCCATGCCACCGTACATACCACCTCCATATCCGCCACCACCTCCATATCCGCCACCCCCTCCATATCCACCACCTTCGCCACCATAGCCACCTCCGTAGGGGCTGCCCCCCATGCCGCTCATGCCGCCCCCATAACCACCTTCGCCACCGTAGCCACCGCCACCGTAACCTCCCATGCCGCTCATGCCTCCAGCGTACCCGCCTCCCTCACCGCCGTACCCCCCCATGCCTCCCATGCCACTCATGCCACTCATGCCACTCATGCCACCCATGGCTCCGCCTCGCGGTTTGGAGCCGGGGAGTACATTGGTTTCTTCCTCGGGCACTGCGATCTTCTTTGGGCGTCGCGCCATCAGGTTCTTGGAATCCCAAATCCAATCAATTTCCGGATGCTTGCAAAAGTCCCGATAGTCTTGAATCAGCATCGGTGGAATAGGCATCGTCAACCCAGGCGAGCTGGCATTGCGATCGATGACTTCTTGAACTGGTTGTGCCAACGGACGATCGCGACCGGGGATGAACCTTCGCGCCGCCCAGTTATCGGTCTTGGGTAAATTGCTTTGCACGACGGCATTTGAAATATCGATCCATTCCTTTTCGGCAATTGCCCGTGTAGGGTCGGCCGTAACATCCACGCGTTGGAGCTCGAACGACAGGTAGGTAGGCATATCGCGCTGGGGAATGAAGCTGCCACTATCTTGGAACTGCAGCAAAAACTCGTCAGCCATCTTTTTATGGGGAACCAGTGCGGTGATCGCATTAAAGACGGTGGCTCGCGAGCCGACTTTGATTTTTGGTTGGCGTGCCTTGTTGTTATTCTTCAGACCATCGCGAATCGCTGGCATACCCGTACCGACGCCGCCACCAGGCCCCATCATGCCTGGTCCTCCGCCCATCATACCGTAGCCCCCGCCTTCGCCGCCTCCGTACCCACCCATACCCCCCATACCGCTCATGCCAGCAGACATACCGACCATTACGCCGCGGTTGTAGTCCGCTTTCAGATAGCGTTTGGGCTGAATTGCATTCGGGCCACCAGCCATACCCTGGCCATAACCTCCGCCGCCGTAGCCAGCACCACCTTCGCCACCAGCGTAACCCGCTCCCCCTTCGCTCCCCATCCCCTGGGCTCCACGTGAATTTCTGGACTTCCTTTGCTTGGGCTTGATTATTTCCGCGTCATCCCAGGAGTCATACGGATCAAGCGCTTCCATGG
Organism: Pirellulaceae bacterium; assembly: GCA_041739785.1. Classification (GTDB taxonomy): domain Bacteria; phylum Planctomycetota; class Planctomycetia; order Pirellulales; family Pirellulaceae; genus Aureliella. The sequence goes on from JBGSNE010000186.1 coordinate 6,563, forward strand.
GAACTTCGACGGCCAGCGCCCCGCTGACACTCTTGACCACCAACTGCTCGGGTGGATAAAGAGTCGGATCACCTCGCTTTTCAAACACACCTTGTGGCTTGGGATCCCAAACACCATTGTTGTACAAGTTCGGGTCGGTCGGTTTGCGGGCCTCAGCGGCTTGAGTAGCAAAATCGTGCTTGATTTGTCGCTCCGGATCTTCGGCGATTACTTCCCAATGATCTTGGCTGATTTGGTTCAGTAAATCCTTGGCGTCTTTTTCCAATTTTTCAGGCGCAGCAGCCGAATCAAAGCCAGGGGTCGAAAAGCCGGAGTAAACCAGGAAGCCAACCGCTCCCAGAGTACCGGCCATGATCATTTTCTCGATGTGGGCACCGAAGAAGCCGGGTCCACCCTTGGACAATGAGTTTTTGCGTTTGGAGCCCTTGGCCTTGGGTGCAGCCGGCGCTTTGGGAGCCGCAGGTGCCTTCGACGCTGTGGTTTTGGCGGCAGCTGCTTTGGACGCCGCAGTGGGTTTTGCAGCCGCAGTGGGCTTCGCAGCCGCGGGGGCTTTTCCCTTGCCTTTGGGTTCGGCCGGCGTATCAGCTGCAGCGTCTTTATCTTTTTTCTTGCCAAACATTACATCTCTCCGTAAATACAGGACAGCCTGCGCAAAAAACGAATAGCGGTCGGTGTTGAGTTTTCTTTTTTAAGTCGCAACAAGTTCTTGATGCAACTAGTTCTTGATGCAACTAGATTATCACGCACCAAATTCTTAACGTCGTTTCGTTCACTTCAACCTAACCCTCGCAGTAACCGCTTACGGTTAGGTTAACACTTTAAATCTCAAATCTCAAATCTCAAATCTCAAGCCTTCCTTAGGTCGTTGCCTTACTGAGCCGTCGGTGCGACTGGAGGGGCTACGGCCGCGCCAGCTCCGCCAACTCCAGGTCCAGCTCCGCCAACTCCAGGTCCAGCTCCGCCAGGTCCAGCTCCGCCAG
>JBGSNE010000217.1:0-5023 GCA_041739785.1 Pirellulaceae bacterium
GAGGATCACTGCCGCCCCCGTATTTTTGCCTTTCTCAACCGTATGAACCTCCATCGAAGGATTGTGTACGTTGGTGATGTTTACCACTCGTCCAGGCACTCCCTCCTGCATCTTGTAAACCTCTGGTTCCTGAATCCGGCTCAAATTGAGGAATGGAGAATCAGCTGGGTAGAGCTGCACAACAATCCCGCCGGGCAAGAGGGCCTGTGGTTGGTAGGGAGCATCCGTCTGGATCGCCGGCGTGGGAATGAGTTGCGGTGCAGGCGTTTGTGCTTCGGCCCTAGTGACAGCGAGGGCGGACCAAAACGCGAGACTGACGAGTCCGCTGCGCTTTAGGTGTCGACGTAAATTTTGTTGGGTGAAATTCATAATGCGTGGACCTCGATGGGCTATTTACTACGAAAAAGTTCGCTTTGAATGAGTTCATGAATAAGTGTTCGGGTCCCAAATTCTGAATCGCGAGCGCGATCGAGAATATTCTCAACCGCTTGGCGATCGCTGAATAACATGGGCGTGCCGGTTGCATAGACGAGTAGTTGTTGAACGAGATTGCGAGCAATTTGCGACTCATCGGCGAGCAATAGTTGCTTGAACTCACGGACATCGGCAAACGATCGGCCATCCGGTAATACTCCGCTCGGGTCAACCGGCAACGCATAGTGAAACAATAAGGCTTGTCCCCCATGACCAATGCCGGGTTCCGCCTGGTCTTTGTTGTCGTTGGTCGCGCGGTAGCGTTCCCGCCAGCCACCTGCCACATCAAAGCTTTCCATTGCGAATCCAGGGGGATCGATGTCTTTATGACAAAACGCGCAAGTATCGACTTCGCGATGTTTATCCAACTGCTGACGAATTGTGGTGGTTCCGCGAGTATCAGGTTCAATCACGGCAACGTTCTTGGGCGGTGGTAGCGAGGGTTTGCCGACAATCCGTTCCATGATCCACGCACCGCGAAGCACCGGGGAAGTTGATATCCCGTCTGCGGTGACCTTTAAGACGCTGGCTTGCGTCATGATGCCTCCTCGCGAACTGTTCGGTGGCAAAGTCACGCGGCGAATTTTCACGCCCTCAAACGAAGGCAGTTCATACAGCTTGGCCAGTCGTTCGTTGACCATCACAAAATCGGAATCGACGATATTGCGAGCCGGCAAATTCTCACGCACCAGTTCGCTAAAGAATGCTTGCGTCTCTTCAAGAGCCGACTCCATGAGCAGATCATCGAGATAATAGTCGCCATAAAGTATGGGGTCCGGAGCCGCTCCGGTTATCTTCCGCAGGTCGAGCCAATAATCGAGAAACGCATTGATAAACTGCGCCGACTTGGGGCTATGCAGCAATCGATCTGTCTGTGAACGCAGCACAGCGGGTTCATGAAGTTGGCCGCGGTTCGCTAGTGCGGTTAGCTCTTGGTCGGGTGCTGCATTCGTCAAGAAGTACGACAATCGCGACGCCAGCGCGTATTCATCCAGCGCTCCTGGTTCCTCTTGCAACCAGATGAATTCGGGCGAGCACAAGATTGCTTTGTAAGCAATGCACATCGAGTCGACAAATGTCCTGCCGGCTTTCAAAGATTGATGGACCAAAGGCAAGAAGCGTTGCACCTCGACGTCTTGAACCGGTCGCCGAGAGGCTGCTTCCATGAAGCGTTTCAGTAATCGCTCAGAGTCGACGTAAGGAGCGTTTGAATCGACATCGATCGTTTTTAGGCCGTCCAGCGGTGGCTCGCTATCCACGTCGGGTTCAGCGATGCCGGGCAACTCGATGACTGGCAAGTCTCCGAACAGTAAACGATGCCCTTCGGATGGCCACGATGCAAAAATCGGCCCCTCCACTTCCATCCATTGATATGCGATTCCTGGTGCGCCTTCCGGTGTGGCGTTTGGGTTTCTGAAACGACCGGCTCCCTGGCGTGCTCGATAGAAACGAGAACAATCGGGACGAATCGATTCCCCTTCAAGCAACCAAACGTCCAATTCATGGACCGTCGGTTCGGGCAGCGTATCGAATTTACCAACTAGCCGCAATTGTCGCGGCGGCGTCTCCGCATAGATTGAGACGGGTTCGGTTCGCTTGCCAATCGAAACATCCTCCAAGTCCGGAATCCACCATCGCTCATCCTTTTCAGGCTTGGTTGGCCCAACTTGAACCGTGTAGGTTTTAAAACGCAGTTTGTAGCGGCCTGCCGTGGGCGCCTTGAACTTATCAAAATCCATTTCATAGGATTCATACTGGCTGGCAATTTCGACAAACGCTTCCAGCTCACGTTGAACCGGATCGGACTCACCCACCGAAACCGGTGCCTTTTTTGCAAATATCTCTGGCTGCGATTGATAACCGAGAATTGGAATCACAATCCGTTCGGGCTCAGACTTGTATTTGATAATGTTCCTAACGAACGAATCTTGTTCCCTTGCGTAGTAACGAGTTGTCGCTGTTTCAGGCCGCGCTACTTGCTTGGCAATGACTTCACGAAGTGCATACTCTGCCGCCACGAGATATCGCGCCATCTGGACATGCGACATGTCGAGTGCGTCGCCGACTTTGTTAAAGTGAAAGGCCTCGCCGTCTTCGGGCAGTAACTCTTTGAGCTGCAACCACGGGGCGTGGAGTAAATCTCGAACGGTATTCTCGTACTCGAAACGATTCATCCGCCGCTGAGTCGACCGGCCCTCTTTGGCGATTCGCTCTCGTTCCGCAGCGGTAAGCGACTGCGACAAGTTGCTTTTAAAACCTTGGCGTTCGTTATCCTCGGGTTGCACTTCACCTTCCGGCGGCATTTCCCCCTTGGAGACGCGATCGAAAACCGTTACCCAGGTCTTGAAGTGATCGCGATTGTCCAGGTCAAACGAGAGCGACGACAGGTCGAAGTTTCCTTCGCTTGTGTCAGCACTGTGACAATCGACGCAGTACTGTGTGGTAAACTTGGCGAGATCGCCTGGTAGTTCTGCAGCGCCAGCGCTGAAGCAAAAAGTGCAACATTCAGTCAATAACACGATCGCCAATGCCATCATGCAAAAAATGCGATATCGAACGAGTATGATTGTCTTTATAGGAATATTCGTTGGTCGCATCGTTAGTAGGCCTCGAATCGAGTTGACTGACGACCAACCTGGACCCAACGATCGCCACGCTTTGACCATGCGTGCATGCATTCGCCTGGCGACTGCTCAGGACCGCCATCATGCCTGTATTGAGCACGGTGCAAGACGAGAACGGTGTCGCCAAACTGACGCATGGTGGTGTCAAGGAAATACGTTTCGGTATAACCGCCTCTGAGTTCTTTCATGAATTGCTTCTTGTCGGTGACGCTGCCCGTCACATGCACGTACCGGATGGAGTCGTGCAACAGTTCCTCCATCTTTGCTTCGTCGCGAGCGAGCATCCCATATACCCAAGCGGCCTCTAGTTCGTTGATCGTCTTGGTCAACTCAGGTGAGAGCCGGGCCGCCAAGGTCATTGTTGGATTTGGCCCTCCCTTTTGGCTGAGTTGTTTTCCGATCGGCTCGAAGCGGTGCGTTTCATGACGATGCACTAATTTCCACAAACCATCCTGTTCGGCCCAGATGTGGGTAATGGTCTCCTGTGGATGTGGAGTCTCGCTTTTCAATTGCAGATGGCCGCTGCCGATTGTGAAGACGGTACTGTTGTATTGTCGCATCGGCTCCTTTTCTTTCAGTTCTGCCGAGACATATCCTTTACGTACAAAGTCCTCCAGAAATTGCTGCTTCGTGCTTATCAGTCCATTCTCATGCACGTAAACAAAATCCTCTGAGAGGAGCTCATCGAGCTTTTGCGTGTCCTTCGCGAGTACGGCATGAAGAAAGGCTTGGTTATTCGCCTCGATCACAGTTTGAATCGCAGGAAGCGGATCGATACGCCAGGCCTCGTTTTGAGCACCGCTTGTCACGCCCGTCGCCAACGCCACAACAAGAATGACTGGTAAAACTGCGACGCAGAGTTTCCGCAGTTGGTGAATTCTAGGCTTACCCTTATCCATATTACTTACCTTTTTATTCCGAAGATATTGCTGGTGGTTACTGTTCGTTTCCGGAATACTCCGCCGCATTCCAAGCTGAATTCTGCAATTCCGTTAGCCGGGCAACTTCAGCGGGACGATCCTTGGCGAGATTTTGCTTTTCGAACGGATCGGCTTTGAGGTCGAATAATTCGATCTCGTCAGGTGCTGAAGTGAATGACTTGTCGGGTCGATTCGCGCCGGGACGGAGGAGCTTGCTCCAACCGTCGATGACAACTTGGGTCACCAGGCTCTTTTCCGCAACACCAAGCTCGGCAATGTCATGCGTATAGCCTTCGACAAAAATTGATTGCCGCGCGGTCATCGCGTCACGGTCGATCAAATCCAGTCCAGGGAGATTGGTTGGCGATTTGAGTCCGCATACATTCAAAATGGTTGGCACCACATCGATAATTGACGCCAGCGTTTCATCGTCACGCATCGGCTTTACTTTACCCAGCCAACGCACGAACATCGGCGTGCGAATTCCAAGTTCATAAGGAGAGAGCTTTGCCCGACTACCCTGCTCGGCGTCCCAGCCATTGTCGGCCAGGTAAACGATGACCGTATTGTCGGCGAGTTCGTGTTGCCGCAAATAGTCGTCCAATTCACCGCAAGTCTGGTCGAACCACTCGACCATCGCGTAGTACTTCTCCGCATTCTTGCTCAATCCCTTGTTCTGGTATTTGGCAAGCAACTCCCGCGGAGGATTGTGCGGTTGGTGGGGAAGCAGGGGCGCATACCAAACGAAAAACGGCTTCTTCTGAGCTTCCGCGCCGTCGATAAACTTAAAGATCGGCTGCATCGACTCTCTACCAATCGCCAAACCTTCGCCGCCATGGCGTCCTTCTTTATTTGTCATTCCCGAAGTGAAACCAACTTCTTCGGCCGTGACGTTCCAAAGCTTGCCGGTTTGAAAGGTCAGGTAGCCAGCTTCCGTGAGCATCCGCGGAAGGATTACAGAATTGCTGAGCAAGTGATTTGAAAGTGGCGCACGATCTGTTCTCC
>JBGSNE010000246.1:0-90481 GCA_041739785.1 Pirellulaceae bacterium
TCACACTCGATGGTTGCCTGCCCATAGATAATAACCCTATTGAAGCTCTCATGAAGCAGATCGCGACAGGCCGTAAGAACTGGCTATTTATCGGAAGCGTTCGCGCTGGTGAACGCAATGCCAAACTGATGAGCTTGGTTAGTAGCGCGCATCGTCATGACTTGGATGTTGAGACGTATCTGGATGACATTATCCGCAGCATCCTATCCGGCTCCATCGACTACGAGTCCATGTTGCCTGACAACTGGCGCAAGTCACATCCCTCGGCCATCCGCATCTACCGCCAGGAAGAACGCCGCGACCAGGCCGATCGAAGTCGATTCCAAGCTGCAAAGCGACGTCAATTGCTCCAGACGCCCTAAACGTTTAATCAAGCAATTGCAAGACTCACCATCCAATGGCTCAGGTGTACGGTCCCTTTTCGATGGATCCAATGCGAACGTATCGAGTAATTCTTGAGCGTATTTACTATCCCAGTTGGGATAGTAGGCCCTGGTGTATTTCAACAGCTCGTCGATCCGCATCCACTCGGGCAAATCGCGTTCCTCCGACAGGTAGCCGATTCGGCTAAGAACATCGACGGGATGTATTACTGGGTCGAGTCCAAACACGCGGACGGTCCCTTGCTTGGCCTTGAGCAATCCCAGCAAGTGCTTCATCAGCGTTGTTTTACCGGCACCGTTGGCCCCCACCAAACCATATACCCAGCCCGGTTGGATATCGAAGCTAATTTGGTCGAGCGCCAACGACTTGCCAAAACGCCGCGAGAGGGATTGGACTTCGATCACATGGGCGGACATACATTGCTCCTTAGTGGCAAACCCCAAAGGTGTCGAACACGTTGGGGGCAAACAAAATCACTGGATATCGCTGTACTTTAGAGAGTGTCCGAAACCTTTTTGGTTAGTCCCTTGGTCTGGGATTTGTCGAGCACCGCTTGTCGTTTGCCGAGCAACTCCAACAATTCTGCGTAGCTAAAATTTAGTTGTTTGGCTTCGGTCAACAACGCATCGGCGCGCTGGACAATCAGTTTTCGTTGTTCGCTTTTCTTGAGTGGCGACACCAGCTCGGCCACGAAAGTTCCCGCCCCCTGTCTCTTAACCACTAGCCCTTCCGCTTCGAGCGCATCGTAGGCCTTGACAACCGTGTTGGGCGTAATCGCCAGTCGCTCGGCCAATGCGCGAATAGGTGGCAATTCATCTCCAACTTCCATTTGACCAGCGATAATCTGGTAACGTATTTGATTGAAGACTTGGCGATAGATCGGCACGCCATCCCGGACTGACAATTCGATATGCACCCACGCACCTCGCTGTTATGTAGCAGTGTATCACTACTGTAATACAATCGAAGTCTTCTGTCAAGCTGCGGAATTTTGTTTAACGCCGAGCCGGCGCAGGCTGTCGATCCGAGTTTGATCGTCCAATCGCGAAAATCACAACAAAGCCGAGAGTTTATCGAAGGTTAAGTCACAGCCTGTACAGGCGACGGCAGCGCCTGAACCGGGTAGCATCAAGCTGATAAGGCGGAATTCAACGCTCCAAAGGGATGTACTGATTTGCTAGAATGGCCTAAAGCGTTTAATCTATTAGAGAGTGTGTAGACGCAATGCGCTTCTAAGTGAATCTTCAGCCGAGCCATACCTGTGCCCAACGACGAAGTTATTGACTTTCAATGCCCGAAGTGCAAAAAGCGGCTTAAGGCGGGAACTCCCTTGGCCGGTCGCCGAATGAAATGCCCGAAGTGCCAACAACCTTTAACGGTCCCAGGCCAGGCGAATCCGGCATCGGATATTGCGCCCAAGACAGCCACTGCTACCACGAAGCCGACAACCAAACCTGCCAACTTGCGCGCGACCGCAGCGAGTGCCGCAGCAGCTGTGCCGTCCTCGACGCTCAAACAACCAACAGCTAAGGTCCCCGCTGAGCCCACACCGTTAGCTAAAGTTCCAGTAGCCGGTATCGACGACGACTGGCTCAATTTGGGTGCTCCCGCCATTGCCGACGTAACGGCCCGTCAACAAATTGTTGAGGAGAGCAAAGCGGCTAAGGAACGCGAGCGAGTGGCTCGTAGAAATAAGGAGCGAGCCCGACAGAACGCACTCCCCAAAGTCGCCGGCGCTAAAGACACAGCCGAGTCGCTGGAGGTTGCTTCGCAGCAGCGGTTGCGGGGTGAGGCCCCAGTTACAAGCGACCAAACCAGAGGAAATATTTTCGACGACGACTTGCCTGATTTGGCCCCCCTGATCGATTCGAAATCAGTTCAATCGAAAAAGCCAGATTCGGACGCGAACTCAAAGCGCTCGGTCTTTGATGACGATCTGCCCGAATTGTCTGAACTGCAGACCGCAAGCAAACCCAAGTTGAGCGGCAATAGGCAGTTGCCCGCTCATGCTGCCGGTGATCCGGCCGGGATCGACGAACTGGGTGCCTTGGTCCCCGACTTGGGTACTGCTCCCAAGCGCTCCCGAGAAAATCCGGCTGGTCGTACAGCAGGCAAAGACGCCGGCAAAGATGCATTACCGTCGCTCTATGAAGATGCTGCACAAGGTGCCAAGGACCATGATCCCGAGTACCGAATCGAATGCAGGTCATGTGGCACAGCGCAATATGTGCGTCTATCCAACCAAGGGATGAAGATCAAGTGCCCCGATTGCTTTCTGCAGTTCAAGATTCCCCCACCGCCTGCCGGATGGTCATCCAAGAAAAAACCCAAATTGCAATTGTCGAACGAAGACATTCCACTTTCCGCAGCGGAGGAGTTGCATCACGCTCAGACACTTGAATCACAACGTTCGCGGGCCTCACAACTGCTCGAGAAAGCCAAGCTGCAGGTCTCAGATGAGGATTTGGAACGTTTATACGACGGAGATTTCGACACAGCGGGTTTTGTACAACGCACCTTTGGCTTCCTAAAGGATCCAGTCGCAATCGCTCACATCATAGGATTTGCGATTGTGTTTGCCGTGCTCTTTGCACTGGGACAATTTGCGGCCAACAACCTAGGGTCGGATTTCGGACAGGGGGTACTATTACTGGCAACCATAGGCGGCCCATTGATTGGCCTTTTATTCTCGATGCCCATGCTCAGCGGTGGTCTTGCGCTGATTGAGTCGGTGGCCAACAGGCAAAAACAGGTCGTCGAATGGCCGGGCTTCAACATCTTCGACAATGCTGGGGATATTGCCGCCATATTGTTGGCTTTGCTGGGTTCGATGGTCCCGGGGTTTTTGGTCGGTGCTTACCTGGGTGGCGACGAACCGGGGGCTGGCAGAATCCAAATTGCCGGAATGATGGTCACGACCTTTGCCTTCTTCCCTGTCATCCTACTGTCCATGCTCGATAACGGCAGCGTCTTTGCGCCGCTGTCCAGTTCGATTTTTCGTTCGTTCAGTGAAGCGTCCGAATCGTGGGCCGGTTACTACCTTAAGACATTCCTAGCGTTCTCGGCCGTGATGCTCATGTGGTTGTTACTGCTTGGAAAGAGCGAAGCGCTAGCCGCTATTGCAGGTTGCTTATTCCCGCTACTTGTCTTCTTTACTTGTCAACAGATCGGCGCCCTGGCCGACGGAATCGGCGAACACTTGAGTTTCGAGTTTGTCGCCCCAGACAAAGACGAGGCAAGCAATGTGGAGGGGACCGAGAAGGAGATCGTACAATAAGGGACAACCGTAATCCAGCAGTCCGATCTTAGCCTCAAAGGTGACTGACCCGTTTTGAAACATACACTAGTTGGACAGTGCCCCTTTGGGTCCCAATATTAGCGCGACGCGCCAGTTTTGAAGTTGCACAATCTAGTGCTGAAGGCACGGAATTCGATAGCCTGGGATGCAAATCCCAGGACATTGAGGCATCCCCCCGTTTTTCCGGCTTGCCAGCGAGTGGGGCGCCGGACTGAGCGTTTTCGGAGGAATGCCCTCGATCGTACTGGCGCCTGCGGTTGGCAAGTGCACCTGGAGACATTGTCAGCTTAGTCTCGCTACCTTGATTTGAAACACTTGCGGCTCGGGCTGGAGGTCATCTTCCACATTGGTCGCGGCGAACAGGTAGTGTTGAGTGGGGGATTGCCCAGCCGACTTGTGATACAGATTCACTAGGCTGGGACAGAGCGTCGTATTGCACATGTCGGATCGCATGCGGCGCGGCATGCCACATCCCTGAGGACCGTGAAACAGACACGAATCCTGCACACTTTGCTCAGGAAGGTAGCTTAGGAAATAGTCGACCAACGACTCCGCATCTAAGAGTTGCTTGTCGTGCATCGTGCGTCGCATGTCGGAGAGCTTTAAAAAGGCATGATTGCGACCTGCGAAACAACAGAAGCCGAGGCAAGTGCTACAAGCATGTCCAACCAGCGTGTCATAGTTGGTGTCCGCCTGTTCTGCTTCTAGTGCTTCAGCGCTTTCTCGGTCAAGTCTTTCTGATAGCGCGTTTTGATTAGATTGCTGTTGACCGCTGGCTTCCGCCACTGCGATGTTCGCGAGTGCCGTCAAATTATCTCGCAGGACTGCAACGCGCTCAGCAGAGGGTGACGACAGTTGACGGCGATTGGCTGGAACCACGATCGGTATGGGGGTACTGCTCGTTATTGGGTGGTTGCTCTGAATTGGGCCACTGGGCGTCAGTGTTGTCGTTGATGCCGCGGGCTGTGCGTCGTGCCAATTGGCTAGGGCTAGCGCTTCCAATCGTGCTCGTTTCTCACGCAGGTGTTGGGCCAGGTGTTCGGCACGGTTGACGACGGATTGCTCGCGACAAAAGGGTTCGTCGCACACACCGATCGATTGCTGGCTCGATTCCAAATGGATGCCACAGATCGAACACATCGCTACGCTCGGTCCTGTCATTGCCATCGCTTGGCGTTGGCACTCTAACGAATGGCAGACGGCACCACCAGGACTCGGGGAATTAACGATAGGACTTCCACAGACAACGCACACTTTGCCCCCTTGCCGCAAATGGTTTCTGTACCGCCCATCGCAAACTGAAGACTTGCAAGCGCGTGAAGGTCCCTGGTGGGGACTGTCACAAATCACACACTTTTTTGATTTCGATGACATGGAAGAACTCGCATGTGAGACAGCCTTCTGAATAGCGCACCAGTATTGGTTGGTATATAATACCACCAAACCACGAAGCTTGGCCAAGCCGCTTTCCCACTTCCCTACCCTCTCAACTGCTTCACGAGTATCCGATGAGAACAACCCTTTTGATATTTTGTTTGTCTTTGTTGCCGCAGATGACTCTTTTCGCCGCTACTCCAGTCCAATCGGGCCCAGTCCAATCGGACAATATTGATCGACAAGTTCAAGCGGGTGTACCCAAGGGGAAAATCACTGCCGGCGAATTCACGCAGAGCGAGCTCTTTCCGGGGACTCGCCGAGCTTACAGTGTCTATGTACCCGCGCAATACAACGCAAGGCAGCCTGCCAATTTGATGGTTTTTATGGATGGCAGCGGCTATGCCAAACCAGACGGTGAGTTTCGCGTGCCGATCGTCCTCGACAATTTGATTCATGCGAAGGCTATGCCAGTCACCATCGCGGTATTCGTGAACCCAGGCACCATTGCAGCCTCCCTACCCAATGCGCGGGATCGCAGCAATCGATCGCTAGAGTACGATTCGCTCGGTGATCAGTACGCGCGCTTTTTAGTCGACGAATTTCTGCCAGTCGCACTTGAGGGGCTCAATGTCTCGGCACAACCTGAGCATCGCGCTGTGTGTGGCATCTCGTCGGGAGGGATATGTGCATTCACGGTGGCCTGGGAGCGGCCCGAGCAGTTCGGTAAAGTGCTCAGCCACATCGGCAGCTTTACAAACATTCGCGGTGGCTGGGCCTATCCGGGACTGATTCGAAAAACAAAAGGAAATCCCAAGCCACTCAAAGTCTATTTGCAAGAAGGGAAGGACGATCTCAATAACCTACATGGCAATTGGCCCTTGGGAAATCGTGACCTCGCCGCCGCGCTGCAGTACGCTGGCTACCACTACCGATTGGTGATGACCGAAGGGGGGCACAGCGGGAAGTGGGGGGGAGCGGTACTGCCGGATGCACTTCGTTGGCTGTGGTCGGACGACTCGGTCGCGACCAATTTGCCCTCCACCGAGAGCAAACCAGAATGGCAGCCCCATGCCGACGCGATCGCCAATGACTCGGTCCCCAAGGGAACTGTCGAGTCGATGCCGGCCTGGGAGTCACAGATCTTCCCTGGAACGACCCGCGAATGGGCGATCTACGTCCCTGCTCAGTATTCATCCGCGCATCCGGCTGCACTGATGGTCTTTCAGGATGGTGAACGGATGAGGGATATCGAAGGACGCTGGCGGATACCCATCGTCTTCGACAACTTAATTGCTCGTGGCGAAATGCCACCTACGATTGCTGTGTTTATCAATCCGGGAAACGACCCTACCCAACCGCAACAGTGCGGCAAACAGTCCAATCGCAGCTATGAATACGATAATCTTGGGAATCGCTACTCGCGATTCTTATTGGAGGAGATAGTCCCTGAAGTAGAAAAGCGCTACATTATTTCTAAAGAGCCTGAGATGCGAGCTATCGGTGGTTCTAGCTCTGGAGGAATCTGTGCCTTCACAGTGGCTTGGGAACGCCCCGACCAGTTTCGCAAGGTTTATTCCAGTGTCGGCAGCTTCACGAATATCCGCGGCGGCGATGTGTATCCATCGCTGATTCGTAAGACCGAACCTAAGCCGCTGCGAATCTACCAGGCCGACACTAGCGGAGATCTCGACAATGCGTTTGGCCACTGGCCAATCGCGAACCAACAAATGAATGCTTCACTGAGCTACATGGGCTACGACACCCGCTTCGATTGGGCTGAGGGCTACGCCCACAATGCGGACTACGGTAGTTCGCGTTTCCCGGATGCTATGAAATGGTTGTGGCGGAAGGAGAAGCACGTGCCGGTGTTGAACACGCAGGGAGATTTAAAAGGCGATATGACGCTACTGCGGCTGTTGATTCCTGGCCAAGGTTGGGAAGTTGTGGCAGACAAACTTGGATTTGCTGATGCGCCGTGTAGCGATGCCGAAGGGAATTTTTACTTCTCAGACATGAAAGCGCCAGCTATCTACCGAGTCAGCGCCAGCGATGGCGCGCGCACGACAATCGCGGCCGAAGCGGTAAGTGGATTGAAGTTTGGGCCAAGCGGGTTGCTCTATGGTTGCCAGGGTGTAAGCAAGCAAGTAATTTCGATTGATCCCAAGTCCGGTCAAGTAAAGCCAGTTGCCACGGGGGTGACGCCCAACGATTTGGCCGTTAGTTCCGATGGTTTCATCTTCATCACTGAGACCAAGGACGGGCGGGTAACGCGCATCAAGATCGAAACGGGCGAAGTTGCTCCGGTCGCAGCTGGAATCACGCGGCCCAACGGTATCGCCCTTTCCAATGATGGCGGAACGCTAGCGGTTTCCGATTCGGGTGGCGAGTACACCTGGACGTTCCGTGTCAACGCGCAAGGTGTGCTCGATGCGCAGATGGCTACCATGCCCATGCGACTAAGTATCGATGCAGAGGGTGAATTCAAATTCAATGAACCACCTCCCTACCTGGCAGCCTCACGCGGCGACGGAATGGCTGTTGACAAAGTCGGTCGATATTTTGTTACCAGCGCCGAAGGTGTTCAGGTCTTTGATCCCACTGGACGTCCCTGTGGCGTGTTACCTAAGCCCGACGCGTCGCAGCCACTAACCAGTTGTACTTTGGCCGGTGAGAATCACGATTATTTGTACGTCACCAACGGCACACAGGTCTGGCGTCGACAGTTGACGATGGAATAGGGTACTTCGAGTGACTTAGAGTAAACGTAAACGCTTTTAGAAGTGGCTGTGCGTTAAAAGTGCTGAATATGTTCCTGTCCCGAGAGGTTTCCTCGTCAGCCTGCTCCATCGTTACGCCCCACGCGGACCGCTACCAATCTTAAGATTTAAGGTTGCACTCGTTATGAAACAGGAGTTAGCGGAGACAACAGAGAATTCTCTGTTGCCTCTGTTTTCTCCTGTTAAATCTCGCGCACAGCGGAAATTCGTTGGCGAGCACGACCAGCCGAGATGATGTGCGAGGTTTGGAAGTTGTTCTCAAACTCACATCCTAAACGGCTTAACGACCGCTACCTTCGTTAAGCTTCATCCAGCAATTCGACCGCTTCGAATTTATCGCCTTCGAGCATGGATAGGCTGGCCCCACCGCCGGTGCTGACGTGAGTGACTTGATCGGCGAAGCCTAGCTGCTCAACAGCCGCGGCCGAGTCGCCGCCGCCAATGATGCTGGTCGCACTGCTATCGGCAATTGCCTTGGCAACCCGCTTGGTACCTTCGTCAAAAGGAGGCATTTCAAATACACCCATGGGGCCGTTCCAGACCACCGTTTTGGCGCTTTTCAGCAGGTCTGCATACTGTTGCGCGGTATCGGGGCCAATATCTAATCCCTCCCAACCGTCTGGGATCTCGCCAGCCTTGACGATTTGCTTGTTGCAAGCTGCCGAAAAATCGTCGCCGCAGTGTGTGTCGACTGGGAGTACCAGCTTCTTTTTTCCTTTGGCGATAAGTTCTTTGGCCAGTTCGACTTTGTCTTTTTCCACCAGGCTTTTGCCAACCTTTCCGCCACTGGCCAGCGAAAATGTATAGGCCATCGCGCCACCAATCAGCACGTAGTCGCAGATGCCGAGCAAGTTATTGATGACGTTAATTTTGTCACTCACTTTGGCACCACCTAAGATCGCTACGAAAGGGCGATCTGGATTGGAAATAGTATCGCTGAGATATTGGATTTCCTTTGCAACCAAGAAGCCCGAGACCTTTGGTTTGCTCCCCATCGCTCTCGGGACCGCGACCATCGAAGCGTCCGTACGGTGGCAAGTTCCAAAAGCGTCGTTGCAGTAGATATCAGCCCAGTCTGCCAGCTGTTGTGCGAATTCTTTATCGCCGGATTGCTCCCCGGCATTAAATCGCACATTTTCCAGAACTAACACGTCGCCATCTTTTAATGCGCTAATTTTTGCTTGGGCATCGGTACCAACGGTATCACTGGCAAATGCCACTGGTTTACCCAACATTTCGGACAAGCGTCCCGCAACGACGGCCAATGAATATTTTGGCTCAGGACCGTTCCCTTTGGGACGGCCCAAATGGCTCATCAACACCAACTTGCCGCCACGATTGACGACTGACTCGATTGAAGGGAGGGCCATACGAATGCGTCGATCATCAGTGATCTTGCCTGAGTCATCTTGCGGAACATTAAAATCGACCCGCATGAGGACGGTCTTACCCTTAGGGTCAACGTCGGCAATTGTCTTCTTGGCCATTTTCTGTCTTTATTCTTCGAGGGTGCTAGTGGACTGTCATTCGACGACTAGATTCGAGTCGCGAATTGACGATTGGATTCAACCTTCGTTGTTTAACCCGCAGCCGTAGGCGAGGATCAACGCGAAAAACCTCGCCTACGGCTGCGGGTTAAACGAAACAGGGGCGACGGGATGGCAGCCGCAAGTCTGGGCGACATCCGCGACGATGCTGAAAATTATCGAGTTCTTACGCGGTTTGTCGAGGTGCCTGTCCAGTGGCTGCTTCCATGATCTTTTCCTCGGTAGCTTCCGCGCGGGAGAATTCCCCGCTCAGTACCCCTTCACTCAACACCAAGATTCGATCACTGACCGTCAGCAATTCGGGCAATTCCGAGGAAGTGACGATGATCGCCATGCCGTCGTTGGCTAGTAGCTCCATCAACCGGTAGAGCTCAGCCTTCGCGCCAACATCGACACCGCGCGTGGGATCATCCAACAATAGCACTTGGGGCTCAGTGAGTAGACAGCGGGCAATGATGCATTTTTGTTGATTGCCACCGCTGAGGCTATGAATCGAGGCGTCGAGCCCCGATGTTTTGACCGACATTCGCTGAACCTGTTGTTCAGCCCCCCGTCGCTCGCGGTCTGTCAGAATGACTCCCAACTTTGCGAAAGAGTCGAGTCCGCAGAGGCTGATATTCTCGCGCACATTCATGTGCCCAAACAGCCCGAGACGCTTGCGATCTTCGGTAACCATGGCGATTCCCGCTGCCATTGCGACTGACGGATGTTGAAATCGCACTACGTTGTCATACAGTCGAATTTCCCCTTGGGGCGGTAGTGGGCTGGCGCCGAACAAGCATTCCAACAGTTCCGTTCGACCTGCCCCCATCAATCCTGCGATACCGAGGATTTCCCCACGTTTCAATTCGAAGTTGACATTGTTTAGACGCCATGCTTTCGAATGCCCTGGCCAAGGTAACGACAATTGACGGACCTGCAGCACGACGGGTTGCAACTGGTTATCTCTAGGTCGTATGGCGTCATCCAATTCGCGCCCAACCATCATGTGTGCAATTTCGCGGGGATTCGTATCCGACTTGTTGATTGTTTTTACGAATTGGCCATCGCGGAGCACCGTGATGCGATCGGCCAAACGAAAGACTTCGTCCATTTTGTGCGAAATATAGAGGATCGTCACGCCACGTTTTCGCAAGTTGTTCACTACGCCATAGAGCCGCGCGACTTCGGATTCGGTCAGCGCGCTGGTGGGTTCGTCCATGATTAAAATCGACGATTCGAGCGCCAGAGCCTTGGCGATTTCGATCAGTTGCTGGTCACCCACACGCAGCGAGCCAACCAACGCAGTGGGGGCTAAGTTAGATTCTAGTTGTCGCAACAGATCCGCTGCTTGGCGGTCCATGTCGCGTTGATTGAGCGTCCCCCAACGGTTTTTTGACTCGCGTCCTAGAAAAATATTGGCCGCCACCGAGAGCTGTTCGACTAAGTTCAATTCTTGGTGGATGATGCTGATGCCAACCGACTCGGCATCGCGCGTACCGGCGAAACGCCGCCGCTCGCCGTCGACCCACAGCTCCCCTTCGTAATCGCAAAGGACGCCTGAGAGGATCTTCATCAACGTGCTTTTTCCAGCACCGTTTTCACCCATGACGGCGTGCAATTCGCCTGGTAGTACGTCAAAACTGACATTGTCTAGAGCCCGTACCGCATTGAACTGCTTGCCGATGTTACGGATAGAGATGATCGGTTCCATGGCGGTCATCTTGCCCTTTTGACTTCGATAAACCCACGCGCCGCTAAGCTCACTGCTACGATCGCTCCTACTCCGATCGCATAGGTGGGGGTGAACCAAGGTTTTTCGCGGAAGAAGAGCACAAAAGAAAGGCCGGCCAGTAGGCTTAGGACAGGCACCGCCGCCCAGCCAATCGCAGTACCAAAAAATGGACGTCGGATGGTCGTGGCGCCGCGCTGACTGAAGGTCACTGCCAGCACGACCACGATGCCAACAATCATCCCTTCGTAGACATCAGCGCCCGTCCCCACGATCTTGTTGACCGCATCGATTACCGTTCGCAAAAACAGACAACCCAGTACCGTGCCAGGGATGGTACCTACACCACCTGTCAGTGCGCATCCGCCGATCACGGCTGCGGCAATGGCGTTCAGTTCGTAGCCCCGAGCTAAAATATCAGGCTTGGCCGATCCCTGATCAGCAAAGTAGACGATGCCCACCATGGAT
This sequence comes from Pirellulaceae bacterium, assembly GCA_041739785.1. GTDB lineage: Bacteria > Planctomycetota > Planctomycetia > Pirellulales > Pirellulaceae > Aureliella. The sequence continues at coordinate 11,563 of JBGSNE010000246.1, forward strand.
GCAGATACGGCACCAATCACATATGCCAGCCACTTAAGTCGATCCGTCCGAATGCCGCTGAGTTTCGCGGCCGCCTCGTTTCCGCCCATCGCATGTAAATGCCTTCCGATGACGGTGCGACTCATCAAGAACCAAATCGCTAAGGCGAAGATCAAAAAGACGATCGAGACGCTCGTTACGTCTTTTAAGGAGTCGCGCAGGTGAAGATCGGTAAAATCGATCTGCGATCGATTGCCGGTCACGGCCAAGATTAATCCACGCCCAAAGCTACGCAAGCCGACCATGGTAGCCAAGGTGGCGATAAATGGCGGCAGCCCAACCGAGGTTATTAACCACGCGTTCAGGGTGCCCACCATCACACCCGTAAATAGAGTTCCCGCGATCGCTACCAGCACGACGCTGGTCTGAATGTCTCCCGAGCGAAATCCTTCGGGATCAATTACCGATAGGAGACTGCTAAAAACGGTCGCGCTGAGAGCGATCACTGAACCGCTCGACAGATCAATGCCGCCGGAAATGATGATCACGGCGCTCCCCAGCGCGAAAAAGCCCAAGAAGACCGTGTTGCGAATGATCAGTTCGGCGGTACTGCCTGGATTGTTCAGATACGTGCGACCCGGATCGAGTGCAATTGTCGCCACCACGACAAACAGCCAAGCCAAGATAAGTTTTGCTTCAACGCTGCTGAGAATGCGGCCGATGATTCCAGGTTGCTTGACTGTTGATCTAGAAACTGTCACTCTACAAGTTGCCTCTAACGAACTTCAAGCATTCGCCTGGAACATGAAACTTGAAACCTCGGGCTTGCTTACGAACTAGTCAACTTGTATTCGGCCAACCATTTCTCAAAATCGGAATACCTTAGGACTTCTACCCCGGTTCCAAATTCTTCAAACATTTTAGGTGTGAGGGGCGTGTTGGCGTCTGGGATAACCACTTTGAGGCCCGTGTCCATGATATCGCCCCCTGGCTCACCCATCCGCGGAAACATTTCTTTCACAGTGGCCTGATCGTCCGTCAGTTTGGCCAGGCTGTAGCGGACCGATTGGAAACCCATCGCAAATGGATTTTGTACGACCATGGCATCAATCATGCCCTCGCCCATTTGCTGAATGGCGAGTTGTTCGGCATCGAACGTTACGATGGTGAAGCGATCACGAACTCCTTTTTCTTTGACTACGTCAACGATCGCCGGAGCGTTGTAGGACCAGATACCCACCAGTGTATTTAGTTCGGGGAATTTATCGATGACATCGCGAACGTTGTCACGCGCTCGAGCACGGTCGGCGTCATCTAGACGGCGATCTTTCTGTACGAATTTATCGCCTGCCGCTCCCGTGAAGCCATCCATGCGTTCGATAGCGTTTTGCTGACTGCCGAAGCCCACGAACTGTACGTATTGGCCACCGTCGGGGCGCAGGTTCTTGGCTGCGGTCCCCAGAACTTGGCCTCCTTGAATATTGTTGGTCCCTACATAGAATTCGCGCAGCGAAGTAAATTTGGAATCTAGGTCGCTATCAAAGCAACCTACGATGACCCCTTTTTCCTTAAGTTTCTTCAACTCGTCGGCGATGGCCAGATTGGATGCTGAAGTCGGCGAGATGATCACTGCCACGATATCAGCTTGAGTACCGTATTGTCGGAGCTTTTCAATTTGACCTTGTTCAGTACCATCGTTAGAGTCCATGCCGGCCGTGAAGCCTGCTTCGCTCAGTTTCAATTCCTCAACTGCCTTGGCGATACCTGCGCGAGCTGCATCCCAGAACGGCGAGTCGGTATTGTTGAGCAATACGATCCGCTTGAGGCCGCCGCTGCCACCTCCGCCGGATGGGTTTGAACTGGAGTTGGGTTGGCAACCGACAGCAAAGGTTGCGAGCATGGCCAGCAACAAAGAGGGTAATCTACAGGACAACATGGGTGAGAGCCCTTACTGAGGGAAGAGAAAGACCGATCGCAGAAGGTACGATTCTAGATGGTTACTCCGCGACCATCAAGCAACCAGCCTAAAGTTGCTTGGATTCAAACAATTCCCATGTGTCAGCCTTTTGCTGGCCCGCTCGGATTACCGCATCGGAAAATCTTATTTCAACACGACCCGCTTACCGCTCTTGGCACTTTCGTAAATGGCCAAGATCAATTCGACGCTCCGCATCCCTTCGCGGCCATCGATGATTGGCGACCGATCTTGGTCGATGGCTTCCAGGAAGTCGCGAAACAGTTCGGCGTGGGCATGATGACCGATTGCGGCCGGATCAGAGGCACCGCCGCCGGTCTTGGTTCGACCAAGCATTTCTTCGCGCAGTTTCGTATCGGCGTCGGTTTGCTCCGCGAATTCCCATTTGATAATATCCTCTTCTTCCAAAATCGCCGTGCCGCGTGAACCGGTCAGCTCGATCTTCTTGAGCGTACCGGGGAAGGCGGCTGTCGTTGCTTCGATCGTGCCCAGCGCCCCATTAGCGAAACGCAGTGTTGCCGTGGCAACATCTTCTACTTCGATTCGCTCGTGAGCAACTGTGGCTGTGTGAGCCATCACGTCGACCACAGGGCCCATTAACCATAGTAATAGATCGACGCTATGGATTGCCTGGTTCATGAGTGCACCACCGCCATCAAGGGCCCAAGTGCCACGCCATGCGCCACTGTCATAGTACTCTTGAGTTCGAAACCATTTGACGTACGCATCTCCCAAGGCAAGTTTGCCAAACCGCTGTTGCTCGACTGCCTGTTTCATCAATTGACTAGATCGATGGAATCGCGACGGGAAAATGGTAGCCAGTTTCACGCCCGCTTCGTCACAGGCGTCAATCATGTCCTGGCACCTCTGTCGCGTGACATCGAGCGGCTTTTCCACGATCACATGTTTCCCAGCTCGCGCGGCCGTTATGCAGGGTTCGCTATGCGCGCCACTCGGAGTACAAATCGTGGCGACGTGTAGATCGTCCCGCTCCAACATTTGGTTGAGATCGGTATACGCTTGACAACCGAATTCGGACGCGAGCGCTTCTGCCCTAGGAGCCGAAAGATCGTAACAGGCCACCAGCTTGGCTCCGCTGACATCTGCAATGGCTAACGCGTGAAACTTAGCAATCATCCCACAGCCAATAATTCCAAACCCTTTTGTCATCGTTGATCGCTCCTGTGATGCGGACTAAATCAAATGTAGCGGAACGCGAACCGAACGCGCTTGCCGCGAGTGACTAAACAGTGAACGTTGGCTCACGGTTTTCCAATAGAATATCGATTACTAGGCTGGCTCGACATCGCACAAGCTCAAGGGCATTTCGTCGTTGGGATCCTGGACGCGGAGTGCTCGTTTGCCGGCGAAAATATGGTACAGCGGTTCGCCCACCAATTCAGCCCTCCAACCGCGCAGCAATTGCGGGAACTCAGGATCATTTTCGGGTAATTCGCAGCCGCTCAACCAGTACGAAGTTAAACGCCCTACGTCATCCGAAGTACCAACAATCGTTGGGGAGATATTGTGTGTACGACACAGATACGACATAGCCGCAGTCAGGAATTGCTGTAGTAAGGCTGGTGGCCGCGGGCGTTTGCCTTGCCCTTGCCAGGGTGCTTGCGGCGGTTCGGAAGAGAGGCCGCGGGCTACGCATTCGGCTATCTCCGGTATGAACCGCTGAAATCCTGGATGGTGCAAACCGCGTATGTGGGCGATTTTCTTGACGTCCGCTGAACCTCGCTTGGCTAGTTCGACAATCAAATCGTCTCGCAACACGCGTCGCGCAGGCATGTTTTTCTGCTCGGCACGTTGATCACGCCAAGCCCAAAGCTCGCGCACGATTCCCAATTGCCTGCCGTGCAGAGATTGCAACCCCGAAAGGCGATGCCACCCCTCTTGCACTTGAGTCTCAATTAAATTCGCTTGACGCCGAACCAGTTCATCCGACAACCATTCCCATCGTCCAAGTTGCCGCAATTCCTCGGAAAGAGCATCGAATAACTGCGGCAGGTGCAACACGTCCAGGGCTGCGTAATCGAGCTGAGCGGCTGAAAGCGGACGCTTACGCCAGTCGGTACGGGTTTCCCCTTTGGGCACCATTTCTCCTAGCGTACGTTGTAACAATTTTCCGTAGGAGGCAGGGAACTCGCCCCCTAACAAGCCGAGCGCAAGCTGCACATCAAACAAAGTCGAGATCGATTTGCCGGTCGCCCGATAAGCAAACAGAATCTCTTCACGCCCCGCATGGACCACTACCGTTCGCTGGCCATCGACCAACAGATTCCAAACCGGGCCCAAATCATCGATCGTCCGCGGATCGACGATAAAGACTTCCTTACGCGTGGAGACTTGCAGCAAACACAAATCGGGCCGATAACAATCTTCTGCTACAAACTCTGTATCCATCCCCACCAAATCAGCAGCCTCAATTCCGGCAATCAATTCGGGCAGATCCTCTGAAGTACTGACGAGCCTATAATTCACGCGTGAACTTTACCATGCTTTAATTGAGTATTGATGATCCTGGACGCCCATTAAACTCTGACCTCTGCCGATTGCCAAGTTGGCTTGTCACACATCTTCGATCGTTAACCATATGTTTCGTTCACTTTTGGCTTCAAAATCCCACCCACAACAGGGGCAAGCCGGTCATTTGCCAACCTATTTGTTGGTCAGCGTCCGCGATGCGGGCGAAGCGGCTTTGGCCCAGTCCTTGGGCGTGGCGTGGATCGATTTAAAGAATCCCGACGCTGGTTCCTTGGGGGCGGCCAGTGTACAGACCGCTCAAGCCGTGGGAGAGGTGCTTAAGATGGATGGCGACGCTCCAATGCGATTGAGCAGCGCCGCTGCTGGTGAACTTCGCGATGATCCGCTAGCGAATTGTTTGATGCTGGCAAAGTGTTTCCCACTAGTTAAAGTGGGGCTGTCCGAGTTGGCTGGAGTCCGACATTGGGAGACGAAATTCCGCGAACTGGCGAGACAGCTCAGCTTGGTTAGTGCGCAGGTCGTGCCCGTGATCTATGCCGATTATCGGCTCTGCTCCGCGCCAACACCCCGAGATGTGTTGGACGTCAGCGATTCGCTCGGCGCAGCTGACGAACAGCCAAGAATAAAAATGGCCCGACATTCCGCCGTCGGAACGCCAACACTTCTCTGCAAATCAGTTGTCGATCTGCCAAGCACGGCCCGCTACGTCTTAATCGATACCTATACCAAAGATGGACGCCGTTTGCTCGACTTTCTCAGCGAAGCAGAACTGGCATCGATTATTGATGAAGCGATTGGGAAGGGGAGGCGGGTTGTATTGGCGGGGAGTCTGGCACTTTCTGATCTTCCTAGACTACTCAAACTGCCTGTGGCAGCAATTGCGGTACGTGGCGCGGTTTGCGTTAGCAATCGTCGCAGCGGTCTGTGCCCAAGAAAGGTGACGCAATGGCTGGAGCTGGTGCAGAAACGGTAGCACGTAAGCAGGCAACTCGCTAGAATTTCCGTGTCGTACTCTACTGGTCTGCCTGTCACACTTACTCCGCTCAAGGCATTGCACATGTCGTCCAGTTTATGGCGTGAGCCACTTTCCGGCACCATTCGCCAGGATGCTAAAGTTATCGGTGCCATCTGTCTCCCCGAGTCGGATGTCCAGGAATTTATCGACCAGTTTAATCACTGTTACGGTCCTTTGCGGATGCACATTGAGTCTCCGCGTTTTGCGCCGCTCCCGGCTGTGGCTGGCTCAATATGTCCCGTGGGCGCAAACCACCGCCGCCCGTTTCGCGCCCCTCAGCCTGGTTTTAAACCCCTGCCATTTGGTGACGAGGACAAGTGAAGTGGATAGTGACGAGAAATTATCGCAATCGAGAACTGGAACTGATGGAGTTCAATATCGTTTAACCCCAATACCGTTGAGTTTTATTGTGGCGTAAGCATCCTGCTTGCGAACATGACCATTAGTTGTGCCAGCATTTCGTTGAAGTTACTACCGGTTGGCAAGCTGGAAGCATACCCCACCCTCATTGAACGGTATCGCGTTAAACCCGAGTTATTCATGAGCCGAGGGGCGTAAGGGCTGGTTGATTTAGTGAGCCTCAGGCGCGTGAGCGGCCGGGCGACCAATATTGCCCGGTGCCTTACGGCCCACGGCTCACGGCTCACAAGATCGTGAATCACCCGGGGTTATACGAAATCTCACTCAACAGGCGAAGGTTCGAGCACCACTATATCGTACTGCTCAGAGGTGATACGAAAACCTGCTTGTAAGGCTTCGCTCTTGACCGCTGTGATGTTCGCTGGCGTCTGTTGAAATCCTTCACGATTGTCGAGTACGATCCAGCGATAGTGCTTGATCGGAGCTCCCATGCGGTCAGGGATTTGCGACAATCGCTCGCGTCGTTCTAAGTACTGTCCAACGGTTTCCACATCGCTATTTCCTACAAGATGAGCGGCAACGCGTCCCGTAGACAATACCGGACCACCCTGCTGGCGAATCTGCGAGACCTGTGATGACAACCACAGTCCATCCGGATCCGTTGCCTTACGCAACAGTAGTTGCTCGTTTTCGTTTTCTTGAATTCCGTAGGTATGACCAATAACATCCAATAGTGTGGGGCTACTGTAGGGCATTTGACCTACATACAAACTCAAAACCAATCCCGTAGTCAAAGCGCTGATAGAAGACATTCGCGGTGCATGTCGCCCACCGACGATCGCTGCTAACCAGAAAATTGGCAGGAGCGTGCTGGAATACTGAAAGGCAAGCGACGTTGCGGGTTTGTGGTCCCAGACGATTAGCACTAACAATGGCAACGCAGTCGGCAGCATCCAACGCCAGCCACGAAGCAATCCGGGAATGAAACAAGGCAACCACATACTAAGGCAGAATGCCATTTTATCCCAACGGAAAATTGCTCCCCAAAACGCGCCAGGCCGCAATACGGGTGACAACAACACTTCTCCCGCCGAATTCCCCAAAGCCACAAAACGGCCGGTTTGGAATTCGGCAATGCCACTGTAACGATAGACCAGCAGGAAGGTAAGAATCGAGATCGCTGCCGCGATACTCCAGGTCGTGGCCGACAGACCAAGCACGTTTTGCGTCGCCGTTTCTTGTCTAGAGAACAGCGGCGTGGGGATGAGTAGGCGTTGCGCTGCACAGCCTGCACAGAACAAGGCGACGACCACGATCACTCCCTCTTCCATAGACATTGCGGACAGGGTGAAAAGCAAAGCCCACCAGCGGTGCTTTGCCAGCAAGCTCCATACAGCAGCCAGCATCAAGGGAATTGCTAGTGAGATCGGATGCCAACCATAGGTGTATGCCAAGTTCATCTGCCCTAGGACCGGCTGAGCCAACCATGCTAATCCCATACACAGCGCGCTGAGCCGATCAAAGTCCAATTGTCGCGCTATGCCCCACACCAACAGGCCACCGACAGACAGCGAGAGCGCTTGCAGCACAAAGATAAAGTGCACACTAGGGAATAGTTTCCACAGTGGTGCCAACAGCATCAGCCCCGGATTGAAGTGATCCCAAAACATGGGTAGTACGGGCGTTTCAAGAAGCAGGCCACGCCCAGTCGCTGTGTTGGCCAAGCGCTGCGCAAAGTGCCCAAAATCATTGAAGCCCAGTAGATAGTTCGCATAATAGTCCTTGGATTGCAGATACCACCAGCCAGCCAAAGCCAGCCACGAAATTGTCACGACACACAATTCCAACCAACGTCGCTCTCCCCAACGTCGCTCTCCCCATCGTCGCTCGACTCTCCGAGTCGAGATATCCCCGAGAGCCGACTCCAAAGACGTAGACTCGACTCGGAGAGTCGAGCGACGATGGGGAGAGCCAAGGTGGCGCGCTAACAGTCCACAGCTCAAACCGCTGAATGCCGATAACCAGAGAGGTTCCCAGTAATTCGGCGCAAGTTGAACACCACTGGACCGCAGCAAATTCGCGAGCAACGGAACGGAGCCAGCGACGGCCCAAGCTGCCCACGCCTTCCAGTCCCTTGGCGCATCGTGCTCTGCGCCATAGAGCCTTCGCAGAGCGACTACCAACCAGATAACGGCTAAGGTGGTGGTAAACAACCACGTAGACCAGCTAGCCAAAAAGAGTTCGAGCGTTGGGGGCCCGGCCGGAACCGTTGCATAACCCATTACCAAATGCACACGGCTGGCAATTGACGTAGCGGCAGTGAACCAAATTAGAGTTGCTAGCACTATCCCCCAAGCAATACTGTCGGTCGAAACCGATTTGCTCCATCCAGTGGATTGCCCTGGCGCTGTATGGCGCGGCGGAGCTGGCTTGCGTCGTTGGCGAAGGCTGGAATTCATCAAGTTTCAATGCGCTTATTGGGCGGTATGCACAGCTTACGCTGGCATGCAGAAAAGTCGCTGCAATCGGCAAAGTTTATCTAAACCGCGATATTGGTTGCGTCGATAATTATGAGTGTTGCCGAGTGTCCCTGTTTGGAGAGTAGTTCGATATGCGATTTTTATCCATGTGGCTAGTTGTCTGTGGGGCGTTCTTGTCGAGTGGCTGTTCAATGTGCGCGCCTGGTTATTTAGATGACTATGCCACAGTCGGCGGCAAGTGGCAACGGAGTGATCCAACTTCAGGCCGCGTAGGCTCGATTTTCAGTGGTGCTGGAGCCACCATTTCCGCCGGAGAAATTGGTGGTCGTATTGTGGACTCGCACCCGGCTGGAATCGAAGGTGAAGTCTTCGGGGAAGCCTATACGGATGAATATCCACTTATGGGCGACGAATTCCACGAGCTGAACCAGATGGAGTTTGGTCCCAACGACTACGAAATGCAAAATGCCGACGGCGAGTTGATGCTGGGCGACGAGTGGTAGAATTGTGGTAATAGGTTGGAGGGGAAGAGACCTTTTTTCACTCAACATATATTACCAGGGAATCGCTCTGCATGTCTGAATCCACAGCCGCAGTGGCTGAACTTGATTATCTCCCAGCTTCTCCGCGGGCCTACCAGCCGCGTATTGGTCTGATCGGTTGTGGTGGAATCACTCATCAACATCTGCGAGCCTATCGCGAGGCAGGTTTCCAGGTAACTGCCCTGTGTGATGTACGTGTCGAGCGAGCTCAGGAACGCGCCCAAGAATTTTTCCCTCAAGCAGTTGTGACAAGCGACTACAACAAGGTCTTGGGCGACAGGACGATTGCGGTCGTCGATATTGCCACACACCCGGTGGAACGCGTTAGTATCATTGAAGCTGCCTTAAAGGCTGGTAAACACGTATTGAGCCAGAAGCCTTTCGTGATTGACTTGGATATCGGTCAGCGTTTGGTCGACATGGCCGATAGCTTCGGCCTGACACTCGCCGTCAATCAGAATGGACGCTGGGCACCCCATTTCAGTTATGCGCGACAAGCTGTTGCTAGCGGGATTTTGGGGGATGTGTTTGCCGCGCATTTAGGTTGTCACTGGGATCATTCATGGACAGCGGGGACTGAGTTTGAAAAAATCAAACACTTGATTCTCTACGACTATGCGATTCACTGGTTCGACATTGTGCGATGCTTTTTTCCAGGTAAGACTGCGCAGCGTGTTTGTGCATCAACTGCGCGCGTACCTCATCAAAAGCTCCTGCCGGCGCTGCTAGCGCAAGCCCTAATCGAATTCGACGAAGGACAGGCGACGTTAGCGTTTGATGCTGGAGTTCCTTACGGACAATTCGATCAAACTTACGTCGGAGGGACCGCTGGGAGCCTGCTTAGCCACGGACCGAGTATTCAGGAGCAGACGTTGACAGTCACCACTGCCGAGAGGACCTGGACACCGGCGTTGGAGGGAAAATGGTTTCCGGCTGGTTTTCACGGGACCATGGGTGAGCTATTGTGTTCCATCGAGTCGGGTCGTCCCTGCTCAATCAATGCTCGTGACAACTTAGACAGCCTGGCTCTGTGCTTTGCCGCCATCGCCAGCGCCGAATCCGGCCAGCCTGTCGTCCCAGGCGCTGTGCGGCAGTTGCCGGGCTCGTAGGCTAGCCACACCGAGACTCGCTCTGCCGGGTGCGCCACGAGATGCCGCAACTTGACTTCGTATAAATGATCGAATTCAGTTTCGAACCAGCCTCACCCCAAAGCTCCCACCATGCATTTTGCCGATCAACTCGCTCAACAGGTTCAACAAAAACGTTCCGCCGTCTGTGTGGGGCTCGATCCGCGATGGCAGAGCCTGCCTGCCGCGATTCGCGAATCGATCGATCCAACCAACTTGAGCGCCGTGGCTGCCGCCACACAGTGTTACTGCCAAGAAGTCATCGACGCTGTAGCGTCCCATGCACCAATCGTTAAACCTCAGGCAGCTTTCTTCGAGCAACTTGGCCCCTCGGGTATGCAGGCTCTCGCCGCTGTCATCCGGCATGCACGAAAATCAGGACTGTTGGTACTACTCGACGGCAAACGTGGCGACATTGGTTCCACGGCCGAAGGATACGCGTCTGCTTATTTGGGACAATCCAGCCCGTGGCAGTGCGATGCGCTGACGGTCAATCCGTACTTGGGGGACGATACCTTGGCTCCCTTCGTCGATGCAGCGGAGGTCAGTGGGGCGGGCATCTTTGTCTTAGTCAAGACTTCCAACCTAGGGAGCGGCTTTCTCCAGGACCAGAAACTTGCATCTGGCCAGACGGTATACGAACGGGTGGCGCAGGTTGTCGAGGAACAATCTCAACGCTCAGTCGGAAGCTACGGGTATGGGAGCATTGGGGCGGTGGTCGGAGCCACCTATCCGGAGCAATTGTCGTTGCTGCGCCAACAGATGCCGCACGCTTGGATATTAATTCCAGGCTTTGGTGCCCAGGGGGGGACGGCCGAGGATGTCACTCACGGCTTCGACTCACGTGGTCTAGGAGCCATTATCAATAGTTCGCGGGGAATTATCTTTGCATATAACACTCCCCAATACCAGCAGCTCGATTGGCAGCAAGCGGTATCGCAAGCCGCCTCGGATATGGCTCAACAACTGCGCGAAGCTAATGGTTCTCACGGTGCTGAAACTGATCCTGCCATGGAGTGTTAAAATTGCTTTGGAGCGGGAATAGATATTGGCGACACTTCTTGCCGCGAATCTCGGCTAGTCCTACCTGCAAACGATTTTCTCCAGTGCGAGCGACTTAACAGGAGAAAACAGAGGCAAAAGAGAATTCTCTGTTGCCGCCGTTAACTCCTGTTCCAAAACGAGTGCAACGTTAAATATTAAAACTGGCAAGCGGTTTGCGTGGGGAGTAATGAAGGAGCAGGCTGACGAGGTAACATCGCTGGACAGTACATATTCAGGATTACTACTGAACTACCGACGCACAGCCACTTTTAAACCTTGAAGGGTTACAAATAGTCTAAGTTGGACAAAGTACTCGGAATGGGTGGAAACCGGGGGCTGCCTTCACCGCAGGCTAGCATTTCCGCGGCCTTTAGACGGCCCTTGGTCGCTTGGCGAACCTGGCTAACCTGACCAACTTGGCGGATTGCGGTTGACACTCACCCGCAGATAGTCTTTCCTAATAGGTGGGATGTGTCGGCTAATTGAGGCCATGACGCATTCGATAAATCCACTTCAACCGTAGAAGGACACATTTTGGAGCTAGAACACAACCCCTTGGGGACGAAAACGTACGCCATTCGCCAAATCGATTCAGGCGGAACTGTTTTATCGGAATTGGCAGTCGAAGCGGTCAGTAGCGACGCAGCGGCCAAACAACTCAACGACGTCAACGATGCCACAGAGCGCATAGCCGTTTGTTTAGACGGGCAGGCGATGAACGAAATGGACGTCGAACATTGGCGAAAAAGAATTCGTCGACGCTAGTTGACTGAATGGATAGTTGGCAGTGGGTGGTCTATTTACTAGCCGGTTAGTTGTCTGTCTACTAGCTGGTAATTAGTCACGCTCGGCAAGCGTGACCCACTTGATACGACATCCACTAAATACGATCTATCATTATTGTTCGTTGGGAATTCCGTTTAGGGTCGCTAGCAGTGCCTGTCGGAATTGCTCGACGAACTTTGGCCCACCACCAACAAAGACGTGAGTCACGACTCCAGCGCGGTCGATAATGACGGTCTGGGGAATAGCATTGGCTGCGTAGGCAGCGGCCGTTTGCCCGTCGATGTCAAGCAGCACTGTGGCATTCATTTCCAGCCTTTCCACGGCGGCAGAAGCTCGCGCCTGCGTCTCTTGAATGTTGACAGCTACCAAATGAATTCTGTCGGTCCCCAGTTCATCGACCACTTGTTCCACCAATGGCATCGTTTGAATGCATGGTCCGCACCAGCTGGCCCAGAAATCAAGCACCACGATGCGATCATGATTCTTGCTTAAGCGAAACGACTGACCATCGAGCGACTTGAGTGAGAAATCAACAGCCGGCTTGCCCACCATGGGGGAAGCGCCACCGGCTGGGGCAGCCGACTCGGAGCCATCGTCCAAATAGACGCGTGGGTACTGCGCCAGTGACAGCGTCCAGGGGTCAGCACGAAAGGCTCGAATCTGTTCGTGGATGTTGCGACCGAATAACAGTTGATTCAATTCGCCCACGGCGATCGAACACTCTCCCAATAAACCGCTATGTCCTGATAGTATCCCGTCGACCAGCTTCTCCGGTCGAAAGGTCAGTCCCCGATCGGATCGACCGATGGCATGGACCAAGAACGGTTCCTCATGCTCGGGGGGTGTTTGTTCCGCGGCGCCAGGCTGGTTGTCTTCGTTTTCTTTAGTGTCCTGTCGCTGTTCCTTATCGGCACCTGCTGGTTTGTCGCTCCAGTCACGGTCGTGCAGCCAAATAACCTGAGCGATTTGCGATGTCGATAGCTCCACCAGCTCCAGTCGGACTTCGATCGTTAAACGGTCACCTTCCAATCGCACGAGTCTTCCGCGGAGATAGTCGCCGGTGACCGCAATGAACAGGTGCGTGGGCGGATCCTGTTTCATGGACCGTGGTACAGTCATCAAGCGTTTTAGTTTTTCAGGTGACGTTTCCAGTGCTCCATGTGCGCGATTAAGCCACACATGCTGAATTAAATTGTGAGGAGCAAAGGTGGTAGTTGTTTGCGACGAACGAAAGATCATGCCGTTTTCATCGATCCGTTCGACAATCCCATCGACGGCGTCGCCTGTGCGAAACATAACCTCGCGGGCTTCGGGCGGCGCTGCGTCGAGCGGTTGGTTGGCCTGTGCGTTGGATGGCCGTTTGTTGCCCAAGAACATTCCCACCGCAGGTGCCAAGACCTGAACGCGATTGCGTTGCGTGGCTACTTCGGCGGCCGTTTGCAGTGGTAAAGGTTTACGGTAGATGATCGCGCCAGACACGGTCGGGTTGAGCGGGCTCGCATTCAAGCTACCGCTAGGATGCCACCAGAGTCCAGAAGCACCTTCAGCAATTGGGGTAGAGACTTCGTCGAGGTATCCAGCCAATTGACTGTCGCCAACCTTCAACGTACCAACTACTTGTTGGCCATCATCGGGAATAAAGCGATCGGTAGTACCAATCACACCTCGCACCGCCTCACATGGAAAACTCACTTCTTCCGCCAAACCCAGTGCCGCGAAACGCAACAATTTTGGATTGTCCGTTTGCAAGAGACTTCCGCTCAATCGCGTTCTATCTGACAATATTATCTCAATGGACTGGTCAGCCCCAGTTGCTTCCGCTGAAGCAGAGGAAGCCGTCGATGGACTTTCTGCTTGCGCGGGAACCGCTGGAGCAGAGTTGTCGGGATCAAACTGAGGGGGCTGGACGACGGTAGGAGGGAGTGCATCGTCCGTCGACTTCGTTGCTGCTTTTAATGCCTGCTCTACCTGTTGATTTGAGGTGGCGACATTGCCCCGCCTTAGCTGAACCAGTGGGAGTTCTGACAGTTCACCGCTTGCCAACGCTATTTTCAACTTCTGCGTATCGGCGTCAAAACCCACAATGAACCCGTCCCTATTCTCACCCTCGGAATCAAGGACAGAATGCGCACTGCTCGCAACCGTTGAGGCTACGCCATCCCACTCGCGCACTTCAAAACGCTCGATGGTCAGCGACGGACCACTGTTGGCAATATGCACGGCAGGCCGAACGACGGACTTCTCGCTCGGTACCTTCAGTGTTTCCAGCGGGCGACCGTGCGAGTCGCATACCACAATTGTGCCTGCGATTTGGTCGAGGTAGACGGTCAAGTCAATGCGCGGATTGGCATCACTTAGATCGGATAACATGGCAATATCGGCTCCACCGTCCACTTCGCGAACGAGTGCCAATTGATTAGCCCAGACTTCGAGACGCGCGGCGGAGGGGACCTCCTCTACTTTCGATACTTTGTTGGTGGCGAGCGTCCCCAGCGATAGCACAAAATCTGGTGCACCGCGCCAAGATAGCGATAAACCAATCTGTGATTTTGGTGGAAGTTGGACATTGCCCACTATGGCAGCACCTTGTTTGGTGGCGACCAACGCACCCGCTTCGAACTCCCAGTCCTCGGGCTCGGTCAGTCGCTGCCAACGATCGTCGTCGATGGGACCACTGTAGACGATCTGCCCGGCATAGCCGGCATCCACAATCGCAGTTACGCCTTCACGAGCAAGCTTGACTTGGCCCAGTAGATCAGAATCGACAACGACCCAAGTATCATCGATGGTGACCAGCCGGCCCACTACCACGCCGCCCGTCGACAACTCAAAGAGCTGTCCCGTAGCTGATTCGCTGTTGGCAGTTTGTTCTGCGCCCTCTTGCGTTTGATTTAGAGCGCTGGTCACTGAGCGGATTGCCTCCACATTAAAGCGGAGGGGAACTTCAAAAAGCTCGCTCCTCCAACCCAGTTGATTGGAATTGTCAATTCCGACAACGCGCCCCGTACTGAAGCTGCCATCCTTCAGTCGAATTCGCATCTCTGGCTCGGCGGCTGGAGCAGACGCTAGACAAATCATGCCCAGAAAAAGGGCAACCGAAGACCGGATCCGCCAAGAATTTCGAAGGTTACCCAGCGGTAGCGGAATTTTGTTTGACCTGCGCAACATCAACATCTATCGCTCGTATATGGGGAGGAAACGGTAGTTCAGCGCCAGGGCCAGCAGATTCATCGACGTCGAGGTGGCCTTACCAAATTGGCCATTAAAGCTGCCATCGTCGGCTTGCGAAGACTTTAGTTGTCGCACCAGCGATCGATTCCACTTGTCCCACGCATCTAAATCGGCTTGGAAAAGAGCTTGGGCCTCGTAGTACCGGGAGTACTCTTCGTAGTGCGATTGTTCGTTCATATTTGAAGTCACATATTTCTTCGTCGCTTCGAACTGTTTCAAATCCTTGCGTTTGGAAATGCTGTAGACCAGACAAGCAATTGAGGTGCGGGCGATGGATTGACCAAAGCCCCCCAACCCTCCGGAATAGCCAACCGCACCGCTATCGCCGGTCATCGAGGCAAAATATTTTATGGCCGAATCGATCGATTTGTCAGGGACTTCGATACCCGCGTTGCGAGCGGCCAACAAGCCCATCAATACCGCTCCAGCCACGGACGTGTCGGCATCCCGAGCGCTTGGCGAATAGCGCCAAGCGCTGTGAGGATTCTTTTCTTGGGAAGTCACCGAACAGCGGACCGCGAGTTCCAACGCTTCACCGATCGTACGCTCCTTGCCCGCCACGGGTTGCCCTGTTTCCCAGAGGTCGGTCTCATCTACCGCTCCATAGGCCTCCGCCAATCCCAAGCATGCAAATCCGTGTTGGTACATGCTGTCGCCCATATAGCCGGTAGACCCACTCTGCGAGCGAATGATCGAGCGAATCGCCTTGCGGATAGGTTGGCTGTACAGTCCGAAATTGGGATCCTCGCCGGAAGCCAGGAAGGCCATCAATGCCATGCCCGTCGTACCAGGTCCCCGATAGCCATCGGTCCACGTTCCGTCGGGCGATTGTGTTTTCATCAAGTGCTCCAGCCCGCGGTCATAGATCTCGCGGACGTCGCGTGGCACCACGTCACCCTGCGGCAGTGACGACGGTTGTGCATTAGCTGACGGCCGGAGATAGCAAATTGCGAGGAGGAACCAGCCGACAATCGGAAGTGCGCGGAAAGTAGGCCAGATCGGGTCGAGTAACCAGCTGGGGAGTGACAATTCGGAATTCAATTCTTCATTCACCATGTAAAATTATTTGCCAAAGGGGCATACATTTCTTTAAACAGCTGTAGTGTCTTGCGTTGTTCTACATCTAACAACTTCTTCGTCTCGTCAGCACTCAGCCGAGCCAACATAGCATGGCCGACATAGGCTTCGAGATTTGTCTGACACTTGCGAGGGAATTTTTTGCTCTCTAATAGTTTAATCAACTCGGATCGTTGTTTGGCGGTCAGCGGCATGGCCTTTTCCAAATCGGCGATGGTCATCATCAAGATCGCTGTAAATTTGGCCTTCTGCCGTTCCCGTAGGTACTCGCGGTAAATCTCCTCTTGTTCGGGAGTGAGCAGCGTCGACATGACTCGTTCAAGCAACGAATTTTCGTCAATAATCCCGTTGGCAATACGAGTCTGCAGCGGACTAATCGCTTGCCAAGCCTGCTGCATGTCATTCCTATTGCGTGCATCCAGGTCCTTGACTTTAAGTCGGACACGTTCCAGCTCTCGGTAGAAGCGGCTCAAGTCTCCTTGGGCGGCCAATTCGAGTTTTTCGAGCTGTGGCGGGTCGAGCTGGGCGACATGGGCCATTCGCTTGACCTGCCTCTCGGTGCGCAGTTCCAATTGCCTTTTGAAACTCGCCTCATCACCTCCGTTGTACAAGTACATGGCCAGCACGTCTTGTCGCGGCGCAACGAAAAGGGCTTGGGCTTGGCAGCGAGCGGGAGCCATCCCAAAAACGAGGGAAGCGATTAGTAGCAGTGTTTGGGGTCGCAACGCGTCTCTCACTTCTCACGATAAACTGCAGGGCTCTCTCATGCTTCAATTGGCAGCCAAGCCCTACTTGGTAACTCAGGTGCCACAAGCCTCGTTTGCCGGCTCCTTAATTCACGATTACTAACGCAAATAATTGACAATCTTACCAGGTAGTCACACTCGGCAAGTGCGACTCAATAGCGCTATCCGTGGGTCGTTTCTGCCGGAAGCGACTACCTTTCGGGACAAACATCACGCTAGTACTTAGTCGCACTCGGCAAGTGCGACCCACTTAGTTGCACTCGGCAAGTGCGACCCACTAGCGCCATCCGTGGGTCGTTTCTGCCGGAAGCGACTACCTTTCGGGACAAACATCACTCTAGTACTTAGTCGCACTCGGCAAGTGCGACCCACTTCTCAAGTGCGACCCACTAGCGTTCGATTGCAACGGGTCTCTCCTGAAGCATCTGAAGTTCGATTTGAGCCAATTCATACAGCCATTCCTGCGATCCCTTCAGGCTCTCGAGTTGCTCAGCGGTCAAGACTCTGATGAGTACAATTTTAGGAATCGCTGGAACATAATTCTGATTCTGAAAATAGAACTGCCAATAGACATCCTTCTGAATCCAATCCGCGACTTCTATTTTCAAACGCTCGCGTTGATCGGTAGTCAGGAACAGCCGAGTATCGAGCACGGCTACCAAGACGCCGGCCATGGCCTTATTGCGGAACTCGTCCCGTGCGTCGCGTTCGGCGTGAAACGCCTGACGATGCTCATCAGTCAATGCGCGATCGATATGTTCATCGATCACCCGCTTGACTCGCTCAATCACTTGTTGCGGTTGCTCGCCGACATTCGCGCGTCTCACCGCAGCGCCTCGCAAGAAGCGTGCGATCCCGGCTGCCATTTCTTTGATGGGCGCATCGACGGCTGCCGTAATTTGCTTGGCAACCCACACGTCGTTCATCAACGACAGCTGATGTTCCTCGTGTTCAGTCAGTTGGCTCGAACGGCGTGCCAGGGCACAATTGACCCGCGCATAAGAGCTCAATAGCCACAGTTGTGGGTCGTTTTGTTCGGCAAGTTTCAACTCCAAGTTATCTATATTCACGTCCACAACGTCTTCAACGGCCACTTTGAGCAATTCGACATTGTTCACAATGGCCGTATCCTTGTCTTCTTCGGCTGGCCCTTCGTCCTGCGCCCAGACTGCGACCGATAACCTTGACAATAGAAACCAAGTCAGAGCTACTAGGTGCGCAAATTTTAGAAGGAATCGAAGCGACTTCTGCGGATCGAGACTTTGGGAGAAGGTACTCACCGCTGTTTTTCTCCAATTCACTTGTGTCGACTGCAGCAAGGAAAGTTTGCAAAACATTGGGTTACCAAGTGCGAACCTGGTAACCCGATGTTGGGCTATTGCCATGCGAGCGCTACTGCTCAAGCCGATTGAAGTATTCGTCTAGGCCAGCGCGGAATTCTTCCGGGAGAACACGGCCCGTTTCACCAGTCGCTTGGGCGACGTCGCGAGCCTCACGCCGTTCATTCTGATTCAGTCCACTACCTAACAGCGCCAGCGCGGAATCTTGGGTCGTTCCATTGCCGCCGCCACCGGGGCTGCTACCTCCGCCGCCACCAGCTTTGGGATTGATGCGCTTACACTGCAGCAACAATTCAATGGCTTCCGTCTCAGCAGCGATGGCGGGAGCGCCGGTATCGAACGTATTCAAAATGTTGGCAGCATCGGTCATTACTGAGCTCACTGCGTTTAGCAGAGCAACTTCCTTGCCAAAGCGATTGGCGCCTTCGGGCAAGCCTTCGATGGCGGTCACCACGTCGTCAGTGCGCTTCCGCAAGCCGTCTTGCGTTTCGCTCAATCGTTTCGCCTCGGTGTTGTGTGTGTCCGCTTCTACCGCTGCGCGGGCTTGCTCCGCCACGCGAGTTTCCTCGCGCAAGTTAACTTCGCTTTCCAGGATTTTCAGTACTTCCAATATCAGGGAGGGAGGCAGGGCGTCCGAGGTTTTGCACCCCGGACACTGACCGCTGCAAGCAGGATCAACCAGATCTTCGCCCCAGCGATCCATGGTATCAGACCAATATTCGGCCTGAGCAATGGACATCCCCTGCTCCTTGGGAATCTCCTCTCCGAGCGATACCAATGCTTCCAGGACGTTGGATTCTTTCATGTCGTCCAACACCAATTTGAATTGGTTCATGCGTCGGCGTTCAAAGTAGGCTTGCATGTCGTCCATAATATATGAGATGTTCTGACTGCTTTTTTCTTCGACAGTCGACAACTCAGCCAGCATGGAACGATCTTCATCGGCTATTTTCGTCACCGCTCCGAACACCGCGTCGATGCGACTTCCGATCTTTTCAGCCACTTGATTCTGCTCGCGCGACGCTGCCTTAAGTCGCTTGACCAACGTCGAGCCTTCGAGGTTGGCGAGAATATTGTTTAATTCATCGGCGATCTTCTCGAACTCAGCCAGCAGATCGGCTTGTTCTTCAATGGCCATTTGAACCGGTTCCTCTTCGTCTTCTGCGGGCTGCTCCTCGGGCTCCTCGCCGTTGGATTTTGGCGCCGGACCAGCCAGCGTCGTTTGCGGTAATGTCAGTTTGCTTCCGTTGTACTTTTTCTTCTTGCCGGGACCGCTGGGTTCGTCTTCTTGAGGTTGCACGGAAGATTCCATGTCGCTGATTTTCGGCATTTGTGGTGCATTGTGGGCGGTCTTCTCTTCGTCATCTTCGGGCGGCTCTTGCGCGCCGCCAGCAGGTGTCGACCGGATTTTGCCTGCTTGCGGTGCTGTAGGTTTGTTGCCTGAGCGGGCGAGTGATTTCTGCGTCGAGGCTTTGTCCAGCAAATCGGCGACTGAGGGCATGCGGTTTTCGCCGATGTCATTGAGGATCTGCAACATCTCTGCCCAACGATCCAAGTGGCCTACGCCGATCTCTGGATTGCGGGAGGCTTGTCGCAACAGTCCTTCGCCCGCCTTGGACAGCGCCGATAGACGACGCGCATTGGAGCTTTCTGACGATGCCTGACGTCGCAGTTCGTCGCGCATCTCTTCGTCGGCCAGTTCTTCAGCGGACATTTCGCGCAGCCGTTTGTTTCCTTCGTGAAGCTGCATCTCTTTGTCTCGCACATCGAGCGCTGCGCGATGCCACTTGCTAAGCTGGCTGGTTATCCATATCGCATGCTCCTCTGCGGTCAAAACAAACATGAGGTGAGGAGGTGTATAGGTTCGCTCGCGACCGGGAAAGTAATCCTCGGTCCACAAACGGACTTCGATCGGTTGGGGAGCAATGCCGAGTGCCACTGCGGAAAATGTCGCGGGAACTTGCATCGACGTGCTCATGGAATTGCCTGCCGCCAGCACTTTTTCGCCTTCTGCCGGTTTGGCGATCAGCCTTTCGTCGATACCCTTCCACGATATGCCGATACGCTTGATTCCAAAATCGTCCGCGGCCAGTGCTAGGAAATTGATTTGTTCACTGTCGAGGATAACCGCCTGACGTGGCAGATCTTGCGAAACGACTGAGGGGAATTCATCAATGGCCGGCTTGAGCGACAAATCGAAGGGCTCGCGGCCAGCCAGACCATCGAAGTCTTGCCACCACATTTGAAACTGTTGTGGCTCGGTGTCTACCGCGATCGAGGAAGAGACAAAATTGGCTTGGTTAACAGGTGCCGCTATGTCATTGATTTTGGCTGTCGCCAGTTCACGCGAAGCGGTGGCGGATACAGTCACTTGGCTCCCCTCAACCACGCTTAGCGTTCCACTGCGGACATCCTGATCGTAGGGCTCGGTGCGTTCTAGGTAAGCCGGAAGAGTGACTTGGGCCGTTGCGCTCACCAGCTCGGGACGCAGCTTTGGCTCCACGCGTATCACCTGTGAATAGTCGCCAACGCTCAAACGCACCGCCACGGTGTCTGTTTGCGGGGGCAACTCAAACGCATAACGATCATCGTCGTTACTCGCCTCAAGGGGAGGGAGGTTTTCGATTTGCAACTTGGCTAAGGGTGGATGCCAACGCGTATCACCGGTCAGTTCGATTTCGAATGGCGTTGCTTCCCCATGGGGAACAACTTGGTTTGGGGCAACGGGTTCTAACGCAGTAAACGTATAACGCGGCGTGTTGCGCCAGGGAGCAGAGAAACGCGCCCAAGCGTTGCTAGCAGCCGTAGGAAATAGTACGGCTAACAACAGCGTGGCAACTGCCGAAAGCCCCAAGAGCATTGACAAACTGCGCAGCCGAGTTGGCGGTGCAGCGTCATTAAAATTTCGGCTCTTGGCTGCTTCGGCGACTTGCGAAATGGCAGCCGCACACAACGTACGCGAACGGGCCTGCTCGGATTCGTTTTCTGCCAACTCTATTACGCTGAGCAGCTGATCACCCACGTTGGGCTCGCGCACGCGCAGAAGTCGCGCTAACTGATCGAGTCGTCGATTCTTCCATACCCACCGGTGCACAGCCCACGGTACAACCAGCCACACAGCCAACGAGGCGACGAAGATTCCAAAGCGAGCTTCGACGGGCGTATCGAGAAATCGATCGCAAATATAGACCGTCAAGAAGGCGAGCAACAAACCGACCACGCCCAGAACAATGGCTTCGGCGATTTTGGTGGTCCACACGCGTGAGCGAAACCCTCGCAATTGTCGCTTGAGCGAGTCGGGGACGACGAGCCGTTCTGCTAGCGAGCGCGAGCCGGTGTTCAACGAATCACTCATGCGTGTTTCTCCCTTGAAGACTTGGTTCAATTAGAAGCAGTTCTTTATCAGCGGTGCATTATGTGTAGCGGCAATCAACCATACCGGACAATCATGCCGGAACGATCCGCGCGTCGTAGCGGAACTCGCCAAGAGTTTCGACCCGTTTCGTCGCACGACCATCGTCGCACGACCATCGTCGCACGACTCTCCGAGTCGTGACTCACTGGGAGTTGTGCCCCACTGAGAGTCGTGACCCTCACCAACAATCAACTTTCCGCAACTCGCAACGACTTCCACTTCGGACTAAATCAGTCCGATCATTTTTCTACCGATCCAAAACATGGACAGTAATAGTATAAGCGTAGCCGCAACCAGCGGATGGCTCCAGAGTTGGACACGGCGAATTTCCGTGGGAGGATCAGGAACATCGGAGACCGCCTTGATAATCTGGGCAAGATCACCCCCCGCTAGAACTTGTCCACGTGTTACTCGGGCAAGTTCCTCGAGCACTTCTGGGCGAGCTGGCTTGCCGATTTGCTCGAGCGTCGCACCTTGTACGAACAGGGTGGTTTGCAGTTCCGCATCGGTTTGGGGCGAACGGAGAGTGACCTCATGCGGCCCGGGTTCGGCGGCCGTGAACGATCCGGCGAAGGCACCCCACTCCGCACCGCTGCTGCTCATGCGGACTGTTTCGGTTCGGCCGGAGGGAGCAACAATCCTCGCGGTGAGTTCGCCGCGGCTAAGGGGTTCCCCACTTTTTTCCATCACGTTGGCGCTTAATGCGACCGTCTGTCGGACCTGGGGTTGCTCGGGTGAATAGTAGAATCGCATGCTTTCACCCTCAGCCATGTTGCGCTGATAGGCCATCCATCTGACAACTTGGCCCCAGAAGCGGTAGTGGTATAAATCTTCAACGCCACGTCGCCAACGCCAGGCACCATCCGTCCCCATAAACAACACTTTTCCAGTGCCATACGTGCGGGTGACTAACAGGGGGATACGACCATATTCGTTCGACGACTCCTGATGGACGGCCAGCACGTCGGTCCCAGCCTTCGCGCGCACGATGGGCGCGTGCCATTGGAAACCTGGCAAGCTTTCCCAGACTTGCATGTTTTCGTCTTGGGTATCGGCCAGCTTAGTAAGCAAACTGCGTCGACCTAATTCCGTCAAGGCAAAGTGGCTGGGAGTCCGGGAACCCCAACCGTTGGGCTGCGCATTATCAAAGGCTACTGGCAGCAACGGATCGAGTGGCGAATCGACCAGGGAGAGCATGTGCCCCTTCAGTCCCGGCATAAAAACCAATCCGCTGGCTTGTTGCTCAACCAATCCCTTCAGCAGTCGGCATTGCTCTTCGGTCAACTGACCCTCTTCAATACCAACATCGCCCAGAAAGATGACATCGTATTGAGCCAGCTCTTCGAGCTTTTCTGGAAAGGCAGGAATGTAATCGCGGTTGCCGCCACCTACTTTGCTCAAGCCCGGATGAAACAACAAGCAATGTACTTCGACTCCTGGATCGCGTGAAAGTGCATTTCGCAAATAGCGATACTCCCAGCGCGGAAGAGACTCGACGACTAGTACTTTCAACTTTTCTTCGCGAATAGCGATTGGAGTTTCGCGAAGATTGTTCTCGGTAATCCGCTCCTCGGGATGGGGTGGAACGCTAAGTGACAACGTGTAATCGCCAATTCCCTCGGGTTTCCATAATATGGCATCCGATGTGCGCCCCATAGCTGCCACACGCACTTGATGTTTGATCACCGTGCCATCGGAGATCTTCAATTCGACCAGTGCATTGTGGTCGCGTGGCAAGGAGCTTTCAATAGTGAACGGCAAACGAACATTCTTTCCCCCGACGCCAAAGGTGGGCACATCGAAGCTCAACAGATCCAAATCGGGGAGTCGCGTTTGGCTGCCAATTGGCACAGCAAAGATGGGGATCTGTTCCAAACGTAGACGCTGTGCCGCTTGTACCGGTGGCAGGCCATCATTCCAATCACCGTCGGATGCTAATACTACGGCCCGTAAATTCGGATGTTCCTCGCGCGCCTTGGTTATGGCTGCATGTAAATTGCTCCGCGAACCATTTTCATCTGTCGCAAATGGCGTCGTCACCACCTCCATGCGCTCCGATAGCTGTTCCCAAGTGGATGCTTCCAGCAGCGGCTCTATCGCGCGACGCCTAGAGAGAAGTGGGGCGGAACCCGCATCGCTCAACCCCACATCCTGCGTGTCCATGCTCAGGGATTGATCGCCGAGCACGACGATGGTTGGTTTCTCCGTAGGCTTAAACTCCTGGACAGTTTCGGGTTGATTTAGCAAGAAGACACAAGTGCCTACGATGGCAATTCTCAACAGCTCCAACAAACCAACCGATCCACGAAAGCCACTTCGCCGCCACGCATACCAGCTCAGAGTGCAAACGACAACAATCGTCGCAATTGAGATCGCGAGCGTCAGTGTCGTCCATTGGAATCCGAAGCTAGTTTCTGACATTAAGGAGAGGCTTGAGGGTTGAGGCTAGAGGCTAGAGGCTAGAGGCTAGTGGCTAGTGGCTAGTGGCTAGTGGCTAGAGGCTTGAGGTTTGAGGCTTGAGATTCGAGTTGGGCGCTAAATTCCAAAAGGCTTTGGGCTAGAGCGAGTTGATTTTGGATAGCGGGCGAGGGCAATCAAGCTCCCTGCTATGTGACCGGTCACATAGCAAATGCGAAAGGCAATGAATCAAATGGGGGTCGTTCCTTCTTTCGAAGTAAATCCAGAAAACGGCAGCGCAGGTTCGCTCGCAGCTTGTATTGCGTGGCGTTTGGCAATATAGCGAGGCAAACACAAAAAAGCTTCTAACAACAGAGCGAGAATCATCAAGATCAAAAACAACCGCCATACCTCGCGAACAATCCCCGACAAGTTGCCGGCTTGATCATCGACGCGTGAAAAAGGGAGTCCGGCAAATAGACTATCTAACTTGGTGTCCTCAATTCGGCCACGCTGGTCCTCGGCAGGAGCACGATTGATCGCAAACAAGCGATCTTCGGATTGGTAGATACCAGCTTGCGAGGCATATTCGGTCGACAGTGCATCGACTGAACCGGAGAGCTGCCGCCATTGGTTGGTGGGCTCCTGTGACTGACCCGCCTCGCGCTGTGTTGTGTTTCCCAGCGCGGCTTGGCCGCGTTCAATGGCGCGTTGTACGGCCACAAACAACACAATCCCGCTTTCCGCTAAGGTTGATGCTTTGGGGTCGGGCGAAGCCGCAAAGAAATAGACTCCACCTCGGGCCGTGGGTAATCGGGCAAGCAATGGGTCGCCTCCCGTTAACGTCGCTAACTTCGATAGCTCCGCCTCAGTCGAAAGCGTGGCGTATCCGGACAACTCCAACTGTCCCACCGGTAGGCCGGCACCGCTATTGGTGGCGGCCAGTAGATCTTGGTCACTTCGCCAATTCTCAACCATGACCTTCTTTTCATT
Organism: Pirellulaceae bacterium; assembly: GCA_041739785.1. Classification (GTDB taxonomy): domain Bacteria; phylum Planctomycetota; class Planctomycetia; order Pirellulales; family Pirellulaceae; genus Aureliella. The sequence goes on from JBGSNE010000246.1 coordinate 36,560, forward strand.
GCCTATCCAAGTGTTCCAAGCCACGTTCATAAAACGCTGTGGGCTGGCTGTGTTGGTTCCCGCCGACAATCGCGACTGGGGGAAAAAAACTACGTTCCCTCCGCCATTGATATAGTTCTCAACCGCTGGTGCGGTGGACTTGTCGGGCAAAGTGGTCTGCCACATTAATAATGATGTATCGTCGAGCACCAACGAATCGAGTTGATCGGGGGTCAAGACCTCCACATTGGAATTCTCGGTGGTTCCATCGGCAGCCACCGCGGCGGCAATCTCCAAAGGTCGAGTGACAGCACGGTCTTCGCTCACCACGACAACTCGGCGCACCGGTGGGTCGGCAAAGACAAAGTAGAATTCATTATCAGCATTGTTCTCGTCGGCTGGTAACGACACACGCCCCCAACCCTGGGTTTGATTGCCAGCCAGTGGAACCCGATGGTTGCGAATTTCAGTTTGACTGCCGCTGAGTTCGACGGTTAACTCGCTGCGAGCTCCCTCGATTTCGATTAGTACGGGGATCTTCAGCTGGTCGCCGGCGTCTAATTTACCCGCGTCCATATTGACCGCGGAACGCGATAGGCTGAAAGAGAGCAACAGGTTATTCTCTGCGATACCGGCTGCGTTGTGAGGCTCGCGACGGGCCTCTGAAACACGGATCGAAACATTCTGTTTTGGCTCCGACGGATAGGCCAATAGGTGAAATCGTACCGACTGAGGCAGGCGCTCAAAGCCTTCGCGCAACATGCTCCAGGAACCACTGTCTGCATTCCAATCGGCTTCACGCAGATCGGAGCACATCCAAATTTCGCTTGGCCCGGGTTTGTTGGTCTCCAGATAGTCAAGGGCCGATTGCAACATGGATGGGATATCGGTGGTCGCACTGGAAGCCTGCATTGCCGACGAATCCATGAGACCTGCCAACGATTCGAAGGCTTGGGGCTGGCCACCATCGGCGTCGATGGCTACCCAGTGAGTTGATCCGAGCGTTTCGAGAGCGTCGGCCAGCTGGCGTCGCCCGGTGTCGATTTTCGATGAGCCACCTACACCTTGTTGCTGCATGCTGGGTGAGCGATCGAGCAGCACTAGCGTGGTATCGACTTTGCCCCCCCCGGTCATGCCCAGCAGCCCACTGGCCAGTGGTCTGGCAATAGCCAAAATCAAGCCGGCGATCGCCAAAGTTCGCATAGCTAAAATCAACCATTGGCGAATGCGGGCAAAACCCCGATTCATGCGATTGGCGGCCAACAGAAACATCATCGCGCCCCAACGCTTGGTTTGATAGCGCCATTGATTAATCAAGTGAATGATGATCGGCAAGGCAATTAGCGGCAAGGCAATCAGCATCAGCGGTTGCAAGAAGCTCATCGCGCACTCCTATGATAAGCGCGATCAACTAAAAAGTTGGTCAGTTCTTGAGCGTACGGCGCATCGATCGAAATTCGGCGATAGTCAACTGCAGTTTCCAGCACTACCTTGCGCAGTGCCTCTAAATACTCACCCAATGCGCGATGATAGCGTTCGGCAATTTCCACCGGATCGGCAAACACTGCCGTGCCACCTTCCATATCGATGAAACGAGTGGGGCGTTGAAAGGCAAACGCCAACTCCTCTGGATCAAGCAAATGGAAGGCCGTGACGTCATGCTTGCGAAATCGCAAATGCTCAAAACAGTCTCGCAATAAACCGGTCTCAACAAAGAAATCGGAGATCACCAAAATCAACGCTCGCTGCCTGACCGTTTCAGCCAATTCATGCAAAATCTCCACCAGCCCCGTTTCACCTTGGGGTTTGGCAAGCTCCAGCGTATCGTACAAAGTGGTCAAATGAGCTGGATTGCGACGAGGTGGAATGTTGTGCACGATCCCTTCCGCCACGCACGCCAGCCCAACCGCATCTCCTTGCTGAATGGCTAAGTAACTGAGAGCCGCCGTGATGCGTCGCGCATATTCGAGCTTGGTGGTGCCGGTTGAACCAAAGTCCATCGAGCCGCTAGTGTCGACCACGACGACCATCCGTAGATTCGTGTCGGCTTCAAACTCTTTGATATAGAACCGATCCGAACGACCATAAGCCCGCCAATCCAGCCTGCGAAGATCGTCCCCCGGAACGTACTTGCGATATTCGGCAAATTCAACGCTCGCCCCGCGGTGAGGACTGGTATGCCGCCCCGAAACGTTCCCCAACATGGGCTTGCGCGACATCAGCGGCAGCGCGCCAAGCTGAGCGAGGACGAGCGGGTCAACAAAGCTGCGTTGTTTGCGTTCAAGCGACATGGGGCGGGAGTGAAGGAGTGAAGGAGTGAAGGAGTAATCGTTGAGGTGAACGGGTTCTCTCCGGAGTGCTACACAACGCGAAACGTCAAATCTCTAGCCTCTAGCCTCTCGTCTCTAGCCTCTCGTCTCAAGTATCCGGAGTCTCATCTACCAAACGCTTGACAATGTCCTTGGCGGAGACTCGCTCGGCTTGCGCAGCAAAGGTGGTGATTAGTCGGTGCGTTAAGACGGCAGCGGAAACGGCTTTGACATCCTCGATGCGGACCATGTAACTACCGTACAAGGCAGCGCGCGCTTTGGCTCCCAAGATTAAATTCTGTACTGCCCGCGGCCCTCCTCCCCAAGCTACCAACGGCTTAAGCCAATCGGGTGCTGTTGTACCTGTAGGCCGCGTTTTGCGGACTAATCGTGCAGCGTAAGTATAAATGTGATCGGGGACAGGCACGCGGCGAACCAAGCTCTGGTGAGCAATGATTTGTTCGGCAGTCATCAGATGGTTGAGCGTCGCTACATGATCACCGGTGGTGGTCCGCGCGATCTGTATCTCCTCTTCCTCGTTCGGATAGTCGAGCTCAATCAACGACATGAAGCGATCGAGCTGGGCTTCGGGAAGCGGATAGGTCCCCTCCTGTTCCACCGGATTCTGCGTAGCTAGTACCATGAACGGGGCATCGAGTTCAAATGCTTTGCCCAGGACGGTGACGCGGTGCTCCTGCATGGCTTCGAGCATCGCGGCTTGGGTCTTTGGTGGGGCGCGGTTGATTTCGTCAGCCAGCACGATGTTGGCGAAAACCGGTCCGTGGACAAACTGGAACTCGCGACGCCCATGCTCTCCTTCCTGCAGAATGTCGGTACCGGTGATGTCCATGGGCATCAGATCGGGCGTAAATTGAATGCGACTGAATTTGAGCGACATCGTTTCGGCTAATTTGCTGACCAACAATGTTTTGGCTAGTCCAGGGACGCCCATCAACAATGCATGGCGCCTTGCGAACAGGCAGATCGCCAATTGCTCGATCGTGTCGAGCTGACCGACGATCACTTTGCCAAGTTCGTCGACCAGCTGTCGGTAGGCTTGTTGCAGGCGATCAATGGCCTCGACGTCATCACCACTGAGCGGTTTGACTTCCGGGGAGGTCACTTGACTCATGTTTGTTCCTAAAACTCAAGTTGCGGTACTGGGGCTGCGAAATTGTACGAACCAGTATTATAGACAGAAGTTTCGCAAGGTTTACGATAGGCGGGAGAAAACTAGCGTAGTGCTCTGGTGGTGACCGCCTGCGAAACCAAACCGGAAGTTCCAAGGTTTCGCTGAGGCAACTTACTAGCAATAGTCGCCAAGAGTTCCGGCGGACAATCCACCTCCCTGAGCCCAGAAGATCCAAAACTGTTCGCGGAATTAATGTACCGGATGTTTTGTACCGGAATTGCGTAATTTGTGAGAACTGGAACATCCCCCATGGCGAACTTGAATCCGGTCGACAACTATTTACATGGAAGCTGGGAGGCATTGGGGCAGGGGGCTCCCATGCTGGTGGCACTGGCACAGCTCTGCTCTGAACGTTGGGTTCTGGGGAAGCGTCAAGCTGGAAATGAGTCGGAGAAACCGCTATCACCAGAAGCGCGAGCCGTTCTATTTGCCGCACAACAGCGGGGGATTATTGAAATTCGCGCCGTCAATTCAGCTTTCGATGCTGCCGCCCGTCTGTTGGCTGTGTACGTCGAGCTGAGCGACGAACGGACCATTGCCTTTCGCGACGCCAAGCATCCTGAAGTCACAGTGCGGTTCATGGACGGATTCCGAGAGCTCTGCCAATCTGGCTTGGTTATGCATCACATTTACCGTGATTTTTCGCTCACCCCTCAAGGACTGGAAGCGGCGCGTACAATCGCTGCCAGCGAAGTTCAGCATCTGTTGGAACAAGCCACCGAATTCGGATTGCACGATTGAAATCTATTCGCAGGAATTTATGCGCGCTTCATTTTTGTTACTTTCGGCTCTGCTTATCACCCTCACCTTTGCCGCTGCGTTATCCACCCGATTTCCACTGCTGAATAAGGATTCGCCGACCTCCAGCCTGGATAGCTTGGTCTCACTTCGCGCGCCGGTTGTTGGAGCTGCAACTGACCCTAATAAATCGCTCAACGAGTCTGCCAACACTGAGCCGACAATGAGCGAGTTGGTAGAGCTGGCCAAACAATTGCTGGCCCACATGCGCCGCGATGTTCGCGACTACACGGCCACACTGGTCAAACGCGAACGAATCTCCGGAAAACTGGCACCGGAAGCTCGAATCGAAATCAAAATACGCAATCCACGGTCAGCTCGCGATGCGGCGGAGAGCGACAAGCCGCCGTTGGGACTGGCGGCCTATTTGCGATTTACCGAGCCAGCGGCGATGCGCGGCCGCGAAGTGATTTGGGTCGAAGACAAGAATGACGGCCAGCTAATTGCCCATGAAAGTGGCTTTTTGAATCTACTTCGCGTTGAATTGGATCCCCAAAGTACGTTGGCTATGATGGGCAACAAGTATCCCATTACCGAGATTGGATTGATGCGATTGTTGGAGCAGATGCTAGAAAAGATTGATCGGGGAGTCGACTTGAGTAGCTGCCTGATCGAGACCCGGGACGGCCAACGCGTAGGGGATCGGGAATGTCGGTTGATCCAAATCACTCAACCGCGTTCGGTACCCGGTGCGGATTTCTACATTGCCCAATTTTTTCTCGATTCCGAGCGACAATTGCCCCTGCGATATGCGGCCTTCTTGTGGCCGGAAAAAGAAGGCGATCCACCGTTGTTGGAAGAGGAATATACCTACCTGGATTTGAAACTGAATGTTGGCCTAAGCGATAGTGATTTCGATCCCAACAATGCCAACTATGATTACCCCTAGGAGTGAGCCGTGGGACGTAAGGGCTTGTTGATTTATTCGTTTAACCCGCAGCCGAAGGCGAGGTTCGCCGCATTGATCCTCGCCTACGGCTGCGGGTTAAACAAAGAGCCGTCGAATCAACACTAAATTAACAAGCCCGTAAGGCACCGGGCAGTGTTGGTCGCCTCGTTCACGCGCCTGAGGCTCACTAAATCAAGAAGCCCGTGAGCTCGCTGGTTATTGAGGCGTTGCACTCGCAATGGAACAGGAGTTAACGAAGACAACAGAGAATTCTGCGTTGCCTCCATTTTCTTCTGTTAAATCGCTCGCATTCATGAGCGAAAAAAAACATTCCGTGGATGGGTTCTAGGGTTGTCGAGTAGGGGGCAAACCTCAGGAAATGAGTTCAATTCATAAAAACACAGGTAATTTAGCGGAAAACCCTTACCCAAAGTGAAACTCATTTGTAAAATTGGTTCATCCCTGCTTGGCTGAAAATTCGATACAAACCGTGTAATCGGTAGGGACGCTGTATTTCATCATAGGGCTGCACCCCCCCTCTCACCTAATTTCTGACATAAAACAGGCACTCTTTGAATGTCGACTGACACTCCGCAGGCGCTTACCGCCAAGCAGGTCCAGGTAGTTAGCGGAATCACTGTAAGACTGGCTGGCGATTCCGGCGACGGCATGCAACTGCTTGGAACGCAGTTGACAAACACTTCAGCGCTGGCTGGTAATGACGTCGCAACTTTTCCAGACTTCCCAGCAGAAATTCGTGCCCCCCGCGGAACGCGAGCTGGCGTCAGCGGCTTTCAAGTTCAGTTTGCGGCTCACGAAGTGCATACGCCGGGCGATACGCTCGATGCCCTGGTCGCCATGAACCCCGCTGCACTGGTGACCAATATCACCGATCTGCGCCATGGAGGATTGCTGATCGTCAATGAGGATAGCTTCGAGGACAAAGATCTAAAGCTAGCTGCCTTGACGACCAATCCACTGGAAGAGCCGTGGGTGGAAAAGTACCGTTTGGCCAAGATCCCCATGACCAAGCTGACACGGACTGCCGTAGAGTCATTGGGATTGAGTGTCAAAGAAGCCGATCGTTGCCGTAACTTCTTTGCCATGGGCTTGGTCTATTGGCTGTATGGACGCGATATGGATGCCACGTTGCGTTTCATTCAAGCTAAATTCTCAAAGATACCTGAAATCCAAGAAGCCAACGAACGAGCTCTCCGAGCTGGTTGGGCATTTGGCGAAACAACGGAGTTGTTTGGTACTACGTATCAAGTGGAATCAGCCACGCTTCCCGCGGGCACCTATCGCAACATCATGGGGAACCAAGCGCTGGCTTGGGGGCTGATGACTGCCGCGCACCTCAGTGGTAAGGAGCTGTTCTACGGTTCTTATCCGATTACGCCGGCCAGCGATATTTTGCATGAGCTGTGCAAGTACAAGAACTTTGGCGTGTGCACGGTGCAGGCCGAAGATGAAATTGCCGCCATATGCGCCACAATTGGTGCCGCCTATGGTGGCGCAATGGGCGTGACGACCAGTAGTGGTCCAGGTATCGCGCTGAAAGCAGAGGCGATGGGGTTGGCGGTCATGATCGAATTGCCGTTGCTGGTCATCGACGTACAGCGTGGGGGGCCCAGTACCGGATTGCCCACCAAGACGGAACAAGCCGATTTGTTGCAATTGCTCTACGGTCGCAATGGCGAAGCCCCGGTCCCTGTATTGGCTGCCCGCAGTCCTGGTGACTGTTTTGATACCGCCGTGGAAGCCTGGCGAATTGCTACGCAGTTTATGGTCCCGGTTGTGATTTTGTCTGATGGCTATATTGCCAATGGTTCGGAACCCTGGGCCATTCCCGATGTCGGTGCGCTGGAACCAATCAAAATCACGCATCCAACGGCGGGCACATCAGGCGAAAAATTCCTACCCTACTCGCGCGATGAAAACCTAGCTCGCCCCTGGGCGATCCCAGGTACTCCCGAACTGATGCACCGCGTCGGTGGTTTGGAGAAGCAGAATGGCACGGGGAATGTCAGCTACGATGCAGACAATCACGAGAAAATGGTTCACATTCGCGCTCAAAAGGTCGCTAACATTTCGAAGGTTATTGCTCCTCAAGAGGTGTTTGGACCTGCAGAAGGGGAGCTGTTGGTATTGAGTTGGGGCGGCACCTATGGAGCTTGTCATACCGCCGTGCAACAAGCCCAAAATGCCGGTCGGAACGTGACTCATTGTCACTTGCGGCATCTCAATCCGTTCCCAGCCAACCTCGGGCAGATTCTTGGGAAATTCGAATCGGTGTTAATACCGGAATTGAACCTCGGCCAACTACGGATGTTGATTCGCGCTAAGTATTTGGTCGATGCGACGGGTTACAACCGCGTGCAAGGCAAACCGTTTTCGGTCACGGAGCTAGTCGACAAGATCAATGAAATGACCACTGAGAAAAGCGCTGAGAAAGCGCTCCAATCACGTGCCGGTTAAGATCTCCGCAGCTTACCGTTTTTGCGAATCACATCGCGCCCACCAAATTTTTAAAATCCCTGTACTTGATTTCCAGCACAAAATTTCCAAGAAGACAATGCGATGAGCACCGGCCTGCCTGTTTTGACTGCCACTGATTTTGCCAGCGATCAGGATATTCGTTGGTGCCCCGGTTGTGGCGACTATTCCATCTTGGCGCAGATGAAAAAGATGCTCCCCGATTTGGGTTTGCCGCTGGAGAAAATAGTATTCATCTCGGGTATTGGTTGCTCCAGTCGCTTCCCCTACTACATGAATACCTATGGTGTGCACAGCATCCATGGTCGCGCTCCTGCCGTGGCGACCGGTTTACGAGTCGCCCGGCCAGATTTGAAGGTATTTGTTATCACCGGTGACGGCGATTCGCTGAGCATCGGTGGCAATCACTTCATCCATTTATTGCGTCGTAACGTGAACTTGACTTTGGTGTTGTTTAACAACCGCATCTATGGCTTGACTAAGGGACAGTATTCACCGACCAGCCTCGAGGGGGCTGTAACCAAGAGCACGCCGATGGGCGCCGTCGATCATCCTCTGAATCCCATTTCCGTTGCCCTGGGTGCGGAGGCGTCGTTTATCGCCCGAAGCGTCGATTCCAATATCAAGCATTTGGCTGCTACACTTTACCGTGCCGCCCAGCACAAGGGGACTTCGGTTGTGGAAGTCTATCAGAACTGCAATGTGTTCAACGATGGTGCCTTTAGCTACGCGCAGGACAAAGCCACTCGCGACGAAACCACCATGGAATTGGAGCATGGCAAACCCATGATCTTTGGTAAGAATCGCGACAAGGGGATTCGGCTCAACGGTCTGCGGCCCGAAGTGGTCAGCCTGACTGACGGCAAGGTCTCTCAGGACGATCTGCTGTTCCACGATGAAAAAGCCGATTCGACGCTAGTGCATCTACTCGCCAAAATGCGACACCCACAATTCCCTGAGCCGATTGGTGTGTTCCGTGATATCGATATTCCCATCTTTGAAGATCAAGTTCGTGGCCAAATCGACTCCGCAATCGCCAAACGTGGCAAAGGCGACCTGAACAAGCTCTTCAACAGCGGCGACACCTGGAAAGTCGGCTAACCCCGAGTCACCTGCTAATTGAGCCGCAGGTGGACTTCTATGGAGTGCTGTGGCTTGGCACAGCTTTCTCTTTCAATGCGGTTAGAGTCAAACGGAATTCGGTCTATCGGCAGATATCCGCACCATCCCGTTCCGGTGTTGGGTGGACTCGATGGAAAATGAAAGCTACGACGAGTCGTAGCACTCCAAATTTGTCCGTAGGTCGCGCTGACCGGCTACCGATCCTGCTATCATCTAGCATGTCAGCTGTTTTGTGTCCGAACGTCTGACTCATTCTGAGTTACGCGTTCAGCTCTCATTCATCGGGATCCAGTGCTCATGAAGACCCGCGCAACCATAGCTGCTTGCCTGCTGTTGGCGTTCATCGCTAGGTTACAAGCTGCCGCAACCGATCAACCCAATGTAGTTATTTTTCTAGCAGACGACGCAGGTTGGGGCGACTACAGCCAGTCAGGCAATCGACAGGTCTCAACACCCAACATTGATTCGATCGCCCAAGGGGGCGTTTCGTTAGATCGCTTCTATGTTTGCTCGGTCTGTTCACCCACTCGGGCAGAATTCCTCACTGGTCGCTACCATCCACGGGGTGGTGTGCGAGGTGTGTCCACCGGTCAAGAGCGACTGAGTCTAGACGAAAAAACCATCGCCGACGCTTTTCAAGCGGCCGGATATAAGGCAGGAGCATTTGGCAAATGGCACAATGGCAGTCAATGGCCTTACCATCCGATGGCACGTGGATTCGACGAGTACTTCGGCCACACGTCGGGACATTGGGGCGAGTACTTTGATCCGCCGTTGGAGGAGAACGGGCGGATGGTCCGCACGAAGGGGTTCATTGTGGACGTCTGTACCGATCGCGCGCTGAGCTTCATAGGCAACACTAACGGCAAGCCGTTCCTGTGTTACGTCCCTTTCAGCACTCCCCACTCTCCATGGGCGGCCCCAGAGGCTGATTGGAATCGATTTAAAGACAAACCGATTTCACAACCAGCAAGTGATCCCGCAGCGGAGGAAAAGGAACACACGCGTTGTGCGTTGGCCATGCTCGAGAATCAAGACATGAACGTGGGCCGCGTGCTCGACAAGCTCAAGGAAATCGGAGTGAGCGACAACACCATCGTGGTCTATTTCTCTGACAATGGTCCGAATAGCCATCGCTGGAACGGAGGCATGAAAGGCCGCAAAGGGAGCACAGACGAAGGTGGCCTGCGCTCCGTGTGCTACATTCGATGGCCCGCTAAAATTCCGGCCGGACATACGGTAACCCAAATATGTGGCGCGATCGATCTCATGCCGACACTCACGTCGTTGGCGGGGGTTGCACGGGTTGGGAGCAAACCTCTCGATGGACGCGATCTAACAGCCTGGTTGTTGGGACAGTCAACCGAATGGCCCGGCTACCGTCACTTTTCTACATGGGCGGGTAAAGTGAGCGTCCGCACGCAAACGCACCGACTCGACCATGAAGGAAAACTATTCGACATGGTTGCCGATCCCGGTCAGACCAAACCGGTCAACGACCAAGAGCCCGAGTTGCTCGCTGAATTGAGTGGAGCCGTCAATTCGTGGCGTCAGGACGTGCTTGGCGAGTCGGAAACAGTGGAAAGAGGGAAAGGGAAAAACAAGCAACCTGGCGGCAATTCGGTTGACCCGCGACCATTCACGGTCGGGTATGCGGAGTTCCCGATCACCATGCTCCCCGCGCGTGATGGTGAACCACTCGGAGGCGTACAACGCAGCAGCGGCGCGCCGAACTGCTCGTATTTCGTCAATTGGACGAATACGGAGGACAGTATGGTTTGGTTAATCGACGTGCACACGGCTGGCCGCTACGAGGCGTCGATCGATTACACTTGTAAAGTGCCTGACGCGGGTGCCACGATCGATTTGAGTTTCAAAGATGCTCACATTACTGGTAAAGTGACCCCCGGTTGGGATCCACCGCTCAATACAAACCAAGACACTCTGCCACGTCCCGCTGGAGAAAGTCAGATGAAAGAGTTTCGCACATTGAAGCTCGGAGAGTTTAAACTGCCAGCCGGAGTGGGACCGCTTACTTTGCGCGCGCTAAAAGTTCCAGGAGGCTCGGTGATGGATGTACGCCGCATTACGCTTACTCTATTGCCTTGAAATTCGGATCAAAAACAGTTGACGCGTTTGGTCAGCGGCAATGCCGGGAACCAGGATAGCCGAATTGTCTCGGTTCCAACGTGGAGCTGGATCGATGCGAATATCGTCCTGGTAGCTGCCCTTATTGATTGCCCCACTTCGCAAATAGAAAGAATCGCTTAGGCGATAAAGTACGAATCGATTGGCGTGCCCTTCTTTGTAACCATTGGCGAACCAATTCCCATCCGGAGAGAGAGATACATCTCCTTCTGGATTTGGGAAGATCTCCTTTGTTCCCAGTTGCCCCACTATCTTCTGCGAATCGACATCGTACAGAATTTGAAGTCCCTCGGACGAACCGATCAGCATGTGGTCCTGTCCCCATTCGGGGTGGCCTCCTATGTGGGTATCATGGAGGGTTAGATGCGTTCCATCCAAGTGGATGGAGCAGGGGACATTGATTTTGGTTGACGATCGGCTCAGATTTCCCCAACCGCCGCGGACAAAAAAGTAAACGCGATCGCCGCTGCGATTCCAAAGCGTATGGTTGATGAACAGCGCGGTTTGATCCACGTCCGGCATGCGTGTTTTAAGTTGATCAGCCAGTTGGCGATAGGAGACCAACAGCCTGCGATTGCCGGTGGCGACATCCACCACAAAGATCCCATCATGGCTGGGAGCGTTCTCCGATTCTGACCAATCACGAGCTTCCGGGTAGCCAGTTACGGCTCTGAGCCGCGCAAGCCGCCCATAGTTGAGTCCCAAGAACTCTCCTCCATTTTGGGCAACACCGCTGTTTCCGATGGGGGCGGCCGGATTGCGATATTCGCGAATGCGCTCTCTCTTCACCACGTCGTACAGCACAACAAAAACATCACCGGTCAACAGGTCGCGATCATTGAAGAAAAACTGACTACTGACCGCCTGTGGATTCCAGTAGAACATGGTCCCCTGCTGAGGATTCCAAGCGTGCGTATGGTCGATTTCAATCAGTTCATTGTTGCGATGTGTGTCAATCAAAACGATTTTCGCCGCCTCATTCGGCCGAGGCATGCGATCGATATGTTCGATCTCCATCGCCAAGATATAGCGACCATCTCCGCTCCAAGGAATTGTTTGGCACTGACCGATATAACCAAAAAAATGGTGCTTGGGGCCTGTCGTCACTTGCTCCGTAGTCAAATGGAATTGTTGGGCGAGCACGGGGGGAGCTAATAAACTGCAGGCGGCCATCACCATCCCCAACCAACTTCGATCAAGAGTTTTTTTGTCCATAGTTCTCGAACCTGACTTTTCTGTCGAACCCATTTCGACGATTCACTCGTTAGTTTATGTCGCCTTTGTCTCGCCGGCTTGGCGACTTCGCTAGTTGCACAATCATATTGTCATGCGAGTAAACTGCTACTACGGCTTTTGCTAAGTCCATGTTGCTGCCACCCCCCAACGCGACGAACAGATCAGGCTCAAAATCAGTTGCCGTCTCGACTGCCTTAGCGATAGTAGCCGTCGAAGGTTCCACCTCTCCGTCAAGAAACCACTCGTACGGGACACTTGCCTGTTGGATGGCCGCGTCGACACGTGCAACGATACCAGCCGACTCAAGCACTCGGTCACTGATGACTAACACGCGTTTAGCATGGCATCGCTGAATGACGTTTGCCAGCGAAGCGGTGGCCCCAGGTCCAAACGTAATGCGTGAACCACTAAAAAAGTTCCATACGGAGCGATTGACAGACGAATTGCCTTCCATCGACATGTTGTGTTTTCCTAGGGCGGCGAACAACGATTGGCGATCCGTTTGTCAACCGAGTTTTTGCGGGTGGTGGTGCTGGTGAGTCCTCTGTCCAGTACTCCATATTACAAGTCGCAGTAGTCACACGAAAACGTGTGCATGAAAATGTGCGATAATGAGATTTTAAGTTGTCTGGGCTCAAAGCCGAACAAAACGGGAGACGGACACTCTCCAGCAGGATGTAATAGACATGGGAATCTCGCGTATTTCGAGCTGTTGGACGGGATTGGAACAATGTAACCTCATTGCGGAAGTCGCCTGGACTTTCGACATGGAGACTTTAACAATACACTCCGAAATTCTTGGCGACTTCCGCTACGTAAAATACCTTACTTAGTGCTGTATTTAAAAAACCAATTTTTTGGCTCTTCAGAAGAATCTGTGGGTAGTCCATCGATTCAAGAAGCAAGTTCGATAGGTTTTCCAAGGCATGGCAGGGCAAAAAGAATGGCTTCAGGCTAAAATCATTCGGTATTCAGAAATTAAACCTCGGTAAAACATGAGTCCTACCGAGGCCAAGCGAGACATTCTTCTCGCCCTTACCCAGTTATCCCTTGGCAGTGTGCTCCTCAGCAGAGCCCGCCTCCGTTTCACTGGGCAGATTAAGTGTAACCGATCCAATGTGGCTGAGGAAACGAACGGCGTAAACGATATTCTTTTTGCCCTGCCGTGTCTCTCAAAACCATGCCTCCCAGAACCTGTCGCCCACAGTTGTTACCCACTAATTCTTCTGAAGAGCCAATTTTTTTGTCTCGCTCCAATGCAAACTGAAGTTTTCACTGGAAATGGTGTCGAAGGTTTATCAGCATGATTCAGCTCGATCCGGGGTTTTTGATTAGCCTAGCGGGGGCCTGCGCTGTTCTGTTGGCCGGCAGTATCGTGCGGCTATTGAGTTTGCGAAGCGACGCAAGTGACTTCGCTTCTGTGCGGCGGCGGAGCTTAATTGTGTGGTGGGTTTTGCTTCTCAGTCTGTCTGTGGCATTGGCTGGCGGATCACTCGGTCTTTCCGTGCTATTTTGTATCGTGGGCCTAGTCGCTTTGCTCGAGTTTCATCGCCTGTTTGGGCGCTCCGCGATCGGCCCCGTTTCATTGTTTTGGGTGGTAGTCGTTTTGGGAATAGGGCACTATCTACTTATGGTATTCACGGACAGTCTGTGGCCATTGGCATTTTTCCCGATGCTTGCCCTGTTCAGCATCAGCGCCACGCAGATTCTTACCGTTGGGATCGGCGGTTACTTGCGGGCCACAGCGGGCTATTTCTGGGCCTCGATGTTGTTTTTTTGGGGACTGTCCCACTGCGTCGCTTTGTTACATCTGCCGGTGCGTGAGTCCGATCACGGCGATTGGACGGCCGTTGGAGCCGCAGGCTGGCCGTTGCTGGTTGTATTGTTGACTGAGACCGACGATATTGCCCAAGCCCTGGTCGGTCGCCGTTGGGGACGCCACAAGATGGTTCCCGCGATTTCACCTGGCAAAAGTTGGGAAGGCTTTTGGGGGGGGCTCTTGGCAACCACAGTTTTGTCCATTGTGCTGACGCCCTGGCTGACGACGTTGGCTGTGGGGCGGACGACGGGGGCTGGCCTGTTGGTCGCTATAGGAGCGGGTGTGGTCGTTTCGGTGGCCGGATTTTTAGGCGACCTCAATATCTCTGCGCTTAAACGTGAAGCTGGTGTAAAAGACAGCGGTACCCTCTTACCCGGAATGGGAGGTATGATAGACCGCATCGACAGCTTGTCGTTCACCGCGTCAGCCTTCTATTATTATGCAGTGGCGTGCGCTTACTAATGGCCATAGTGGACGATGCCACCGCGGGGACAACGTTTGAGACAAAGCCATGTGCAAGGGATCCTATCAGTATTCACGATGAATGAACGTCCCTCAACAATTGAACCACGTGACGAGCCGTATCGACATTGGATTTTTACCGTCCCCAACATAATCTGCATGGTGCGGTTGGCAGGGTCATTCGCCTTGTTGGCTCTTGCGCTAATGGGACTGCAGTATTGGTTTGTGGGACTGTTTGTTGCCCTGACTCTGTCGGATTGGATCGACGGGCGTTTGGCTCGTTGGTTGCGACAACGCTCGGACTTTGGCGCTCGGCTCGATAGCTTTGCCGACGCTGCCCTGTACGGCGCTTTGATATTGGGCGTTTGCGTGCTGGTCTGGGATGTCGTGCGTCCTGATTTCGCTTGGATTGCTGTGGCCCTTGGCAGTTATGTTGTCACAACTGTGGCCGGACTAATCAAATACCGGCGGGTCCCCAGTTACCACACACGGGCAGCAAAAAACTCGCAAGGTGTTGTGTTGTTAGCCGGTATCACTCTCGGATTGGGTATCGCGGTTTGGCCGCTCTACGTAGCTGCAATCGCGGTCACGTTGACCAATATCGAAGCTACTCTGCTAACAATCGTCCTGCCCGAATGGCGAGCCGACGTATCATCTTTGTGGAAAGTTCTTAGAGACCGGACTCTGCGTAAAAGCCCCACGCAAAAATGATTGATGCGGCGATTTATAGCTGCAAATCCTCCAAATTTTGCATTAAGATTTAATATCAATTGTGGCCAGACGTGAGTGCAGCAGTAGTGGTTATCGATAGTCGGCCTCGCAACGAATGCAAAATGTTGTACTAACGTTCTCTGACACCAGTGCTTTCCGCCCCCAACGAATTTGCTGGAGCTACCCGATGAGACCTTTTGCGCTGATCGCATTTTCCTTCCTCCTCAGCGCCAGTTTGATGCCTAGTCTATGTGTAGATAGTTCCGGGCAGGTCTTTGGCCAACCGCCTTTGAAGCAAGCCGCCGCGCGCTTCGGTTCGAATTGGTTGAGACATGCCGAGTCGGTTCAGGCACTGGCCTTCTCCGGTTCCGGAGACTATTTGATATCCGGCGGCAACGATCGGCATGTCCGGATTTGGGATCTCAAAGAGCGGAGATTGGTCCGTCAGTTGGCGGGGGACGCAGATATGGGACACTTCTCCGTAGCTATTTCTCCCTACGACAAAAATGTCGCGGCGTTAACGGGCGATGGAAAACTGCGACTGTGGGAATTTTCTACGGGACTATTGAAATGGGAAAAGCAATTGCACGAAGATTCTGGAGTTTCGCAAGTTGCGTTTTTTTCCGATGGTCAGCGAATTGCGTCGTCCGGAACGGGCGGCATAGTCATCGTATCGGACGTAGACTCTGGCGAGACACAATCCTCGATTAGCTGCCAGTCTGCGGATGAAAGCCGGAAAGGGTTACCGTTTGCCATCGCTCCAGACGACAGCACGATCGCCATGGGCGTCATGCGCAATATCGAGATTGTCTCCGTTGAGGATCCGTCTAAACGAGCCACGATTTCTGGCTGCCATGGGGATCGAATCAATTCTCTAAGTTTTACTCCCGATGGAACACGACTGTTTTCATGTGGAGCCTCCTGGACCGCCGCCATGATTGGTGGGAAAAGGGTGATGAAGGAAACGGCGGAATGGAAGCTCTGGCGACTCAGCGAAAGTGACCTCATTCGCGGCTACAACTTCGAGGCACTGAATGCGAGTGCAGGTTGCGGAAAGATCTCGCCCGATGGTCGCGCATTCGCTGCGGGCTATGGAGCCATCGTAGTGTGGGATCTAAATACAGGTCAATTGTTACAGTCCATAGAGAATAGAAATCGCCATGCCGGTTGGTTTCAAAATGGTTTTGACTTATCTCCGAATGGCCTCCGCATGGCTGCCGTCGATGGCAACTCAATTCTACTTTGGGACACACAAACAGGTTCGCGGATACTTGATGAAAACCCTGCTCACCCAGGAGTAGTGACAGATGTTGTATTTAGCCCCGACGGGCATTTATTCGCTTCAGCCGGACGTACGGGCGACGTCCGAATTTGGGACCGAAAAACAAGGACGCTTGCACATGAACTGTTTCCGGTGGGTCATCAATCAGTACAAGTAGACAGCGTTGTTTTTTCGCCAGACAGTCGACGCCTCATCGCTGCCGGCACATGTCTCCATAAGTCAACGTTTGCAGGTACGCTCTCCCAATGGGATACCAAGAGCGGCGAAACGATAAGAACGAAAATCCTCCCGGCTCGGGCTACCATTGCGCGGTTTTCAATGTCGGGGAATCAGATCACCGTCGGTGCTGGGATTGGCAATCCATTTGGTGGCGCCAATCCGTTTGCAGCTAACCGCACTGGGCCCGCGCCACATGTAGTCTTATTTGATGATCGCCTGACGCTACAAAAAGAGTGTCCAGGTCGTTTTATGGGAAGAGTAATTGCGATTCATGCGGGGAAAGAAAAAGGCGAGATTCTTTTGGTCGAGGACTCGAAAAAACTTTGGCATTGGAAACCGGAATCAGATGACCTAATTTCAATTCCACTTAGAGCCGCCCGACAATCGCTTAAATCTGCTGCGTTTAACAAAGATGGAAGTATTTTGGCAACCAGCGGGCTATTTGATGACACAATTTACCTATGGGACACACTTAACGGTAAACAGCTGGCAGTCTTTAATTACGAAAACTCCATGGGCTCCATGTTGGCTTTTTCAGCCGACGATAAGCTATTGGCAATTGCTCCCATCGGACTGACGCGTACGACACGAGAGTTTGCAAAAAACATCATACTATGGGACACGACAAACCAAGTGAAAGTTGGTGAACTAGAATTTTCTATTCCACACGCTTCCGCTGTCGCGTTTTCATTGGACGGATCAGAATTGCTCACCGGTCATGAAGATGGGACGTTGACACTGTGGAACTGTCCACGCTAACGCGATAGGCGTTGCAGCAGTCGAAACTTGTACTCATTGGGCGCCATCGCTTCCTTCCGCCGCAACAGCTCGGTGTGCGTCCAATAGTTAGCCGGCAGATACCTTCAAAGACATTCGCGCATGCATCTCAACTCAATAGATCTAGCCTTGGTCGTCATCTACCTGATTGGTGTGGCGGCAATCGGCATGTGGGTAAGTCGCGGCGTCAAAACGGGCAGGGATTTGTTTCTGGGTGGTCGTTCGTTACCTTGGTGGGCGGTTGGCACCTCGCTGGTAGTTTCTGATATCGGTGCCAAGGATATGGTGGGATTGGCTGATGACGGCTACCGCTTTGGACTGGTGATGACCAACTTCGATTTAATCGGTTGCGTCTTCCCAGTACTAATCGCGGCGTTTCTGTTCATGCCATTTCTGTGGTTGGCGGGGGTCTACACAATACCCGAGTACCTAGGCCGGCGGTACAACTCGGCTGTTCGATATTTCTTTGCCGTGATTTGGGCATTGTTCATGGTGGGGACGTTGGGAGTCATCTTTGTCAGTGCAGCCACTATGTTTGAGAATCTCCTCGGCTGGGGATTTCTCATTTCCGTAGGAGTCACAGCGACTTTGGTGGGCGTCTATACCGTCTTCGGCGGCCTCAAAGCAGTGGTCTATACCGATTTTATTTCTTGCCTGGTACTCATCGTGGGCGCTACATTGATTTGCGTCATTGGTTTGGTGGAAGTCGGCGGTTGGTCTGCTTTGCAAGAAAAAGTCGCCGCGCTCCCCAATACGGAGCACCATTTTCAACTGTTGCGTCCTGCTAGTGATCCTGACTATCCTTGGCCAGCCGTGTTATTGGGACTGGGCTTTGTGCTCGGCCCGGCTTATTGGATCGGCAATCAGGCGATTGTGCAGCGCTCGTTTGGCACCAAAAGTCAGAGCGAAGCCAGGGCATCCTACGTGTTGTGTGCTGCGATTAAGACGGTCTTCCCGTTCTTGTTGGTATTGCCGGGACTAATCGGTTTAGCCCTGTTTCACGACCGCTTGGGCAGCGCGAGCGCCGACAGTTGGAAAGTCGGCGGGGTACTGCCGGAGCTAGTGAAGCTGTTGCCCACCGGAATTTTAGGGATCGTATTGGGCGCGTTTCTAGCGGGGATCATGTCCAATCTTGATTCGTACGTCAATTCCGCGTCGACGTTGTGCGTCACGGACCTCTACCAACCGCTCATTCGTCCCAAGGCTACAGATCGGGAGTGCTTATGGGTCGGTCGAATTTTGATTGTCGTATTTCTACTCGGTGGTGCCTTCGCTTCATTCTACGTTCGGGATACATTTAAATCCGTGTTCGAAGCGTTTCAAACGTTTCTGAGTTTCTTTCAAGGAGCCTTACTGGCGTTGTTGTTGGCCGGCATGTTGTCACGACGCGCGACGCAATGGGGAGGACTGTGTGGCCTGCTAGTTGGTATCGGTTTAGCTGCCGGAATGACGTTTTACAACGTGCTTTTCCTGTGGACCGCCTGGTGGTCGTTCGTGGGGGCTTTGGCGACGGTAATTATCGTCAGTCTTATGACGCGTCCCTATGACGAAGAGCGATTGCGTGGCTTGGTGTGTTGGCTGCCCTCGCGAGAGAAGGAAACGCAATGACTAAATTGTCTTTCACTTTGATATTGGCTCAAGCGGCTCCCCTGTCAGGTAGGTTAGCCTTTGCCGCCGTTTTTGCATGCCTGATAGTGTGGCTGTTGGTCATTCCATCGTCTCATTTGACGGAGGAGGATCAATCGCCCGCGTGGTGGAAACGCTCCAGAACGTGGGCGGTGATCGTAGCGACTTCGCAGATGTTGATCTATCTGCTCTGGAACTGAACCGCGCCGAGCTGATGCGATCCAACAGTGCCGTTTTGAATAATCGTGTGCATTACCGGGAAACAGACTCATGAAACGTCCGGGATTAGCCTCTAACGTCTACGAGCAATTGGGCGTTAGGACGATCATCAATGCGGCTGGTACCTTTACCGAGTTTGGCGGATCGCTGATGCCAGCCGAAGTCGTCACCGCCAGCGTCGAGGCCGCTAGGTATTTTGTTGACTTACGTGAACTGCAAGACGCTGTGGGGCGTAAGCTGGCTGCGCTATTGCAAGTCGAGGCAGTTCTAGTCACGGGCGGAGCGGCCAGCGGCATACTGCTGGGAACAGCCGCTGCTATTACGTTGCGACACCCTGAATTTATTGAACGCATGCTCGAAACTCCCATAGAAGTTTTGCGTCAAAGCAGCCACCGCAATGTGTACGATCGACAAATCGAAATGTGTGGCGTACGCATCGTTGATGTAGAAACGGTCAACGACGTTGAGCGGGCTGTAAACGATCGCACGGTCATGATGATGGCCTATAACTTGGCTGAGCCACACGGACAGATTCGTCATGCTCAGTGGATCGAATTAGCCAGGCAGTTTTCGATTTCGACGTTGCTCGATGCAGCCGCAGATCTTCCGCCCCTCGAAAACCTATGGAAGTTCAATCAGCTGGGCTACGACATGGTTGTATTCAGCGGCGGCAAGGCCCTACGTGGTTCGCAGAGTTCTGGATTGTTGATCGGCCGTGCTGATCTCATCGAAGCAGCCAAACGAAATGGCGTTCCCAACGAAGGTGTTGTCGGACGCGTCGCCAAAGTCGGCAAGGAAGATATCGTCGGACTATGGAAAGCAGTCGAGTTGTTTGTCAACTCTGGCAATGAATTACACGAGCAGTGCGAACGTCGCATCAATATTCTGCAAGAGTTTTTGCAGCGGCTACCAACGCTAACCAGTCGACGGATTGTACCGGAAATCGCTAACCATTTCCCTCACTTGTTAATCGAATGGAACGAGCAGGTGTTGGGCATCACGCGTGCGGAACTTAAAGACAGGCTCCGCAATGGTACTCCTACCATCGTGACGGGGAGAGTGGACGGAACAGGAGAGGACGGGTTTTTGATATCCGTCGTGAACCTGCAGGACGGCGAAGTTCAAATAGTGGCCAAGCGGATTGTTCAGATTCTGTCGGCAGTGGCTCCATAGCGGTCGCCGCGATTGCCTGAGAGCAAACCCATTAGCGGTAAACTAAACTACAGTTTTCGAACGGGCATTGTTGGCGGTGGAAACTGTCCAAGGATCACATGCCAGTAGGCCCATGAACGAGGGTCGATGATCCCTGGTGGTGCCTTTGCAAGAACTTCACGCAGTTCATCATCGGTTACTTGTCCGCGAATGCACTGCATATCGTCAAAAGTGGCGTAGGTCATCGCATAGGCGATAAACCGGACAGGGTCGCGCAATGCCTGTTCGGGTGGCTCGAACCATATTACCCGTTGGGAGAGTTTTTTGAACGCATCATTGATCGGTAAAGATTTCATCGAAAACTGTTACGTTGTGTACTAACTTTGCTGGCTATCACTGGTAATAAGCGGTAAGTTCGCCAGGTCCACCGTTCGAACTGCTTCGACGAGTCGCCGCCTAACTTCGTCAGAAACGCTGGGAACGGTTCCATCATCGAAATAGCACAATGCCTTCAGTGTTAATTCCGGGTTAAACTGCTCGCCATAGATCGCGCAGGCAGCTGCAAGGCAGCGCGGAAGCCCAATCTTACTTTAATGTACTCCATGGGGCGATTTAACAAGCTAGAATCTGAAAATAGCGAGCTGCTACATTGTAGAAACTGGCAAACGCCAGCAGTATTCTAACTTTAGCGATCCGTAGCGATCTTCGCTTTATTTAGTGCTGGATATGACTCGCTCGCGAATTCGATAGGAATACCCAGCGTTTTCAGTAGTCAAAAAATCCAATGAAATCCACCTGACTTGGTATCGAATTCCGTTCTGTTCCCAGCTAGGAACTCCAGGCTGCTCCCGCTGCCTTAAGTAGTTGGGCGCGCCTGCTTGACCATCGCCACCAGCGTCTGACGACACTCCTCGGCGGTGTGCACTTCTTCGGTAAAGCCGATGCGCACGGAGCGGATGCGCTCGGGAGTCTTGAGTCGAAGATGAAAGCCCAGGCGGTCCACTGCGGTCATCTTTGCTTCGGAAGCACTGATTCCCTTCGCGTGCTGAGCAATTTCGATCATCGCGGGCGCATGATCTTGGTTCATGTGCTCGAGGATACCAGGGGCGGCCTCAGCTAATGGATCAGGAAACGCTTTTTGAAAATCGGAAACTTCGATCCAACCCATTACGCCAAAGCCTCCAATGAAATATAGATCTATGGGATTGAGGCGCCAAAACGAAAAGTCTGCGAAATCAACGTAATATTTGGCGTTTTCATGGCGCGCAAGATACGCCCCGCGGGCCGTCGCGATGTCGTCTGGTGGGATCGGCTCGGCGTTGCCGATCAATGTCATGCGGGCAGCGCCCAAAGGATCACTGTGCGCTTCAGAATCACAGACGTACAAGGAGGCGTGAGGATCCGCCAGAAGATTTTTGGTGTGCATCGCCATCGAACTTATCAGAAACAGCGGTCGACCAGAACTATCTAGCGCATAGGGCATGGTCGATCCAAATGGGAATCCCTTCTGCTTTTTCGATTGCGTGGATAAAACCCCAACTTGATTGAGAAACAGTAGCGTCCGCGTGCGCTCGGCATAAGACGTCTCTGGAGCTGGGTTGGGCTCTTCCGTTTCGTTCGTATAAGCGTGCTGTCGTGGTTCAGTCATTGAGTGGCATACCTAACATAGTACAAACTGCAGTTCAGCGGACATGTTACGCTCCACCTTAGCGCATGGACAGCCCAGGATTGAATGCTGCATCACAAAGCACTTTGGGGTAGCGGAATTCGCCAAGACTTTCGACTTTTCAGATCGAAACTGCTCTGCCGAAATTCTTGGCGAATTCCGCTATGTCTTATAATCATACTGTTCTAGTCGCGACCCTACTCTCCGAGCTGCAAACAAACAATCGACTCTTTATCCCTTAGCAAAACTTTTGAACCGGCCAGCACGGGAGCCTGACGTGTCGCTCCGCAGACTTTGGCTCTAGCGAGTTCTTGATAGCCAGCACGACTGACCTTTGCCAAGATCAGTTCGCCTGACATTGGGATTACCGCTTTCACGATCCAGCGAGACAAGCCAGCCTTGGCCAGTGAACGCGATTACCGCGTCGTCGACGACAGTAGGCGTCGACCGAGGTCCGTCACCTTGGGAGTTCTTGTAGGGTTCGGCAATGCGTTGCCGCCACACGACTTCCCCCTGTTTTAAGTCTAACGCCAACGCAAATTGGCCACTTTCATCTTGCGCCAGTGTGAAAATTTTGCCACGCGAGACGGCGAGTCCCGACATGCCAGTTGCGACAGGCACTCGCCACAGCCGCTCGGGGCCGGCTTCAGGAAAATGCTCTAGAATCTCAGTTTCTCCAGCCAGGCCATTGCGCTGGGCTCCCAAGAATTGGGGCCAAGCGTCCATCGATTGGCCCCAAGTCAAACTGGTGGCCATGAGAGCTAAAACAATCGCTGACACTAAAATTGGCTTGTGGTAAACCATGCAATATACCCTGAGTCATCTTGTTAACGTGCCAGACTAGTAGCGAATAGGCTCACACTTCAAGCAGCGCTAGGTCGCGGCTCTTGCGTGTCATCAAGGCGTTGGCAACCGCGTCGTCACCAAAGTTCTCAGCCATGGGATCCCACTTGAGTTCACGTCCCAGCATCAAAGCGATGTTGCACAGGTGACACGAAGTCATCGTGCGATGATGGGAAGCCACATCGGAGATCGGTTGTTGGCGATCCTCGATACTCTCGAAGAAATTGTTCATGTGGCCCTTCATTTCCCTTCCCTTGTACAGCTTCGTCATCGTGGCAGCGAGTTCCGCTTCGTCCTTTTCGGTCAATTCATCGATCACCTTGCCTTGTATTTTTCCACGGTTGACAAACAGGCGACCGTCTTCTCCTTCGAAGAGAATGCCGTTATCAAAGGCCACACCGTCTTCTCGCTTCACAGCATCATTGACCTGCATCAACAAACCATCGGCGAACGTGAGGTCGATACTAAACGTGGTGGCCGTGTTGTAACCGTTGGCGATTTGCAATTCACCATTTAAGAAGTCAGACCAGTTAATGTCCTCAGGAACCATGGGCGTAAATTTCCCATTTCCGTTGACTTTCACTGGCCCCGTGTGATCCTTGCCAAGTGCCCATTGGGCGATGTCGATGTGGTGGGCACCCCAGTCGGTCATTTTGCCACCGGAATACTCAAACCACCAACGAAACATCTTGCGGCGTTCCGTGGAGTACTTGACTTTCGGTGCGGGGCCAAGCCACATATCCCAGTGGAAATCTGCTGGTTGTTCTTCGTCGGGGAAGGGTTTTTCGCAATTAGGAGCTGGGCCAATTGCGATGTAGGCGTTGACGTTCTTGCCCAATCGACCGCTTTGCACGATGGCAACGGCTTTTAAGAATCGAAGCTCCATTTCAGAGCGCTGCTGAGTTCCGACTTGGAAGATTTGTCCCGTGTCTTCGACCAGTTTGCGGATTTCGATTCCCTCTTGAATCGTCAGAGTCAGCGGCTTTTCACAGTAGACGTCGCATCCCGCTTTCAACGCGTACTTGGCAATCGGCACGTGCCAGTGGTCAGGAGTCCCAATGGTCACAATGTCCGGCTTGCTCTTGTCGATCATTTCCCGGTAATCGAGATACATTGCCAGCTTGCCTCCCAAGTCGTTGTTGAAGCTGGCGTTGTGCAGCTCGTCGACATCGCAAACGGCAATGGTTTGACCAAGCTTGGCCGCTTGTCTGGCGACGGTGCCACCCCGACTGTATCGACCGCGTTGTCCACCAACACCGATTGAACCAATAGTTTTCTTGCTATTCGCGTCTTGCGCTTTCGCGCTGCGGCTCGTAAAGACATAAGGCGTAGAAAGTGCGACACCTCCGATGGCGGAGTTTTTAAGAAATGAGCGACGAGACGTCATGGTGGTTCCCCTTATAAATGCAATGCACAATTGGATCAGTTTGGTAACGCATCAGTGTAAACCATCGAGCGTCCCATTTGGGGCGAATTGGAAAAAACGTGGTTACACATCGTCGCTTGTACAAAACTCAAGCAGAGAATCAGCACTATGAATTGCCAGCGGACTAGGCTTCTCGCTTGGTATGGCCATAAACTGTGAGCCGTGAGCCGTAAGGCACCGGGCAACAATTGACAACGTATACAAATTTATTCAATCGTGGTTTATGCAAAATCGCCCGGCCGCTTACGCGTCGCGGCTCACGGACGCCAGGCTCGGCCGCTTATGCGTCACGGCTCACATGATGGCGCCAAGCAGCCAACACAGACAAAAATTGTTGTAACAAATAGCGGCCAGGCGTTTGACCACTATTTGGGCACGCTCGGAGCAAACGATAATGGGAGCGTCACGTTTCACAAGAACCACCATCGACTTCAGGCCCACGTTGGCGAACTAGGCTGGATTCGAATTGCCAGATGACCGCCGAATCGACGGTATTGATCAAACCGAGTTGCTACTAGCCAAACGAAACACGGGAAGCGACCATTTCTATTTCCACAACGCAGGGGTGCGCCAAGAGAAATGGAAATACCTTAAGCCGATGCGTTTTTCCACGGCTATGCGGTCGATGACGAACGCGATCAAGTCGACGAACTCTACGACCTCGAGACTGACCTTGGAGAGCGCACGAATCTGGCTGCCAAGCATCCGCAAAAGGTTGCCGAATTGCGGGAATTGATGAAATCCATTGAAGGGGACGACACGCTTTTGCCCTCAGACAATAGCGTTAGACAGTGGGACAAAAACGTACCAACCAACCTGTTATGTTTGGATCAATCGCTCCGCAGCCCAATGTGGGCTAGCCGATATTGGGCTATCCACTAGCGAATGGCCTTGTCGGGCAGTTCGCCTTTGATTCCTTCATCCATGGGCATGCTGTCGTCGACAATGCCTGTGTCAGCCATCAGCCCATTTAACTGTTGTGAAAGCTGCTTGACCAGTGCTTGTTGTTCAGGAGCATTGATCAAGTTTTGCGACTCCTTGGGATCGTGTTGTAGATCGTACAACTCTCCCATATGTCGATCTGGGCCGCCGTCACCATGTGGATAGCGAACTAGCTTCCACCGGTCAGTGCGAATGCCACGAATATTGGGAGTATATGGAAATTGCTTTTCATAGTTGTAGTGATAGAACCAAGCCTTCCGCCATTGCTCATCGCCCGAGTTGAGCAGCTTGACCATCGAACGACCATGCGTCTTGGCCAGCGGTTCCACGCCAGCCAGCTCACAGAGAGTCGGCGCGATATCTACCGTCAGCACTTGTGCTGGTTCGCGTTTGGGTTGGCCACTATACAATTTGGGATAGCGCATGACCATTGGAATGCGGATACTGGCTTCGTGCATGGTGCGTTTGTCGACCATCCCATGCTCGCCTTCTAACAAACCGTTGTCCCCCATAAAGATGATGACCGTATTGTCAAATTCGCCACGTTGCTTGAGGAGTTTCACTAGCCGCCCCATGCTGTCGTCGAGACTGAGGATCGTCCCCATGTAGGCGCGGACCATGTTTTGGAATTCCATCACGCCGGCGGCCGATGTATCGGGAAAGTCCTTCCGCCATTCAAAAATGGGGCCGTAGATACCGTGCCAAGTGGTCAATCGCTTCTGCAACCATTCGGGTTTGTCACTAAGTTGAAATGCGGAATGTGGATAGTTGATCTCCACATCGTCAAAGGTATGCTCGTATTTCGGCTCAGGGAAATAAAAGCTGTGGGGAGCCTTTTGTCCGATCATCAGCATCCATGGTTTGTCCTTCGAACGCTGCTGGATCCACTCTTCGGCCATGTCGGTCACGACTGTGGTGTAGTAGCCTTTGACAACTTTCCGCTCTCTACCATGAAAGTTAAATTCGGTGTCAAAGTACTGGCCTTGCCCTTTGTGGGTAACAAAGTAATCGAATCCAGGTCGCGGTTCGTCGTTCTCCTCACCCATGTGATATTTGCCGAGGTAAGCGGTCTCGTAGCCCGCCGCTTGCAATTGCCGAGGAAAAGTAGGCATATCCTCGGGGTATTCTGTAAAGTTGTTGGTGACACCATGCCCATGCGCATACAATCCGCTCAGAATCGATCCCCGGCTGGGAGAACACAGGCTGGTAGTGCAAAATGTGTTTTCAAACAGTACTCCTTCGGCGGCCAACGCATCAATATGCGGAGTTTTAATGTGTGGGTGCCCCATGCAACTGAGAGCATTCCACCGGATATCGTCGCTGAGCACCAGCAGGATATTTGGACGTTCCTGTTCCGCCGCAGGCAAAACTTGGCGAGATTGCACTACGGGCAAAAGGAGCAGCACGAAGGCTGTCGTTGAGAACGTTCGTCGAAACATTGTCGCAAAACCTTTAAGAAATCTTGGTGAGCCCAAGGCGAGGAAGTTTTTCCTGACTCACAACGACCTAGTGTTACTTAATGGTGTCGTACTATAACATAAATCAGCTATTGTCGCTTCGCAGCTTGCGCAGTGTGAATCCGAGTACACTTTCGGCGATTGTTGTAGCGAAATTCGCCAAGAATTTCGGAAGGAAATGAGTGGCCAGCTGAACGAAATTCTTGGCGAATTCCGCTACAGGAAAGTTCTGACAACTTCCGCTACAATTTTCATGATGGATGACTCGTCACAGAAATTTGAAACCACCCCTGATCCGCGACTGGTGGCAACCGCCTATCACGAAGCGGGGCATGCCGTGGTAGCGGTGTTGCTCGGTAGACCCGTGCATAAAGTTACCATTGCTCCCGGCAAAATGCTTGCGGGTGTTCGGTTGGGGGCGTGCGAAATACGCAAGGGGCGCACCAAGGCTTCGAAGGATGGACTTGAGGACGAAGTGCTGATCCTGCTGGCAGGCATGGTGGCTCAGTCTCAGCTGACGGGGGACTATTGTCGCGATGGAGCCGCCCAAGATTTGACAGCTGTGCGACGTTTGCTCGGACATTCTCGAGCTACCAATGAGCGACAACTAGAGCGACTTGAGCAGCGGATGATAGACAAATGCGAGCACCTACTAGGGGATGTGGCGGCGTCCAAAGCGGTCGAGTGGATTGCGGCCGACTTGTTAAAAAACACAACCATCAGTGGTCGCGCCGTCCGCCATTGGATAGAACAAGCTCAACATGCGAAATAGAATTCCGCTTAGACATGACGAATTCGCCAATCGTTTAACGTAGCGGAATTCGCCAAGAATTTCGGCTGGCGAAGAGTGCGTTTTCAGTTGACCGAAATTCTTGGCGAATTTCGCTACCCTACAAATAGCATCTTAAGCAGATAGCATCTCAAGCGGAGTCAATTATGGATACTAAATTTAACACGGACGTAGCGAGCCAACAAATAGCCCGCGAATTGGGGTTGCCACTTAAACAAGTGCAAGCGGCGATCGAGTTGCTGGAGGCTGGCAATACGATTCCTTTCATCGCTCGCTATCGCAAGGAGGCAACGGGTGGACTGGATGAAATCGAGCTGCGGGCCATTGAAGATGCATTTGAAAAAGCTGTCGCACTGGCTGCTCGCCAGGCAACGGTACTCAAGACGATTGCCGAACAAGGGCTGCTAACAGATAGTTTGCGGAAACAGATCGAAGCCTGTGGCGATATGCAGACATTGGAAGCGCTGTATCTCCCCTACAAACCCAAGCGTCGAACGCGGGCCACCATCGCTCGCGAACGCGGTTTGCAGCCGTTGGCCGATCTTTTGCTGAGTCAATCCAAGTTAGGGAAGTCGCAACGCGATATTATCGCTCCCTTCGTCAAGCCTGACAAAGATGTGGCTGACGAACAATCCGCGCTGCAGGGCGCACTCGACATCGTGGCTGAGCAATGGGCCGAAGATGCAACCACTCGTACTTGGTTGACCCAACAGGCATTTTCTCAAGGCAGAATTTCCTCGCAAGTCAAACGCGGGAAGAAGGAGGAGGCAAGCAAGTTTGAGCAGTACGTCGATCACCGCGAACCGGCCAATCGCATACCATCTCACCGCCTATTGGCGATGTTGCGTGGCGAAGCCGAAGGCGTGCTCAAGGTTAGCCTAGCATTGGAGGATGAGCAAGTGATCGCCGATCTCAAACCGAAGCTCGTGCACAATCGCCAATTTGAATTTTACAATGAATTGGCCACGACGGTCGAGGATTGTTACAACCGCTTGTTGTTACCAGCGACCGAATCGAGTGTCCTGCAAACACTGAAGGAAAAAGCAGATGTGGAGGCTATACAAGTGTTCGGCAAGAATCTGCACGAACTGCTAATGTCTCCGCCAGCAGGACCGCGTGTAACCATCGGCATTGACCCCGGTTTTCGTACCGGTTGCAAAGTGGCTGTAGTCGATGGTACAGGAAAGTTTTTGTCGAACACAACGATCTACGCCACTCCGCCGCGAAGTGACACTGTCGGTGCCGGGAAAACGCTGCTGGAACTGATCAAAAAGTACAAAGTGGAGCTGATCGCCATCGGTAATGGTACGGCGTCACGTGAAACCGATAGCTTTGTCGGTGATTTAATCCGCAGTCACGACTTACAAGTTACCAAAGTGATGGTCAGCGAGTCGGGAGCCTCCATCTATTCTGCCAGTGAATTGGCGGCCAAAGAATTTCCCGATCTAGATGTTACCGTGCGGGGAGCCATCAGCATCGCTCGCCGTTTACAAGATCCGTTGGCCGAATTGGTTAAAAGCGATCCCAAGTCCATCGGCGTGGGACAGTATCAGCACGACGTCAATCAATCGCAATTGCGCAAGTGCCTCGATCGCGTGGTGGAATCTTGTGTCAACAACGTTGGTGTCGATTTGAATATGGCTAGCGTGCCCTTGCTTTCGTACGTGGCGGGAATTGGTCCCAAGCTAGCAGAGAATATCGTCGAGCATCGCAATAGCTATGGTGAATTCAAAAGCCGACAAGAATTGACTAAGGTGCCAAAACTTGGCAAGAAAGCGTTTGAGCAAGCGGCTGGTTTCTTGCGGATCCGCGGCGGAGATCAACCGTTGGACAATTCCGCCGTGCATCCGGAGAGCTATAACGTGGTCACGCAGATGGCAAAGAAGTTGCAGACCGATGTGCGAGTCCTAGTGGGAAATGCAACGTTGAGTCAGAAGTTGCGAGCAGAGGATTTCGTCGATGGACAGTTTGGCATGCCGACAGTCGTCGATATCATCGCTGAGTTAGGAAAGCCGGGCCGCGATCCGCGGAGCGAATTCCGCGCGGTCAAGTTCGATGAAACGGTCAATGCGATGGAGGATCTCAAGCCCGGCATGGTGCTGGAAGGTGTTGTCACCAACGTTACTCACTTTGGTGCATTCATTGATATCGGTGTACACCAAGATGCGCTGATTCACATTTCGCAGTTGGCGGATGTTTTTGTCAAAGACCCCAACGATATTGTCGCCGTCGGAGATGTAACCAAGGTCCGCGTGTTAGAGATAGATATTCCCCGCAAGCGAATTTCTGTGACACGCAAGGTCGGAACAAGCAATAAATAGCAATCAACGATGGTTCGCCCGTTGGCGTAGCGGAAGTCGCCAAGACTTTCGGATGGACTAGTCTTTTGTCAACATTACCGAAATTCTTGGCGACTTCCGCTACGGTTAGAGTTCATTTGCCTGGGCCGTGATCGGTGGTGATGGTTTCGGAGTAAGCCAGCTCTCCGGTGCGGCCATTGAAGTACTGCAGGATCACTTGCGGGTGTGGATAGGCAACCAACCGCTTGCCACCCAGCTTGGGAGGCATGTTGAACACATTGTTAACTTGCACTACGCAATAATAGGGGTAGCAGCGATCGAGGCGTGGAATGTCGGGCAAAATGTAGCTCGACCAACGAATATCGCAACGTCTCGGACCAGAGTTGTACCATCCCGTGGAAGGTCGGTCGTCTTCGTCGAGCTTGGGGACGTGATTGACCGAATTGTGTGGGCCGCAGCAGAACTCCCAAACGCGGTCGGTAATGCGAATCGCGAAGCTGTTGTGCAAGTCACCGGTCATCACCATGACTGGTTTATTGAGCTGGTCCCAGAAGTCAACTAAAGCTTCGCGTTCATCCAGGAAGGCAACCCAGGCCTCTTCTTTGTTGGCTTCGTCGAATTCAAAGCCACCCGCACCATTGTGTGGAATCATCATCGGGACGCTAGAAACAACGAAGAAAAAATCGGCATCGCTGTTGCGCATTGATTCTTCTAACCATGATCGCTGATGTTTGCCTAACATCGTCAACCCCGGTTTGTCGGGATGTCGCGTATCGTGCATTTCGCGATGGCTACGCGTGTCGAGCAAATAGATGTCACAGTTTGCCACGCGCATCTTGCCATAGCTTCGCCGTCCGATGGAATAGGATGACTGCCCAGTGGCGACGGCGGGCATATGCAGTCGTAGGGTATGTGCGTCTACTACTTCGCGAATATCGTAGACTCGCGAATTGGGATCTCCACTATCGTCGTCATAGATAATTTCGTTCATGCCAGCGTTGGGCGTTCCCCAATGCACGTGCAAGTTTGACATGGCGTCCAAGGGCAGATTCAGAAAGTCGGCGTTCGGATCGACCAACAAATCACTCCCTGCAGTGAATTGAGCGCTACCAAAGTGGATCGGCGCGTTGAAGGCAGTGGGGTTGGCCCACCCCAAATAGTCGTACCAAGCTCGCGTACCGATATCGCGAAAGACGGAGCGACGATGACGGCGTCCGGCGCTGCCCGCTCCCCAAATGTCATTGACCAATTCATGGTCGTCAAAGGTGAAGAAGCTAGGGACACGACTATGCCACTGGCTTAGCGGAACACCCCGCGACAAATAGAGCTGATAGTTCTCCCACACTCCCACGATGGTTGGCATCACCTGCACTTCGCGCGGAAGTTGCTCGGAGGAAAGGCGATGCTTGGCACCCCAGGCAGATACTGGAGTGTCGCGCAGCTCTTCATACAGCCAATCGCCATTCATGATCGCAAAGTCAATGTCATCGGCGATTTCTCGATTCATCGTTTGATAAGTGGGTAGCGAGTGCCCAATGCCGTGCTGCGGATTCTGATTAGCGCACGATCCAATTTCGAATTTGAAATTGAATAGCCCCTGTGGATTGAACTCAGCATCGACCGCAGCATGCGAATCAGGAAGAGTCTTGAACGAATTCACCGAGCCCTGTGGCCACTCCTCGATATAGATTTGATAGTAGTAACGAGTGTCGCTGCTGAGCGACTCCAAATTTACCCAACCGGTCAAATCGTTGCCGAACTGGGTTGCTTTCCCTTGGACGCTCCTGTCGAGTTGCAAAGGGTCGCTGCCGAAACGCACTTCGTAGGGAGTCGGATGGGAAGTCCGGAGCCACACAGCCATGCTCTTGGCTGTTGGACGCCCCAGCATGGGGCCATGTGTCATCGTCGGTGGGTCTTCGGCCCACGTGGTCGATGCGCAACAAGCCAAGAAAAGGAATAGTCCAGTGCAAGTGAATCGACTGAAATGTTCAGATAGACGTGACGGGGGGGCAAGCATTGGAGGTGATTCTGCTATAGGTGTGAATGCAACAAAAATTTGTAGCGGAAGTCGCCAAGACTTTCGGCGGCGTGGTCCTTAGTAGGACTTCTGTGCGCCGAAAGGCTTGGCGAACTCCGCTACATGAATTGCGCTACGACGGGAATGAACTAGTGCTTTGTCCAGCCTAAGAATTGGTGTACAACGCGGGGCGGGAAAAGGTGTCGGACACCAAAAGTGCGAAGCACCCGAAGGGCCGTTCCGGCTTTTGGTGTCCGACACCTTTTCCCAGACACTAGGCTAACAAAATGCGGTGCGTGGGGACTGGGCGACCCGGGCGAAAACTTTGCATGGTGTCGATGGTCGCTTGCCCACCGAACTGCTGGGCTGTCGACTCAATTTGTTTACGTACCAATTCCTCTAGTCGCTCCGGCGCGGTGGCGACGCGGGCATTGATCACGATCTCGGCCTGAGTTACGAGGGCTCCCGATGGAAGTGACAATTCCGGCTGGGTGAAACTGCTGACCGAATTGGCCACAGCATAATTGCCATCGGACATGCCGATTGCCTTCAAGTGAGCAATTTCGGCTTGTTCACCAGCCAACAGCGATTGCAGTTTGGATACCAAGTCGACGAGCACCGCATCAAGTGCCAAGGGCGTGTTGGCTGACAAACGGAATTGGCTGTTGAGCCATCCCAGCTCCGCTTCCCCCTCGGCGTAAATATCGTAGTCGACATCCATCACACGCGTACCAAACTTCCCACGCTGTTCGATGAATTGCACGTAGGAGTCAAAACCTTCACCAGTCTTGGCAGACATTCGAACCACGGTGCGGCCGGGATATTGCTCTTGAATCAAGTCGACTAGTTGACTGACCTTGTCGGCAGCGAGTTCATCAATGCGATTGATGATGACAAAGTCAGCCTCCTCGATTTGCTTTCGAAAAATGTATTCGGCCTTCGGGGAAAAACCACCACTCGCATCGCCTGAGAGAATGCGCAGTCCGTGACTCGGTTTGAGAATCACGCCATAGGGGGCGATTTCCAGCGGCGTTTCGTAAACACTCTCAAGTGGACGAATGACAGTGGCTACCAAATCGGTGCAGCTACCAACCGGTTCGGCAATAATCACATTGGGCAGCTGTTCGCTCGAAAGCTTGTCGACTGTTCGAGTCAGCTCATTGAAGCTACAACAGAAGCACGCGCCAGCAACTTCCCCTACGTCGAATCCTTGATTGCGAAGTGAGTGGGTGTCGACTAGATCGGTGGTTTGATCGTTGGTGACGATACCAATTTTTAGGCCGCGATCGGTGTAGTGTCGCGCCAAGCGTGCAACCGTGGTCGATTTTCCTGCGCCAAGAAAGCCGCCAATAAGTATAAAACGCGGTATCATATGCACAGTTTTCATCAATAGAGTTGTAGAATGTGGATCGGCGCTCCCCGCCGCCATGCTCAATGATTATAGCCGCTTTTCGGGGAAGCTGGTTGATTGAGCGACCAAGTCGCTCACGGTGCCTCAACTCTCCTCATCGCTCAGCCTCGGCGGTGTTCAGGGAGAGGTGACAAGGATTTTTTTATTCGACGCGGAGCGTCGAGCCACTTTGAAAGACTGGAGCAAACCATGCGTTTGTCTGCGTTCGCAACCACGTGTATTTTGATTTTGTGCAACGTTCAGGTCGGTTGCCAACCGCCGGCAAAGATCCCTTCGAGTTCTGAAGCGGATCGTCAAGTGGATGCCGGAGCATCGTCAAGCTTATCCTCGGCTGCTATCCAGGGCGAACCGGAAGTTCTGGCGACGGTGGAAGTAGCCATCGCGGACCTAGTCAAGCTCGCGGAGACGGTCAAGAATCAAGTGGGCCGGGTCGTGGTGGTCGACATCTGGAGTCTGTCGTGCGCGCCATGCATGCGAGAATTCCCGCATCTAGTGGAACTCAGCAAACGCTATCCCGACAGCGTGGCTTGCGTTTCGTTAAACGTTGATTATATCGGACTCAAGAGCAAACCCCCGGAGAGCTACCTGCCGGCGGCCTCAGAATTTCTGCAAAAACAACACGCAACGCTCATTACGAACTTGTTGTCTGCCGCCACCGACGAAGCGGTATTGACTCAGTTCAAGCTTGAGTCGATTCCGGCCATTCTGATATATGGATCTGACGGAGAGCTGTTGCACACGCTGACCGATGTCAATACCGGCGAGGATGGTTTGACCTACGCCGGAGATGTGATCCCGAAAATCGACGAATTGCTGGTCAGCCAGAAATAGAGCGTCGGTGGGAATCGTGAGTACACTAGAGCAAAGGACTTCGCTCAATCTGTGTAGCTAGCGGGGGGAACCGCAGGTCTAGGGGGCTGATGGCGACAGCCCAATGGCACTCACTAAGGATTAGTCCTCACAACATGCCGCCAATTTCGGCATTTGGCTAAATGGCTTGTGCTGTGGGTTCGCTCTCCCAACGCCCGCTTGGCCTTGCGCTCCACCCGAAAGTGCGGATTTCATGGCGGGCTATTTTTCCCAGAGTTTGAGGATTGTTGCTATGGATTTTGGCCAATTGCCGATCAATGTCTGTTCGTCAGCCGCGAAGGTCGGCGAGAGGGTCTCACTCTTGGTGGTTGGCGTCTTGGTTCTTGGCCTGCCGACGGCAGCTATCCGAGCGGCCGGCTCGGTGGTGGAACCGGATATACGGCAAGTCAAAATGATCAACGCGGCGATCGAAGGGCAGTGGCAGGAATATGGTTTGACCCCTGCGCCGGTCGAAGATGATTTGAAGTGGTGCCGTCGAGTTTATTTGGATTTGATCGGACGAATTCCGACTTACGATGAACAGACGGAATTCTCCCGTGACCGCGATCCCCGCAAGCGTGAAAGTTTGGTTGATCGCTTGCTGAACGATCCTCGCTACACCGAGGAGTATGCCGAACACTGGGGAACGATTTGGAGCAACGTGTTAATTGGTCGCAGCGGTGGCAATGATCGCCGTTCGCTCACCAATCGCGAAGGAATGGCTAAGTATTTGCGTGACTGTTTTGCACGGAACAAGCCCTACAACCAAATGGTATTCGAGCTGGTTACGGCCTCCGGCGCAAGCAAACCCGGAGAAGAGGGATTCAATGGCGCTGTCAACTTTCTGATCGACAAAGTCAACGAAGAGGATGCTACGTTAGCTACCTCATCAACATCGCGCATTTTCCTTGGCATGCAAGTGCAATGTACGCAGTGTCATAATCACCCCTTCAATCAATGGAAGCAGCAGAAGTTTTGGGAGTTCAACGCTTTCTTTCGCCAGACACGTGCGCTGCGACGTTTCCAGGAAGGTGGTCGAGATATCGCCTTCGCCGAGCTGGTCGACGAAGACTTTGCCGGCGAAGGTGGTCGGCCGAGTGAAGCGGAGATCTACTTCGAGGAACGCAACGGCATGTCGCGGGTCGCCTATCCGGTCTTCGTGGATGGAACCGAGATTGATCGCAGCGGCTACGTTGGGCAAACCAATCGCCGACTGGAACTTGGAAAATTGATCATGGCCAGCGAGTTTCTCGACAAAATGCTGGTCAACCGCTTGTGGGCTCATTTTCTAGGCTATGCCTTTACCAAACCGATGGACGATCTCGGTCCTCATACCGCTGTGTCGCACCCGCAATTGCTCGAACAACTTGGTCAGGAACTGCGTGGTTCGAGCTACGACATGCGTTCGCTGATGAAGTGGATTGTGCTCTCCAAGCCCTACCAGTTGTCTAGTCAAATCGATTCAAAAAACGAGGCCGATGATCCGAGTTTGGGAGAAGTACCGCAGTTTAGCCACTTTTATTTGCGACAAATGAGTGCAGAACAGCTTTACCATTCGCTAGTCAACGTGGGAGGTCAGGCCAAAGGGTCGCTTGAGCAACAGCAGGCAGAACGCGATCGCTGGCTAGGGCAGTTTGTCGTGGCCTTCGGAACGGATGAAGGAGATGAAGCGACTACATTTAATGGGTCGATTCCCCAAGCCCTGATGATGTTTAACGGTGATTTGATCCGACGTGCCACGGCCGTTTCGCCCGGTGCTTGGCTGACAGGTATTGCCAATGCGAATGCTAAATTCCCCGACAAGGTCCATACACTCTTTACCGCTGGTTTGGCCCGACGAGCCAAGCCAGAGGAATTGAAAATTGCCGCGCAATTGTTGCAAGCCCGCCAGGGCAAGGCGGACGAGGCTTTGCAGGATTTGTGGTGGGCCGTGCTGAATAGCAATGAGTTTATTTTGGTGCAGTAGGGGAGTAAGGGAGACAAGGAGACAGGGAGTTGTTTAACGCCTAGCCGTAGTAGCTGGAGGGCCGCGAGCAGGGCTGATGATTGAGTAATGGCGAGGAGCAAATTTGGTTTAAATCGCGCGCTTGTTAAAGCGACGTAGGCGCCGGCAGGGATTGGACCAACGACCCGATGGTAGTTCCAACGGCACGCCTGCCGTCGCCTGCGCAGACTGCGACTAGTCCTTCGACGAAGTGTATCGGCCAATCTTGGTCCGATGCCGACAAAAAGCATTTGCCGCTCCAGCAGCCTGCTTCGGCTCGGCGTTAAACGACTCACGACTCACGACTCAAGAAATATATTTTCAGCAACCAGGAAACCGATCGATGTTGTGGACTAACGAATTGACTCCACGGGGGATGAGCCGCCGGCATTTTTTGCAGCACACTGCCAGCGCTTCGGCTCTGGCTGGGTCGTCGTTGGCACTGGGGAATTCGCTTCGATTGCATGCCGATGAATTGAAACGCAACCATAAGTCGGCGATCCTGCTATGGATGGGTGGTGGACCAGCCACGATCGATTTGTGGGATCTCAAGCCGGGAGCCGCCACCGGAGGGCCGTTCAAGCCGATCTCGACTTCGGGAGATATGCAGATCTGTGAACATTTGCCGGGTGTCGCCAAGCAGATGCACAATCTGTCAATCGTCCGCTCGATGAGTACGCGCGAGGCGGATCATATGCGCGGTCGCTACTACATGCACACCGGCTTTGTTCCCAATCCGAACATCGAGCATCCTAGTTACGGTTCAGTCATTGCGCACGAACTCATGGCCGATCGCCACGATTTGGAGATTCCACCTTTCGTTTCCGTGGGCGGGGCTAGTGAAGGTCCTGGGTTTCTCGGAATGGCTTGGGCTCCCTTTTCGGTCAGCAGCGATGGCCAGATTCGCAATCTCGACATGGGGATTGACGATGTGCGGATGGTGCAAAGGATGAAGACGCTGGAATTGATTGAAGGGGGCTTCATCGGACAGGGGCGAGGACCAGCTGCTGAGGATCACCTCAAGATTCTTAAAAAGACCTTCGATCTGATGACCAGCGATCAAATGGCAGCCTTCAAGGTGGCAGAGGAGCCACAATCAGCCAAGGAGCGCTATGGAGAAAATGCGTTTGGGCGCGGCTGCTTGATGGCACGCCGGCTAGTTGAAGTGGGGGTCCCCTTCATCGAGGTTGACTTGGGGGGCTGGGACAATCACTCAGGCATTCACAATATCTTACAGACACAGCGCCTGCCGGTGCTCGATCAAGCGATGAGCGCTTTGATTGAAGATCTGGAGCAACGCGAGCTTCTAAAAGATACGGTAGTGATTTGGATGGGTGAATTCGGGCGGACGCCAACGATTAACGGCAATGCCGGGCGCGACCACTGGGCGCGCTGTTGGAGCGTCGTGGTGGGTGGTGGAGACATCAAAGGGGGCTTAGCTGTGGGAGCCACTGATGACGAGGGGCGACAAGTGGTCACCGAGCCCTATTCGGCCGAAGACTTGATGGCGACCGTCTGCAAAGGGCTGGGGATTTCATTGGAGACGACCTATCAAAGCAAGAATGGTCGCCCTATGAAAATTGCCAATGGTGGCAAATTGATCCAAGAACTAGTAAGTTGAGTGCGGCGAGCTGATATTGAACAGACACATTAGACATTGGTAGGAACTATCAAAGAGGCGAACAAGGTTAGCAACGGCCCCACGCAACTCGATTTGACTGAGCTCGTTATTCGGCATCAGGCAATGGTGTGGCGGTATCTCCGCGCGCTAGGCGCCGATGCCGCGCTCGCAGATGACCTAACGCAAGATACCTTTTTGGAAATTATGAGGCGTCCGCTAGAGCAATACAGCGATTCCGCCACGGCTAGTTACCTCCGGCGTGTAGCGCACAATTTTTTCATCTCCAAACGTCGTCGTGAAGCGCGAATGAATGTAACCCAGCATGCGGAACAATTTGAATCCGCCTGGATTCGATGGGCAGGTTTCGACTCCGGTAATGAACTGCTCGAATCGCTTAAGGATTGTTTTTCGCGGTTAACCGACCGCGCGCAACTAGCCCTTCGTTTGCGGTTCGACCAAGAGGCCAGCAGACAAAGTATCGCACAGAGGCTCGGGATTAGTGAGCACGGCGCGAAGAACTTGATGCAGCGAGCCAAGGCACAATTGAGAGAGTGTTTAGAAAAGAAGATCCAGATTTGAGAGCTGCGAGGTTAAGGTTGCGCTACGTCTCAACTTAGTGCCATTTGAGCCAGAATTAAATTTTGCCATTGCCGATAATGGCTTAGCAAAGAGATCATTGAATGTGATGAGTTAGCGAATGAATGAAAAGTATTCCGAACAGATAATTGATTCCTTTTTGGAAGAGTTGCTTACCAATCAGACTCCTCCCGATCTGTCCGTACGTATTGCGGACGCTTGGGAGCTTGAACAGGGATTGGTCCGCGCGACGCCCGTTCGAGTTCCTCCGACTGGTAAGGTTGCAGCACCACGTCCGGGCGTGAATCTCTCGGCGACGCATAAAAAATTGGCTGGGCTACGACGCAAACGAAAGGGAGCTTCCTTTCGCCGCAACTTGATTGCGGCTCTCCTAGCGTTGAGCGCCTGCGGTCTGTTGGCGTTCCTTGGGGCTCGCTTGATCGTCAAGCAGCAACTGGCACACAGCACTTTAGCCATTGAGTCGGAGTCGTTGTCTACTGGGGAACCAGACGCTTTCACAAACGGCAGCTCAGTCATAGCGAGTAACGCTGAGTTCAAGCCAAAATCTGCCGTTGCATCGAGTGCTCCGGCTTCCGTCGAGTCGATTAATCTTGATGATTTGCCCTTCGCAACTGACGCATCCAGCGGCCAGCAAGACGCCGGAGTGGCTGGAGAAAACAGTCTTGTACGCTCACCCTTGGCAACACCTCAGACACTTAGCGACGACGCGATTGTCTTGCGACTTGACCAGCAACTGACGCAACTGTGGCAAACGCTTAAGATTGTCCCCACTGCGAAGCTTTCCGCGGGTGAACGCGCAAAGCAGATCGCCGTAAGATTGACAGGGGACACCGTGAGCCCAGTGGTAAGTTCGGCGATCAATTCACAGTTGACCAGCCGCGAGCTATCCGAAATCGTCAATGCTGCAACTGATTCACCCGCGTTTGCAAGACTCTGGGCAGAGAAACTGACGAAAGCCTGGTTTGGTCGAGGTAGTGTACCGCTGGATGACCCGCGAATCGCAGCTTCTGTCAGACGCATTACTGATTTTATCGACGAGGACAAACCTTTTAATCATATCGCGGTAGAACTGCTGGGATCTGAAATTCAGGATGCGACCATTGGGCCTGAGACAAAGACGGCGGAACCGCCATCGACGACGTCGACCTTCGTGAGTGCGTTGGCGGGTAACGGTAATCACCGGCTGGTCGCGCGAATCGGCGTCAACTTTCTGGATACGAATCTAGCCTGTGTCCGCTGCCATGAGGCCAATCCGGCTAGTCAGGATTCAGTTGTCAACCAGCACTCGAGTAGTGCCAAACAGCAAGTCTATTGGTCGCTGGTGGCATTGCTTCAAGGGATCGAAGTACAAGGAGGAAATGGTCGACAGCGCATTGCTATCGACAGACAGGCTCAGCGATTGGCGTCAGGCAAACCGTTGGAAGCCTATTTCGATTTGCTCGACGGACGTCTGCAAGCCGCGCAGCCTTTATTACCAGATGGTCAATCATGGGAGCAGGTAGCGGCCAAATCCTCAGTGGTTGGTCCACGCAGGGCATTGGCGGCTTGGCTCGCCCAATCCACCGCTATGGACGAAGCGATCGTAAATCAAGTTTGGAAATTCGTCTTTGGACGTCCACTTGTATCTCAAGTCCCTTGGCAGACAGCGGATGCCGGCGAGCAACTTGCCACTCAAACGCGTCGCGAATTGCAGCTGTTTTTAGCCGACCAGTATCGCAGTCATGATTACGACCTAAAACGGTTGATCGCGTGGATTGTTCGAAGCGATGCCTTCAGCCGTCACACACTCGAAATGAATCGCTCTCAGTGGCTGAATGCTAGCGACGATGAATTACGGCAACTGCAGTTGGCTGAGTTGAATTTTGCTACTGGGCCATCGCAACCACTAGGCGCCGAAGCTAGTTCACTGGAAAGCTCGCTCGCAGCCGTACTCAAGTGGCAAGGGCAGAATGAGACACTAGGCGCCAATCCCGGGGAGACGACGCTAGCTCAACCGACTCCCGTTTTACCAACCTCAGAAAAAGATCGTCGCAAACTCTTGGAGAAGCAGGCTCGCGATTCTACTTTGCCCAGCCTAAGTTACGCATTGCATGGCGAATTACCCTCGCCGCGCGATGCCCAGCTCGTTTCGCGGTTGCTGGCGTCTCGGCGTTTGAGTTGGGAGCAACGCGTTATGCACATCGTCCTTCTCAATCCGGACAATGCAGTCAA
The DNA here is from genome assembly GCA_041739785.1 of Pirellulaceae bacterium. Lineage (GTDB taxonomy): Bacteria > Planctomycetota > Planctomycetia > Pirellulales > Pirellulaceae > Aureliella. The sequence continues at coordinate 77,110 of JBGSNE010000246.1, forward strand.
TGGGCGAGTCAAGCATCTGGCTGACGAATTGCTGCGCAAACACAGTGGCGACGCTCGGTCCGCTCTGTTCGATCTGTTGTGGGCCGTGCAAAATTCTGATTCGATTTAGTCGTTTAACTCGCAGCCGAAGGCGAAGTGCCCTGCGCTGATCCTCGCCTATGGCTGCGGGTTAAACAATACTCCTACGGGTTGAACAATGCACCTCGCCTACGGCTGCGGGTTAAACGATGGTTAGCCAGCTATCGGAAATCTCTAAAAACGAGGTTGGGGAAAGCGGTGTCTGGATGCTATAGTTGAGGGTGACTCAAAGCGCACGATCAGGGATTGGTCGTGATTTGCTCCTCGATTTCCCACCTGGAGCTCCCACAGGGAGCACCCGCAAGCTGGGATGGGGCTCTAATCAATTGGATTGAACAAGGAGGGTAGTGGAATGCTGCAATCGATACCGATGCGCATAGCTGGAGCGAGAATTTTACGGCAAACTGCGTCGCGCCGTGCCGATGGCTCAGCCGTACTGGTACGGCGTCTGTCAACCAGTGGGCCAACGACGCCGCTCCCCTACGAAGAAGTGGTCACAGCTGACTTCGCGTTTACTTCGGAACCGTGCTTCACCCGAGCGCCGATTGAACGAACGATTCGCTGTCTAGCGGGGGAATTGTATGTCTGCATCGTTGACGTGCGGCTCGACAGCCCGACTTTTGGACACTGGCAGAGTATCTGTCTGATCGAAGGGGATGCGCGCATGTTGGCCATTCCGGCTGGTGTGGCTTGTGGTTGGCAAGTCCTCTCCGACGCAGCTACCCTGGAAATACGTTTCAGCCACGAGGTGGATGCAAGTCGTGTACAGTGGCTGCGTTGGGATGATCGTGATCTCGTGATTGAGTGGCCCGAGCGCCCCCAGCAGCTAGCGGGGCATCTCCGTCGTAGTCGCCATCTGCGCTCGATTCCCGATCGTCGTTTGCCCTTACTCGGCAAGCGTCCGAGACTGGAGCGGAAACAAGCGTCTGACCATGTACGGGCATCAGTTGCTCCACCAGGGGAGCCCACAGTTGAAGGGACTGTCCAGCCAACCGCCAAGTCTGAGTTGGTTCCAGCTCCTCGGCTGGCCATGTCAACGGTGGAAAGCCACGAGGCGCCCAAAGTCCAACCTGCATCGCGAGCCCCACTGGCGCCGTCACGTGAATTGATCTTGGTTATCGGCAGCAGTGGTCAGCTGGGACGTGATCTGTGTCGCGAACTGCGGCGAGTGGGAACGGTCATTGGTGCTTGCCGGACACCGGACAAAGATAGCCTGTTACCGGTGCCGGTTTTCATTGATATCAGTCGCCCGGCGAGCTTACGCCAAGCTATTCGGCACGTTCGACCGACACTCATCGTCAACGCAGCTGGACTGGCGGACATCGATCAAGCCGAGGCGCAGCCCAGGTTGGCGCAGTTAATCAACGCGACCGCCCCAGCGCTGATGGCGGAAGAGGCTAAGCGGATCGGTGCTGGGTTAGTTCATTTCTGTAGTGGGATGGTGTTTGATGGGTCAGGAGAGCGACCCTGGCGCGAAACCGATCGAGCCGATCCGCAAAACCAATACGCGCGCACGAAGTTGCTGGGGACCGAGGCGATTATGCAAAGCGAAGTCTCCCATTTGATATTGCGGTGCGGTTGGTTGTATTCGACACACGGCAATAACTACGTGCGAAGGTTGATTGATTCGCTCGCCTATCGCAGCCTAATCACTTTGGCTAACGACCACTTGGGAACTCCCACTAGCACAAATTTCATTGCCCGTTTGACAGCTGACTTGTTAGCTCAGGCCGCTGCTCAAGCCGCTCACGAGCAAACGCGTGGCATCGGACAATGGCTGACCGAACACGGAGGCTTGTATCATGCCTCAACCTTAGGGAGCGCCAGCAAACTGGAGGTAGGTGATCAGATTTTGTCTACTTGCCGTGGGCATGCCTTACCCATCGTGCTGCAAAAGCTCCAAGGCCGACCACTAAGTGAGCTCCCGTCGCAAGCTAAGATTCCGGCCAATTGTGCCTTAGATCCGACGCGCCTGGCGATGAAATTCAAATTGGAACTGCCCCGTTGGCAAAGCGATCTCAGCCAGCAGATTGACCTCATGTTGGATGCGCATTCCCAGACACTGGTTGGAGTGGCGTAGCGCTCGCGTCGCATAGAAAATGTGGGCCGACGGCGGTTGCCGTCCGTTGGTTTTTTGTTTAACCCGCAGCCGTAGGCGAGGAACCATGCTGGCGTACCTCGCCTACGGCTGCGGGTTAAACGATCGTTGCTCAAACAGCGTTTAAATCAACAGGCCGCTAGTTTTTTCGGTTGAAATCCATTAGCCGCGAGCTCAATCGAATGCGCCATGTAGATACCACTGACTGGTATTGAGATCGCGGTAGAGCCACCACCAACCCGCTTGGCTGGTGGCGACGCGATAATAGTCGCGGCGAGCGCTGGGGCCGCGCCACCAACCACTTTCCAGTCGCTCTGGGCCGGTCGCAGCGACGATTTCCAACCATACACCTTGGTACTGAAAACGAGCGGGGCAAGCCGCCAGGGTGTTGGGTGAGCTTCCGGACGGCGTGTTCTGTGTTGTGGTAATGTCACTTTCCGCGGGTTGCGCTACCCACACACCAGCCACTTGGATCTTCACGGCTGGCGAGAAGAGTTGGGTTGGTCGGCGTTGCGGATCATCGCGTGACGGTTCACCGCGTTGTCGCGACAATCGGGAACTGAGCTTTCGAAACGTATCCTGCTCTCCTCCGTCAGGCCGACGACCAGTCAGCGGTTGCAAGGTGCAGCTCAGCTCCGGTTGCGCCTCGCGCCGCACCTGGGCACTGAGCACTTGCTTGCGTCCCAAGCGACTGCTGAGTGTGTCGACCAACCGCGCGATTTGTTGCCGATCAACCGACTCGCCAGCTTCGAATAAATCAATTTGTCGCCATACCAGCGGCGCGGTTAGCGTGGCTTGTAGACTTAATCGCCACAGCGGCGGTGTACCACCAGCCACGGCGCGGCTGCGCAATTGTTGTTCCAACTGTCCAGCTAACAACATTTGCAAATGTTCTGCGTCGCTGTTGGGGCGAAATAGTCCGAGCTGCATCACCAACGGTGGCGTTTCCACCAGATCCAAGCGACACACGATGCGCAATGCCCCCTCACCGCGTCGGTTGAGTCGTTCGGACAATTGCACAGCCAGACGTCGCACGAGTTCTTCCATCGTGGCTCGGTGCTGCGTGGGGAATTCAAGCGTCTGTTCCAAGCACCAATCTGGCAAGCTGTGCAGAGCAATGATCGATTCCGACTGGCGTCCGGCCGCTTGATCCCACCGCGCGAGCAATTGCGCTCCCAATCGCGTGGCTAAACCATCGCGAGGCAATTGTTCCAGTTGTCCAATCGTACGGACTCCCAAACGCTGCAGGGCGTGCACGGTTTCCGGGGCTAACCGTAGGGCCGCAAGTGGCAGTTGGGCTATGGCAGACAAGTCCTCGCCCAGCGGAGCGCGGCAGTGGCGGCAGGCGGGCAAGCCATGGTCTGTGGCGGAGGCTGCTGACGTTGTCACTGGGGCGCGGAGTTGATAATTGGCCAGTGCCCAAGCGGCTCCCACGCTCCCGGCCAAAGATACGCAGCCAAAGTAGTGTTGCCCGCTCAGCCACTGACAGACCGCTGCCAGTAGTTCGGCTTCGCCACCAAACAAGCCAGCGATACCGGTCACATCCAGTAGTAGGCATTCGGGTTGTGGCAGCGTGCGGCCGGCCCATAGTTTTTTGTCGAGCTGTTCCAGGCCTACGAGCGGACTGAATTGTTGAGCCTGTTCGGCCAGTGCACACAGCTCTTCGATATCTTCTTGTGGATCGTGCTGGTGAACCTCTGCCTCGACCAGCGCGGTGGCCTCGCTCAGACGCATCGCCGGTCGCACGCCGGCGTGTCGTCCGGCTAGATTGACGGCGGCCACGATCTGACCACGTCGCGCGTCGCGAGTGGACAAGATCAGCGGATTGTCATTAGCCTGCCGCAGCCTGTCGGTGATGGGGCTCTCCGCCGGATGGTGCGCGGCGGCGCTCAGTTGACTGTCCAGCTGACTGCTGAGCTGCAGGCTGAGTCTTTGCATGGGCCAATTGGGCAGCCAGATGCACAGCACTCTTGGATGGAGCTGGGGTGTGGTGGGCCGAGTCTCCATGGCTGTTCCTGTGTTGTGAGTCGAGTGGGGCGGCGAGTTTGAGTTGGCCGGTAAGGGGATCGATTTCCAAGCAAACGCTCTGGCCGGCTCGGCCTCCACGCACTCGCGCCAATTGCACCAGCCAGCGACGCCCACGGGCTGAGTTGCTTGACGCGCCCAACGTCGCACGACTCTCCGAGTCGTGACACTCCCTGTCCCGATCGTTGCTTGCCTGCGAATTGCTTGCCCGCGAATTCATTGACAACGGGGCGTGTGACAAGGGGCCAGTGGCACGAGTGGTGGGCACGGTGCGCACCAGCCATTGCACTTCGGCCCAGCTGGGTTGCTTTCGGGCTGCGGCGCTGCGCAGCAGTAGGGCTAGGCCGGCTCCACATTCGGCGGCCAATTGCAAGCGGCGAGCGGAGCGATCATCGATGCGCTCCAGTTCCGCCACGACCGCAGCCACAGCCGAAGTCCGCAGGGCTTGATCGACGGCCCACAGTGCGTCGGCCTGCGATTGCGGGCGGACGAAAATGACTTTCCCCAAGTCGATACCGTGGCTGGTCAAAGTTGGGGGGAAAACATTATGCTGCGTATCGACCACCACCAAAAAACCACTGGTGGCTTGCATGGCTGCTGCCGCTGCCCCCCAAGCCAACGTGCTCGCTCCACAGGCAGGTGCTGTTCGCAAGTACTCGACCACGCTCCCAGCCTCGTAGCCCCCGGCAGGCAACAGCGCATCTAGCGCCACGCACCCCGCACTGCTCGTCTTCACCTCCGCCGCCGCGCGGCGACCCGACGTTTCGAGCTGCTGGATTTCGTGAGTCAAGCGTTGCAGCACTGCCAATTGCGCCACCGCCCCAGTCGGTACTGGTGCCTTAGGCAGCGCTCGCCCCGCAGGTTTGCCCCCCCCAAATGTTGTGTGATTAGGTTTCATCAGTGGCAACATGCGGCTAGATCCCTTCCCCAGCTGTGAGCCCATTGCATCCGTAGCGGAAGTCGCCAAGACTTTCGGCGCGCCAACGCTTAGAGCCCCCATTCTATCTAATGCTAGCATAGCCTGCCTGTGATGTGTGGTGGACAGCGTTTGCGTGGCCCCCTTTGTGGCAGCGCCTAGTGACACCTTCGGTCACTGGCCAAGAAAAAAATCTTCCTACCCATAATTTTCCTCCCTATTTCTCCGGTCAGTGAGTCGTCCAGCGAGTCGCCCAATGGATAAATGCCGCGACTCCTATGCAATGTCTCATAGGCAGGCCAGCGAAGGCCGTTAAAATGCCGATTCAGAAAGGCCGCGTTCCACACCTGGATCGTGTTCCACCCATAAATCTCATCAATTCTCAATCGTCCCACCGCAGAGAGGTTTTCATAGATGGCCAGCCCCCGAGTACTCATCCTGCGTGCTCCCGGTACCAATTGCGATGCGGAAACAGCCTTTGCCTTCGAACAGGTTGGGGCCAAGACGAGCAGCGTGCATGTCAATCGCTTGATCGACGATCCGCGTCTGGGCGAAGGGTTTCAAATCCTGTGCTTGCCGGGTGGCTTCAGCTATGGTGACGACATTGCAGCAGGCCGCATTCTGGCTCAACGCCTGACGGTCCACCTCAGTGAATTGGTGGAACAATTCCGTGGCGAAGGGCGACTGGTACTGGGGATCTGCAATGGTTTTCAAGTCATGATGCGGCTGGGGATCTTCTTTCCAGGTCAAGAATCGACTCCTCCGGCCACGCTGGCGCACAACGCCCAATCGCGTTTCGAGGATCGCTGGGTACACTTGGTCAATCGCGAGTCCAACAGCGTGTTTCTGCGTGACATCGAACAGATGTTCTTACCTATTGCACACGCCGAGGGGAGATTTGCTGTGCGTGAATCGGGTATGGGCGCAAGGTTGCTCGCCGATGGGCAACTGGGCTTGCGCTACAGCGATGAAAAGGGTGCGACCAGCGATGAACTGTTGCCGTTTCCGACCAATCCCAATGGCGCAACTTACAATGTAGCCGGGATTTCCGATCCGACCGGTCGAGTCTTTGGACTGATGCCACATCCGGAGCGATTCATGGACCCGACACATCATCCCTACTGGACGCGTTTGCGCCAGTTACCCGAGCATGGTGAAGGCCGCAAGATTTTCCAGAATGCCGTCAGCTTTTTTGCTTAAGCGCGTCGCCCGATGATGCATGCAGATGGCAGGTTCCATCTGGATCGCAACTCTTACCGGCGATACGGTATCTTCGCTGAGCGATCTTGGCGTACAGCGAACGCCACAGGGGCATGCTCAAGGGGATATGCAATAGCGGTGCGAGCCACCATAGCGTCCGCAGTTTTCGACTCAGATAGCGCCCCGCATCTGCTCCACCATATTTTCTGCCGTCGCCGGTGACGAGCCACAGTTGATCCATCAGCTGTTGGTGGCTCAAGTCAGGGTAGCGCTGGGACACGCGTGGGTCATGCAAGCTGAGATAGCTGAGCTGATCGCGGCGATCAAAGGCTCTCAGTCGTTCCACTTGGCTGCGGCAAAAATTGCACTGACCATCCCAGATCACCACATCGCGATCGGGGTGCTGGTCTGGGTCTGGCAAATGCATAAGTGCTGACATCTTAAAGCTGATAGTAAGTGAGCCGAAGGCCGTAAGGCATCGGGCGGTACGCGTGGTCCGGTCACTTACCGGCTTGTTGATTAAGTGTTGGATTGCACGTTTGTTGTTTAACCCGCAGCCAAAGGCGAGGATCATCGGGGAGAACGTCGCCTTTGGCTGCGGGTTAAACGACTAAATCAACAAGCCCTTACGCGTCACGGCTCACTTGCGGCCGAATAGGCGACTCATCCCTAGTTTCATTATATCACTAAAGTCAAAATCGCCATCACCGTCTTGATCCAGCAGTCCTGCTAACAAGCCGCCACTGGCCTGGTTTTCAATCGATTTGCGTTCGCCGCGGAGCATACCGGCCAGGCCGCCAGCGTCCATGTTTTCCGTTTTAGTCTTACGAGCCAGCGCTCCCATGACGAGCGGAGCGAGCATCCCCATCAGCGAACCTACTTGGCCGCCATTTAGCCCTGAGGCCTTGCCAATTCCTTGCTCAACTTTACTTTGACGCCCCCCGAGTAGTCCGGCCAGCGGTTGAAAGGCTAGGGAGAGTTCGCCTGAGCTGGCGTCATTCGCCACGGATTGTCGTTCTCTTCAAGATATCCAACTTCGATACCATCTGCTAAAGCGTGCCATCGCGATCGAATCAAAAGAATAAAAAACCGGGCTTTCATTGGTAATCTCCACAAACTTATGGCTGCAACTTTTCGGAAGTTGGCGATTCTTCCGCGAAGATTTGATCGTCGTTGTCGGGATCACCGTTCTTAGGTTTGTGTAGATACTTAGTTCGAAAGAAATCGGCCAACAAAAACACCCCTGCGACCATAGCGCCTCCCAAATAGCCAGCTGGGATCCCGAAAATGGCGGTGAAAACTCCCAGCAAGAGGTAGGCTGGACTAAGCAGATTTTCAAGACGACTTAGATTCAGCGCCACGAAAATTAGGAGCCACAGAATAGGCCCGGCCACCAGCGACGCCAGACGCGGCTTTTTTCCACCCCATAAGGCCATTTGGAAAAGTGCTATTCCGGTAACAAACATTCCCAGCGTAATGGCTACTGTTTCCAAGTCATCCAACAACAGTGGTTCGATCAGGCGTAGGCTGGCGAGCAGCAGGGCAAAGGCCAGGGTGATGGCCAAGAGTGTAAACAAATCAAAGACCCGGGGAGCGCCATAGCTTTCTGTTCCCATGACTCGGTCGAGCCACTCACCCGCATCGCGAAACAGATGTGAGCTTTCAATCTCCTCGCCGTTCGAAGGGCCGATCGAAGGATTGAGCGGTGGCAATACGACGGGCGGCTCCTGCGGATCGTTCCGTTTCATTAAAATGCTCGTTTGGTCAAGTGCCTGTTCAGTTTGACTTTCGAGGCTGGTGGAAATCGCCAAGAGAGGCTATGGATAGACTCCAGCACATCGCCATCCACATCAAAAGATTTAACAACATCCGCTACTGCAGTTACGACTCGCTGACTCTAAGGTTAGAATAGAGGCGACAAGACCGACAACTACCAGAGTCGCTCGACACTCCGAGCCGAGTTTCGTCGACCAGCGAGAAGTTCGCAAGCAGTCTCGAGTCGGAGAGTCGAGCGATTATGTCATGTTATCACACGTTAAGCGGAGAATGTATTAGATGGCCAACGAACTTTGCGAGGATAAAGTCCGCGAGCAACTCAAACAAGTCATCGATCCAGAGTTGTTCGTCAATATCGTCGACCTCGGTTTGATCTACTTGGTCGACTTGGCTCCCAATGCAGACGATGCTGACAAGACCGATGTCAAAGTAGAAATGACCATGACCAGCCCTATGTGCCCGGCCGGTCCACAGCTAGTAGGCAATAGCCGCCAAGTGATCGAGACAATGGAGGGGATCGGTGCTGTGGAGATCAAAGTGGTCATGGATCCACCGTGGACCCAAGAGATGATGAGCGAAGATGCCCGAGATCAACTTGGCATATTCTAGATAGACCTTAGTGCTTCAACCACATTAGATTTGGGGGGGGCCGGGAAAAGGTGTCCGACACCAAGAGCCGGAACGGCCCTTCGGGTGCTTCGCACTTTTGGTTTTGGACACCTTTTCCCGACGTGCGTTGAACCCTAGTTTTTAAGCTGGACAGAGCACTAGGGTTTTCCGATGCACATCAAGCGGGCATCGGTGCGTAGCACCATAAAGTGTTCACTGAGGGCTGGTGTCGCGCGACAGGTGCTCTCCAGTTTCACGCTCCCAAGTTCATTGAATCCGGAGGAGGCTGCCAGGATGGTGACTGTTCCATCCTCAGCAATGCCGATCAATTTGTCGCCGGCAATGACCGGTGACGAAGAGACGTTGCCGCCGATGCGCTTACTCCACAAGATATCGCCGTCGGGAATTCGAACGCACGATACTATGCCAGCGTCACCCCAGAGGAATAGCAGAGAACCTTTGGCTACGGGCGTTGGCACATAAGGCGCAGAACGATCAACTTCGAGCTGTACTTCGTGCTGGCCATCCAAATCAATGCCGTAGAGGATGTTTCCGCCGCCGCCGGATCCTTCTGTACCAATCGCCAAATTGCCGACGATGACCGGTGATGAAACACAGCGTTTACCAAATACTTTCTTATTCCACAGCGGAGCTCCCGTCTCTAGGTCGAGTGCAAAAATACCATCGCCGGTATTGCAAAATAGCAAAGCATCGGCGCCGGACGAATCCTTGAAGAGTGTTGGGACACCGTAGCAAGCACGAGTGGTGGTCCTCGGCGTAACCCATTTTTCTTGACCGGTCTCGCTATCGAACGCCATCACTCGGCTCTGCCCCGGTGTGACCCCCTCAGGTAATTCCTGTGCCGCTTGGCTATTAAATAATACCAGCGTCTTTCCAAAGAGAACGGGGGAAGCGCCGAAGCCATGTTGGCTGATATAGCTTCCTAAATCTTTCTTCCACAGTTCGTCTCCCGCGTGATTGTATGCAACGAGTATGACGCTTTCGGGTGTTGCCCAGCAAAAATAAACCGCCAACTCATCGACGCACGGTGTGCAAGAGGCATAGCTGCTGCGGGCATGAAGGTGATAGGGCTTGGATTCGATCCGCTTATGCCACAGTTCCTTGCCATCCGCCAATCGGTAAGACAACAAATGTCGTTCGGCAGTGTCCGGATCCGCGGCCAATAAGAAGACTTGGTCACCATAGAAGACCGGTGAGCCATTTCCGGTTCCCGGCAGATCGACTTCCCAAGCCACATCTTCGGGTTTCCAAGGGAGCGGAACATCGCACTGCTCAAGACTGGCAACTCCATTCTCGCCCCGAAATCGTCCCCAATGACGAGTCTCAGTGCTACCTGATTCGACGGCCATGGTCGGACCAAGGGCCAACAGACCGAACAGTAAACCAAGACATTTGTCAGCGGCAGGGAAGGGGGATGTAGCTCGGAACATTTTTTTGAGGTGGGTTGAGTGAGGTTGTCGGAGTCGTGTCAGGCAAATCGCCAATATCGTTGTAATCCGTCCGCGCGAGGCAAGTGAAACACAATCCCCAATTATTGCCGCAAGCCAGGAGGAATTTCTACTACTTGGCGACGTATCGTTCACAAATTCCAGGATTTTCGGGTGAGCACTGGTGTGCCATTTGGCTCACGCCCCTCGGCACATTAAACCGCGAAACACTTGCAGTGTTAGCCATTCGCATCTGGCTGGAGTGCCCGATGGGGAATCGGCGTGAACAGCCTGCAGCGATCATGCGTCTAAGATCAGGTTCGACAGGATCATTTGACGGCGAATTGTTGCTGGTACCGCGCGCTTTGTTGGAACATGTCACACAGCAATTATGGTAGCAGTTAGTTCGTGCAGTGGTTTTGATTGCGAGAGTCTTCCCGAAAAATTCACCAACCTCAAGCGACAACATGTCCCACATTCGTTTGGAAGTCATCGACCAAACTGCCAAATTGGCTCCTTTTATGGAGTTTTGGTCGCGTCACGCGCCTTCACCGATGCAAAGTCCTGAGTGGCTGCAGGCATGGTGGGCTTCCCACGGATCATCGAGGACCCAGCTCTGCGTCGTTGTGGTTCGAACTGCTGATCATCAAACAATTGGCCTCGCGCCGTTCTACATGCGCGACAATTGGACAGAGGGAAGAAGCATCCGCTTCTTAGGGAGTGGACGAGCGTGTGGCGATTTCCAAACTCTACTTTCAGCTCCGGAACATGCTGCCGCGGTTGGTAAGGCCATTGGGGATTGGCTGCTGGCTAACCAATCGGAGCTAAACTGGAGTTTGCTGGAGCTCGAAGGGGTCACTGACAACGATCCAGCTATTGGCGCGCTGGCATCCCGTCTGCGACGAGGTCGCTGTTCGCAATATGAAGTGGACTTGGAGAGCACTTGGCGACTCGACGTGACCAAAGGCTGGGCCGGTTTTCATGAAGGCATGTCCAAAACACAGCGACGACAGACACGAAATCTAGTGAATCGCTTCGACAAAAATAATGACTTGCAAGTCCGCTTTGTACAAGAGCCTGCCGAGCTTCATTGGGCTTTGTCAGTCTGTGTCGATTTGCATCAACGACGCTGGCAAGCTGCCGAAGAACCAGGGTGTTTTGCCGATTCCCGCTTTCACCGATTTATCGAGTTTGCCTGCGCAGAAATGGCTGCTCAAAACGCGATTAGTTTCGCTGTGCTCGAAGATCGCGGCGTTCCCATCGCGTGCCATTTCTACTTGAACGACGCGGCCGGGAACAAATATATGTACCAGTCGGGACGGGATCCAGCCCGCGAAGCGGAAGGCGTTGGTCGCATTCTCAATGCGATTGCTGTTCGCGAGGCTTGTGAAGCTGGCATTCAATTCATAGATTTCCTGCGCGGCGACGAAACCTATAAAAGCCGTTTAGGCGCAACACCCACGCGCTGCTTACGCTTGCGATTGGTGCCACCCACTTTACTACCGCGTTTGCGCCACGGCTTGCGAACTATTACGCGACAGGTCAAGCATAAGGTCGAGCGGCTGAGAAAGAGCTGGAACCAGCCGGAAAGTACCCCTGCCGAGATGGTCGAGCAGTCCAATTCACCGATTGATACCGACGCCTAGATAGGGTGGGTTTTTGTCCCACTGCCTAACCGATTGACCGGTAATTCAATGCGCCAGTCGTTGGAGTTGTCCCGCTGCCCAACTCCGTTTGCTCAGTTACCTCTTGTTAAAGAGCCACGTCAATGTTCGGCCGTCACAAACGCGCTGGGAGTCACATGCATGGGTGGGCTAAAGCCTGGGCTTCGACACAGTCGAGATCACGCCCCGGAGCGGACGGCCGCTTCATCGACTTTGGCAAATAACATGCGACCTGCTTGCGTTTGAAGAGTGCTGGTTACAACTACTGGGAGCGTCGCGTTGATGCGATGACGCCCACCTTCAATCACCACCATCGTACCGTCGTCTAGATAGCCAATCCCTTGTTCGGGGCCTTCTCCGGCCTTGGCAATTCGGACTTCGAAAGTTTCGCCTGGTAGGAACTGTGGACGCAATGAGGCAGCAACCTCGTTGAGATTGATGACTGGCACATTGTGAACTTTGGCAACTTTATTGAGGTTGAAATCGCCAGTGATAATTTTACCTTCGAGGTGCTTGGCCAGGATGACCAACTTCATGTCGACCGGTTGACCCGTGAATTCAGGCAAGTCTCGATCATAAATCTGAAACTCAATCTTGGGTTGAGTTCGAAGGCGATTGAGAATGTCCAATCCACGTCGCCCGCGTGCGCGACGCAATCGGTCTTGGCTGTCTGCAATCGCTTGCAGCTCTCCCAGCACGAAGCCGGGCATCACCAATTGGCTTTCAATGATGTTGGTTTCTGCCAGTTCAGCCAAGCGACCATCGATAATCGAACTCGTATCGATCACAATCGGGCGCAATCCCTTCAAGTCACGAGCGAACTCAACATAGGGGATCACAAAGCGAAAATCGTCCTTGGTCTGCAACAGCAAACTGGTACAGCCATAGCACAAAATGGCGGCCATCAAAAGCACCACCGGAGGTGCGTACGGACCAGCCGGGATGAGCGGAGCCAGCGCTACCCACAAGGCGTAAGTGAGCAACACACCAACCAACAATCCAAAATAGACCGCAGAGATAACTTCTATCTGTTTGCGGGGGGTGAAAATGTCTACCGCAATAACACCCATCGCCAACAACACCGTTCCAAAAATCACCAGATAGGGAAGGAAGGCTGGGCCCTGGAGCCCAATGTTCATGAAGAGGGTAGCTATTCCCGCAGCGACGCTAATAAAGCAAATGCGGAGGATCAACAGTGCCATGAAATTAGCAGTTCTAATTCTGGGGGTCGGAAAGTCATGTTGCGTGATTTATTAAATACGCAACGATCAGTTAAATAGTTTACACTTTTTAGAGGTTTCGACACTAGCGAAAATGGGCAGAAACGGCGCGAAATGGCTGAAAGCAGCCAATCTGTCTCCCGCGGGGTGAATGGTTACGTCTGAAAACAGACCGCCGCAGGCAAGGTTTGCCCCGTGCTCCTCGCCTACGACTTTTGAAGCCCGCGCTTTTTCAACCGCGAAGCGGTGGAATTAGGGAGCCTGGGGTGCAAACCCCAGGGAAAATGGAATCTACTGACATCCGGTTCGCCAGCGATCGACCGCATTCGCGGTCGATC
>JBGSNE010000168.1:0-7788 GCA_041739785.1 Pirellulaceae bacterium
GACCGCGAATGCGGTCGCTCGCTGGCAAGCCGGAAAAACGCGGGGATGCTTCGATGACCTGGGATTTGCATCCCAGGCTATCGAATTCCGTGCCTTCGGCACTAAATTGTGAGGGCATCAAAAGCCTTAGGCGAACATCAACGGGGCAGCCCTGGAATTCGGCTGCGGGTTAAACGAATAAAGCAATAGCCGAACGCCAAAATCACATCGAGCTCTCATAAAAATCTTGCGCGTTCCATCCGTCCCTCTTCGATCACGACTGGTCCGAGCCCATGCGAAACCACACGTGGGACCAGCTATTAACTCTCAAGTGCTTAACAACCTATTTATCAGCAAGTATATCGCGCAGCCAATCCAGGGCCGCTTCGCGATCAGTCAACATTTGATCGAGTTGTTGTTGTCGGACTTGCTGCAGCAGGTCCTTAAATTGCGGACTTGGTTTCAGCCCCATAGCGATTAGATCGTCACCGACGAGCAATGGTGGCGGGTCAAGCTGACGGGGCTCACGTTGAAGTTGTTGTTTCAACCAACGAGCGGTGATCATCATCGGATCGGCTTGTCCAGCCTGTGTGAGGCTTGCGCGCAAGTCAAACAGATCAACTGCCAGCCGCGAATTTTCGTTGACCAGTATTGGCTGGATCAGCGACCATGGTTTTTGTTCGGCTAGGTGCATAGCGGCCTGCGCCGAGAGACAAAACTTTAGCGCATCGCTGATTTCGTTGGCCAGCTTCAATCGAGCCTTGAGTGCTAACACCGTCGAATTTATCATCGACCCCTCATCTCCGACCGCTTGCCACATTAGTCCACAGAACCGCGTTAGCCAATCGCGGTTATGGGAAGCCTCCAATAGTCGTGCAATGTTATGTCCTTGTGTGGGCCAACACTGCGCGACTTCCGGCAAGATGTATGTGAGCAATCCGACTTCTGCCCACTCGTTAACTCCCCAGGCGGGCCGCGTCGTTTCGAGTGTCTTGCGAACTTCCATCCAAATGCGTTCTCCGCTGACCAACGAAACCTCGCCAGCGTGTCGAGCAATAGCGATCCGCGTCTCCGATTCAATCGCGAAACCGAATCTAGCGGCAAAGCGAATCGCGCGCAACATGCGCAGTTTGTCCTCGGCGATTCGATCGTCGGCGCGGCCAATCGCGCGAATCAGACCTCGCTGCACATCGGCTTGTCCGTCAACATAATCAATCACACACTCTTGCACTGGATCATAGAACATACCGTTGATAGTGAAGTCACGGCGTTGGGCGTCGTGTCGCGCGTCGCTGAAGGTAATTGCATCGGGTCGACGCCCATCGCTATACGCCGCGTCGGTCCGAAAAGTAGCCACCTCGACTTGACCGACCTGCGGATCGCCGCTGAGCACAATCATGACGCCAAACGACATGCCAACTGGAAGAGTCCGTCGCCGTCCGAAGAGCTCGCGAACTTGCTGGGGTGTGGCTGAGGTAGCGACGTCATAGTCGGTTGGCTCGCGGTCCATCAATAGATCGCGAACACAACCACCGGCCCACAGGGCTTCGAAGCCCGCCGAACGCAACCGCTGCACGACTTCCAAGGCAAATTCTCGTTCGGATAAGCTGCTCAAAAAGAAATCCTATTGGCGGGACGGGAGGAATAAACGACCGCAGTAGTAGCCCGGATTATCCAAGACCTTGTGATGCGAAGGGCGTAGGGCTATAGCACTCACTTTATGAAGCCGCCCCTTTGTGAACCTCAGACGCTAGCCGTGGGCCCCAGCTTGGTAATGCTCACGGCTCGCGCCTGAGGTTCACAAGGTCCTAAATAACCCGGGTTGAACGGTTTTCTTGGTACCAGGAAGTCTTGGCGACTTCCGCTACTCCAGTGAGCTCTACGAGGCAGCATGGGGAGCCTTCGCAATATGCAGACCGCCTGCGGCGGCAGCCAACATGACTCGCGCGTCCTCCACCATGGCTGGCTCGGCGGGTGGAAACTGTCCTAAGAGAGTGTACTGGTTGTTGCCTAACAAGTCCGCTGCTGCACTAAGAAACAGTTGACAACTTGCGAGCACCCATTGTTCTGTCTGAGTATCCAAACGTTGCTCGCCAAACCGAACTTGGCCGCCCAATTCGTTGCGTTCCAGTCGTTTCAGTCGCCCCATTTCGGCCGAGAATCGCTCCCCGCCCGCGTACAGCCGGCGCAGCTGGTGTTGCGAATTGAATTGTAGAACAGGCTGCTGCTGGAAGTAGACCGACCAGCCGCCATTCTTCCGCCAGCCGACGAATAACTCCCAGTCCCCCAGTGTCGCAAACTCTCGACACCAAAAGCTAGCAATTTCGTTGGGTTGACCGGATTCAAGCCATTGCGGTGGGACAGGCAAACGAAGCAGCAGACGACGGCCATAAGCGGTCGCTTCGAGGAGTAAATTTTCACGTGGTTGCGGGTTAATAGCCATGCTTTTCGTACGTCAGGCTTTCCAACCTGGCACAGTTTCGAGGATAACAACGATTTCCGACCAAGGAAGTCAAGCCGTCGATTTTTCGTCTAACCCGCAGCCGTAGGCGAGGTTCGCCACGATGATCCTCGCCTACGGCTGCGGGTTAAACAATCGTGGTGCAACACCATAGTAAACCAACAGCCCGGATGTCAGGCTGGAAAGCCTAACCTACAGGGGACACAGGTGGGAAAGCCCGAAGCACGAAAGCTTGGTAATTTTTACTGAATACGAAGACTCTAACGGTCGATACTGAGTTTGCGGGCGGTTTGCGTCCGTGGACTTCAGTGCCTCCACCAGCAGTAATTCGCTCGGTATAGGCCCGACTCGCTAAAGAGGATAAGTATAATGCTCCACCAGCTCGCCAGGGTTATGATGCTTGGACTTTTATCCATTGCTAGTGCTGGCTGTTGTTGCGTCCAAGGACTTCCGGGAAACGCCTATGGCGGCGGAAACTGTGGACTTTCAAGCTGTGGCGGGGGCATGTGTGGCTCCGGACCACTCATGGGCTTGGCCGGTTGTCGCGGTGCCTGTGGTGAGGTGTATGTCGATGAATGGGTGAGTGAACCGCCAACGGTCGACAACTGCGGACCCAATTGCGGAGGTTGCTCGCAATGCTATCAACCTGTTCGCAATCTTCTGAAAGTGCTTTGGGGACGCCCTTACATGACCAGCTGCGATACCGGGCTATGCGGACCAAGCTGTGACGGCGGATGTGATTCGTGCGGTGGCGCAGGGTACGGCGGCGAAGCGTATATGGATGACGGTTATACAAGCAATGTGATAGACGATGGTGGACATGCGTCGGTGCGAAACGGTTCGTCATGCAACTGCGGTAGTTCGCACGCTACACCATCTCATAGTGCTCCAATGCATGCCGGACCGGGTCATTCGGCACCAATACCAGCACCGTCGCTTCAATCACCACCGATGATGCACTCGGCACCTGTGCCAGGCCCGTCAACGCTCCCTGGCAATGGCGTACCGCAGGTGGCTCCTGAAGTCATGCCTGCTCCGGCGCCTAATGTCACACCAACTTCGGCTGCTCGGCGGCTCAATCCTGCACTTTCGCGCCGACGCTAAGATAGGACGCTAAGAATCGCCTCGACGGGACTGCAAGCACTTGGCACCTCGCGAAGTCGCTTTCGGCAAAAGCGACCCACTTGAAAGTCGCTTTCGGCAAAAGCGCCCCACGGGCAAAAGCGACGCACGGGCAAAAGCGACCCACGGGGCGCTGACGTCACACTGCTTTAGATCGCTTCTATGTGCAAGCTGCGGCGGCGACGTTCTTCGCGGCGCACGTCGTCGAGCAGGCTAGCAATCTCGGGTACTTTGTCGATACCGTGCATCAC
This sequence comes from Pirellulaceae bacterium, assembly GCA_041739785.1. Taxonomy (GTDB): domain Bacteria; phylum Planctomycetota; class Planctomycetia; order Pirellulales; family Pirellulaceae; genus Aureliella. The sequence continues at coordinate 3,814 of JBGSNE010000168.1, forward strand.
CAACTCCGGATGCGAGCGATCGCTGCCGGTGATGGTAATCGTTCCCACCCCTAACATGCGTTGAACAATCCCTTGAGTGTAGCTAACGTCATCGATATCGATGACTTCGATACGGTCCGTGCGGCGAATCAACACACCACGTTGGTGGACAAAACGCTGGGTGGTTAATTCGTAGTGCATCCCCAAGCGGCGATAAATGTAGAGCCCGATGGCAAAGCACCAGCCAATGAGAATCACCGAACCGGTAATCAGCCATACATTCTGCATTTCCGTGGCAAACATGGAGACCAGGACCAAGCCTGCGATGGTTAGCACCGTGGCGATGACCCAAGTGCCATACATGGCGCGTGGGGAGTAGCCACCTTTCCACAAGCTCCGTTCGACGGGAGCACTGCGGTTGGCGTCCATTTTCTCGGCTGCCGCTGCTTGAAATCGATCTCTGGCTGGAGATTCGGAGGGATTGTTGGGTGCATCGGTATTGGGTGGGACTTCGCCAGACATGGTGGTTCGTTCCTGCTGAATGAGTGGATTGTCGGTGAGATTGCGTCAATTCTACGGGATTTCCCGTAACTTCAATAGTTAGCTTGGCCCAACCTGCATCAGAAATAGGCGCGGTTTAGTGCTGGTCCAGAGTTCGTTCACAGGTTACGATTCTCTACGATCGTAAAATCGAAGGACACCGGCTGGCAAAGGAACTCTGTATGCACTGTCCACATTGTGCGGCGGATAACGATCGCGTGATTGATTCGCGGGCCTGCGAAGATAGTCGCGCGATTCGTCGCCGTCGTTGCTGCAATCAGTGTCAACGAAGATTCACCACCTATGAACGGGTCGAACGGTTGACGTTGACGGTGGTCAAGAAAGACCAAGTGCGCGAGCCGTTTTCTCGAGAAAAGATCGAACAAGGGGTCCAACGCGCCTGTTGGAAGCGACCCGTCAGCATTGATCGCATTCGCGAATTGGCTTCACGGGTGGAGGCGGAAATCCAGGCCGACTATGACAGCGAAATCCCCAGTGTCGATATCGGTGGCATTGTCATGCGAGAAATGGCTTCGCTCGACCAAGTGGCGTATGTGCGATTTGCCAGCGTCTACCGCGAATTTACCGATGTCGAGGACTTCGTTGCTGAACTCGCTCCTCTCCGCAATCAATGCGAAGAGAGTACGTAGCAGACGTCGCCACTTCGTCGCACGACCGCCACTTCGTCGCACGACCGCCTCTTCGTCGCACGACCGCCACTTCGTCGCACGACTCTCCGAGTCGTGATCCAGTCGTTACCCAGACTTGACCCCATCGTGCCCGGTTTCAATCGCCTAGTGCCAAACGTTTGATCGGAACGCAATTAACCGACGAAAATTGAAGAATTCTTTTTAGCGCTAGTAACTCGACTCGGAGAGTCGAGCGACTTTGGCTACATTGCCCGCCGCACGCTATAGTCGGCCACTGCTATCAAACACTCCTTTGCCTCGGATGGTGGTAGACAATTCAAATGCCCCTTGGCCTGTTCACAACATTGTCGCGCTATTTCCAGTGTCTTTTCCCCTGCATCGCTAGCATCGAGTATTCGGCGGATCTTGCGGCAAGAGCTGGCAGTGCGGTCATTGAGCATTGAAATAAGTTCGGGCTGCCGCTCGGAGGAGGTGGTTTGCATAAGTCGGATTAGCGGTAGAGTTGGTTTGGCTTGGGCTAAATCGGTACCCAACGTCTTGCCGACTTGTCCCGTTCCCCAGTAGTCGAGCCAATCGTCATGAATTTGAAATGCCAACCCTAGCAGTTTCCCATAGTTGCCAAGCGCTTGAACTTGATCGGCTGAGGCGCCAACCCGCCAAGCTCCTAGACGGCAACTGACGGCACACAGGGCGCCAGTCTTTTGAAGCAAAAGGCTGCGATATATGGCTGGAGTCATCAACCATTGGCCAGCCGAGGCTTGTTGACGCAATTCCCCTTCGCATAGCCGCGTCGCTGCGGCGGCGATTTGTCGCGCAGGGTAGGTCCCGCGGCAACGGGCGGCCAAGGCATAAGCGCGAGTGAACAGCAAATCTCCCAGCAATACGGCAGCCGAGTTACCAGCCCGATCAACAATCGTTGGTAGATGCCGACGCTCAGTAGCTGCATCCATGACGTCGTCGTGAACTAAACTAGCCGCATGGACCAACTCGACGGCCGCGGCGATCGACGACAGGTCTCGACTTGCGCGGTGGTCGAATTGGTCGCCTGAAGGTCCTGCGACGGCCAGGGCGCGAGCCGAGAGCCACACCAACATTGGCCGCATGCGTTTGCCACCCATGGCCGCAGCCGAATGGCAGAGTTTGGCCACCACGTCATAGCGGCTGGTGGTGGCCGCTCGGATTAACTTTTCGACTTGCTCCAGTTCCGCGCCGATACACTGCTTCACACTGGTTTTAAACTGCTCGTGCGACTGCATGCACGAACTTAAAGCAGCAGGCGGCAGCACATTTTTGCCATTGGCATCGTGATCATGATTGGACGCTGCCGGCCACATGGGCCTAGTGCTGCCACACGACAGCACTTCGTTTTCGATCGCGGAGTTGGGATGAATCATTCTGTTTCTATTCTCCGCGCTGGAAATCTCCGCGGGCTCCACCTGATTTGCTTTGCAGTTGAATACATTCGATCCTCATCCCCCGATCGCTCGACTTGCACATGTCGTAAACCGTAAGAGCCGCCACACTGGCAGCCACCAGAGCCTCCATTTCCACCCCCGTGCGCCCTGTGGCACTCGATGTGGTAAGCACCTGGAGTCGCGTTGCCTCCAACCACTGGAATTCAACATGAACGTCGTCCAAGGGGAGGCTGTGGCATAGCGGAATGAGTTCATCGGTCCGCTTGGCCGCTCCGATACCAGCCAATCTGGCGACTTGCAGTACGTCTCCCTTGCTCAAGCTATTGCCGCGTATGGCGTCTGCGGTGAGAGAATCCATGACACAGACCGCTGTAGCAGAAGCTGAGCGACGCGTGATGGGCTTGTCCCCCACATCGACCATGCGGGCTTTTCCTTGAGAATCGATGTGGGTCAGACGCCCTGGCACCAGCTCTTGTTCACTCATGTAACCGCAACCTTTAAAAGCACTTAACCACATTTTGGGTTGCTAGAGTAACTACTTTTCCCCAATTCGAACAGCCACCGCCCAATGTGGCCCGACGCTCCGCGTCGGTTACCTCAAAAACTCACCGCTCCGCGTCGGTTACCTCAAAAACTCACCGCTTACCCGTCCGCTAACGAAACATCACCTAACAAAAAAAGCCCACCTGCCGATTGAGGACAGGTGAGCTTAGTAGTTCTGTAACAGATATATCGGGGATTTTACCGAATCGATCGCGGGACCTAGGCTTCTAACAGCCAGGCAACTGAGCTGAGCGGAACACGCTTAGACCAGTTCCTTCTTGCTTCCCACCAAGGTTCGCAGACGCTCGGCCAACAGGCGAGCATCAAATGGCTTCTTGAACGTTTCGTTAATTGCCGAACGATCAAAGCTGAACGTTTGGCCGTCGTCAGGAAGCAATGCGATCAAAATGATCTCAGTAAAATCGTTATTCTTACGCAGATTTTGGCAGATCTGAAGCGCTTCCACTTTGCCGATTGAGAAGTCCACAATCATGCAGTCGGGATGGAAACTTTCAGCCTGGATGCCCGCCTCAAAACCGCTGGCCGCTGTTCCAACTTTGAATCCACGTTCGGGCGGTAATTCGCGCCGAAGATTCTCGATCAGAACTTGGTCTTGAGCAACGATTAGGACTTTGGCCATTGCCTCATCTTCAAGATCTCCTAGGGGCATACCATGCTCCTTCAGAAACTTGATCAGATACTCGCGTGGTATCCGGCGGTCTTGCGAACCCGGAATGCGATATCCTTTGAGTCGGCCGGAGTCGAACCATTTGCTCACGGTTCGAGGGGCCACCTTACAGATCTTTGCGACCTGTCCTGTGGTGAACACCTTCATATGCAGGATCTCC
>JBGSNE010000307.1:0-34152 GCA_041739785.1 Pirellulaceae bacterium
ACGACATCACCAGCGTCGAAACCGGAGTTTTACCCAGTATCACTTGAGCTTTACTTTAACATGAGCCGTATACGGTCCCGTACGTACGGTTCTGTGAGAGGGCTGGATCGGGCATAATTACCCCGATCCACCCTACTCGCCCGTTGTTTGACCCGTGGGTCGTTCCTGCTAGTGGGTCGTTCCTGCCGGGAGCGACTGTCGCTGATCTCGGACTCAACAAAACGGTTGATCCACCCTGACACTCTGGGATGTATGAATTAGACGCAAACAAAATAGGTTGTCGGACAGTTTGTTGGCCAAGCCGAATCGCTGGATATCGCAGTGCTTTAGAGCGTGTCCGGTGCCTTTATTGCTCGGCTCTATCGTGCAGTCACGCTCGGCAAGCGTGACCCGCTGGGACGCTATTGGTTTCCTTGCTCATCCGACTACAATTTAGGCTTTCGTTACCCGAGTCTCGTCTTGTAATATGCGGAGTGTGTGAAGCGTGGGTCAGAGCAAGCCGCCTCAGGTTACCGTCAAACAACCTTCACGATCCGCCGTGGAGCATGTACGTGGGACGCGGACTGGCCTGTCGCCTGCGGCGAAGTGGGTGCTCAGCGGGCTCATCGTCATGCATTTGCTGGCGGTGGTGGCTGAGCCCTTTCGATTCTTCACTGCCAGCCGCCGAGGAACGTCACCGGCTGCTGATCCGGCTCGAAATTGGTTGGCACCCTATGTCGAATTCGCCTATCTCAATCATGGCTATTTCTTTTTTGCTCCCGAACCGGGGCCCAGCCACTTGATGGAATGTCGCTTGACGATGCCGGATGACCAGCAAGTGTCGCTGACTTTTCCAGACAAGAAAAAGCAATGGCCTCGCTTACTGTACCATCGACATTTCATGCTAGCCGAATTTCTCCATCAACTGCATGTGCCACCCTTCGAAGCCGAAGTTGTGGGTAACGATGAACGATTCGCGCTGGATTGGCAATCGGAACGAGCGATTTTCGAACGCGTTCGCGAATCGATGAGCCAGCATGTAGCGGCGAAGTTTGGTGCCAATGAAGCTCGTATCGAACGACTCGAACATCGCCTCCCGAGTGACGATGAAGTGTTTCGCCAACGCATACCGCTCGACTCACCCACGCTGTACATCACCCTTCCCGACGCGCCTGTTCTGCCGCTCAATCCTCTGCCGCTCAGTCCTCTGACACCGGCTCCCTTCCGATTCGGGCGGGCCATGTTGCCAGCCGGACAGGGTGTACTACTCGATCCCTTGGGAAGCAACCCGAACGCAGCTGCAACGGAGAGTGCTGGCAGCCCGCTCCCACCGGGTTTAAAAAAACCGGAAGTGACATTGCAGACCGTACCCGCCGTGGAGAATCAGCCATGAGCGACCAAACGGTGTTGACTCCGGTCGTTCGGTGGGGACGCGATTTCTCCGATGCTTGGGATCAGTTTTGGTTCACTCCGCGGCTGCCGACAACCTTGGCTGTGATCCGCATCGCTTGCGGAGCCATGTTGACTTATGTGCATATCGTTTGGGCCAGCGTCATTGGTGACTTTTTCGGCCCCAAAGCCTGGATGTCGACAGAGGTTGTGCGACAATTACATCGCAATGATTGGTCATGGAGTTGGCTGTGGTATACCGACAACTTAACGTTGTTATGGGTGCATCAAATCGTAGCGATTGTGGCCAGTCTGATGATGGCGTTTGGATTGTTGACGCGGATCGCCACGCCGCTAGCTTGGTGGATGACGCTGATGGTCTGTCATCGCTTGACCGGTGCGCTGTTTGGTTTGGATCAAATCGTGATCATGCTGTCGATGTATTTGATGCTGTCTCATTGCGGGAGCGAGCTCAGTATCGATGCGCGTTTGCGTCGTGGGTTAATTGCGAGTGAGCACGGTCCTGGGCGCTATTCCCACCAAAAAACTTGGATGCAATGGCTTTTTCCAGCCAGCACGGAAGCGACATGTAACAATTTGGCGACGCGGTTGATTCAGCTGCATCTGTGTGTGATCTACCTCTTTGGTGGGCTAAGCAAAATGCGCGGTGAGATGTGGTTCGACGGCAGCGCGCTGTGGTATACGGTCGTTAATTACGAATATCAATCGCTCGATATGACTTGGCTCGGCCGTTGGCGGTTGGCAATTGCCGCCTTAACCGCCATCACCATCTTCTGGGAGACGTTTTACATCGCCATCGTTTGGCCGCGCTTGACGCGTCCAATCGCGCTGGCACTGGCGGTTTTCGTGCACGGTGGCATTGCTGTTGCGCTGGGGATGGTAACCTTTGGAACCATCATGATCGTGGCCAATTTAGCCTTTATTGCACCCCAGACAATGCGCCGCTGGCTACGCCGCAGCGCACCTGCCATCGTCTAGTGCTTTGTCACGGCACTTGCGGACTGTGGATTTGATCGTGCAACGCTCTCCGCAGGCGATGCTCACTGTGTTTTTACCCATTGCGGGCTCGTTCCTTGATTGAACAACTGAGTGACTTCCACGCGAAAGTCGTCGAGCACTACGATTCCTGCTACCAATCTCTACGCGCCGAACTTGCCCATACGACCGGCGTTGGAGAGGGCCAACAGCATCAGGTATTGGGCTTCGAATTGTCCCAGACCGCCGGTGATGGCCTGCGTCTCACCAAAGCTTGTGTGGGGATCTGGACGACAGCAGTCCGAGACCAACAACGTCGGAACTGGATGCCAACTGTGACTCTTCAAATAGGCTGGCGTCGAGTGGTCGCCGGTGACAATTAATACATCGGGCTTGAGCGCCGTGATGGCCGGAAGGCAGGCGTCGAGCTGCTCAGTGCGTTTTACCTTTTCGTCGAAGTTGCCATCTTCACCGGTGCTATCGGTGTATTTGAAATGGATAAAGAAGAAGTCGTATTTGTCCCAGTTTTCTTTGAGCACTTGCATTTGTTCATCGAGTGTGTTGGCCTCGCCGACGATGTCCATACCCACTAGGCTGGCCAATCCTTTATACATGGGGTAGACGGCGATGGCTGCGGCCCGCAGGCCATACACTTCCTCGTAGCTGGGCATGTCGGGACGGGCAGCAAATCCGCGCATCGTATGAAAGTTGGCTTGGGGGTGATCCTTCAGTATCTCGCGGGCTTGCTTCAGGAATTCCTTGGCGACACTTGCAGTCTTTTTGCTGGCTTCATCCTCGGCAACCGGTTCCAGCGGCGGCACGCCAGTCGCTTGCGGGTCGGTGTCCTTTACATTGCCACTCAGTCCCGCACCTCGGAAGACTACCACAAAGCGATGTTCTTTCACGGGCTCGACAAAAATCTCGACACCTGGAATGGAGATTTTTCGCAGCGAGATGGCAATGGGCGCGCTCTCCTCCGAAGCGATGCGGCCTGCGCGGCGATCGGAAATGTTCCCTTGTTTGTCGAGCGTGCAGAAGTTGCAACGTATGGCCACATCTCCGGGCTGCATTTGAAAACCGATTCCCGTGGCCTCCAGCGCGCCACGTCCGATTTGGTACTTGAGAGGGTCGTAACCGAACAATCCCAAGTGGCCGGGGCCCGAACCGGGTGCGATCCCCGGTTTGACGGGGATCGATAGACCTTGCACCCCTTTGGTGGCTAATGCATCGAGGTTGGGCGTCTTGGCCGTTTCCAGTTCGGTTTTGCCTCCTGGACTCATTGGCAATCCACCCAGTCCATCGCCGACGAGCATTACGATTTTCGATTTGTTTTTGACTTGTAGATCGCGGGTCAGAACGTGCATATCCATCGATTGGTTTCCGCTAGTGGACCGAAATTGGAATAAGAGCCAAACGAAAACGGAGTCGGACGCTTTTGTGACCAAGCAAAATTACTGGATAAGGTGGTACTTTAGAGAGTGTCCGACACCTGTTGGTTTGCCTCTAAGTTAGAAGCACAAAATTATGGCAGCTCTGCGTAATTCGACTACCCCCTGGCGTCGGACAGTCACCGTCAGCTGACGGCACTGGCACTAGGGTCTGACGGTCATCAGCTGTGTTAGCGGCGCTGACTTACTGCAGTTCACTCTGCAGGGCGTAGCGGGAGCACAATTGTGGAATGTCGGATTCGTGGGCTAGGATTATGACGCAATCACCCTGCGTCAGCTGCTCATTACCCAGTGGATTGAGCTGAACTTCCCCCAGGGCCCTACGCACGGCCACAATTAAGAAAGGGGTCTCGCCATGGATTTTAAGATCCGCGATGGTACCGCCAATCAACGGTGAATCGGCTTGGATCTCCAGCTCATCGAGTCGCAAACCGAGCGAGGCCAAGTCATCGTTCAGTCCGGCTGGCAACTCGGCCTGTTGCAAAAGCGTCTCGGCGCTCGGTCGCAAAATCATCTGCGCGAGACGATCTGCTCCGATCATGGCGGGTAAGATTACTTTATTGGCTCCTACCTGTCGCAGCTTCTTAATACTACTGGACTGCTCGGCACGGGCTAGGATTTCAAGCTTTGGATTGAGCTCATGAGCGGTGATCGTGATGAATAGATTAGATACATCATCGCTCAAAACGGTAGTTAGCACGCTGGCGCGTTCCACTCCCGCCGAACGCAGCACTTGTTCTTCAGTAGCATTGCCCAGCATGGCCAAGCAACCGCAACTTCGCGCTAGGTCAACTCGCGCTTGATCTTGATCAATGACCAATAGTGGTCTGCCTTGAGTGGCCAAGATTTCGGCCAGCTTGCTCCCCATCCGCCCGAATCCACAAATGATGACATGTTGCTCGAGCTGATCGATTTCTCTTTGCATTCTGCGTACTCCCAATACACGTCGCAATTCCCCGTCCACAACCAATTGAGCGACTCCACCCACTGTATAAATCGCCGCCATGTAACCCAGTACAATCAAGCCAATGGTGATCCAACGCAACGAAGGTGTGTCGATTGGATGTACTTCGCCATAGCCGACACCTGAGATAGTAATCACCACCATGTACAGACTATCTAGCCAACTCCAACCACTCAGCACATACGCGCCTACGGCAGTTAGCACTATCGATACAGACACCAACAATCCGGTCACGATGCGTCGCACAGGGCTGGGGTGTTCGTGTTTCAGATTGCGTCGCTTCCAATCGTTCACCAAGTTGGTTGGATGAGCGTCGGTGGCAAAGCGTCGGGAGCCAGTCACCTTAGGATCTCCAACTCCGACAACCACAACGCCGCTTCAGCATCGCTGGGCATCCGCCAATCGCCACGGGGCGAAAGGCTCACGCTACCAACCTTTGGTCCGTCGGGAACGCATGAGCGTTTGAATTGATTTTGAAAGAAACGTGTGAAGAAAAGTTTCAGCGTGTTATGTATGGTTTCATCGGAATATGCTTCCGAGAAATTCGCAAATTTTGCTAAGGTCAAGATTTTCTTGGGAGTCATGCCATAGCGAAGGAAATGGTACAAAAAGAAGTCATGCAACTCGTAGGCCCCCAAGGTGCCTTCGGTCAATTGCTCGATGTCCCCCGCTGGATTGGGCGGTAACAATTCCGGTGAGATAGGCGTGTCGACGACTCCCAGCAGGCACTTGCGGGCTTCACCATCAAATTCATTTTCCGCCAAATACTTGACCAGAAATTTGACTAGCGTCTTGGGGATCGAGGTGTTGACGTTGTACATCGACATATGATCGCCGTTGTAAGTGCTCCAGCCTAGCGCTTGCTCCGATAGGTCGCCAGTACCGAGCACAAAACCGCGACTCATCAGCAACATCGTCCGCAGACGTGCTTGCACATTTTCAAATACCAGGTCATGTCGCTTGTCCGGAGGAACATGTTGTAGCTGTTCCGAAAACTGTTCCAGTGATAGCTCTCTAATATCGATTCCAAATGGTTTGTGACGTAGTCCCATGAATGTATCAAAGCACAATTGTTGAATGTCGATTTCATCGGCTACGACCCCCAAGTGTTGCATTAGTTGGCGGGCGGTGTCTAAAGTCCGTGAAGTGGTACCAAAGCCGGGCATGGTGATCCCCGCTATTTTTTCCGCTGGAAAACCTTGTTGTCCGCACATTTTCACAGCCACCAGTAGAGCCAGTGTACTGTCGAGGCCACCTGAGACACCGATATTCAGTTTGGCTGATTTAGGAAGGCGACTGACACGCTTGGCCAGTGCGGCGCATTGAATTCCAAATATTTCCGCACATCGCTCATGCAATTCATCGTTATCGGCGGGGACAAAAGGATTGGCAGGAATCGACCGGCGCAATCCTTGACTGTCCGTGTCGGTTGCATATCGACCGCGCAAGGCAATCCGCCGAAATTCACTGCCGGCGCGTTGGGTGGCCTGTTGCCAGGTGCCGGTGATTTGCCGGTCGTGCGCGATTTTTTGCAGATCGATATCGGCGGTGGCCGACGAGTGATCGAGCCATCCGCATCCATCGCGCCCGATCCGCGCAGATTCGGCCAGTAGCGAGCCGTTTTCAGCAATTAAACAGTGGCCACCGAAGACCACATCGGTTGTCGACTCCGACGGTCCCGCACTGGCATAGGCATACGCGGCCAGACAACGACCAGATTGTCCACGAACGAGTGTTTCTCGCCATGCCGCCTTACCAATCAATTCATTGCTGGCTGATAGATTGAGAAGCAAATTCGCGCCGGCCAGCGCTTGCAGACTGCTGGGAGGAATGGGCATCCACAAGTCCTCGCAGAGTTCGATGCCGATCGATAGCTGTCCACTTTCAAGTAACAGATCTATCCCAAAGGGAACCTCTCCCAGCTCACCTAAGTCGATCATTGGCGGTTCGCTGCCGTCAGCCGCCGCAAACCATCGCGCTTCGTAAAATTCTTGATAGTTGGGTAGATATTGCTTGGGAACAACGGCCACCACCTCTCCCTGTTCGATGGCGGCTGCGACGTTGTAGAGTTTATCAGCGACGCGTAGCGGTAGGCCGACTACGACCAATTGCTGCTTGCCGACGGACGCTTCGGCAAGGGTGCTCAAGGCGGACAAGGCACCATCGAGCAATAGCTCTTGGGAGAACAGATCGCCGCACGAATAGCCGGTCAGCGAAAGTTCGCCAAATACGATAACTTGGCTGTCAGAGTATTGTCCCAATGCTCGGCAAGCCGCAGTTGCGTTGGCGCGTGGATCGGCCACATGCGTCTTGTGACTGGCCGCAGTTACTCGTAAAAATCCCATCGATGTCATGCAGTTTTCTCCCAAACCTCTATCATCGTTGAAAAGGCCAGCCGATACCAGAGCCGCCATCCACACAAGATGCGTTTATGCCGAGCTTACCCGTAGCGAAACTCGTCCGTAGCGGAACTCGCCAAGAGTTTCGTCCCCTGGGCGTTGGAGAATTGGAGTGGCCGGGTGGTAAATTGATCGGGGGTGGGAGCGGTAGAGCACAGGGGTGACGGAGCGGTGGTCGCACCGGAATCGTTGAACGCCGAGCCGGAGCTCGCCAGCTAGTTTGAGCCTAGCCGCCAACGAGGCTACTCTCGCCTAGGTGATGGAAGTTACAATTGAAGCATCGCTGCAATAGCGACCACTCCTGCCGGCGCCTGCGCAGCCGCTGACTACATAGCAGCCGACACGCAATCCAGTGTCAAGCACCACAAACGAAACGTACTGCACTCGCTCCCCAGCGGCAGCTACGGCTGGGCGTTAAACGATTCCGATCCAGTCATCACTCATCACTCATCACTCATCACTCCACTCCCCAACAACCAGAAGCCGAACACATGTTAAAAGTAGACGAAATACCGAACCCGAATCCTAGTCAATTGGCTGAGCTCCCGCGGCAAATAGGTTTTGTCCCTGCCAGCAACAACGCTCCCCAAGTACTAAGCCGCCAGCAGATTGAGGCCTACAACAGGCAGGGCTACTTGATGCCCTTCACTGGATTGCAGCCAGAGGCTGCCTCTGAGTTGCGTGCCTTTTTTGACGGTGTGCTAGCCGCATTTATGGAGCTGGGACGCAGCAGCTATTCCATCAACACAGCACACTTGCGATTCCAACGCATCTATGAGCTAGTTAAGCACCCGCAGATCGTGGCCCCTGTAGCCGATTTGCTCGGAGACAGTGTCGTATGCTGGGGGTCGCATTTCTTCTGCAAGATGCCCAAGGACGGCAAACGCGTCCCCTGGCACCAGGACAGCACTTATTGGCCGCTCAGTCCTACCAAGACGGTTACTGTCTGGTTGGCCATCGATGACGCCGATCCAGACAATGCCAACATGAAATTCATTCCCAAATCGCACCTGCATGGGCTCATCGACTATGACGAAACGCAGGAAGCCGACACTGTGCTCGACTTGGCCGTCAAAAATCCGCACTCCTATGGCGAAGGGGAGTTGGATGTGGCTTTAAAAGCGGGACAGTTTTCGATGCACTCGGATCTGCTGTTGCATGGTTCGGAGGCCAATCAATCCGATCGTCGCCGTTGCGGTTTGACGATCCGCTACGCGGCCGCTGATGTGACCACTTGGTATGATTGGCACAAGAAAGGGATTGTCGTTCGCGGTGAAAATGTTGGTGGACACTGGCTCAACCCACCGCCGCCCAAGTGGTAGCGTTAGGGTTGCATCATGTGAGTCGCACCTGCCGAGTGTGACTTGCGAGCTGGGTGGGTCGTACCTGCCGGGTACGACTATCGCTAGTGCGGCTCTTGTCTTTCTCTTTCATACAGAATCGTCCGCTCAAAGCGGAGGGATTGGGCCCGGCCACGATCATTGCTCGCGTCTCGATGCCTTTCTTGCCGGGGCGCAGTTTGGTAGACTCGATACTTGAGCACTATGCTCCTAAACTTCGAAGTTAGCCAAGCCAGAGAATGTCATCATGTCCACCAACCTGAGTTATTCTGAAAGTGAAGTTCAATCGCTCAAAGCTCAGGAAGCCAAGGACTATTGTCTGGAGCTGATGCGCCTGTTGACAGCTCGCCAAGAAGGGCCAATCTCTCCGGGCGAAGTGCAATTGGAAGAACTGCGCTACGAACTTGAGGTCAAGGAAGCCGAAGCTGAGGACAATCGCCAGCGCGAAGCGCACCTGGAGCGGATGAAGGAATTGGAGCTGGAGATCGAACGTGAAAAGGCTGAGCTAGCCAAGGCGCAGCAATTGGCCGATGAACGCCGTGAGCAATATGCCCGGGTGATCAGCCAAGTCGCCCAGTCGCAAGAAAAGCTGAGTGTGCAGTTAGATCGTGCTACGCGCGAGCATAACGTCAAACTGCAGATCATGCACAATGAGCACACGGCGCGTAGCGAGGCGTTGCAAACTGAGCTCGAAGAACTAACTGCGCGTCGTGATGCACTTATTGAAGAGATCGGCAAACTGGCCGATTTGAACTCGGCAGCCGAAGATGTCGATCGGCTGCGCTGCGAAATCGAAGAGAAACGCATTGCCGCAGAACGTGAGCAGAAGCAATTGGACGAGTCCATCGAAGCGGCTACGTTCGACAAGGAAAAGGAATTGAAGCGAGTCCGCCGCGAGCAGGAATTGGCCCTAGCCGAACTTGACGCCGCACATCGCAAACAACTGCTAGATGCCAGGACCGAAGCGCTCGATGCCATGCTCAAGAACTTGGGCTTTGCTAAAATCAATCCCGTCGAATTGTCGCAGTTGAAGGCCCACGCTGCCGAACATCGCGAACTAGCAGAACAAGAAGTGCAAGCCATTCGAGAAGCGGCAGTGACTGAGTTCAAGCGACAGTTCAATCTCAACGCCACAGAACCGCTGGATGTTACCGATTTGTTCTATCGTGAACGAGCGTTGCAGGAGGATAACAAAGCCTATCAACAGCACATCCAGAAGTTGGAAACGGAAATCGCACGCATGAGAACTCATATTGAAAGTGAATCCACGCGCGTCGCTAAAGCCATCGAAGCCGCTCGAACCAATATTCAAAACAATATCGAACCTGGGGTTAAGCGTTAGGGTGAAAGGACAAGTGAGCAGCACTCCAAAAGTTTGCTGTGGGTCACACTTGCCGAGTGTGACCAAGTACCTGAGTGATGTTTGCTTGGAAAGTTAGTCGCTTCCGGCAGAAACGACCCACTTAGTCGCTTCCGGCAGAAACGATATTTCATTCCATCCCGCCAACCAATGACGTTGCGAATTCAATACCTTGACGACATCACAACGCGAACAATGGATGGGCCGATTACTGATTGTGTTAGCGGCTGTGTTGTGGAGCACGAGTGGGTTTTTTGCGAAGGCACCGTGGTTTGATGCTTGGCCGCCGGAGGTGCGGGGATTGATGCTCGCCTTTTGGCGAAGCGCCTTTGCGACGTTGGCGCTGATTCCGTTGATCCGTCGTCCGACTTGGCGGTGGCCGATGCTACCGATGTTGGTCTGCTTTCCGCTGATGGTTTGGTCGTTTATGTCGGCTATGGTGTATGGCCCGGCCGCCAATGCGATTTGGCTGCAATACTTAGCTCCCGGCTGGGTGCTGGTCGGAGGGGTGCTGTGGCTGAAAGAACGTGTAACGGCCGCAGATGTACGGATGTTTCTGTTCAGCTTGAGTGGAGTGCTGCTCATTCTCATCATGGAGATGCGCAGTGGTACGGCGCTGTATGCCACAGCCATGGGGATTCTCTCGGGACTGGCCTTCGCAGGCGTGGTGATGTCCATGCGATCGCTTCGGGGAGCCGACGCGGTATGGTTGATCACACTCAATCACGCCGTCACCGCGGTGGTGCTGTCGCCCTGGGTTTGGGCGCGCACCGAGCAAATTCCTGCCGCCAGCTACGTGGCTTTGGGACTATTTGGTGTGTTTCAGATGTCGATTCCCTACGTTCTCTTCGCGCGTGGTTTGGCTACTACATCGAGCCCTGAGGCCTCAGTGCTGAGCCTAATTGAACCGATCTTAGTGCCGATCTGGGTCTATCTGGCCTGGAGCCATCACTCGAGTTACCAAGCGCCGCAGTGGTGGACTTGGGCTGGAGGCGGATTGATTTTACTGGGCTTACTCAGCCGTTATGCACAGCCGCTGCTGAGGTCCCTCCATGCGCGGGGCGCGTGATCGCATGGGCCTGGTCCATATTAGATTTGGGGGTTGTCCGGGAAAAGGTGTCCGACACCAAAAGCCGGAACGGCCCTGCGGGTGCTTCGCACTTTTGGTGTCGGACACCTTTTCCCGACGCGCGTTGAACCCTAATTCTTAAGCTGGACAGAGCACTAGTTTGCGTCCAGGACGGGCAGTTTCTTGGGGGCGATGCCTGGCACGAACAGTAAATCAGCTACGGCGAAGTCGCGTGGAGAAGCGTCACGCCAGGGGAGCTTGGGGAAATTCGTAGCTTGCCAACGTACGCGTGATTCATTTCCGCGCTCGGCTAACCAACCGCTGGTGGCAGCTTCCACGAATCCAAAGGCGGCAAGTTGTTCGGATCCCTGAAACGACTGACACAGCTCTTCGATACCGCCGTCGTAAAGATTATTCATCCCTTGCAACAGTAGCAAATTGAAATTGCCGAGCAAGCTCTGACGCGGTGCGCCGCTGATCAATACATGGGGAACCTGTGGGCGCGACCAGTAGATGCAACTCTGGCTGGTACGTAGCAATCCCACCAGCGGGATTTGTTCACCTGCAAAAATAAGTTTCGCGAAGGATTGCTCGCTGACCAGTGTCGACTGATCACACAACAAGCGGACGAAGCGTTGCGGTTGTGCTTCACCAGTGGGGGCTTGTAACTCCAACACAGAACCGCTGATCGCCACTAGCGTGTTAGTTAAACTTAAATCGATTCGGTTGTTTAAATTCGACTCGGCAATATTAAGGCGTACCAGAGTTGTGTCACCGCGAAAGACACTCATGGATGTGCGGAATACGATGGAGTCGCTGGGTTGAAGTGAAGAACTTGAGTCTCCGTTGGTGGAAGCGGGATTGGCAGTGCGTGGTGGAAGTGCAGTGTTCGCGAGGGGAGAAGTATCGTTGCACAAAACGATATAGACGGAATTGTTTGACGAATAATCTCGTACCGTGACGGTGCAGCTTTCCACCTCTAACTGTGACGAGCCGCGAAGTGTGAATAATCCCTGTCGTCTAATCGACTCGTCGTCAGGTACATCCGCCTCAATAGCGATTCCACGCAGTACGAGTTTACTGGCATCTAAATTGATAGCCCCACTCGACTCATTGCTGGTCACGATCAAATCCTCGGCCACTACGATCACAGCATTGCCGCCGGTACCACTGACCAATCGCAAGTTCTGACTGTTGATTTCTAGCGCCCTTCGCAAAGTGATACGACCGCGAACTTCGATCTCTTGGGAACCGTCAGGGTCGCTGGCCACATCATAGTCGAGTCGCTGGACCGCGCTGGCGAGGCTACTCTCCCATCGTTGTGGGTCAACGTCCGGCGGTAATTCTGCGCTGACGACCAAGCCACGTGTGGTTGCGCCGGAGACCGTATTACTTGTCGGTCGAAGCATATTGCCAGACTCAGCTGTGGGTAGGTTGGTGGGGCTCGTCGAAGGCAATTCAGTAGCGGGGCGACCCGTTGAAATCACCCCCCCAATATCACTGGGCGGTCTATTCGCTGTCGGGGTGGAGGTCCCACTGGAAACCGCGTTGGAAACCGTACTGGATGCCACACCGCGTGGGTCGATCGCAGGGTTGGAAGCGGCGGAGACTACGCCCGACTGGGGAACCGTCTGCACATCGGCGTTCGAATCAAGTTCGGTTGCGGGGAGCGGAGTCCTCGGTTCAGAGCGTATTTCAACGGGTGGCAATTGGAAATCCAATTCGCTGATCTCGAAATCATCGGAGAGTCTTTCGAAACTTGCCAACCAGAGTGTGCTACCCAACAAAAAGGCGAACGCCACCAGCCATGGCAAATTGGTTTCGACCAGTGAATGTTGCGCGATGTTGGGTGTGACCAGCAGCGTGCCGGGGGCTTGGCTGCGAGGCAAATCCTCGACCTCGGCCAACAAGACTAAATCACTGATCAATTCGGCTGATATCTGGTAACGATCGCTGGGCCGCTTGGCCATCAGCTTCATGGTAATTTCGTACAGTTCGTCGCTCAAGTCGTCTCGCCAGCCACGAGGGTCAGGCGGAGCTTGGCTGCCGTGGTTGAGCAGCTTTTGCAGCGCGGTCCCCTCGGGAAAGGGCGGATTGCCGGTTAGCATGTAGAAGAGTGTACAGCCCAATGAGTACAGGTCGCTACGGACGTCGGCAACGCGCGGATCACGGGCTTGCTCAGGAGAAATGTAGTCGAACGTTCCGAGCGTAACCCCGCTGGCTGTTTCGTCGGCGGTTGACTTGTCCAACGCGGTGTTGCGAGCCAACCCCATGTCGACCACTTTGGCCGCTCCGGAGGCGGTTACCAGCACATTCGATGGCTTGACGTCACGGTGAACTACTTCGCGCTCGTAAGCATGTTGCAAGGCCTCAGCCACTTGCCGCGTGTAGAAAACTGCATCATCGACGCTCAAGGGCCCTTCCATGTCGACCAAGTCACGGATGTTTACGCCGTCAATAAATTCGAAAACAATATAGTTCCACTGCTCGGATTCACCGACGTAGTAGACTCTCGCGATATTGGGATGGTCGAGTTTGGCGGCCGCTTGGGCCTCCAGGCGAAAACGCCGCAAAGTCTCTGGATCACGTTTGGCTGCGGGAATGACTTTGATGGCCACCACGCGATCCAGCCGCAGATCACGGCCACGGAAGACGGCCCCCATGCCGCCGCCGCCAATCATCTGATCGACGGCAAAGTGATCCAATTGCCGCCCTTCCAACATTTCGGCCAATTCGGAAAGCGGCATCGAGCGATAAAACTCTTCTGGTGCGGCAACCGGTCGTTGGCTGATTACAGTTCGGTCACCTCCGTCGCCGACTGCCGAATGAGATTCATCTTGATTGGCCAGCCGGGCGTGTGGCACGAAATCGATGGTACCGGAGGATGTCGACACATCAGCATCAGGTAAGGGGACATGCCCCTCGGCGTGCTGAGCATTCGATCTGTCATCAACAGGGCCCGGCATAACGTGCAAACCACAGAAATGAAAATTGAGAAGAGAACTTACAGTTCAGAATAGATGCCACGCCCCAATTGGTCAAACTCAGGCCCCACCAGCCACTTTAGTCGGTACAACCAGTATAGACGTTAACCGAACGGCAGTTCTCAATTCTTGGGTTCAGGGATCTGGACCTGGATGTTTTGTCCCACCACGCGAACGCGGTACTTTTCGACACCGATTTTGGGGTTGTCGAGCCACGTGCCGTCCTCAATTGAGAACCGCCAATGATGCCAGGGGCAGGCGACAGCACAGCCATCGATATAGCCTTCGGCCAACGATGCGCCCTGGTGTGGGCAAAAGTCATCGATGGCAAAGTATGCCCCTTGATGGTGAAACACGGCCACCATGCACTTGCCTACCGGGAACGCGCGTCCAGCCCCCTCAGGGATCTCTCCCACTTGAGCTACAGTGACATAGGGGGGATCAAGTGGTTCATCGGGAAATAGCGGAAGTGAATCCTCGTTGGGCATGGATCGGGTAACTCAATAGAAATCGAAACGAAGATGAGGCGGATTGCGGACAAGGCTTGGACTCCAGCGCTAGCCAATCGATCAATTATACGGATTACGCCCCATCAATCGACCTTCCACAACGGTCGACAACATTAGCAGCTGCAGCATCTGCCCCACGCTTGGTTCGTCGACTTGTGGCATTGACAGTTCAACGTTTGGCCATCGCGACGCTTGCAAAGCCAAATCAGTCTGCTGCCGCGCTGCATGCAGTGCTTCGACCAAAGTCCTCGCTGATTCGACTTCCATCCCAGAATCGTGTGGTTCGTGTGGTTCGTGGGCCCGCGTTGAATACTCAAGTATCAGTGGGTCGAAACGAAATTTATGGACCACAATTTGATGGAGTAGCGGCCTGGAGTTGTTGGCATTTTGCTCATCCCTTGGGATGGCTGACAGTAGTTCGCTGGACAATAAGTCAATTTCCAAAAGCTCTTTCCTGAGGCAGCCACGTAACAAGTGTCGATACCAACCCCCCATCCCATTCAGCGCTCGACTCCAATCGCACCAGCCTCGAGGTGTTACCGTGCGTTGATGATCCATTAAATGATTCATTCCGGCGAATTGCAACGCGAGGTTATCGGTGGCTTTCGCAGCGCGAAAATGTTCGCTGACCGTCCTGCCTCCCTCGAGCAATTTCATAATGTTGATCCCCAACAGGGCAGCGGGGACCAAACCAGCCATGGATAGCACTGAGAAGCTGTCACTCACTGCGCGCGGGAACGTAAAGCGCGCTACGCAACCCAAATGGCTGGCTTCGTCCTGCGCGGAACTTGTATCCCCAAGCACCCATACAATTCGTGATTGAAGTTGATGAGCATCTCCACCGCTATTGCTGCGCAGTGCATCGAGCAGCGGCCTTAAAAGGCAAGCCGTTTTCGAAGGCTTGATTCCTCGATCAATTACTACCAACCCCCAGCGCTGGTCGATCGACGTAGCCTCGCGGCCATGATGGGCACCGAGCAGACTTAACAAGCCTTGGATTTCGTCGTTGTCCAGATTTTCGCCCACGAAGAGCATTCTGGGTCGGCTGCCACGTTCGCCGCGAGAGAGTTCGTTGAAGTAGGGTTGGCAACAAGCGCGCAGCAGCGCGCGTGGACCACTGAGGCATTCGCTGTTGCCCAGTACGACCACGCGATCAACTTCCGTCATGAGTTGTTTGGTTGCCGCCAGCATTCGCCCCAGTTCACTGTCGTTTCGAGCCGCTTCGTACTCGGCCAACATGCGCTCTGGCAGTCGCACAAAACCCGTTTCCAGCGGTCGTTTAGAGGGGGGCGTGGGAATATCACCGGCCAACATCTTTTCATCGATATCGCAGATTTCATCGCGGAGTTTATCGAGTACTGGCCCGAGGCAAGCCAGCTGACTCGGCTCGATGCCATTCCCAGCCAACCAGGCAGATGCAGTGTTAAGACGCAACAACAAAGTCATTAAATAGAGCGTGCTTTAGTAGGAGCTAAGATGATTGCACGGGTCACATGTCGTAGACTTCTGGATCGACGTTGGGTGCTTCGCCGAGTCTACGACGCATGTTGCGAAGTTTGCCTTCGCTGCTGGCAAAGGGATCATCACCATCCAGTGCGTCCCCCAACTCCTCTTCGACTTTATCGGGATCTTCGCCGGCCTCCATGCGTCGAATGGCTTCCTCCATGCCTTCCCCCATGTTCATGCCGGTCGTCTCCATCAGCTTCCGCATCATGCGCGCCATGGCTCGTGGATCCTCTTCGTTGACGTTTTCCATTTCACCAGCCATTTGCATCATGGCTTGTTCCATCTTGGCGTCGTCCATGTCCACATCAGGTCCGGAAAGATCTGAGGCGCTGTCGCTGCGGCCACTGGAGATGGCGAACCTTGACATTTGACGTCGCAATTTATGCCTAGCACCCTTGGGGCACTTGGGAGTTGTTTCTGTATCAACGCGACGTGCAAAGAAGCTATAGATCGTATGGCAATCGCGACAGTAGAATTCGTAGATCGGCATGAGTTAATCTTCGCTATCGGGGATTAGTTGACGGATGGACATGCCGCCGTTGAGATTGGCTACAATCAAAAAACCCTGACCCTGCAACAAACATGCAGCCACGTGGGCTCGCTTGCCGGAATGACAGACGGTAATGGTCGGTCGAGTCGGGTCGAGTTCTCCCCAACGTTCGGAAAGTTCATCGACGGGTATATGGATCGCGCCAGGTAACGGAAGCTTGGCGGTTTCGCTTGCATTGCGGACATCGACGACTTGAAAACCATCCAGATTTACATCGTATTCGAACAGTTGTGGTAGTTCGGCTAAATCGTTTTCCGCGACAAAAGCGGCCATGTGGATGGGGTCTTTGGCCGAACCAAATGGTGGTGCATAGGCGAGGTCCAATCCCGCTAAATCGTGTACTGTCCCACCAAAGTGCAACACGGTCGCGGCCACGTCGAGGCGTTTGTCGACCCCTTCCGCCCCTACCGCTTGGACTCCCAAAAGTTTTCCAGATCCAGGCTGATAAAGTATTTTTATTGTTAGGTTTTTAGCTCCTGGAAAATAGCTGGCATTATGGGGAGCTTGAATAATGGCAGTGCGAAAATCGAGGTTGGCTTCAGTACATTGCCGCGCATTGAGTCCAGTCGCCCCGGCGGTCATGCCGAAAACGCGGACGATCGAAGTGCCTTGCACGGACGCTAGCGGCTCGGACTTGCCAGTTGCTGCGTGTGTACCTGCGACCCGTCCGGCGCGATTAGCTGGACCGGCCAGTGGAATTCGCATGGGGCGATCAAGCGTGCCATGCTGGTACTCGACGATATCTCCCGCAGCGTAGATCAGAGGATCGTTCGTCTGACAAAACGCATTGATCGTCACGCCGCCAGAGGGGCCTAAGTCTAGACCGGCGTCCTGCGCGAGTTCAGTCCGCGGACGCACTCCAATCGATGCGATAACCAGATCGGTGGCTACAGACTCACCGTTGGCCAATTTGATGGCCGTGACCTTGTGGTTGCTTGTCAGCAAGTCCTGCACCGCCACTCCTAGGTGAACTTTTACTCCAGCCTGCTGCAATTCCAGCTCAATCAGTTTAGCCATTTCGACATCTAGTGTCGCAAGCACCTGCGGTAGTCGTTCGAGCAAAGTCACCTCGACATCGCGGAGCTTAAGCTGTTCGACCACTTCCAAGCCGACGTAGCCTCCACCGATTACCGTTGCTTTCTTGCAGGGATGTTTCTTCATCAACTCTAGAATGCGGTCCATGTCATTCAGAGTCCATAAATGAAACAGATTTTCGGCTGGTTCCTTGCAGAAGGGTGGTCGAATCGGCTCCGAACCTGTCGCCAGGATCAAACGATCGTAGGGGAGTTTAAACTCCTCACCTGAACTGGCGATGCCGGTTACGGTTTGGGCCGAGCGATCGACGGCGCGAACCTCGTGCCCCGTGCGAACTCGCACGCGAAAGCGATCCCAGAAAAGTTCAGGTGTGGCGACTAGGAGTTTAGCGCGATCAACGATTTCTCCGCCAATGTGGTAGGGCAATCCACAATTAGCGAAGGAGACGACGGGCCCTTTTTCCAGAATTGTGATTTGAGCGTTGGCATTGCAACGTCTTGCGCGGGCCGCAGCCGACGCACCACCCGCGACACCGCCAACGATAACGATCCGCAAATTGTCAGGTTGTTCGGCGGGAGTTGCGTCCATTGTTGAGGTCGCTTGGAGTGATTGAGTAAGGGAGTGATTTGATTTGTCTAAGGCTGGCAGGTGAACGGTTGATGACCTTCAGTCGGAGACCATTCCTGTCGGCGACTACATAGCCGCAAACACCGAGTATCAGGACTAAATATAGTGTCCGTCTACGGTTTGCTAAATACCACACTCGCTGCCCAGCGGCTACTCCGGCTAGGCGTTAAACACAACAGCGCGAACCACCATCCATCGCTCCACTACTCCTTTACTCCACCACGCTACCGTGCCGGGCTTCAAACGCCATCCTTGCTGGAGCGACGGTCGAGCAGTTGAGTCCATGCTTCTGGTAGCGAACGAATATGTAAATCGCGTTGCGGAAAGGCGATCTCGATCCCGGCTTCGTTAAAGGACTGGTAGATGCGTTGATGCAATTGGTGAATTGTGGACAACCGATGTTCAAGCGAATCGAGAAAGGCGCGCAGGACCAAATTCAATGAATTGTCCCCAAAGCTTTCAAACGTAATACTGGGTGGAGGATCGTGCAACACATTGTCATGTTCTTCGCAAACCTGTGCGATCAGCTCACAGGCTTGCTGCGTGTTGCTACCGTAGGCCACTCCCACATTGATCACTATGCGATTGGTCGAATCTGTCAAAGTCCAATTGAGCAATTTTCCAGTTATCAGATCTTTGTTGGGGACGATCAACTCTTGACGATCCCAATTGACGATGGTCGTGGCTCGCATGCGAATCTTACTGACACTACCCGTTGTGCCGTCGATCGAAATAATGTCACCGACACGAATGGGTTGCTCAAATAGCAAAATAATACCCGAGACAAAATTAGCAAAAATTTCCTGCAAGCCGAATCCTAGACCCACGCCCAACGCGGCCACCAGCCATTGGATACTGTTCCATTGCAAGCCGATTACCGAAGCTACGACGACCATTCCCAAGGCAAAAATCGCGTATCGGCTGAGCGTAGTGATCGCATACCGCGCGGCACTGGTCAGAGGTAAATGTTGCAGGAAGGCAATCTCCAACAAACCGGGTACATTGCGCCCCGCGATGATGAATAGGACAATCAGAGGGATGACCAGCAGAACGCTGGCCAAAGTTATGGTAAAGGTTTCTTCCGTGACGTTGCCGTACAGGGGCCACAGTCGAACGCCATCGAGCATCGCTACGGCGGGAAGTACATCGGACCAAATGACAAACAGCAGTACCAGGCCCAGTGCGACGGTAAGGCTAGTCACTAGTCGTTTGGATTGTTCATTGATAGCCACGAAGTTGGTACGTGGCCCCTCGGCCACAATGGTTGTTTCGCCTGACGGTTCACGGCGGGCCGCCTCCTCTAGCCGCTGGCGAGCCTGTGCGAGCATTAAACGGCGACGACTCAGCACCATCCAGCGCATCAGCATGTGGTAGCCAGTGGAGAGCAAGACCACCATCCACAGCGTCGATATCATGTGCAGGGCGATCCGCTGGGCTGTGTAGTGATAGCCCACGAAGCTAACCGCGGCCAAGGCCAACGGGTAGAGCAAGTGCGCCGGGTACCACAGCCAACTCAGTCGATCAATCCAACCGCCGCGATGATTGTTTAGAAATTTGCTGACGATACCGTCTCGCGGTGCTAGGACTTGCGCAAAAAATATACTCAGCAGCGGCATCAGCAGAATAAATGCCACGCGGCCCAGCGATGATTCCCAGCGCTCTACGCTATGGTTGAGAAACACACCGACCAACAATGTTGGTGGAAGACAGCAATAGATCAACCATCTTAGGTTTCCTCGCAAGCGAAGGGCGATGCCTTCATCCCAGCCAAAATGTTTGATGCCCAGGCCCTGCGTTCGGCAAATCTGCCGCGTGAATTCAAGGGGGGCAAACAAGGAGGTGGTTAGCCACAAGGCGCTGGCCAGCGCCGCTTGGAATTCAGTCACCAACGGAGCCTGGTTGGCATCGCTCACAGCCGCGCTTAGCCGCCATTGAAAAAAGAGCAAGATCAGAATGACAGGCGCTGTAATCAGCATGGTCAGCACCAGGCTGCGCGCGGTCAAACGGTAATTGGTACAACCATTCTTCTCAGCTTTACTCCCCAAATCAGAGAGGATTCGCCGGAATCGTCCTTGATTGGCAATTAACAACACAATGACCGATAGAAACAGCACATACCAAGCTGGCGAACGGCGCACATCCTGACCCAGCAACCCACCCACTGACCGCCAATTGTCCTGATCCACCAACCATCGCACCGCTTCGACTCCCGGCCCCCAATCGTTGGTGGCCAGCGGTTCAGCGCTACGAATCCACAACACATGAGTATCGATTAGGTCGCGATAGTCGTTGGTTAAACGAATGGTGTTCTCGCGGATATCCGCCAAGGTATACAAGTCATCTTGGTATGCCTTAACATCCAACGTCATGGTTTGCAAAGTGTCGGCAGTAAAGTTGAGTAAGCGAGTGGCGGCCGATGGCTCGCTGTTGCCATCTCCCGATTCGTCACCAATAGTGTCTTCGAGCCGCTCTTGGAGCAGTCGGATGCCTTGCAGACTATCTTCAATGTCGAACAGTTGCGACTCGGCGGCCTGCATTTGGCTCTGATAGCGACGAATTTTGGCTTGTAACTGTTGTGCATCGGGGAGCTCTCCGCGCTGTTTGCGGAGCATCAGGCCAACCCAACTATTGAAACCTGAGATCACATTGGAGACTCCTTCAGGGCCGGCCTTCGGCTCGACGCGCGCGATCATCTGTTTGCGTCGCTCGCTCCAGCGGGTCAGCAACTCCCGCGCTTCCTCCAACTCCGTTTGTAATTTGGCTCGCTGGCTAGACAATTCCCGCCATTTTTCGATTTGCTCGAGCAGCTGTTCGCCGACGGTTTTGACTTCGTCGCTGGTCTCGTTGGTCAACTTCTGAGCTTGGTTGTAAGCGCTTTGAATGCGATTAGCGCGGAGTTGTTCTAGTTGCTCATTGACTAGTCGCAGACGCTCTTGCAGTCGTTTTTCGGCGACCTGCGCGATCTCCAACCGCAGGGGCAACAGTTCCGCTTCGGCTTCATACACGCGTTGCTCGGCCTCATAGCCCTGTTGCTGTTCATTGAGCAGACGCTTGGCCGTCTCCCTGGTCCATTCGCTCGCTTCCTGTAGCAAAGGGGCATCAACAGCGCCAGTGGCAGCAGCCGGTTGCGAGTCAAGCTCTGCCAGCTTTGATTTGGCGTCGGAAATCAGTTGCGGAAGCTCCTTGCGCCGTTTTTCGCGCTGAGCGAGGGCATCGGTCAAGGTGGTCCTCTCGGCCGTCACCGTAGACAACTCGGCTCCCAGAGCCAAGCGCTGTTGCTCGAGTTTCTCAAAGCCTAAGGATTGGATTTCCTGGCTGTTCGTGGTCGACTGTTTGCTTTCCAATTCCGATTTGCGCGCCTTGGCCAATTCAAGCGCCTCCGGCGCGGCGGTCGCCAGATCGGAATATTCGATTCGTCGCTGCCGGGCTTTTTGTGCCGCTTCCAAATCCAGGCTCAGGGCTTGGTAAGAGGTAGACAATTGCTGCTTGACTTCCGGAGTAAGTTCCGTGTCATTTTGCAGTTGTTGTTGACGCACCGCAATCTGTTGCATCAAAGCATCGAAGGGATTCTCATCTGCGGCTGCTTTGGTGGCCGCAAGTGGGGGAGTCGCTGCGGACGTGTCAGCGGACGTGTCAGCGGACGAGGGAAATGGGGATGGGGAGGGGGAGGGCTGTTGCGCCGCAGAAGGCTCCAGCTGGATTGGGCGGATCTGCGCAATTGCTGGCTCAAATAACATACTAAATGCTGCACATGCCATGACGGCCCGTAGAGCAAGTTGGATTGTCGGTGCGCCGAGGTGACTCATGGCGTGGTAATTTCCAGATCCGTTGGGTGGTTTGCGGGGCTTTCCAATTGTAAGGCAATTCAAGGAAATTGTTACCGGCCCGCTATGTGAGAAGTGCCATGTGTGCAACGGAAGCCAGTCAAGCCATCCAGTGGGTGGGCTGAGCTTGGGACCGTCGGTGACACTTTCGGATTAGTTAGGCAATTGCTGTTTGCCGCAGCGCTTTGGGGAAATGGTTTTTTAGCGTTCCGCGCGTGAGCTTACCCCAGGCAAGCCGACGACTGCGCCAAGTTGCGATGCACCACCGGCCATCGCCGCCATCGTAGGGCACTGCTTCCCCGGCAACAAAGCGAATAGCCCTTGCGTCGTCGAGCTCAAGCAGAGGAAGATCGGTAGTTTCTGCCGACAAAAGTGAGCTGGCATAACTGGGTGTCCAACGCTCGCCGGTGTTGGAGTCGGCCCTTTGTGAATGTGATTCGGCAATGTTGATTCCGGCGACTGCCGCCGTTTCAATCCACGCCGCTGGTAAGTGCGCATCAAAGCGATGGAGTTGATCGCGCGAGCGCCACCACTGACCGCTGTCGATGCCGGGCATCCAGTCAACCGACTGGGGGAGCGTGGCCAGTGGCTCCCACCGCCGCTGGCTGGCGCTCAGCGATTGTGGACGCCTTAAGCTATCATTGAGATTGGCGGATTCTGTCGTGTCAGCGTCGTTTACCAATAAGGCTGCAAACGCGCCACTGCAACCTTGGCGATGTGGCCATACGCGATAGCAGCCCTCGGCAATTGGACTTTGCCACGCTTCCAATCCCTCCACGAAAGACAATCGCCAGCCAGGATGCCCATCAATAAAGTCCTGTACGATTTGTTCGTTCTCAGCGAATGAGTAGGCACAAGTGGAGTAGACCAATCGACCCGCTGGTTTAACTAAGCCAGCGGACTCGCGGAGGATTCGTTGCTGTCGCGCACTGCTGTGTTCAATTTGCACAGCACCAAAGGCAGCCATCGATTGCTTGCCGCGGGCCACCATAGTTTGGCCGGTACACGGCGCGTCGACCAACACGCAGTCAAATGCGCGACCGCACAATTGACGGAGTTCTTCGACTTCCAGGTTGGTGGTCAAGTGATTGCCGTACCCGCAGCGAACGAGCGCCAAATTCAAGATTGCCAGCCGTGAACGAATTACTTCATTGGCGAGTAAGATTCCCTGTCCATTTAGCGATTCCAATACCGCGCTCGACTTGCCACCAGGCGCCGCACACGTGTCGCAAACCCAATCTCCGGGCTGGATGTTGCACAGCGCCAAGGCCAACATAGAACCGG
Source organism: Pirellulaceae bacterium (assembly GCA_041739785.1). Classification (GTDB taxonomy): domain Bacteria; phylum Planctomycetota; class Planctomycetia; order Pirellulales; family Pirellulaceae; genus Aureliella. Next base: position 23,264 of record JBGSNE010000307.1, read on the forward strand.
CATCTTGGATATAGTAATCGCCAGCAGCATAGTGCAAAAACGCTCCGGGTCGAACAGGCGGAGGTATTCCGGTGTCGACTATAAAGCGACCGCGCTGGAACCAGGGGACTGGTTCGGAAGCAAATGGCAATTGGTCCATGGGCAAGGTAGGTCGCGGGCGAATCGCTCGTCGCACATGCGCGAACGTGGCTGATTCAAGTGCTTCCAATTCCAGTGGGGACACAGCGCGTGGATCGTGCTCGGTGGCTGCCAGAACCGGTCCCAAAACGGCATGCCAATCGATTGCTTTGTGCGCGGGCTGGGGAGTTTTCATCTTTTTTGAAGTGCTCCGTGTTCTCAGAGCTTTCCCTTTCAGTCGAACTTACCACGCAAGGAAACTGCCAGATGATCGAATAGCACGGATGGCAAGGCCGGAGCACGGTTAGTGTGAGTCAGCATCGGTCGGGTGCATCTGGACATTCCTGTATTGCAGTCAGCGGAGGTAGCGATGGCTGCGGCCAGTCGCAGGTCTTCCAGACAGGTTACGACTTCATGCCTAGTTGCGCTACGCAAGCTCCAACTTCCCGAACAGCGTCATGTGGCTTTCACATTGCCCCAACAGCGATTCGAAGCCGTGTCGCGCATACAGTTGTCGGGCTGGGTTGTCGGCCATAACTTCCAACGTGACCGCGCAGTATTTAGCTTGGCGCGCGAACTGGATGACAGCCGTCAGTAGGTTGTCACCGATGCCCTGTCGTTGGTAGTCCGGATGTACGGTCAAGTCGTGAATGTTTAGCAGCGATCGGGCTTGAAACGTAGAGAAGCCCTCAAAGCATAGGGCGAGGCCCACAATGCGTTCTGTGGTTTCTGCCAGGAAGATGCGGCAACCGGGTTGGTTGAGTAGCGCAAGTAGGAGATATTCAGTGACTTCCGTTGGTAGTTCTCGCATACGTCCCGGCAGCCGACTGGCGTAGAGATTGAGGAGTTCCAGCACCGCTTGTTGGTCGACCGGCGAATGCAGATCGCCGTGACGAATGAGCACTTCGGGAAGAGGAGGGGAGGGGGTTCTTGAGGGCATGCTGATCTGGGCAGAGATAGTCATTTATAAAAATGACAATTGTACACGATCCAAGGGGGGCTCGTTGTACCACTAAATCATGTTGTTTGGACAGGAGAGAATAGAGCAAACAGAGCCAGCAGTTCCTCTGTTTTCTCCGTTACCTCTTGTTCCATCCATCCGTTAGGTAGCTGTCCACGGAAACACACGAATCCGCAAGTAGTATCGAGTTTTCCTTCATTTGAAGTTGTTTAGTACAACGCGCTCGATGCGCGGGGCGAGGTGACAAAACCGAAACTCTTGGCGAGTTCCGCTACGGAACAATGATTGGCGAAATGCAAATACGAGCGACCATCAATGAAAAAAACGGTCCGCGGAACTTTCGTTCCACGGACCGTTTTACAAGACACATCTCGGGGTCCACCAAATTCACTTCAGCCGAAGCTTAGCGAACGTAGCTGGTGGCCTGAATGACGCGTCGATTGCTTTGAAGGTAAGCACTTGGGTCAACGATCGGTGCTGGAGGCATAGGAGCTGCGTCGCCATGAATGACTGGAGCTGCTACTGGAGCAGACGATCCATAGCTTACGCTGCCGCCGCCACATGACGAGCATCCGCCGTCACATCCCGAGTCGCAGGAAGCGATCATCGAATCGCAGCAACGGTTTTTGCGTTGAAACAGCTTGCCTAACAGTCCACCACAGCTGCGTCCGCAGCTAGGAGCACCGCAAGGATCGCAAGCTGAGATTTCGCATCCACAGCTTGGCCCTGCACCGCAGCCACCGCCACAGGCGGGAGCCGCGATTTCGCAACCGCAGCTTGGAGCTGCACAGACATCGCCACATGGGTCACCGCAGCCGGTATCACAGCAAGCGCGACGGCTGCCGAGACTTCCGAGGGTGCACTTAGCTTTGCCGAGCAGTTCCATCAGTGGACGACGACGTACCTTGCAGCCGCTATCGCAACCACAAGGGTCGAAGCAAGAGCTTTCACATCCGCCACACGCAGGAGCAGCAATCTCGCATCCACAGCTTGGAGCTGCACTGCAGCCACCACCACAGGACGAGCTACCGCAACCACCGCACGCCGGAGCCGCGATTTCGCAACCACAGCTTGGAGCTGCGCCGCAACCACTGTCACATACGCGTCCCTTGAGACGGCTTAGCAGTCCGCCGCCACAAGCTGGAGCACAAGCGTCGGCGCATCCGCTACCGCAGCTTGGTGCAATAATTTCACAACCACAGCTGGGCGCCGCGGAGCAACCAGTATCACAGCAAGCGCTGTCACAACCGGCTCCACGCATTCCGAGCATGCGGTCTAGTAGGCCCCCACCAAAGCTTGGGGTACATAGGCTAGCGCCTAGTACGAGGGATCCCATTAACATTTTCACTTTCATCGAGCCACAACTCCCTAAACGATGAACCTAACCTCTGGCGCGGCCTTCACGGGGGTGCAATTGGCCGAGACCGGTTTCGACGTACGAAGCCGCCGCCGAAATCGCCCTCGTGCCGGGCCGGCAAAGAACAAACTGCCATCTTGCGATCGCCGCTTGTTCAACTTCGTGGTGCCGATGACGGTTTAACACAGTCGCGAAACTCGCGTCTCGCTAGTGTGCTCCTACTCCAACGCGAAGCCTGGGTCATTTGCGCCAGTTACCGGATGAGCCATTCCATGGGCTCAATTTGCTATTGTTTTCCGGCCTCGTCCTCGTCTGTGCTGGAAACCGTCTTGCGAATCCAGACTCTGAGGACAGTGTCAGGTATCGGTCCGTTGGAAAGGCCCGCTTGAGGAGCTCCAAGCTTTTTCGTCATAGGGACTTACGACAGGCCTGACACTCTGACTGCAGGGATTTTTCGGCGATTAACGCCTAGGTAAAGTTGACTGGCGGTAAAGTCGCCTGCAGTCGCTAAAGCTTAAGCGTAGTTTCCGCAGTATGTGATCGTTTGTCCACTTACAAACCAAGGCTTGATCGGTCAAAATCCGTTGCAATCGTTACGCCGCGACAATTACCCCGCGTTCGCTAGAAACAGAATTGACGGAATAGTTTTCGCAGTGTGACGGGTGTTTCATCCGTTGTTCCGTAGTTTCCCCTCCCATTGGCGAACTTTTGGCCAGTCAAAACCAGATTTCAATGCCAGACACGCTTCGCGAAACGTCAGACCGGTACGAGATAGTGGATTACCCGCTTCTAGACGGCACTCCCTGCCCGTGCGGAATCGCCCGCCGAGGGTTGATGGAAGTCGACTCCGTTCCTTATTCGCTACATGTCACGGAGATCTCGAAGGATGCCCGCGTACATTACCATAAGCGGCTGACGGAGACCTATTTTGTGCTTGAGTGCCAATCAGACGCGGCAATTGAACTGGATGGCCAGCGGATTCCCCTCAAACCGCACTTGGCCGTGATCATTCATCCCGGCACACGGCATCGCGCCCTTGGACAAATGAAAGTCCTCATTGTGGCCTCCCCCAAGTTCGATCCGGCGGACGAATGGTTCGACTAGTGACCAACGTCTCCCATCGTCGCTCGACTCTCCGAGTCGAGTTCTCCTGCAGCCGATCCTCAAACCACAGTTTCTCATTCTACTTCTCATAACACCTAAATCCATTTAAAACGCCGGCTCGGGGAGTCGAGCGACCGTCTCACGAACTAATCACCTTTCTTTTTACCCAAAGTTACTCATCACGATGAAAAAAGAACTGGTCGCTCTGGCCCTAATCCTGCTCGCTTTCTCTACTGGTATGATACTCACGGCAGCTACCAGCGGCTGTGATGCGCATAACGACGGGACCGCTCAAGCCCGTAATGGCATCACTCGCCCAGCGCTGGACGCACCCAAGTCCAATTGAATTTTCCACTAAGACAAAGCACTGCATCTTCCCTATGTCTCAATCAGTCGTGCTTGACGTCGGCAACTGTGCTCCCGATCATGCCAGCATCAAACGGATGCTGTTAGCGAATTTCGATGTCCAAGTCTTGCAGACCGATCAAGCCAACGACACTCTGGCGCTGCTCCGTGAGCGGCCCGTCGATCTCATCTTGATCAACCGCAAACTAGATTGCGACTATTCCGACGGGACGTTGATTCTGAAGCAAATCAAGTCGGATGTTCAGTTGTGTAACTTACCGATCATGATCGTTACCAATTATGCCGAACACCAGACGGCGGCGGTGGCCCTGGGAGCCGAATATGGCTTTGGCAAGTTGGAGCTCCAGAACCCTGCCACACTCGAGCGTCTCAGCAAGTTCTTGACGACTGACCGAGAAAAAGTTTAGCTCCATTGCTAGTGCGCTCATTTGCCGCATGACATGTGTGGCGTGTTGTTGGAGCAATGATCGCACGCTTGTACCCGCACTTTTTTTGCCCAAGTGAATATTCGGAGTTTCACAGCCGTGCGCAGGCGAAGGTGGGATACAGCCGTGCGACTCGAGGTACTTGCTCCGCGTTCTATCTCAGGGTTGGCCAGGTAGGTAGAATAACATGTAGCTTAGATCGACCTGCAGCCGACGAAAGAGGATTTGCATTGAAAATCATATTCGCACTTTTTATGTTGTTGTTGCTCGCTGGAGCAGGCGTACTATTTGCCTGGCAAGCTCGTCGCGGCCAAGAGCAACTAGCCGGCACTGCTTACGTCCGTTCCATCGTTGACGACGATGCGCTGACTTCGGACCCTTCGTCGCACGGTTCTCCGAACACCGTCTCCGCGACTTCGTCGCACGGTTCTCCGAACCGTGACTCCGATACCTTCGACTCCCAATCTCCAGCCAGCCCCGCAACAAAATCGCGCCATCGTCCGCGCGATTTTTCAGCGCCTGGCGGAGAGTCATGGCTCAGCCACTTTGAGTTGATTGAGCGTTCGGGCGAAACTATCCGCAGTGAAGATCTGAAGGGCCAGCCCTACGTGGTTGGCTTCTTCTTTACTTTGTGCCCCTCAATCTGCGTCAATCAGAATGCCAAGGTGAAGGAGCTCCAAGAGAAATTCCGCGGTCAGCCCGTTCGTCTGCTAAGTATCTCGTGTGACCCTGACGTCGATCGTCCCGAAGTGCTGCGCGAGTATGCCCAACGGTTCGAAGCTGATCCTGAACAGTGGTTGTTTTTGACGGGTGACTTGGGCTACATCACTCGCGTGGCTGGTGAGATGTATTTTCTGGCCGCTTCGCTGCGCTTTCATGCCGAGAAGTTTGTGTTGGTTGACGCAGAGGGGAACAACGTAGGCTACTACACCTGGAACGATCCGTTGCAGTTCCAAGAGCTCGAGCGTGACATTCAAAAACTACTCGACGGCCAGCCGGTGCAACGAGAAACCGTCAACGCCCAAGCGCTTAAGTCCTGACTCACCGTGGGTCTCTCTTGCCGAGAGAGACTACTGTGTGGGTCTCTCTTGCCGAGATAGATTACTAGGTGGGTCGTTCCTGCCGGGAGCGACTACCGTATGCGTTCAAAGCATGTTGAGTTTGGGACCAATAACAACTAATTGCCCTATCTGTTCGACTGATACTCCACCCAACAACCGTGCCCCACTTTTTTGGTTTTTATCATTCGCCACCTACCCGGGAGATACCACTCAGCGTGATCCATTACCTACCACACATCAATGTGTCGCTCAACGCCTTGGCCACTTTGCTGCTCATTGCGGGGTTCGTATTGATCAAGCAAAAACGCCAGCAAGCCCACAAGCAGGTGATGTTGGCGACGTTTGGTGTGAACATCATCTTTTTAGTTTGCTACCTGACCTACCACGCCTACGCCGGTAGCAAACCGTTTCCCACCGACCCACAAGTTGCACCGACAGTGGTACGCTATGTTTATTACGCCGTGTTGTTGACGCACGTAGTGCTGGCTGCAGTGGTGCCGTTTTTAGCGGTAGGCAGCATCTACCTCGGTTTGACCGACCAGCGCGATCTGCATCGTCGACTGTCTGTCATCACTTGGCCGATCTGGTTGTACGTTTCAATCACCGGCATTGTGGTCTACCTCATGCTCTATCAAATTTATGTTCCCAGCTCAGTCTCATAACGGACGCTCATCGTCGCTCGACTCTCCGAATCGAGAAGCCCATCGTCGCTCGATTCTCCGAATCGAGAAGCCCATCGTCGCTCGACTCTCCGAGTCGAGTATAGGTAACAAAGCGTCTAGTTTGCAGTTTCCCAAGCATTTTTTCTGTTTGGCTCTCATCACGGTTGTCGCCAGTCGGTGTGCGCAGGCCCAACAGATTACCGCGCTGCCACCCCAGCAACTGGCACTCCCGGCCGAACGTTTGATGATGGAGCAAGCCACTGAGTTGAGCCAAGCTGGAGAGATTGACGAAGCGCTTCAACTGCTCGAAAAACTACTGGACGAAGCCGAGGATCGACTGGTCGCCACCGCGCATTCGCCACGCGCCGCAACGCTCACCACGCAGCGATATATTCCTTTGGCTGAATGGGTGCGTTCGAAAACCAGCGAATTACTAAAACAGTTTCCAGAAGCGGCCGAAGCGTTTAACTCGCGACGGCGCGGACCAGCTGAACTGGCGCTCGCGCAATTGCAATCGACCAAAGATCCCTTGGCCGCTCAGCGCTTGGCTCGACGCTATGGAGCGACGGAGCATGGACCAGAATTTCAGTTGTTTCTGACTGATTTGTACTTGGAATTCGGCTGGACCGTTGCGGCCAGTCAGATGGTCCAATTGTTCTCGGATCAAGTGCGCGTGGTAGTAACCGCACCGACCAGCAATTCCCCTACCGATACACCCATCGACAATTCAACCAGCACGCTTCCCGCTTCGTACGCATGGCAACAGCTCTGTGTTGGTTTGCCAAGTGAGCAACGAGATCAATTGTGGCAGGCGATGATCGGCAGCTACGATGATCCGACCGCAGCCAAACAACTCATCGCCGCCGCCAGACGTCTGTTGATGGCCGCTGCCATGAATCCAGCAGCCTTGGATCTCGACGCCACACGGGCTTGGGCCGATCAATTGGTCACCCGGTTGCCCTCGCCCGATACCGCCGAGCTTAAGAGTTTCATGTTGCAGCTCGATAGTTGGTCACCATTGGTCGATGGCGAAACGACGGTAAGTGCCTTCGCACTGCGGGACAATCGTTCTACGGGACGGATAGAGCCAAAACTAGATTCCTCCACCAGTCCGCCTGCTACTTCCAAACCGGCATTCGTCGACTGGGCTGCTTGGTCGCAATTGTTGGAAAAGTATTCGGCCAACAGTGATCGTGTAGCGGCCAGTAAACCTCGCGTGGCTGAGACCGAGCGTGGTACGTTGCCCTACTATCCCGTCGTCAACGATGGTCGCGTGTATGTCAACGAAATGACCCGCATCGTGGCTTACGATCTGCACACGGGCGAGCCTTGGCCTGACGCGCGTTCGGCACTGCCATTGTTTGATAGTCATATCTCGGCAGCCGCCTATCTGCCGTTAGGCTATCCCATGATTGGTGTCCCCCGCGGCACGCTCGATATTATCGGTGACAGTCTCTATGCGCGGTTGGGCAGCCCCATTACCGGTCGTTTCAATCCACGCCCTGCCAGTACCGCTGCATCATCGGCCAGCTATCTCATTGGGCTCGACCTGAGTAAACAAGGGAGTTTGCTGGCTGGCTTTCCACTGCATTTGACCGAACCTGAGTTCAGCCACGCCGAATTTGACGGGCCGCCGCTGGCATGGGGTGAAATGTTGTTAGTAGCCGTGGCCGAGCGCGATCACGTTGGCTTGCGACGCAGCGTGGCCGCGTTTCATCGTGTCAGTGGTGAATTGCTGTGGAAGTCGGGAACATTGGCCGCTGGAACCGTGCCGGGGGCCGAACGCGCCAACCTGCTCGCGCATCAGCAGTTGACGCTGGCAGGTGGTCGACTCTTTTACAACACCAACTTAGGTTCCATCGTCTGCATCGATCCGTTGACAGGCGCGACCCAGTGGTTGGTTCAGTACTCAACACCTCGAGACAATTCGGAGTTTCCTCAGCCCAATCGATATCGCTACCGCGACTTGACGCCGTGTTTTCTCTCCGGCGGATTGGTCATTTGTGCTCCCCAAGACGCCCCAGAAATCTTTGCGCTCGATGCGCTCACCGGCGAATTGGTGTGGTCGACCGATGACAGCTCCGTGGCGGATGTCGTTCAGCTGCTTGGCACCCATAGCGAGAGTTTGGTCGTCAGTGGTGATCGCCTGCTATGGCTTGATTTGAAGACCGGCGCTATTCAATCGCAGTTTCCCGCCAGCACCACCCCCTTGGTCGTCGGCGCTCTTCCCAGCCCTCGCGGTTTGGGTCGCGGCGTCATCGCCGGCGAAAACATTTACTGGCCAACAGCTGGAGAGATCTTTGTGTTCTCTGCGAATCTTGCTGACACCCCGGTCCATCCTACTTTGCCGTTCATGACTGCTCGCTACCCAGTGCAACCCGGTGGATCGGATGGAGTCAATGTCTTGTTCGTTGACAACACACTATTAGTCGCTAGCCCCAGTCGCTTGATGGCATTTCCCAGCCGCTCGCCTTAGAAGTAGGCATAGATGTAGGCTGCAACAAGACGCAGGCCGCAACAAGCGCAGCGCAGTTGAGGCAGCAAGTGTAGGCCGCAACGCGCACAGCGCTTTCGCGGCAGCACAACGCTGCAACTCCCCCCGGCCGCTTGCCACTCGTGAAAGTCAAAAACGTCAGTGTTTGTTGTCCGGCTTTAACGTCGCCAGTGAACGGTGAGCGGAATACTCCCGTAGCTCAAGTTCTCTTGGCAAAAGGTATTCAGTGTACAATGTCGGCGTGATGTCATTTAGTTTTATTGCCTCTTCACTTCGCCGGAGCATTTTAATGTCCACTGAACCATCCAATGATCCCTCGCCAAAACGTTCTTTGTTCTCACTGCCGTTCCTGGCTACGGTCGGTATGCTGGCAGTGATTGCCTATTTTGCAGTGCCCAGAATTTTACCCTATGTGATCTACTTAACTGGCAACACGGGCTCGGTCGCCTCAGAGACCTCTAGTGAAGGGAATGGACAAGAGACCTCAGGCAACGCGGATGGAGGGAGCGAAGGACAAGAAGGTGGTGGTCGCGGTGGACGGGGCGGCAGAGGTGGAGGTGGTTTTGATCGAGAGGCTTTCTTTGCAGAACGCGACGCTGACGGCAATGGTAAGCTTGAAGGTGAAGAAATTAGCGAACGTATGCAAGAGCGCATGGCCGGTGCCGACACGGATGGCGACGGAGCAATTACCAAAGACGAATTCATGGCATCCGCTGGCCCACCTGGCGGTGGTCAAAATCGGGGCGCTGGACGCCCAGCCGCAGACGACTCTGAGCCAGTTGCGCCCGAAGCAACGGAAGCGCCCGAAGCAACGGAAGCGCCCGGAGCAACGGTAGCGCCGGAATCAACGACTACGACTGAGAATTCTGCTTCTAGTCAGAATTGATCTTTACTTCACCGGAGCCTACCGTGTTTGCAAATACTTCATGGGCGATTGGGCTACTCACTTGGTTTTCACTAGGCAATGCCTGCTTGATCGCCGATGAATTGGCCAGGCATGTTATTGAGCCGTCAAGCCTATTCCGGGAAGGAAACGCAAGCTGGCATATAGTAATCGACGACTCACAAAACAAAGTTGCGTTTCTGCGTAGTGGCGAACTGGAGATCCGTGATTTGGAAACACGGGAGCTTGTGGGGACATCTTGGTCCCTCGACGACGAACAACTGCAAGCCGAGTATCAATGGCTGAAATCAGAACGTGGGCGCATAACGTGGAGCTTATTTCCCGCTCCGCACAGCCAGGGCTTGGTATTGATGGGGACCAACGGAAGTAGATCAATATTGCTTCTGTTCGATTCCAGCGTTTGGGACTGCACTAGCGAAGGACCTGTTCAGAGCTGGTCGTTGCCTAAAATCGCGGTCCGAGGTGTGCAGTGTGTGCAGTCGACGCTGATTGTTTGGAGTAACGAAGGAAGGGGATTAGGAAAAATCATTCGACTGGATACTGCAACGGGAGATCGGCAAGATGTCGGTATTCCTTTCAGAATCGCCGAATGCTGGGGTCTCGGAGAGAATGGGCTGGGTATCTGTTCGTTTGCGGTCCCGCAAATTCATCAGCTTGGTATTTTAGCCAACGACGAAGAGTCCATCAGTAGGCGTTCTGCCTGGGGGACTGTGCCAGCCAATGCGCGGATAAGTTCTAACCGGCCATTTACCGCGATGAGCACCTATTCCGAAGCACCGTTCGGGACGCAACCGACGGCACCTATAGTCGCTATAGACGTACACGTAGGTTTCGCTAGCCAGCGGGTTAGATTGCCATGTTTATGTAACAGTATTGAGTCTGCCGTCTGGTCCAACAATGGTCGCTGGCTGGCTATCGGTTGCATCCATCACATCCATGGGGATGTGAGATCCAGTCAATCCATTGTGGTGTTCGATACCGAGACATGGAGTAAGGTGCAGGTCTCACGCCCACGCGCGTTGTACGCGAGCGCTAGAAAAAACGAACCCGCGAATACAGAAGCCGTGCAGGGCGTGTCAAACGATGGTCGTTTTGTGTTTAGTTGTCGCTACGCAACGGAAGATCTTTCCAGACAAGATATCGTCTATGAGTTCGCATCCGATGAAGAGTACTGAATTCGGCGATTACTTACACAGCATCGTGCAACAGGTTGTCTGCCAGTTCGGACAGTTCTCGCTGATCGCTGGTACAAAGGTGTATTTCACCCTCCCTCGCATTGGAGAAAACGAGGCAATCAGACACTTCTCGCTGATCGCCGGTACCGATAGGGCTTTTTTACCCTCCCGCGCGCCCAAGCTCGCTATCAAGAGTGCATGTTTTCGCGGGAGCGACCGTGTTAAAGTTTAGCAATAGGTGACGTGGAAAAAAAGTTTCTATT
>JBGSNE010000308.1:0-39106 GCA_041739785.1 Pirellulaceae bacterium
AATAGAAACTTTTTTTCCACGTCACCTATTGCTAAACTTTAACACGGTCGCTCCCGCGAAAACATGCACTCTTGATAGCGAGCTTGGGCGCGCGGGAGGGTAAAAAAGCCCTATCGGTACCGGCGATCAGCGAGAAGTGTCGGTTTAAGTTTAGGTTTAGGTTTAGGTTTACGGACGATGACTATTAATAGTCGCCACCAAAAACTCTCACGAGGCAACGCATGACACTGAAATTCAGGTTTGGCTTCTGGCTTTTGCTGGCCGCAATGCTCAACTCAACTTCGCTCGCCATTGCCCAAGACGAGAGACCCGCGCAACAAGTCGAACCCAATCGTTGGCGTGGTCCACAGCCGGCCGAAGGGCACCCGTGGCCCAGCGAACCACATTTCTACCAGCGCTTTTGGTTTCAGATGGGGGATGAGTTTTTTAATCCCATCAGCAACAATCGCTTTCGCGTCAATGATCCCTATGTGGCCACGCACCCAAACTTTCACAGTCGTCGTGAACCGAAGGGAAATGGGATGATGTTAATTCCGATGCTCGAGCCACTGCGGGAAATTGAAGCGGCTCGCTTAGTACTAGAACTGTGGGGTGGCCATCCAGAGAGCAATAATCGCCGTGTGACCATCAACGGCCGTTCTACCTATGCTATTTCAGTACCCGATGACAAACATTGTAACCACGCCTATTGCGATATCCCGTTGAAGATCACCGACTTGGTTCAAGGTCAAAATGCATTGCAGTTTGCCGTCGATGGCGAGCATACATTTTGGGGACATTTCATTGTCGAGGAAGCGGGGCTCGATGCGTTGCTGCCGGCGGGCAGCCAAACGTTGGAAGACTTTGCTGAATTGGTAGCCGATCCACCGCAAGTGGTTATTGATGCATCGCAAACAGACAGCTTTGAGCTTTCGCTGCCGATACCGGATCACTTATTTCAGCGAATATCAGCAGTGCATTATTTCGCTAAATACGATGGCTTTGATGAGAATGGCGATGGTGTCACCCGTGACTGGCATGGGATGACCAAACGCAAAGAGCCGATCGGACATGTCGGCTCTTCCAATTCGGCCCCGTATAAAGTCACGTGGGACACATCCATGCTCCCTGCGCAAAACGACGTTCAAGTTCGCGCGGTGGTCGAATGGTACAACGATTCAGAAGAGCTTGCGCGAGAAAACACATTGCATGAAAATGGCGAACGTTATTGGAAGGCGCGTACACTCTACTGGCAATCGGCTCCCACAGCGCCGCTATTCATCACCCATCCGCCAGGAATCGAGGTTGCGCTCATTGCTTGTCAGAACGCCCCCTCGCCGTTTTGGAGCCGCGCCGGTCGCGTCAGAACGTGTGACTTTCCGCTCGACATTGCACCTGCGTTGATTGACCGCGCGAGCTTGAGCATTTGCGTGTGGGATGGAGGCGCAGGGGAGGTCAAAGACTATTTCACACTCAACGGTCATGCATTAAATGTAGCCGCCGCTGGTGGACATGATGTCATCTATTCCGTCGTTGACCTAGACCCTCAATGGTTGCAAGTCGGCAAGAACGCAGCTCGGTTATTATCCGACACCGAGCATCACGGGATTGAAGTCCTCTACCCCGGCCCCCTCATGACCATCCGCTACCGCCAGCGACTTTAGTCCTGAAGGGTCAGCGACCCTGTTTACAGGAGTTGCTTGGAAAATCACTTGGGTCAGGCTCACCCAGGTTGCGGACTCGGTCCTACGCTACGTGTCGGCTATCCTTGCCACTCGTCCGCCGACGCTTTCATGATAAACGGAGCTCACCAGTCACCCTCCCGCCGGGATGAACCCGCAACGGAGAGCAACGCACTCGATGCGGTATCATGCCCGCTACACACCAGTGGTTTGAGCCATCACTATCAGCAACACGACAAGTGCTTCAGTTCAACGTTGTACAGTAACTCGGCTCTCGAGTACAATGGTGGCAATAAGGAGAATGCCATGTCCATTGATGTACCAGACGAATATGAGTCATTTGTCGAATCGCTCGTCGCGCGGCGGCGATACTTGTCCGCACAAGAAGTCGTCGCGGAGAGCTTAAGGCTGTTGCAGGCCAGAGAGGTATTGGCCGAGGAAGTCCAAAAAGGATTTGAGCAGATCGACGAAGGTCGCAGTACAGACGGGCCAGCAGCGTTTGCAAAACTGCGAAGCCGACTCCAAGATCGCATTGAGTCTTAACAATGCCAACGTTCGTCCTTTCCAACGAGGCCGAAATCGACATCACGGGGATCAGTGAGTACATTGCAGACCACAATGTTGCTGCTGCCATCAAGATGGTCGATCGGATCGAGGAGGTATGCCAAACACTTGCTGACAATCCTGGATTGGGCGAGGTGCGAAGAGGGTTTGGCGTACCTGATTGCCGTTCATTTACCGTCAGTAGGTATGTGATCTTCTTTCGACCGAATGAGAACGGTGTCGACATAGCGAGAATCCTTGACGGAAGTCGCGATCTCTGAATCGCGTGGCAAATCAAATTGGTCAGCGACGGTTGGACGAAGTCGCACCAGACTCTCCTATTGCAGCCAACTCGCTAGTCCCTCTTTTACAAAATCGTCGTCGATCAGATGGGGGTAGCTGTGACACACACGTGTGATCTCGTCGGCTTGGTCGGGACTGAGCTTTTCATGCGGATCCAGGCACCAGATCCCCGCCAGCAGGCCTTGTCGACGCAGCACTTCGTGGATGCCAGCGATGCACCCGCGATAGTTGTGGGCTGCGTCGAAGATGGCCGCGTTCATATCGGTTACCTGATGAGCGATGGTCATTAAATCGATTAAGGTCGAAGCCTGAACCGTGTCGTCGCACGCCGCTTGGATTTGCTCGAACAATCGCACTGCAGCTCTAGTCCAACAAGCCCAGTGGCCGAGTAAGCCGCCATGGAAGCGAAGTGGCAAACTACCCAACTCACCGTCAAGCCGATACTCTGTTAATAGATCGATGACGATTGAATCGTCATTGCCAGTCAACAAAGCGATCTCCGATGCGCGACCACTGCGACTGACGGCATGAATCACATCGAGGGTTTGATAGCGGTTGAAAGGCGCCACTTTGATCGCGACCACTTCTGAAATTTCACACAAGCGGTTCCAGAATTCGCTGCTCAGTCGGCGGCCCCCCACCGCTGGCTGCAAATAGAAGCCGACCAGTGGAATCACAGCAGCAACTTGCCGACAGTGGACCAGTAATTCCTCATCGTCGCCATCAGGCCAAGCTGCCAGTGACAACAATCCCGCGTCATAGCCAAGCGACACCGCCAGTTCCGCTTCGCGCACCGCTTGCGGCGTACGTCCGCAAATACCAGCGATCATCAGAGGTTGCTCGGTAGAAAACTCTGCGGCAACCTCTTGAGCTAGTTCCAACACCGGCTTGAGCAGATCGAATTGCGGCTCGCGAATCGCAAACTGAGTCGTATGCACACCAACGGCCAAACCTCCCGCCCCGGCTGAGAGATAATAACGCGACAGAGCGCGTTGTCTCCGCTCGTCAAGTTTCGACTCTGCAGTCAAGGCCAACGGATGAGCGGGTATGACCAGTCCCTGGAGCAGCAGTTGGCGAACTTCATCAATTGACTTAGGCGAGTGCGACATGGTGACCTCAGTTGGCGTGCTCTTGAGAATCAATCGAAAAAGGTGTCGGACACGCATGCCGCGAGGTGCTAAAACTTACCATCGCGCGTTTGAAAGTGCGTCGGTTTGTTGTGAGTGGAACCGCCCATCTGCGTCCAATGTGCGATCCATGTCAACATTTGTTCTAGCCCAATTCTTGGCGGTCCCAGTTTAGATTGCATGACCTGCGTATTGCTGAGCAGCGCGGTGAGGGCTTCCCTCCCCGTGAAGCACACTTCACGATCCAGCAATGCAGCTAGACGGCTGGCCACGTTTCGCACAGCGTAAATCTCTGGACTCGTCAAATTGACCGCTGTGGCTGGAGAACTGCACAACGCAAAACTTCGCAGAATCTTCTCGTTGGCATCGCCTTGCCAGATCGCATTGAAATGTCCCATGGTCACATCAATCGGTTCCCCCCGCCAGATCTTGCTGGCGATATCTGTCAGCACGCCATAGTGAAGATCGTGCGCGTAATTGAGTCGCATCAGCACCGTCGGTGTATTATTGTTAGCCGCGTAGTGCTGAAAAATTCGCTCGCGGGCCACCGCGGCGTTAGGATACTCGCCCACAGGGGTCAGTGGATCACTCTCTACTGACCCGTCACTATCTGCGGCGCATAAAGGATAGATATTGCCTGTCGACAGAGCCACCAGTCGCGCGCCTGCAAAGCGTTCGCAAGCGTGTACTGGGGCGATGGTGTTCGTTGCCCAAGTCGGCACAGGATCACTGCTGGTGCCAAACTTCATGCCGACCAGATAGACCACGTTGGTCGAATCAGGCAATTCATCGAGCTGCTGGCGGTCGAACACATCGGCATTGCGTGTTTCGACACCCCGTGCGTGAAGATAGTCCTTCGAAGCAGTATTGCTGAAACGACTGACGGCGATGACGCGTACATCCACACCCGCTTGCTCAATGGCGCGGCGGGCCAACACAGCCAACGAGGGCCCCATCTTGCCACCCGCTCCAAGTACAACCAGGGGATCGGCCAGTTGGCGACAGGCTTCGACCAATTCCTGGGACGGAGTCGTTAATACTTCTTCGAGTTGTTCTTCCGATTCAATCAGTTCCGGTAGACTCATGGTCAACTCCATCGATTTGGCACGGCACAATCTGGCAAGATTGATCTTGTTCGTCGAAGTGCAATTCGACTTGGCCCTTTTCCAACTGACGAAGAACCGTCTCGATACGCTTTTCAATAGATGAGTGATCGGTGCCGTCCCGCGTCACGAATTCTTGCACGATCGCGCGTAGTGTGGCAGTGGCCAGTTGGTGGTGTGGAATTAGCATGAGAAGAGTCTAGCACAAAAAAGGAGTCCGGAGGCCAGTCAATCGCATGGCGCGAGCGCTCTGTTTTGTAGCGGAAGTCGCCAAGACTTTCGGCGGTGCCGAAGTCGGCCTTCCATCCGGCCTTCGAAACTCTTGGCGCGTTCCGCGACGTAGATTGCTGCGACTGTTGATGATTGGCCCATGATATACTAGCTATCACGAACCCCGTCCAGTAAATCTCATTTTGGAAAGCACCTACCATGACGCGGCTTTTGCTCACTACACTTTGCCTAACTTGCATGTTCATGCCAGCATCTAGGCTATTGGCTCAGTCCGAAAACTGGCAAAACTTAGTTGGAAGCGACTTGAAAGATTGGCAGAAAGTGGGCGGCACCGCCAGCTATGAACTGGTCGATGGGGTGATCGTTGGCAAGACGGGTACGACGGGTCCTAATACATTTCTAACGCGTGGGCCGTATGCAGACTTCATTCTTGAATTCGAGGTCAAATGCGATCCCAAATTGAACTCTGGAGTGCAAATCCGCTCGCAGGTGTACGCCAAGGATACCCCTCAGGAGTCAAAACCCGATCGTATCCGCAAGGCGGGAGAAACCTATGGCTATCAAATTGAAATTTGCGGCAGCAGTAAGAATGAGTTCTCCTGTACGGGCAACTTCTGGGATGAGGGGCGACGCACAAAGTGGTTGGATGAAAAAATCGATGGGACGGAGAAGCAACAAGCCTACAAACCTGATGAGTGGAATCGCATGCGGATCATCGCTCAAGGCAATCGAATTCGCAGCTTTGTCAACGATGTCCCCGTCGCTGATTTCACCGACGATCGCGACGCCACTGGCTTCATCGGCTTGCAAGTTCATGCCATCAAAGCGGGAACTGGACCTTATCAGGTCGCTTGGAAAAACATTCGCATCCGCGAACTGAAACAAGATGAGAAAGTCGTTGGCCCAACCTCGAAGTAACTTATGTGTTAAGAGAGTTTTCGCAAAGCCGGTCAAAACAGCCAAACCAGTACTTTGGCTAACGTAAACCGCTCGATGTAGCGGGAGAACCGTATTGCTGGGCGGGAACAGCACCCGGCCAGACTGCGCTATTGGATCCGTTTCTAACTCGGGCAAAGATACTCGCGTTTTGCATATTGAACGGTATTGCTCCAAGCATTGGATCGCTTGAATCGAAAAACACAGCGCGGTTCCGTGCCACCAGTGCATCCGTTGCGGAAGCGTCGATAACAGCATTCGTAAGATCAATAGCCATCTGCTCATTCTTCTTCGCTAGCTTGAGAAGCGGCTTACCCGGCACTTCAGCGGCCTTCAAGATCAAGAGCTTTAACATCGGCAACGAATTCTCCGCCAAAGCCTCAAGAGCTTCCTCGCCAATGTGACATTCGCCTAAATCGAGCTCTTCCACTATCGGTAGCTTGGCTAACACCAACAGATTTTCCTTGGTGATTTCAGCCCGTCGCAGGCGCACCACCCGCAACTTGCGCAGCTCACCGAGCGCCGCCACTGCTGAGGCATCCAAGTCGTCCAGGGCCAACTCCTCTAGGTTCCGCAAGCTAAAGATAGCCTTTAGCATAGCCGCGGTGACCACTGTCCCCTCCAAGTGAAGAGCGCGCAGCTGCGGTAACGCTTTCCAAGTAACCACCAGCTCGGCATCTATGGGAGTGCCCGACAAGCACAGATATTGCAATTGTTTCAGTTCCGCAATGCTCGCCAATGTCTCGTGTCTTAGTTGCGCGTGAGCCAGCGTCAAAAACTTCAACTGTGAGCATGTCAGCACGGCCGTGGCTATCGCATCCGTTACATGTGGACCGCCACCACTGAATTCGCGAAGATCACGGAAACCTTCGAGCGTGGTCTCCTTAGGAATCGGTCCACCGAAAATTAGGCCGAGCAGCGCCGGTGCCTGTTCAATGCGAACGCTCTGCACGCCGGGCGAAACAATTAGGCTGTCAGCCAACTTGGGCATATTTACCACATGGAGCGTTTTCAATTTGTACGTCTGGAAATAGCTGACGTAATTCGACCTGGCTAATTGGCCATAGGCGTTGGGATCCACGAGCAATGACTCGAAGTGCGAGTGATTCTCGAGTTTGAGATCGGCAAGCTGGCTACCTTCGAATTTTAAGCTACGCAAATTCGGCAAAGCCGCTAAAAGTTGCTCAATGACGGCACCGTCGATGACGATCCCTTGCAGATCGAGCAACTGAAGTTGTTTCATACTATGCAGCGCAGCCAGTTGCTCAGGGGCAACTCGTGCATGAGACATTAACAACGACGTGATAGACGTGTTGCGTGCCAACGGCTCAAAGTCCATACCGCTCAATGGAAACCGCTTAAGGTCCAATACGCGTGGACCATTGGTTTGGCTGAAACAATCCAACCAAGACTGCCGAAGTCGGACTGGAATATCAGTTTCTAGTGATGGATCAACCAGTCTCCCATCGACCACTATGTAATTCGTTTGACTTGCTATGACGGTGGATGTCATCGAGAGCGGGTCTAGTTCTGCAGTGGTCGTCAAACGTATTGTCGTGGGCCCGCTGCCATCCAATTGCACTTCCTCCAATTGTCGGCAGTAGATTTCCAATTCTTTTAATGCTGGCACGTTGTCCACAATCAACTTGCGAATCCACGGAGCGGATGGCACCGATGCGTTGGGAGTCGCAGGGTTAGAAGTCGAAACGTTGGTTGGCAAACTTGGAGCGATGCGCCAATCCAAACGCTCAATTCTCTCAAGGCGTGGCAGTTGCGACAGCTCCAGGTCATACAGTTGGCGTGCATCGAGATTGATGGCTGTCAGCGCGGGCAACTCGCGCAATACGAGCTTGACTGGCTGCGAGTTCTCCACCGAATCGATTCCATAACAATTCAGTCGCTCCAGGGCTGACCAACCTCGCAGCTTGATCGTTATCGACTCGTTTGGCTCTGGACGTGGCAATGACAAGTCTTGTACTTGGTTTGCCCACACAGGCACTTCGTCGCTATCCAATTTGACATCGGTGCGCATCAAATTCATGCGTGAGAGCGCTGGCATTTCACCCAATCCCTGCAGCAATTCGCTGGTGGTGTTGGTCTGCAATAGATTGATCGATTGCAACTGCTGGGCGGCCCCCAGAGCAGACATCAACTCTGTGTCAACGTCGCGATCTGTAACCGCGATGCTTCGCAAATAGGGATTGTCGGAAACGTCAGCCAACAAGCGCAGATCGTAGGTATTTCCACTTAAGCTCAACTGGCTCAGTCCTTCTAAACGGAGCACTTCCGCCAGCTCTACATCTGAGGGAGATTTAAGTGACACCGACGAAATACGTGGCAACAGCTGTTTGAGCGTGGTCGGAATCCACGGTGCATAGAAAGCTGGTAGCTGCGCTGTCAGGCTCGCCCCACCTCCTTTGCTCGCGAGCTTCGAGGCAAACTTCGTGTGCGCCACTCGCTGCGAATGAAGCAATCGACCATAAGCGAAGACCAGCGAAATGATTAGCATCAACACCAACATATCGCGCAGACTGAGCTGGCGTTGAATCCCACGACGGACGGGTACTTCTACAGACCCTGGCAATGCACCCGCATTGTCACTCGGAAAGAACTCGCTGGCCGCTCGCTCCAAACGTCGACTGCGGATGAGCGACCAATAGGCAAACCATTCATACAAAAAGAGAGCCCCCAGGAAGCCGCACCAAGTCACGACATTAATAGACAATCGACCGATACTAAAATCAGTGATTTGGAAGCCACCTGGGTATTCGGCGCGAACATAATACTTCAGCGGCCAACCCGCCACATAGTGCAGGACCTCATTGGGATTTAGAGCATAGTCGAGCAACTGACCGGTCCGAGTCTCCACAAATATATCGGTCATCAGGTAGGTCCAATTGCAAAGCACTGCCACGCCGATGCCGATTAGTACTAACGCAATCTCCTTGAGTCGCATAACAATTCTCTCAAGTCAGTTACTGAAGAGCTAAACTGGCAGAGTACGTATTCTCGGGACCTATTTATTGACCGTGGCCAACCAACCGTTGACCTGCATCCACTCGCCCAATCGATCCATGAAATGATCGGCGCCTCCTCCTCTATTCACGAAGCCGTGCGCTCCCATTTGAAAGAGGTGCAACTCAACCGGTTTTTCCGCCGCTCGCCAGGCCAAAAACGTATCAATGGCAACTTGGCACAAGCGATCATCGACGGCCGCGGCTAGAAATAGTGGTGGTGCTCCGGCGGGGACATTGACCTTCCCATCGCGACTAGGGCCAGCGTAAATCAGCGCTGCAAAATTGGGCTGCGTGGCGGCTTGGCTTTCTAGCGCTCCGCGGACTGGGCCGCCCCCAGCGGAGAAGCCAATCATGCCTATGCGATCAGGCTGGTAGTTGAACTCAGTCGCTCGCGTCCGCAGCACTTCCATCGCCCTGCGTCCGTCATCAGCCGACATAGCGCGAACGTCTTGACCCGCTTGCGGATCAGCCTGTGCCGGATTGCCCCCCGCGACCTGCGAGGCATCGTAATTCAAACGATACTTGAGCACGAACGCATCCACTCCCAGCTCATTGAGCTTCTTGGCGATATCCACCCCTTCATAGCTCATCATCAGCGTACGATTGCCCCCACCCGGCGCCACAATCATTGCCGATCCATTGGGCTGGGATGCCGGAAAATATAGCAATGTCGGACTCACTACATTGCGAACCTGCGGACCCAATTTCCCTTCGATGACTTTCTCAGAGTACTTCCAGTTCTCCGATCCAGGTGCCACTCCCGGATAAAGCGACAACACTTGAGCTGCGCCAAAGGTGCCGGTGGCTGGTTCGGATTGCGCCAACGACAATCCTGACAGCGTGGTCAACACGATAGCGGACAGCAGCCACGAACAACGAATACAACTCATGAATTGGGCTCACATGCTTAAGGGTTCGTAGGAGTATACCGCGATTGATTCTAGCCGATCGGCAGCGGCGGCGGGCGCCTGCGTAGCCTCAATCAAGCGATGCGCTCTGGTCATCCGTGCCCCGGCTTTGCGATCCGTGCTAGGACTATGACTTTGGGGGCTAGCACGGATGGCAAGGCCGAAGCACGGATAAAGCACGAAAAGCCGAAACTCTTAGCGCGTTCCGCTACAATGGAGAACGTTATTCACATCCGTTTAGTGGAAGGATGCGTTCCATGAGAAAATTGATGGCTTGGTTGAGTGCTCTACTTTTCAGTGGTTTACTTGGCTGCCTTGCCCTCCCCCTGTATGCCAGCGAAGCTGAGCCAGAGGGTTGGTCGGCATATGCGCCACGCGATGAAATCCGTCCTGACTTCGCGTGGGAGCCGACGGGTGGCCCTAGCGCTGGTGGAGCCCTGGTCATCCGTGCCGATCAGCGGAAAGGCCTGGCAGGCTATTGGCAAAAAACAATCGATGTCACAGGCGATCGCTACTATCAATTTTCCGTGGATCGCCAAACCATCGACGTCGACTTGCCGCGGCGAGCAGCCATCGCAAGGATTGTTTGGCTGACCAACGAAGGCAGCCAGGCGACGCATGCTGAGCCGAGTTTTCTGTCGTACAATCCCGGCCAGCGGCCGCAGGCCGAACCCGAGTTTCCCAAAGTCGTTTCAACTACCAAGGCGTGGGATCGGTTGGAAGGAGTTTATCTCGCGCCACCTGACGCAACTCAAGCTCGTATCGAATTGCATTTTCGCTGGGGACCGCCCAATTCCACCGTTCTGTGGAGCCTACCCCAGCTGCAAGCCGTCGATGCTCCTCAGCCACGGCGAGTGCGATTGGCCACCGTGCATTTGCGCCCCGAAGCTGGAAAAACTCGCGCTGAAAAGTGCCAACAGTTCGCCCCGCTGATTGCTCAAGCAGCAGGGCAGGGGGTCGATCTGATTGTCCTGCCGGAAACGCTAACCTACTATCAATCGGGTGGCACCTACGCCGACGCCGCTGAGCCCATCCCTGGTCCATCAACCGACTATTTTGCCAAGCTAGCCAAGCAGCATCAGTTGTATATCGTCGCCGGCTTACTCGAACGCGACCGACATTTGATCTACAACGTAGCGGTCTTGCTCGGGCCCGATGGCGAGCTGGTCGGCAAGTATCGCAAGGTAACTCTGCCGCGCGGCGAGATCGAAGGGGGCATCATGCCCGGTGATGAATACCCGATATTCGACACTCGTTTCGGAAAAGTGGGCATGATGATTTGTTACGATGGTTTTTTTCCAGAAGTGGCACGCGAATTGTCCAATCGCGGTGCGGAAGTCATTGCCTGGCCCGTCTGGGGTTGCAATCCGCTTTTAGCTTCAGCCCGTGCCTGCGAAAATCACGTTGTCCTGATCAGCAGCACCTACACTGATGTTTCTAGCAACTGGACCCAATCGGCGATTTACAACCGCGATGGCCAGACACTAGCGCATGCTGAACAGTGGGGATCCATTGCCGTGGCCGAGGTTGATTTGGGGAAACCGTTACATTGGCCCAGCCTGGGAGATTTCCAAGCACAAATCCAAGCCCATCGCCCTGTAGTCGCTCCAGTCCCCTGAGAGTCAAACACAAAAAGTGTCTGACACTTTTGGGGAGTTGAATTTATTGGAATGGATGTCACGACTTGGAGAGTCGTAAGGCGAATTTCACGACTCGGAGAGTCGTGCGACGATGACAGCCGAAAATCTTGGCGATTTCGGCTATGAATAAATCACTCGAACTATTTTTGAATGCTAACTGCTAATGCCAACTTCCTTCTCAGTCCGACCAATCACCGCCATCGTGATTCAACACGTCGTAGCAGTCAGCGGACTCTTATGCGCAGTTAACACACAACCAGCCGCTGCCGCCGACCGACCCAATATCGTCATCATGCTGGCGGATGACATGGGCTTTGGTGAATTGCAATGTTTGAATCCAACACGCGGCAAGATTAAAACACCGCAACTGGATGCCATTGCCGCCGGTGGGATGATTTTCACCGATGCGCACAGTGGCTCATCGGTGTGCACCCCCACGCGTTATGGACTGATGACCGGCCGTTATGCGTGGCGGACACGACTGCAGCAAGGAGTCTTGACCGGTGGCCAGTCGCTAATTGCCGAAGATCGATTGACAGTGGCTAAATTCTTACATGCAACCGGCTATCACACCGCAGTGATTGGCAAGTGGCATTTGGGCATGTTGTTCGACGGCCAAGAAAATTCAGGGGATGTACCTGTCGGAGCGACCGTGACCCATGGCCCCATCGACCGCGGTGGCTTTGACGAATTCCATGGGTTCCATCACGCGCGACAGATCAAAACGTGGATCGACAATGATCGCGTTACCGCGGAACTCGAACCGATCGAAATGCTCCCTAGGTTAACGCAAACGGCAGTCGACTACATTCATGGTCGTCAAGGCAACCCACAACCGTTCTTGCTGTATATCCCCTGGAGTTCACCCCATAGTCCCGTGGTCCCCAGTCCCGCGTGGCAAGGTAAGAGCGGTCTGAACGAGCATGCTGACTTTGTGATGCAAACCGATGATAGCTTTGGCCAAGTCGTCGCAGCTCTACGTGAAACTGGTCAACTCGACAATACGCTGATCATCTGCAGTTCCGACAATGGCACCTCGGCACCAACATCCAAGATGTCTCAGTTGCAGAAACTCGGGCACTTCCCCAGCGGCGATCTTCGCGGCTCCAAAGCGGATATTTGGGACGGAGGGCATCGCGTTCCCTTCATTGTTTCTTGGCCCCAACATGTGGCACCCAATACACGCAGCGGGAACCTGGTTTGTTTGACCGACGTGCTGGCCACTATCGCTGACGTTGTCGATCAACCGCTGCCGTCGGGCGCTGCCGAAGATAGCTTTAGTTTTCTCCCGACACTACGAGGTACAACAGACCAAGGCAATTCGACACCTGCCCGTCGCGATGTGATCCATCATTCGGTCTCGGGCTATTTTGCGATACGCCAAGACAATTGGAAACTCTGCCTATGTCCCGATTCGGGTGGTTGGACCGATCCCAAACCAACGGCCAAGAGTTGGTCGGCCATTGAACAAGCCGGGCAATCGCTGGTGCAACTTTACGACATGACACAAGACATTGGCGAACAGACCAATCAAGCTCAACAGCATCCGCAAGTTGTCGAACGACTGTTGACGTTACTCCGTCAACAAGTCTCGCGCGGCCGCACTACCCCTGGGCCGGAACAAGCCAACGATGTTGACGTAACCATTGATAAACGACCTGGCAAGGCGGATCCATCCATCAGTCTTTGGTACGGCGATCATCAGCGTTTCGGACATCTCGGTGGACATCCCCAACGCTGGATCAATATCCTTGGGTCAGTCAAACAGCACGCAGCCATTAGTTCGCTTACATTTCGTTTGAACGACGGGATAGCTCAGCCGCTTTCTTTCCACGAAGACAACAAACGAATAGCCCGAGATGGTGACTTCAACGTAGAAATTGCCAGATCTCTTCTCCGCGATGGAGAAAACATAGTCACAATTGAAGCTCGAACTAGCGACGATCGTGTGGCCAGCCAAGTGGTGAACATCGACAATCAGCAGAACGGTTTGGGCTGGCCAATTCCTTATGTGATTGACTGGTCGCAAGTCAAACGGATTGATGACGCCGTACAAATAACCGACGGCAAGTGGAAGCTGACGAAGCATGGCATTCGTAGCGTCCAGCGATACTACGACCGGGCTGTTGCCTTGGGTGACGCCAGCTGGCACGACTACGAAGTTGCCACAACGTTGACCGTACACGGGCTCACAGCCCCCAAGTCCTCCCCCAACACCACTGGCGTAACGCACGCCGCCATTGCGTTGCGGTGGCCCGGGCATGACGCCGATGGCAATCAGCCAACGGTAAAATGGCATCCGCTCGGAGCCACCGGCGAATTTCGACTCGGTGGCGATTTACAGCAATGCCGGTGGAGAATTTTCGATGGACAACGCGACTATTACCGTGAATCCCCCACGCGACGAGTTCTCGAATTCGAACGTCCCTATGCCATGAAACATCGGGTCGAGACGCTCGCCGATGGCAGTGCGCAATATCGGGCGAAGCTTTGGCCCGCAGGCGAAAGCGAACCAACCGATTGGGATTTGGTTAGGATCGAAGCTAAGGATGACGTGCCAGTCGGTTCAGCATTGCTCTTAGCTCATCACTCCGACGTGACGTTTGGGAATGTGAGCGTGATCCCCTTAGGCCCCAGCCACTAATTCCGAGAGTGTTAGGGAAATCCCGATTGCGCCGACTTAGACTAGCGATGTAGCCTACCTAGCAGTTGCTCCGCATTTTGGAGTGCTCCGAGTTCTCGGAGCTTTCTCTTTGTAACGCGACTGCGCCACAAGGAATCTGGTTGGTAAGCGTTGAGTGGACCCCAACAAGTTTTCGGCAGTTTGCCACAACTTTGCCTGAGACCAGCATCCGTGCACCGGCTTTGCCATCCGTGCTACACAAAGACTCAACAGGCTGTTCACTGAGATCTAGGCCAATACTAGTTGGTCGGGTCACATTTCCGTGTACTTTGTGGCCGCATGGAAAAGGAAAGCTGTGACTAGTCCCAGCACTCCAAAGTCTGCGCACACCAAAATTTGCAGTACATCCAAACTACGAATGATAGCCGCGACCGCTGTAGTATGCCCGCTTCGCGACCGCTAGTCGGCAGACGTCTAAACGGCGCTCCCAAACGACTTGCCTAAAACGGCCAAAACATCGGCACCAGCAGAATAGCTGTTACTGCGAGCAGTAAATTGAGTGGCGCGCCGATTCTCATGAAATCTAGGAACCGATAACCGCCAGGACCGTAGACCATCATGTTTGTCTGATAGCCAATCGGCGTCATGAAGCTGGCCGAGGCTGCCAGCGCGAGGGCAATCACGAAGGGCCGAGCATCGACATCGTACATCCGAGCAGTCTCGATGCAAATCGGAAACATCAACACGGCCGCCGCGTTATTGGTAATCAATTCCGTGATAATTGAGCCTAACAAATAGACGGCAGCCAAGCCCGCTAAGGGTCCCCAAAACTGCGTCGATTCGACCAACGACGTGGCCAGCATGCGTGCTGCGCCTGAGTTCTGCAATGCAGTACCGACTCCGAATGACGCGGCAATGGTTATCAGAACTGGCCACTCAATACTTCGCCGCGCTTCATTGGCTGAGATGCACCCTAGGCTGATCATTAGCACTGCGACCATTCCACTGGCCACGACCAGAGGCACCCATCCAGCCGTCATCAATGTGATAAGGACCAAGAACAATGCCAGAGCGATCCACACACGATTACGTCGTACCGGACGCCATTGATCGACGGGACTAATCAGATAGAAATTGGGGTCGTGCCGATGTACCCGCAGAAAATGGGGTGGTATTTGCAGGAGCAGTGTATCCCCAGGACGCAATTCAATATCACCGATTTTCTGGTCAATCCGTTGTCCGTAACGATGTACGGCTACTACCGCAGCACCATACACGCTACGAAAATCGGCGTCCCGGATCCGCTTGCCATTGAGCGCTGAGTTTTCGGAAATGACCGCCTCGACCATCCTTCGTTCGTGTGCATCCTTATCCGCCAGCGATTCTTCGGAGTCATCGACTGAAACCAACCCGGGGATCCGCTCCAGTTCGACGATGCTATTAACCACGCCGGTGAATACCATGCGATCACCGGGTTGGATGACATCTTCCGGACGGACCGGAGCAATAATGTCTCCACCGCGATCGATTTCGATCAAGAACAGACCGGGCAATTGCCTCAGTCCGGCTGTTTCGACTCGCTGACCACACAATCGACAACCGACTTGAACACGCATTTCAACCAAGTAGTCTCGACGGGCGGCAGTGAGTTGCTCCATCAACTCCTGTCGCACCGGGAGCATTCTTGGACCGACTAGCAGCAGAAAGGATGCGCCAACAATGGCGTAGGGGACACCAACCTTGCCAATTTCGAAAAGCCCCATGCCTGGCAGGCCAGATTCAATCAACAATCCATCGATAACCAATGTGGTAGAGGTACCAATTAAAGTGCAAGTCCCTCCTAGAATGGTCAAATACGACAACGGGATCAGCAGTTTCGATGGTGCCATTTCATGGCGGCGACACCAATCGATAACAACCGGAATGAACATGGCCACGATGGGCGTATTGTTCAGCAAGGCAGACATGGGCAAGACAAATACGCTGAGCCGCGCCAACGCGCCGCGCTCGGTCTTGACTTTCCCCAACACATGATGTCCCACATAATCGATCACTCCGGTTTCGCGGAGCGCCGCTACGACGACAAATAAAAAGGCAACCGTCAGCATTCCTGCATTAGAAAAACCTGCGAAAGCCTGTTCGGGGGTAATGATCCCCAACACGGCAAGTAGCGAAGTTGCACCGACGAATAACAGATCGGGAGGGGCCACGTTTTTTATCAGCGACACTAACAAGCACAAAACCACACCGATCGTGATCCATGCTTCCGTGCTCACGATTGCGCGCCTTTATCCAAAACTGTCACTGTCTGACGCACGCGCCAAGCCAAACCGCTGGCGACAATTAACACCAACGGTAGCAGTCCAAACGCAAAAGCGTTCTTAAGTCGTTCGATCCCACTCAGCTGTTGTGCATCGCCAATCAACAATAGCGTATAGATCACAAACAAAACCAGCATGACACACCCTTCGCCACGCGAGACGCTGCCATGGCTGAGAAACAGAGGCCAGCACAACAGCCCCACCCAAACCATCACCAGCAGGTCAAACCATAACACCGAGGGACTAACCGGGATGCCACCGGTGGACAGCAAGGTTGCGCTGGAAAGCACAGCCAGCAGATTGAAGATATTGCTCCCCACGATATTGCCAACTGCTATATCGCGTTCCCCTTTGATGGCCGCGACAAGCGAGGTTGCCAATTCAGGTAACGAAGTGCCTGCAGCCACAATCGTCAATCCAATGATCATATCGCTGACGCCCAATACTCGCGCGATGTCCATGGCGGAAGCGACCAACCACTGCGCTCCCAGCACCAAGCACCCTAAACCAATCAAGACTAGCGCTACATGCCAACCAATTCCAAACCACCCCAGGGGAGCCGCGTCGTGGGTCGCAGAAGAATTCGTTGATTCCTGCTGAGCAGTTGCGATGGCTTCACGTCGTCCAGCCAGAATGAGCCACGTGGTATACGCGGCAAACGCTGCCAACATCAACAGCGCTTCCAACAGATTGATTTGACCATCAACGGTCGCCAACCAAGCCCCCACGGAAGCAGCCATCATCACTGGCACATCCAATCGTACCAATTGCGATGTCACGCTTAGCGGAACAATCACGGCAGATAACCCGAGAATGAGCAACACATTGAAGATATTGCTGCCAACCACATTCCCTAAGGAAATCGCTGCATCTCCTTTCAGACTCGATACCGCCGAAACAGCCAGCTCCGGTGCACTGGTTCCGAAGGCCACCACGGTCAATCCAATTACCAGTGGTGAAATCCGTGCGATTGCGGCTAACGCCACCGCGCCGCGGACCAGCAATTCCGCTCCAAACACCAAGACCGCCAAGCCCATCACGCACCACAAAAAAGACATTTTTCGTTTCTCGTTATTCTCGAATCTGCAACAAATACAATCCATTCCACTGGCGGCGATGGCATTGGTTTAGCGCAGCGTTGATTCGTGCGACTACATTTCCGTCAATTCCGTCTCACAAAGAGATGCTGATGAGTATGAACGCGAAGTGCCGAGAATAGGAAGGGGGCATTTGCAAGAATTGTAGTCATGGACTCTTGCCCTCCCACATTTTCCGGAGACAATAACTACTGGTTTGAAGTTCAGACCCGATTGTTCTTGTATGTGTCGTAGTATGTTTCGCACTCGCGTCACAATTCGATGGGGAACCCACTTGCTCTGTGGCTGGTGCTTACTAGCCACTTTGGCCGGTATCATTTTCTCTCCCCATGCCGCTTTTTGCTCTCAAACTACCATTGAGC
The DNA here is from genome assembly GCA_041739785.1 of Pirellulaceae bacterium. Lineage (GTDB taxonomy): Bacteria > Planctomycetota > Planctomycetia > Pirellulales > Pirellulaceae > Aureliella. The sequence continues at coordinate 17,873 of JBGSNE010000308.1, forward strand.
TTGCGGCTGCTGTTGCCCCGACAGCGGTGGACTTTTCCGACACCGCTCTCCAGCAGAATTGCCACGGCTTGGTCAAGTCGAACTTGCAGGCCAAGACGCACGTGCGAACAGCCAATCTGCTAGCAAACACCAGACTGATTGTCGAGTTCAGGAGTTTGCCAGCTCAAGACGTTCGTTTGCCCGACGTCGATTCTCTATTGACGCTTGGTATTGCGCTCCTTCTTTGAGCCCAATCGCGTCGTTGTTGGTGTAGCAACACCACCAATATCTACTCCATCGATTGAATTTCTGACTCGTTGCGGAATTCGACAAGACTTTTGGCTGTGAGTCCGTACCTGGCGTGCGGCAGCGCCGAAGTTCTGGCCGATTCCGCTCCGAACAGATAATTGCGCTCGTTATCTGCCCCACTAACCAACCCCTGAACTGAGTAACTCCCGTGTCTACTATCTCCGCAATTACGCGCAATAATATTACAGCCGATTCAAAAAACACTTCGCAGCCGCTACCGAACAACGAGTTGCCTTTTAAGCTCGATTCCCGATTGAAGCAGGTCAAAACTCTTATCGATCGAGGTGATTTGCAAGGTGCCTTCAATGCAGTTCCCAACAATAGTTCCGATGTAGAAGTACTCAATTGTCGCGCAGTCTGCCTGATGCGCATGAACAAATTCTCGTTGGCCATCGCCCCTCTGCGAAGCATCGCGTTGAACACCAGCACTTTCCATTTACGTCCCGAAATTCCGCAACATATCCGCATCAATTATGCCATCGCACTATTTTTTGGCGGCGAGCCGTCAGGGGGGTTGGATGCGCTCGCAGACATTCAGCGCGAAGATGACCCGCAAGTGAAAATGATACGCGCTCAAGCCAAAGCCTGGTCGGCAAGTATGAACTGGCTGCAGCGATTCGATTGGTATGTCAACCGTATCGCTCCGAAGGCCTTACCGAAGCCACCCTCAGATGCGGTTGGCTATCTAGCCTGGGAGTTGCCCAACGGTACGCTGCCAGCAAAAACGTAGCGAACGGGAAAACTACTGCAAGAGTAACTCCAAACGTCTTCCAGAGACGTGGATCGCAAACCACAACCCAACTGCTGAGGACCAGTACCGTGCGCCATACTTCGTCAACCACAACTTTGCCAAAGACGTTCTACCAAAAGTGGAGCGTTTCTATAGTGTGCGTTACGCTGTGCCTACTGCCAATCGCTTTTTACTGTGCTGCGCGAGCGGTGCAAAACAACGTCAACCGGGTGGAAGATTGGTTGCCAAAATCGTTTGAGGAGACCAAACACTTAGCTTGGTTCCGCCAACACTTTGCTTCCGATCAATTTGTGATTGTTAGTTGGCAAGGATGCCAATTGGGAGTAGATCATGAAGCGTCGGACAGCACAACGCCGAGCGCTATCCCTGATGATCCGCGGCTCGCTCAGTTAGCGCAGCTACTGGTCCCTGTCAACCGTGACGCGAATTTTACCTCTCCAGCTCCACCAGCAGAGTTTTCGACTGCGGATGAAGCGGCGCGGGCGAGGTATTTTAAGTCAGTGGTGACCGGCCGCGACCTCTTAGATCAGCTGACCGCCCCACCCCTGAGTTTACCCCGAGAAACCGCTATCAATCGCTTGCAGGGAACTATGATCGGTCCCGACGGCAAGCAAACCTGCCTGGTCGTTACACTGCACGCTGCCGCGTTGAATGAACTGAAGCAAGTGCTCGGTACTGGCCAGAATCGCATCTTTCGACAGGACGTCCCACCGGGAATCTTGCGTCGGATGATTGCCCAGGCAGGCATACCGCTCGGGGATGTTCACTTGGGCGGGCCACCCGTAGACAATAGCGCCATTGACGAAGAGGGAGAGCGCACCCTGGTGCGACTGGCGGGACTCTCAGGGCTGCTCGGCCTGGGATTAACGTGGTGGTCGCTTCGCAGTATTTCGTTGACCATCATCGTTTTCTTTTGCGGCGTAATGAGTGCTGCAACTTCTTTGGCGATTGTGGGACTTTCAGGTCAAAATGTCGATGCCATCTTGATGTCGATGCCTTCGCTGGTCTACGTCTTGGCCATCTCCGGAGCAGTGCACTTAGTAAACTACTATCGTCAAGCCATCGAGTCAGGTGGGCTGTATTCGGCGGCGGAACGCGCCGTGAAACACGCATGGAAACCTGCGGTTCTCTGTTCCATTACTACTGCCGTGGGTTTGTTATCGCTAGCCGCTAGTGAACTGGTTCCAATTCGCAAGTTCGGAATCTTTTCTGCCGCTGGGGTGATGAGCCTCGTTGGGATCGTCTATTTCTTCTTACCCGCCGCCCTGCAGCTGTCGGGTGTTGGTCACAGATGGTTGGTTCACGACCCGAAGACTCAATCAAATCTCTCAGGTGCCAAACGCCGTTCGGCGACTGCGATTGGTTCACTCCTCCCCGGCGACAAACTTCCTGTGGAGCTGCCTGCCAGCAATGTCGGCATTTGGGAAAGTTTGGCAAGTGTAATTGTGCGTCATTATCGATCGGTAGGATGCACTTGCGTCGCTGTGACCATCATGATCGGAATGGGCCTACGTTACTCAAGTTCGAATATTGACCTGTTGAAATTGTTCGATCCTCGCGCGCGTATCCTGCAAGACTATCGATGGTTGGAGGCCAACTTGGGAAAACTCGTACCGCTGGAGATCATCGTCCGTTTTCCTGTCACAACCCAGCACGAAGAGGCAATTAGCCAAGGGGAAGAGCCCAATTGGTCAGCTCTCAGTTTCTTACAGCGACTGGAGACAATCACGCGAATGCAGGCTCTAATCGATCGCAAATTCGGGCCCCAAGGTGCGGACTTGGTAGGACATAGCCTTTCAGCGGCAACTTTTGCCCCAAACCTACCCTCGGCCACCTCGGGTAACTTTGGCTTTATCCACCGCAAGGCCCTTAATGCCCGGCTCTCTAGTAGCAAACAACTGCTCTCCCAAGCTGGCTTTTTGCGTGTTGACTCACAAGATGGTAGCGAATTGTGGCGGATCAGTTTGCGAGTGGCCGCCTTCCAAAATGTTGACTACGGGCAATTTGTCAAACAACTCGAGCAGATCACGCAACCGCTGCTGGCTGCCTACCACGCCCGAGCAACCGTGCTGTCAAAACTTTCTCAATCAGGCGTCTCAGATGCGCCAGCTGGAAAGGAAGTGTTGCTGTGGAGCCACTTGCAGCCAACGCAACCGCAACAAGCCGCCCAGGATACCTTTCAACTCGTTCTGCAGCGATTGCTTCAAGAATATCGCTGTGACATAACAGTATCCAATGCAGATCTCAACTATGTTCCACTTACGGAATTGGAGTCGCTCGACCAAATGGAAGCTGTGGTCGCTATTGGTGATTTTTCCGATGCGGATTTGGAAATGCTGAAAGCAGCCATTCCCAACACGATCGAAGCGCGGCTAACAGCCGACGAAAATCCAAAGTCGAAAGTTGAAGCGGTCACCGCGGCACTGCCTGAGCCAAATCAAGAGTTAAGCGCGGTGTACACGGGAGTAGTCCCGATTGTGTATCAGGCTCAACGAGCTCTATTGAGTAGCTTAGTCGAAAGCACTTGGTGGTCGTTCCTGACCATTACTCCCATCATGATGCTCGTGTCGCGCAGCTTGTTGGCTGGGGCGATAGCGATGATTCCCAATGCCATCCCGGTGTTGCTGATATTCGGCGGGATGGGATGGTTGGATATCCCCATCGACATCGGCTCGATGATGACGGCGAGTATCGCTCTGGGGGTGGCCGTAGATGACACCATTCACTTTCTCGCTCGTTATCGCGAGGAACTCGACCATACATCAGATCGACAGCGTGCGATTGTAGTCACCTATAGCCACTGCGCTGTGCCAACGCTCCAAGCTGCTCTGATTAGCGGTCTGGGGTTGTCCGTGTTTGCCTTCAGTACTTTCACACCCACCCAGCGGTTTGGTTGGTTGATGCTCTGCATTTTGCTGGCAGGTGTGGTCTCTGAGTTAGTGGTCTTGCCCGCATTGCTCGCCAGCCCGCTGGGAAAAGTGTTTGGAGCAGGCCAGCAATCCGCATTGACTCCCCATGCGACCTGTGCGGCTCATCCACCCCAAGCCCTGACTCAACACCGACCAGCCGCTTAGCCTTTTCCGGACTACGAACTAGTCGACGCGATTTCTGCATTGCTTTTGGAGTGCTCCGAGTTCTCGGAGCTTTCTCTTTCTAACGAGCTTGCAGCGCAAGGAATCTGGCTGGTAGCGATGAGTAGACCACAGATACTCTCAGCCAAACACTAGTTAGTCGCGTCACGCCTCCGTGTACCTCGTGGCCACATGGAAAAGGAAAGCTGTGACTAGTCACAGCACTCCAAAGTTTGGGCACGCCAAAGTTTGCGGCGTTGCGAAACTCAATTCAGACTCCGGTTGATGGCGGCGACCAGCCCCAAGATCGATGCCTTAGTAATCGATTTATGTTGCCCGACACCAAACAGTTCATGATTATCCGCTGTTTTCACCAGGATATAGGCGGCCGCCGAGCTGTCGCTCCCTGCTTCCATGGCGTGCTCTTGGTAGTCCTGAATATCGACCGCCAATCCATATTGCTCCATCAATGCGTGCACCAATGCGTCCAGTGGACCAGCGCCTTGTCCCACAATGTCTTGCTTGTTGCCTTGGTACGTGACCGTAAAACGATGGCGTTCCTGATCTTCGATTTCGCATTCGACGGGCGTATGCGAATGATAGACGAGCGTTGCAGGTGGATTGACATAGGTCTCAATGAACTTGGCAGCGACCTCGCGCGCAGGGATCTCTTGGCCGGTAGCATCAGTGATCTTCTGAATCACTTGGCTAAAGGCGACTTGCAGTCTTCGCGGCAGATGGAAGCCAAGTTCGCTTTCGACCAAGTAAGCCACGCCTCCTTTACCGGATTGTGAATTGACGCGAATGACCGGATCGTACTGTCGACCAATATCGGCCGGGTCGATCGTCAGATAGGGGACTTCGAAACGCTCTTGCCCCGATTCCTTAAGCGCTGCAAAGCCTTTTTTAATGGCATCCTGGTGCGACCCCGAAAAGGCCGTAAAGACTAAGTCGCCCGAATAAGGAGTACGTTCGTGAACGCTTAGCTCAGTGCAAAATTCCGCGATGCGACGTACCTCTTTTAAATTGGAAAAGTCGAGACCCGAGTCAACACCTTGTGTGGTCAAGTTCAAGGCCATGGTCACGATATCCAAATTACCGGTTCGTTCACCATTGCCAAACAAAGTTCCCTCCACGCGATCGCCACCAGCCAGAATGCCCAATTCGGACGCGGCAATGCCAGTCCCACGATCGTTATGCGTGTGCAACGAGATGATGGCTTGCTGGCGGTGTTGGAACATTCGGCAGAACAGTTCGATTTGATCTGCGTAAACATTCGGTGTCGACAGCTCAACGGTTGAGGGGAGGTTGATAATCGCTTTGTCCTCCACTGTCGGCTGCCACACGTCACACACCGCGTCACAGATCTCGGCAGCAAAGTCAATCTCGGTTCCAGTGAAACTCTCCGGCGAGTATTGAAAGCGAATTTTCCCCAAGTCGCGTTGCGTTTGAGCTAAATCGCGAATCCACCGCGCACCGTCAACCGCCATCCGCACAATATCAGCTTTATCAGCATTGAAAACGACACGGCGCTGCAGAGTAGATGTTGAATTGTACAAATGCACAATCGCTGACTTAGCTCCTCGAATCGCGTCAAACGTCCGTTCAATCAGCGGTTGACGAGCTTGGGTCAGTACTTGAATCGTCACATCCTCTGGGATCAATTGTTGGTCGATCAATTCTCGCACGAAGGAAAAATCGGTCTCCGATGCTGCCGGGAAACCGACTTCGATCTCCTTGAATCCGATCTTGAGCAGGGCTCGAAAGAGCTCCATTTTCTTGGCTGGTCCCATGGGATTGATCAGCGCCTGATTGCCATCGCGCAAGTCGACCGAACACCAGATCGGCGCGTGAGCGAGCGTCTTATTAGGCCACTTGCGATCGGGCAAACTTACCGGTGGAAAGGGGACATATTTGGCCATGACAATTCTCATTGGAAACTAAGTTGATCACTGTGGAAATAAAAAACCCTGAAACTCGACGGTGCGAGTTTCAGGGTTGGTGGTCTTGCTGGTTTGTTTGAAGCGTATAGGACCGTCCCCTTACCACTCGCTAGAGGCGAGCGTAAGTCGAAGCAATTCTGGGGTGCGGCTATGGTTTAACATCGCAAATGGATCGTGTGGCAACTGGATCGTTGTGGATAGTAGTAAACTTGACCCCGATAATTCGGAGCAGATTCAGACGAGTCGTGTGGTGTTAGGATAAACCGCCCCCCAAGGGGCTGTCAATGCTACTCTCCGTGTCGTGTCATCCGTCGCACGACTCTCCGTGTCGTGACCCAAGCGTGTCCCTTGATCGCATCCCATCCGTGCCATCCGTGCTAAGCGCCATCCGCACATGACCCGAGTCCTCATAGACACAAAATTCGACAAGCAAGTTCATTGCAGCCTACCGATAGCACGGATGGCACGGATAACCACAGGCAGCTACGAGTAGCTCTAACAGGCACATTCGGCGAGTTTTTCTCGCGAAAACGGGCTTTGTGGCGGCGATTTATTGCCCGGGGGGCGTCCTTGAGTGATAATAAAGGTTAGGGTTCCAAATTACTCGCTAGGAAACAGACGCCCATGCTCTCGCTTCGATCGGTAACCATCGTTTGCGGTTTCTTGTGCCTATCGGCTGCGTGCAATACGTCACCAGCCGGCTGGGGCTTTCCCACCCACGGAGCGTGGGCATATGGTTCAGGCTGTGGAGGCTACGGTACATCGTATTGGGGAGGCCATCATGGATGGAGCACCACCAGCTACTACCGTACAAGCTACCGATCTTCGTTGGCAACTACGAGTTGGGGACACGGGCTGGGACGAGTGCGTAGTTTCTATCCGCGAACAACTTGGTATGCGACTACTTTGAGCATCCCTACGCTGCGAGCTTCCTTCTATTACCCGCGTGCGACCGTTGCTCCTGTCTACTGCGCTCCGACCTATCACTACTTGCCCACCTACTACCAACCAACTCACTACTGGGCACCGACCTATAGTTGGCCGACTTGCTCAACACTGCCAAACTACTCGGTAAACTACGTCAATCCACTTTGCCTCAACGCACTACCAGCCCATACTGGCTCATCCGTTGTCTTAGCCGCGCATGCCACCGATAGCTCGCAAGTTGGTAGGCTGGTCACCGTTGACAATCCAGCAACTCAGCTGGTAGTCAACACAATCCCACCGCAACTATTGGCCACGGCCGATGCCATTTTACAGGCTGGCGGCTATCGTCAAGCAGCCACAGCTTATGCTCAGCTCCATGTGCGTTATGGCTCTAGCAACGCAATTTTCACGCGTCGTTTTGTCGCACAAATAGCCAGTGGTGATTTTGATCAGGCTGCTGTTGTATTGGCGTCGGCCCAAGCAGCTGGCTTTCAACTGCAGCCATCAGAACTTCCCGCCAGTCAACTCGCAACACTCCTTCCCGGCCGCTCCCAAGAGGTCGACAGGCTCACCGAACGTCTGGCCGCTCAAGCACTTTCGAGCAACAACGAACGCGAAGCACTACAATTGATGAGCGCCTGGTTGGGGTTGTCCGGGGACGAATCCCGCGCGGGGCTGTTCCTGGCCATGGCGGAGCGGTTGTCGAATGAAGGCCAACCGGCGCTCGCTGGCGATGAACAACCCATCGCCGAAGAACTCCCGTCGCCACGTTCTAAATCCGAGTACGTCTCATTAGAATAGGCGTTGTTACGGTAGCGGAAGTCGCCAAGACTTTCGGCGATTCGATATTTGCCCACCCCAACACGCCCGCATGTCTTGGCGACCTCCGCCAAGATCAGGGCTTCAGGATTTTTCTGCCATGGTTTCGCATATCAGCCTTCGATCACCTTCCATCGCTTGTGCCATCCTGGCCTTCTGCTCAATGCCCTCCGCCGCGCATGCAACTCAGGAAGAAATCATTCCTGAGCTGAGCCAAGTGGGAGCGCTGATCGATTTTGCTCGTGACGTCGAACCAATTCTTGCGGCCAAGTGCTTGAAGTGCCATGGCCCCGACGAAGCCAAAAACGATTTCCGCACCGATGAAGAGGAGACTCTGCTGTCCTATGTTGAACCGGGCGACGTCGACGGCAGTTCGCTGTGGAGCGACTATTTGATAACCGATGATCCCGACATGCGCATGCCCCCTTCTTCGGTGACCGTCGAAGAACAATTGACCGGTGCGGAATTGGCCACCATCAAGCTGTGGATCGAGGAAGGTGGTATGTGGAATGCCGTGGCCGCTGAACCAATTGAAACAACTCCGCTCGAGACACTATCGATGCCCGAGCGAATCTGGAAATTCCAAGGTTTGTTCCACCCGGCTACGACTCACTTTCCAATCGCGTTGTTGACCGTGTCGGCCGGGTTTGTGTTGCTCTCTTTCCTGCGGCCAGATACCTGCGAACCAGTAGCCTTTCATTGCTTGTGGATCGGTGCCTTGGGAGCCATCGTGGCTTCTGCGGCCGGCTGGTCCTACGCTGTGCATGAGGGTTACGGAGCCGGATATTCATTCGACTTGCAGAATAGCGCCATCGATCGCCATCGCTGGTTGGGAATTGGTGTCGCTGTGTTAGGGCTGATTCTAATACCGGTTGCGCTTTATGTCCGCAGAACAGAGGACTTTGGCATGCGCTTGATTTGGCTCATAGGTTCGGTCCTGTTAATGGGCGCAGTGGGAACGGCTGGCTATCAAGGAGGCGAGCTGACCTTCGGTGAAGGTCACTACGAACAGGAATTCGTAAAGTATTTCCCCGATGCATTCTCAGCTAAAGAAACGACTGAGTCAGAAGTTGATGAGACCAGCCACGAAGTGACCGAAGAGTCACCAGCTGCTGGTGATGAAGACGTGACTGCCACAGCGGTAAGCGATGACGTCAAAGAGGGTTCCACCACTGAGCAGGCGACTGAAGAGACAAAGTCACCAGTTAGTGACGATCTCGACGGCGAATCTTCTTCTGCTAAGCCTGAGCCCGATACCGCAGACGTGGAGAGTCAACCGCAGACCGCTGAGCCAGAAAGCAACTCAGCGGGTTCGGCCGAGCCCACCAAGGAAACCCAAACGAATCCATCTGTCAAACTGTAGGCCGCTCAGTGGCCGAAAACACAGGCGTATGGGTCGGCCTCGGATTCGCACGGATCTTCACGGATTAGCCGAGCGCCGTCGTCCGTGCAATGCAATGCAATGCAATGCAATGCAATGCTAACGCTGACTAACGGAGACGGATACGACCGTCTATCGTATGGTTTGGATTTGCTAGCCTTAGTTGTTATGGCTGGGCATGACAGCATTGCATTTGAACAATTGACTCGGCTGGGAATTCTATGCCCTTGAATGGTGGAAACAAGTCACTGACGGAACGATGGAAGTTCGAGATTTGGGGCCTCCGACGACGGAGCGTCGGGCTACATTATTTGAACACCTGGGAGGTTTAGTCAAACTTTTCTGATGGAGTGGTCGATATTGAGCCGTAGTGGCTGTCCCGTGACCAACAACCAATGGGGCATATCGTTGGCCAGTTTCGCATCTGACTACAGAATTGAAGAATGCCCCTGTGGAACAGTTAGATTCAACCCGCCTGAATCAACCTCCTAACGCTGGGACACTTCCACTGGTTGTTGTTCCCCGGTCGCCCTCAGGCTCCCCAAGAAGCGGTGAGGAATTTGGTCAATCAGTTCGCGTTTCGACATGGGAAACGGTGGCACGCTCGCTTGACGGTGAACCGGGTGATACGTTCTCTGCCCCGATCAGTGACCACTCGCCTCAAATCACAGTCATTCGCGCACGCAGTGGTTGGCGGTTGGTCGATACTAGGGAATTATTCGCGTATCGCGATTTGTATCGCTTTCTCGTTCGCCGCGAAATCAAAGTTCGCTACGCACAAAGCGCAATCGGCGTGGGCTGGGCTATTCTGCAACCGCTGTTTGCGATGCTGGTCTTCACTGTCATCTTCGGCAAGTTGGCACGCGTTTCCTCCGATGGAGTTCCGTACGCGTTGTTCAGCTTCGCTGGCTTGGTGCCTTGGATGTATTTCGCCAATAGCGTTACCGATGGCGTCAACAGCTTGATCAACAACGCACACATGCTGAGCAAAGTCTATTTTCCACGATTGCTGTTACCATTGGCAGCGGTGACAGCGCGATTGGTCGACTTCTTGGTCGCGGCAGGCGTAATGACAGGCATGTTGCTGTGGTATCGCGTCGCGCCAAGCTGGAGTCTGCTGGCGTTGCCGTGGATCTTGATGTTGATGTTTCTCTCCGCAGTGGCGGGGGCAGCCTGGTTGGCTTCCTTTGCACTACAGTATCGCGATGTTAAGCATGCGATGTCATTTGTAGTGCAGATTCTGATGTACGCCGCACCGGTGGTCTACCCGTTAAGTATGATCCCTGTCCGCTACCATCCACTGGTCGCGCTAAATCCCATGGTGGGCGTGATCGAAGGTCTCCGCGCCGGCCTGTTTGGTGCGCACGAGATGCCGTGGCAGTTGCTCTTGATCAGCACTGCCAGTGGTTTAGCCTGGGCCATCAGCGGAGTGTTGTATTTCAACAATCGGCAAGCACGTTTTGCCGATGTGGCCTAGGCCCCATGTTTCATTCGCAAACCTGTAGGCGCTCATGCCATCAAACCACGCCATAACTGTCGACCGCATCAGCAAGGCCTACCGCTTGGGTTCGCGCATCGCGACACCCGATACGTTAGTGGGTGCGGTCAAGGCGTTGGCTTATGCGCCGGTTCGCAATTTCCACTACTTGCGTAGTCTGTCCCGTCAGCAGCGGCAGGAGTCGCGTGACACACTATGGGCGCTGCGCGACGTATCATTCAGCGTTCGCGAGGGCGAGGTCGTCGCTCTAATAGGACGCAATGGAGGCGGAAAAAGTACGCTGCTCAAGGTGCTGGCGCGAATCACTGAACCGACGAGTGGCTGCGCCACGATTCGCGGCAAGATCTCAAGCCTCTTGGAAGTCGGCACCGGTTTTCATCCCGAGCTGAGTGGGCGCGATAATATCTACATGAATGGTACGATTCTGGGGATGTCTAAGCGTGAGATCGATCGCAAATTCGATGAGATCGTCGACTTTTCTGGGGTCGAACGATTTCTCGATACGCCGATCAAACGCTTTAGTTCGGGGATGCAGGTCCGTTTGGCCTTTTCGGTAGCGGCTCACTTGGACCCAGAAATCCTGATTATCGATGAAGTCCTGGCGGTCGGTGATGCTGAGTTTCAGCGGCGATGCATCGGCAAGATGCAACAGGTCGCCTCCCATGGTCGTACGGTACTCTTCGTCAGCCACAACATGGCAGCCATTGGACAACTTTGCACCTCCGGAGTGCTCCTGTCGTCGGGGAGAGTCATGCAGACCGGCTCATTGAAAGACGTTGTCCAAGCCTACATGGATGATCTCTTCCAAACTCAACCTGTGGCCACCGATGGCTCGCATCAAGTTCAAGTCGAACTTTCCATCGATGGAAAAGCTGAAGCACGGATTTGGGAAATCGGCGGAAGGCTTAACCTAAAAGTCAACTTACGTTCCGAGCAGCCCATGCAACGACCGGCTATTGATATTTACGGCAACACCTCAGCTGGGCGCATGATCTTTGCACAAAGCGATCGCTCGCTGGACGCGAATGGCGACCAAGTGGGGCAAGCCTGGGAATTCGAATTTGAATTCACGAACCACTCTTTCGCTGCAGATTACATGACTTTTGACATCGGTTTGCGTTACTGCTCCAGCACTCGAAATCTCGCCTTGTGGCAATCGCTAGCCGCTGTCTCGCTCGGTGATTTACCTGTCGACTATTCGCAGGGGAGAGATTGTCCCGTTGCCACCGCCTGTCGGGTCCTCGCTCGCGATGTGGCTCAAACGCGTGTACTTTCCAGCGGTGTAGGCACGTAGGAACCTAAGTCGCCGCCACCGCTTTTCTGACAATCGGTAAGACCAAGCTGGCCGCGTTTTCATAAGACGACTCGATGAAGGCTCCCGCGGCCGCCTTGTGGCCGCCCCCACCGAACTCACGTGCCAACTGATTGCAGTCAACCGCACAACGGCTGCGAAAACTCATTTTGCAGCCGACTTCCTGTTGCTCCACGAAGATCACTGCGACCTGAGTTCCCTGTATAGCCAGGGTCAGGTTGATGGCATCTTCCGTATCGCTGGGAAGTGCCCCCGTTTCTGTGAAGTCTTCTTTGAGCACGTGAGTGTATACTAGCCGTCCATCTAATTCGCTCTGCGTCCGAGAGAGAATGCGACCCCGCAGACGAACTCGTCCCAGGGTATCGCGCTCATACAATTCACCATAGATCTCCGCTGGGACCGCACCGCAATCGAGCAATTCAGCAATGATGCGATAGGTATCACTCGTAGTGGAACCAAAGCGGAACCAACCGGTATCGGTGGCGATCGCCGCATACAATGCAGTGGCCATCGGTTTGGTGATCGGAACTTGCAGATGCTTGGCTAGCTTGGCTACCAAATGCCCCGTCGCCTCCGCCCGCGTATCTTTAAAGAATTCGGTCCCCAGATCGTCTTCTCCAACATGATGGTCGATACATAGCTTTTGACCATCGAAGCCGCGCAACACATCTCCCATGGGCCCCAACTGAGCCCAAGCACTGGTGTCGAGGACAATGAAACAATCACCCTTCACATCTGCGGCCGCTGTCGTTTCCCCCACCACTTCAATCATGTGCGCTGGATCAACAAATTCGATCGAGGGAGGGGTTGGATGACCATTGACGATCCGCACCTGCTTGCCGAGCTGCTGTAAGATGCCTGCCATACCAATCTCGCTTCCCAATGCATCGCAGTCGGGACGAATGTGGCTGGTCAATACGAAACTGTTGCAAGCATGAATTCTGTCTGCCAGCAGATCCCAGTTGAGTGCCATGTTTCTTTCTAAACCAATCGGAGGAAGGAGGGATGGGTATTGATGCGCCAGACGCTGACTCCGCGTATGTCAGGCTTTCCTGCCTGAACATCACGCAGCTCGACATTTACCCGACGTGCTCGCTACAAGCAGCCACATCGCGTGCAATTTGGTTCCGCAATTCGTCGATCGAATCGAATTTTCGAACGTCGCGAATTTTCTTGAGCAGCGCAATTTCTAGCCACTGAGCGTACAAGGGGCCACCAGCATAACCGATTATGTGCGCTTCGACTTTCGTTTTCGACTCGCCGAACGTGGGATTCGTTCCAATGTTGATCGCCACAGCGTAAAACTGCCCTCTTGCCAACTCAACCCGCCCCACATAGACACCCGGCGCGGGTAACAGTGAGTCGATTTTTGCTAGGTTGGCAGTGGCAAACCCCAGTTCACTTCCGCGCTGCGCCCCAGGCACCACTTCGCCCCGAATTGTGTAAGGCTGCGTCAACATGGCGTTGGCCAAGCCCAGATTACCGCTGGTCAGACAGTCGCGAATCCGCGTACTGGAAATCATCCCCTGGTCGTCCTGACTGGCGGGAACGACCTGAAAATCAACCCCGGCGGACGAACACAATTCCATTAGGAGACCAACGTCACCAGCCCGGTCGCGGCCAAAGCGAAAGTTGGGGCCTTCGACCATGCCGCGGGCATGCAGCACGTCGCGTATTTTGAGCCGAAAGAAATCCTCTGCCGAGAGGGCGAGCAGTTCCGGGTCGGTAGGATAGGCAATCAATGCGTCGACTCCCAACGCAAACAACAAATCCGCTCGACGCTGCATGGAGGTCAACGGCGCCGAGAGCACTCGCTTGGGAAAGAGCAGGGCGGTCGGCGGCGGATCGAAGGTCATGACCAATGCCGGGCCACCTAAGTCACGGGCTGAGGTTACCAATCGCTCGATCAACCGCGCGTGCCCTCGATGGACTCCATCAAAATTCCCAACCGACACGGCTCCCCGCAACAGAGATGTTGGAAAATCTTGTAGGCTCGTCAGCAACTGAGGCATCGACAACATATCCGCTGGCTGCGGTCGGAAAGTGAAACTAGCAACTTTCCCCGAAAACCACGTAACCCGCAAGGGTGGCAAGCCTGTCTGGGTACCAGAAGTCGCTAAGTGTTTCGGCGAGTAGTAATTGCACAGCCCCACTTCCGTCCCAATATCAGCTCGACGCGCGAGTGAGTGGGTGGATGAATGGGTGAGTGGGTGGATGGGTCGCCGGACGGTGCGATTCCGGATCAAAGCCTACGATTGAATAGGCGACCCACTCGCTTGCGCGTCGAGCTGATATTTCCGCAGAATCTATCTAAAGCGGCGCTGTCCAACTAATTTTGTTCGATTCGTGCGAAGGCCTCAGGCAAATGCACAATCAATTCCGTGGGTAAGACGACGTGCGAGCGAAGCGATTGCTGCGCTATTTCGGCAGCCAGACCGTGCGCATGGACCCCCACATGCGCAGCGTCGCGAGGCTCCAATCCTTGACAGATCAAAGCGGTGATGAGGCCCGTCAACACATCGCCGCTCCCGCCCGTTGCCATAGCTGGCGTGCCTGTCCCGTTCCAGACGGCCGAATGCCCGTCGGTTATTAGCGTACGCGCCCCCTTCAACACCACAATCGATTGTGTGTTCGCAGCAAAATTCACCGCGGCGCGACATTGCGCTTCGCGGTCACCAGCCGATACACCACTCAGCCGCGACCATTCGCCCGGATGCGGCGTCAACACCAACGTTGAACTGTGTTGCTTGCGCCAGCCCGATGCGTCGACCAAGTTATTGAGCCCATCGGCGTCAACGACCAATGGACATGTCACCGTGCGAACCAAGCGTCGCACCAGCTTACGTAGATCTGCCGATTGCCCCAATCCTGGTCCAATTGCCACACACGTCGCATTCGCGAGCGGGGCCTCCAATTTCTCCAGACATTTCCAAGCAAGACGTCCCTGTTCATCATCGGGCAGCGGAATTGTCATAAAACATGGAGAATAGGAAGCCACGGTCTCGAGGCACTGATCTGGAACCGCCAACCGCACCAATCCCGCCCCACTGCGGAGCGCCGCCAGCCCCGCCAACGCGATAGCCCCGCACATCCCGCGCGAACCTCCGATCAGCAATCCACTCCCATAATCACCCTTGTGCGAATCTGCGGCTCGCGGAGCCAAGTGAGGTAAAGCATGCGTCGGTAAGTCAGCGAGTGATTCAAACATCGGTTGGTCAGGGTGTAGAGTAGGGGAGCTGGGAGTAGGGGAGTTGAGAGAAGGGAGAAGGGGAGACAGGGAGCGGTGATTGAAAATTGAAAATTGAAAATTGAAAATTGAAAATTGATGATTGATGATTGATGATTGATGATTGATGATTTGTGATTTGTGATTTGTGATTTGTGATTTGCAGCAAAGCAACCCTAATCGGTACATATGCTTGGGGTTGCAATCCAATCAAAAATCCAAATTCGTCACTCATCAATCGGAAATAGTAAGACCAACCGCTGATCCCCGATTCCCCGATGATGATTGGTGTGATTTAGGGCTGCAGCACGAACATACTCCCTACTCCCGCCTCCCAACTCCCAACTCCCAACTCCACTCTACTACCCTAGAATTTCGCGCTTGCGATCGATGTAATCCCACACTACACAGCGGTCGAGATCCTTACCACTTGTAAAAAAGACTCGCCCGCGCGTGTTTTCTGCCAAACGATAGGCGAAGCGGATGTCTTCTTCCGATTGCGACCAACTGGGGACCAGGAACATATTAATTATAATCCCGTCTCGTTGGCACAATGCTCCCTCGCGCATCGTGGCATGTTCTGTCTTGGCATCCGGTGGGTAAAGCATATACAGCATCGATTCTTCGAAGTGTGCCGTCGGTAATCCGTCGGTAATCAAAATAATCTGTTTGTTGGCCGTGTCGACCGTGGCCAGATTTTGCCGCGCGAGACGCAGCGCGTGCTGAATGTTGGTAAAGTGCGGATGAATTTGTTGTTCGCTAATGTCATCGCGACTCATGTCGGCGCGGAGCCTAACCCAGGGATCATAGATCGTCACCGGTTTGGGCATCAGTTCGACAATTTTTCCAGCCGGTACCAGCTTCGCAAACGTATACATCTCGATGAATCGCAGGAAGTCGCCTGGATATTCACTGGAGATCAATCCTTGGAGAGCCAATCCCATCCGTTTGACGTTGATGTATTGCCCGTCGTAACGCATCGAACCACTCATATCCATGATGACCACTGTCCCGCATTTGGGAGAATTTCGTGTGCGGTGGACCTCGATATCAGCCGACTTGAGCCGAACCGGTTTGGCGTTGGGATCGCGCAACAGGGCATTGATCACCGTCTGGGTTGTATCCATGTTCGCCAAACTATCGCCAAACTCATATTGTTTGGTTTGCGGCAATTCGACACTCCCCTCACCAACAATGCGGCCGGTATGTCGTCCACTACGACCGGGCTGCAAGTGTGAGAAAATTCTTTCCAGCAGTTTTCCTTGAAATAGTTTGTACGCTTGTGGCGTTAAACGAAACCCTCCCGTATCTTTGTCGCGATCTAGCCCTTGGCGCTCGGCCATTTCACGCACCAAATTTTCGATTTGACTGCGCATTTCCTCGAGACTGGACATATCTTCCGATGAAGCGAATTGCCCCAACTTTTCCATGTCGATGACCCCAATCTGAGCCGTCTTAGCCGCCTCTTCAAGCTGTTTCAGCAATTCGTCGATCGTCTCCAGCTCCTCCTTAATCTCCAGCGCTTGAGGAATCGTCATCCCCTCGTTGCCTACAAACGCATACTTGCTGGCCAGTTCATCGATCTGATACTTGTCTCCTAGTCGCTCAATAACATGCACAAGCTGTCCTGCGAAGCGATCGGTATCATCACCAACTTGGTAGTAGATGCGTTCCAGCAAATAGATCTGCTGTTCATCGATAGCTTTCTTGTAGATGCCTCGCAATTGTTTAGGGGGCTCCACGCGACGCGATGATTTCTCAAACGCCTTGTCGGCTTTCTTGACCACCGTGTTCGTTTCGTACTTTTCCAAAATCTTCCGTTTGCGATCTTCCAACAGTTGGCGCATAAAATCGATGCTCGGCCCAAGGTTGGCAATCTGGCTTGGATCGAGTTCGATAGCTCGAGCCAGTTCCTCTTCCGTCAGTTCGCGGTATTGGCCGTACATTAACGCGTGCTCAAAAGCCGGCGAGACCAGATCAGGAGGTGGCGTGGTCGGGCTAGGAAACTTCGCCGGGTCGTATTTTTGATAGGTGTGGACGATGCCACCGAGGTTGGTTTTGTGCGCCATGGGTATTGGAGTTGGGAGTTGGGAGTCGGGAGTATTTTAGTGCTACAGGCCTCAATTCAATCATCAATCATCAATCATCAATCATCAATCATCAATCATCATTCATCAATCATCAATCCTTCCGTCGGTCATTCCATATCCGATTGATGAGTGACGAGTTTGGATTGTTGATTGTGATGCGACGCTAACCGCAAAGGCCGATTTGGGTTGCTTTACTATGAATCCAATCCACCGATCACTAACAACTAAGCAAGCATCCGTCGTCTCACTTAAAATTCGTAGTGTACTTTGCCGAACTTTTGGGCGCGACTAATTTGATCTTGCGAATAGAGCCCGGCCAACACGAACTCAACGCACGCGGCCCGCACGGCTTCATTCTCACTTGCATTTACCTCGAAGGCCTTGTCCCAAGCTGGCGGTACGACTTGCAAGCGTTCCGCGTACGCGGAACTAGGGAGCATGTCCCCGACCTCGATACGAACTCCCTTGCGGAATATCTCAGCAATCTCGGCCAATCCGAATTCTTCGACGTATTGTTGAAAAACGGTTTTGATAGCGCCGGCGATAAGTGCATCGACTACTTGCTTCTCAGACATTTGATGGCTGCCCATCAAATCGAGCTCCAGCTTTCCGAGGGACGACGAGTAGAGATGGCCCAGATCGCTGATGCGCGGCACCGCTGGAGATTCACCTAACACGATCGCCCGCTGACGCGCGCTGGCTACCATGGCGCGATAGTTGGCTAAGCTGAAGCGAGCCGAGACACCGGAGGCTTGATCGACGTACTTACTCTTTCGCGCTTGAAGCGTAATTTCTTCAATGATCTCGCACATAAAATAGGGAACCTGCACCGGATAATCACCATCGAGATTGATGTTGGCCTCTTGCTGCAGTATCTCAATCCCCAAACTGCGTTCACGAGGATAGTGCGTCTGAATGATCGAGCCGATGCGGTCCTTCAACTGTGGAATAACCTTACCGCTCCTGTTATAGGTGCTTGGATTGGCTGAGAACAAAATAAAAATGTCGAGATCAAAACGAATTGGATAGCCACGAATCTGGACGTCGCGCTCTTCGAGGATATTGAACAAACCGACTTGTACCAGTTCATCCAGTTCTGGCAATTCGTTCATGGCGAAAATGCCGCGGTGCATGCGCGGAATCAATCCAAAGTGCAGCGCCTCTTCCGTGCTCATACTCACGCCACCCGTTAACTTCGAAGGATCAATTTCACCAATGATGTCCGCAAATTTTGTCCCCGGACTCAATCGTTCGGCATAACGTTCGGCCCGCGGCCACCAACCAATAGGCGTTTGCTCTTCCGTATGTTCAGCTACAAACCGCTTGCCGACTGAAGTAATCGGTGCATAAGGATCCTCATGGATTGGCGCGCCTGGGATGTCCAAGAAGGGGACTTCAGGGTCTAGAAACGCTACTAGCGAACGCATCAATCGGCTTTTGGCCTGTCCCTTTTCACCTAAGAACAACATGTCGTGGCCGGCCAGCAGCGCAATGTTGATCTCAGGGATGACGGTATCTTCGTAGCCTACGATGCCGGGATAGAGCGTTTCGTCGGCGGCCAACATCCGAGTGAAATTGGCAAGTATCTCTTGTTTGACTGTCTTCGATTTCCAACCGCTGTCGCGGAGTTGCGCAACGGTAGATGGACGCGTCGATGTGGCAGTGGTCATAGGCTCTAAGCTTGGATAGGAGTGAGCGAATCGTTCACGCTCATTATACCCATGAGACTAGGTGCAGGTTTCCACTAAGAACTAGAGTTTAGCGAGCGTTGGGAAAAGCTGTCCGACACCAAAAGTGCGAAGCACCCAAAGGGCCGTTTCGGCTTTGGGTGTCGGATACCTTTTCCCAGGCTGATGTCATCCAATCAATTCGGCGGCTACTAAAGGCCGAGCCGAGGTCGTCCCTGCCGCTGAATCAACGCTGAGAAGTGGCGTTCGCGAGCCTTTTTGTAATTCGAAATCGGAATCGCTCATGATGGACAGTTGAATTCTCTCATGCGATTTGGCCCGACGGCGTGGGTCGAGCAAGCGATAGGTGCTCGACGCCAAATCCGAAAGCATTTGGTCGGCTTCACACGCCTCGTCGTTGGCTACCTGCTGAATACGGGCCGCTGTTTGGCTGGCCGCCTGGCGAATAATGTCCACACGCGATTCGCTGACGCTCAAACCGAGCAACGCAAAATCGTAGCCGAGCGACTTCGTGCGCACGCGTCGATTGCCGCTAGAGTAGGAGTGTGCAAGGCTGGAAAACATAATAATTCGTGTGTTCTGATTGTTTTCGTGAGTAATCGATCTAACCCCGTTCGCCGCGGCAAGTTTCTCGCGTGGCGCCCGTCGGCTATATCCTATTCGGCAGGATAGTTACCAATATCGGGCGCGAAAAGGGAAGAAATTGAGCTTGAGCTCCGCTGGAAAGGTTAAAGTGACAACACGTCACATGTCGTGGATCGCCCCACCCCCCGACGTGTTAGATAAGGGGGGCTTCCCCGCCATCGATCTCAAATTTGCCAGCTAATTTTTCTTTCTAAATAATTGACAAAAATTTTGGCGAAAGGTTCCCGCAAACTGTCCGAGTTGATGAAAATCCCCATTCGTGCGATGGGTTAACCACAAATCAGCCCCCTGCGTCGACAGAATTATTCGTCACGAAATTATTGGAACTCGCCAAGAATTTCCCAAACGTGCGTAGCGAAATTCGCCAAGAATTTCGGCCGCGTGCGTAGCCCTCATACTTTGGGAATTAAAAATTATGAAAGCAATGTTTGTCATTCTGTTCTGCGCACTCTTACTATGCCTCAACACCACCGCCGCTCAGGAGACCCCAACAGATTCCGATCGCCGCGGATGGCACCGACTAGCCCCCCAATCACCAGCCGAGCTACGGACACTATTGACCTATGACGGTCGCAACTTGCCCATTGTTAGTGCCCATCGAGGTGGACCGGCTGCAGGCTTGCCTGAGAATTGCATGGCAACGTTCGAGTCAACGCTTGAAACAACTTTCTCAATGCTTGAAATTGATCCGCGTCTAACCAAGGATGGCGTGGTGGTCGTGCACCATGATGCGTCACTTGAGCGGACCACTACCGGCCATGGACTGGTCGCCGAGCACACTTGGGAGGAACTCAAAGAATTGCGACTTAGAGACACTCTGGGAAATGTAACCAACTACTCGATACCATCGCTTGACGAAGTAATCGAATGGGCGCGCGGCAACACCATTCTGGTCCTGGATCAAAAGGATACGCCTTTAGCAACGCGTGTTCAGAAGATCACCGATCATCGCGCAGAGAGTTATGTGATGATGATCGTCGGCCGGCTCGAAGACGTACAAAGCTGTTACCGCCTCAATCCCAACATCATGATGGAAGTATTTCTTGGTGACCGCCGACGATTTGATCAGTTCGCACAGTCAGGCGTGCCATGGCACAACATTATGGCCTTCGTGGGACATACTCCTCCACAGGACCGCGAATTGATTCGGATGATTCATGCCCAGGGAACGCTGTGCATGGCTGGCACTTCGCGCAATCTTGACCTGGAGTATGTCCAACATGGCGCAAGTGCTAGCGCTGACCTGGAAGGCCGCTATCATCGTTTGTTGGATTTTGGGGTAGACATTATCGAAACAGATATCCCCCGCGAAGTTGGCCCTCTACTTTACTCTACGCAGCTTGGACGATTGAAGCTGCCATAATTGGGCGGCGTCACTTACACTCGAATCAGTAGAACTATCAGCTCGACGCGCTAGCGAGTGCCGAAGGCACGGAATTCGATAGCCTGGGATGCCAATCCCAGGTCATTGAGGCATCCCCCCGTTTTTCCGGCTTGCCAGCGAGCGACCGCTAATGCGGTCGCTCGCTGGCACGCCGGTGGGTTTCGGGCGACCTGTACCCAGGGGTTGCACCCCGGCTACCCCACACCCCCGC
>JBGSNE010000315.1:0-2580 GCA_041739785.1 Pirellulaceae bacterium
CTGTGAACGATTCCTGGCAAAACCAGGCTCCCCAGGCGGTGAGGTCTATCAGCAAATCCTGGCGGAAGTTCAAGATGATGCCAGTGTCGATGATTCGGTCGCTAATTTCCAGCATCAGTTGGTGAGCAACATTCTGACCAATATTCAGGCAGATTTCGATCCACGCGTATGGCAGGCCTTCGAATTGTTCGGCGTCCAAAAAATCGATGGACCAACGGTTGCTCAGAAATTGGGAATGACACCCAATGCCGTGCGGCAAGCGGCGCACCGTGTTCGCACTCGAATTCGCAATGAACTGGAAGGGGTTCTAGTCGCAAACAAGGACGATACCGTCGATCACTAGCTGGCGTAACGCGGCTGAGTTTGTATTAGGACAGGGCATTTTCCGCCTTGCCCGCACAACCCCCCAACCGATCTGGAATCATGAACCAGCCCCAAGACCTCGCAAAACTCGCCAGCACCTCCCTGCCTCCCGCCTCAGACACGGTTCGGTTGTCAGATAGCGTTACGGAAGAGGAAGTTGACAACCTAGTTCGCGAAGCCTTGGCAGTGAATTCTCAGCTGCAGGTATCCTCCGACTCGGCCCATAGCCTGCTGGCACGACTGGCCGACCTCAAGGTCATTCGGGCGCTGGCCGGAGAAAGCCAGAAACTGGAGAGCATTGGCCCGTTCGAATTCCTCGAAGAGATCGGACGCGGCGGAATGGGGGCTGTGTATAAAGCGCGGCACCGTCAGCTGGGCAAAATCCAAGCTGTGAAGGTCATCCATACTGACGGCACTTCAAATCCAGAATTGCTGGCACGTTTCAAACGCGAGGTCCGAGCCATCGGCTCGCTGTCGCATCCCAATATCATCGCCGCTCACCATGCCGATGTAGAAAATGGCTCGCCGTATTTGGTAATGGACTACGTCGAGGGCGATTCGCTGTCCAATATCCAGAAGAACTTGAAATCGTTGGGTAAGCAGATCTCCATTGCCGCTGCCTGTGAAGTTATCCGGCAGGCCTCTTTGGGGATCCAATACGCCCATGAGCAAGAGATCACGCATCGCGATATCAAGCCAGGCAACATGGTCCTGGATCTTCATGGAGTTGTACGCGTATTGGACTTGGGACTAGCACAACTTCGCGGCCAAGAAACGGAAACTGAAGTAACCGAGCTCACACGCGGTGATCAAATACTTGGCACGCCGGATTTTATGTCTCCCGAACAACTGCGAAGCACGCGGTCGGTCGATTCTCGGACAGACATCTATTCCTTGGGTGCTACGCTGTACGTCTTACTGACTGGCTCGACGCCGTATCCATCCGAGCCTGGTGAAGGATTCATAGCCAAGGCCAACCGAATTCTCAATGATCCAGTTCCCGACGTGCGTAAGTTGCGACCTGAGATCCCAAAACAACTCGCGCAGATCGTCAGCAAATGCCTTCAAAAATCTGCCGACAAGCGATTCCAAACCGCGGGCGAACTGGCTCAAGCTCTGGAGACCTGGTCCAACGCGGAAGAATTGGACGAACTACAACCGCGACTGTCTAGCGCAGTAGCTGGCAAGTCGCAGCCGCCGAAATCGACCTTAAAATCCGCGTTGCCGTCCGCAAAACGACGACTGCCACCGCGAAATGTTTGGATGGCGATCGTCGGTGGTCTATTTCTATTGCCCGTGCTGGCAGGCATCTTGATTCGTTTGACCATCCCAGGTGTCGGCGAACTGATTATCGAGTCCTCCGATCCCAAAGTCACTGTGTTACTGAAGCAAGTCGACGGCCAAGGCAGTCAAACTCTGCAAGTCCAACAAGGACCAA
This sequence comes from Pirellulaceae bacterium, assembly GCA_041739785.1. GTDB lineage: Bacteria > Planctomycetota > Planctomycetia > Pirellulales > Pirellulaceae > Aureliella. The sequence continues at coordinate 1,802 of JBGSNE010000315.1, forward strand.
ACAAGCCGACGAGCATCAGAGTTGGCGATTGGGATATCGAGATCCAAGGTGTCGATGCTTCTAGGCTGCTGGTCACACCGAGCCGCGTGGAGATTGGTAGAAATCAACCCACAGTCGTGCGCATCGAGCGCAAACCGCGTGCCGAAACTGCCGAAGGTCCTTCAAAAAACTCCGCTTCGCCCGATACTCGCAGCGACAACATCGCTTCGTCTGTTCCACAGCCAAACACTGCTACGGAATCAATGAAGCTTGCGCCAGCCCAGTTCGCAATAGAACAGGGCTGGACTCCCGGAGATGTGCAGCGCATTCGACCTGGCCTCGTGCCACAAACAGCCAACGTCGACGCACTTTTCGACTGGCAACTGCAGCTGATTCGTACTCCGTCGGGAATTACCGAAGATGATTATCCGTACCTCCGCCACCTGGACCCACTGGGAAAACTGGTGGCTTGGATCGTTGCCGAAAACGTAGTTGTCGCCGACATCGAAACGGGAACAATCTTGCAGGTCATTCCTAATGTTGATGGAACCACTTGGGAATCGGTACGATTTTCGCCGTCAGGAGACAAGCTTTCCTTGGTAGGTCAATACGGAGCTAGCGTCGAGATTCGCAGTCGCGCAGGTCAGCTACTTGAACGCTGGAAGACCAACGCGAACTTCCGTTTTGGAATCCAAGCCTGGTTGCCCAAGGAGCAACATCTCGCCCTCGCCAGTGAATCGAAGATCACGATTTTTGATCTCCAGGGAAACACACTGCAGGAATTCAATTTCACCGAAAGC
>JBGSNE010000053.1:0-28369 GCA_041739785.1 Pirellulaceae bacterium
CAACGGTGCCTAGTTCGTCAAACCAAAAATGTTTGCAAGCAATCACTTAAACACCCACCTGCACGCGACTTAAACCATTTAAAATACTCTTAAAACCCGATGGAATTGTGGGTAATGACGAGGCTAGCGCCTGAGGTTCACCAATGTCATGAATAATCCGGGTAAAATCTGGGCAGGCGAGTCTTCAGAGCAAATGAACGTGACGGCCGTCTCAACGTGCTCCTTAGCGGCCAAATGAACGTGACGGCCGTCTCAACGTGCGCCTTAGCCGCCCAAAAATCTTCTGCTTCGATCGCAAACAGCGTCGTTGAGGCGAGCGATACGATTCGCTAATCGTGGCTGACGCGGGGGGTTGATCAGCGGGCACTGGGCCGCTTCTTGCGACTCTACTGGGGGGCAGGGAATGTAACTTCCTGCGAAAATTGGGCGGTTGGCGGTTGTACCCGTACAACTTCGTCCAAACTTTCGCTAGCTCAGCAAACAACCCTCGCTACGCTGCGTTTTCCTTTACAATCACCCTATGGCATTACTTTATTAGTTAATAGAAGGATAGTCCCATGTGGCATGCGGTGAACAGTGTCCTTCCGATTCTGCTTGTGGTTGCGGCTGGTTGCGGATCAAACGGACTGGTATCGGTGACCGGGACGGTGCTTCTCGACGGCGAACCCCTCGAAAACGCTTTTGTGGAGTTCACACCTCAAGTAAAGGGTGGCTCAATGTCGTATGGCCGCACCGATGACAATGGCGAGTATGAAATGATGTTTTCGCTCAACAAGAAGTGCGCGATGCCGGGCGACAACATTGTGCGGATCACGACGGCTGACGTGGGAGACGAAGGGGCTGGGAACTCGCGAGAGCGATTGCCTCTGCGATACAACAGGCAATCAGAGCTGCGTGTGGACGTTATCGACGGAAAGTCAAACGTATTTGATTTTGATCTGGAGTCCGAAGCGGGTAAAGTCGCGCAACCGCGATTCGACCCCAGCGCCTGACACGGCAGTTGTTTGTCGGCAACTCGGCCGGCAGATATTGCATCTGAAATAGCAACGAATTGGGTCGCACCCGACCGCTGGTTGCATTGGTTCTGTAATGATTTGTATTTTTATGCGAAGGAAGTAGTTATGAGTCGAACTTCAAGAAGTCCGAGGGGTTTTACCTTGGTCGAACTCTTGGTCGTGATTGCGATTATTGGGATTTTGGTCGGGCTGTTGTTACCGGCTGTTCAAGCAGCGCGGGAGGCGGCTCGGAGAATGCAGTGTTCCAATAACTTAAAACAGATCGCCTTGGCCTTTCACACTTATCACGATACATACAAAACGTTCCCCATTGGCCACCAATCTACGGGGCCGGCCGGAACTCAGGCTGGGAGCCATGGTTGGACATGGAGCGCGGGCATCTTGGGATTTATCGAACAGGGCAACGTGCAGAACATGATTGACTTTGGGCTTTCCCCGCTGGACACAGTAAACAGGACCATCGTCCAGACCGAACTTCCGATGGCGCGCTGCCCATCGGCGGACGGCCCACTTAATCACAGACAGAATGGCGGTAGCGGCAGAAACATGACGCCGCCGACAGCCACATATGTGGGTAACAGCGGTAGTTTTAGGCTCAGTTTCCAGGCGGAGTACGAACAGCCTGCCGGCAGACGTAATGGTATGTTGGGGCGAGACTGGCTAGTGAACATGGGAGGCGTGACGGACGGCACCTCCAACACGATCCTAGTGGGCGAAACCATTCTTTGGAATTTCAGTTGGGACCCAACTTGGATTTATCGAATCAACGCGGCTGGCAATGCGGCTGGAAATACGTTGGGCGCCTTAAGAGTAGGCATTCAAAAAATAAATCCGGCCCCAGTTACTTCCAATGTCGTGCGACGCGAGGCCTTTGCAAGTCGCCATACGGGCGGAGCCAATTTTGCCCTGACTGACGGATCGATCCATTTTATTAGTGAGAATATTGAAAACACGAACACAACCTGGGCTCAAATCAACAATGGAACCGTGACTTGGAATCAGGTGGGGACCATTCAACGACTTACCTCTCGCAATGACGGACAAGTGGCCAGTATCGAGAACTAGTGCTTCGTCCACATTTGATGTGGGGGTTGTCCGGGAAAAGGTGTCCGACACCAAAATCCGGAACGGCCCTGCGGGTGCTTCGCACTTTTGGTGTCGGACACCTTTTCCCGACCCGCGTTATACCCCAAAGTTAAATTAAGCTGAAGCACTAGTATTCCCAAGCTGAAAGTTAGCAGGCTTCTACCTACGAAAACAGGACGGTCATTCATGACCGTCCTGTTTTGTTGTTTAGTGCGCGCCGACTGCAATCAGAACTGCGTCTGGGTGGCAGGAAATTAGGTGCCGAATTCGGGTCGACGACGACCGAGTTGCTCTTGCAAGCGAGCGACGATGCTCGAGTGCATTTGGCTGACGCGACTCTCGCTCAAATCAAGCGTGGCGCCAATCTCCTTCATGGTCAATTCTTCGTAGTAGTAGAGGATGATGATCAGTCGCTCGTTGCGATTGAGTCCTTTGGTAACCAACCGCATCAAGTCGCTTTTTTGAACACGACGCGTTGGATCCTCCCCCTTCTTGTCCTCCAAGATGTCGATCTCACGGACGTCTTTGTAGCTGTCGGTCTCGTACCACTTCTTGTTGAGACTGACCAAGTTGACCGCATTGGCGTCGGTCTGCATCTTTTCTACTTCAGCGACGCTGATCTCCATGTATTCGGCGATCTCACGTTCCGTGGCAGCACGACCGTAGCGTGCCTCCAACTTCTTCTTGGCTTCGCCCAATTTGCTGGCCTTGCTACGGACCAAGCGCGGCACCCATTCCATCGAGCGCAGTTCATCGAGCATCGCGCCGCGAATCCGCGGTACGCAATACGTCTCGAACTTCACTCCGCGACTAGTGTCAAAGGCATCAATGGCATCCATCAAGCCAAAAATGCCGGCGCTGATCAAGTCGTCCAGCTCTACACCATCGGGAAGCCGTTGCCATATACGATCGCCGTTGTAGCGTACCAGCGGCATGTATTCTTCGATCAAACGATTGCGAAGATCGACGTTACCTGGATCAGCTTTATATTGCTTCCAAACATCTTGAATCTCTTCGGCCGTTGCGGTCTTCGTTGCCATTCAATCCTCCGTGTGCTGACAGTTAGGGCGCAAGCGCCGCTAGCAAGACTTGTAGCGAGTCTCTCGCCCGATTGCCATGCCAACTTGATCTCTTTACGCCGAAGTTTCGGAGTTGCTGTTAGCGGCCGCCGCGTGCAGGCGAGCCATTTCCGCTCGGAAACGATTTTCCACCGATTCGGAAACAGTTTTCTGGGCCAAGTTGCCGATCCAGAATCCTATCCCGCTAAAGATGCAGAAAACCACCAAACCTTGCGAGAGAATCTCGTCAGGTGGCAAACCAGTCAAGAGGTCGCGGACAATCACCAGACACAAGGCGATCGCCCCCAACACGCCAGAATATGCGCGGGCCATCCCAGGTCTCCTGTCTTGCTAACAACTTCCTTGCCGATCCACTTCCCATAGTGCGAAGCTGTGCGGCCCAGCCAACAATCTCGATGCAAATCTGCAAGTCACGGTTGCCAGTAACTGGCCACCTATGAAAATTGTTGGGCAAGCGGTACTTCTCCGACTAACCAAAGTATCGGCAACCATCCGCCAGAAGTTTAGTCTTAATAATTTTGTCGCTACGGCTTAACTAGTTTATCATCTGTACAGAACAGACTGACTACTATGCTACGACCAGACCTCTCACTGGCGCGTCCAGACGACATGCTTCACTTTTCACTCGGGAGACGAAGTGACCTGGAGATGTGTCCCTAATAGCAGACTGGTAATTCGCCGTGAGCTGGCCACGACAATATCCTTCGGTACTTGCTGACCTGTCGTCAGGTAACTGATCGGTAGTTGGCAAGTATTCATTAGTTGCAACCAACTACCAAAGCCAACCACCTCATCGAGCTTAGTGATCAACAGATTGGAAGGACTTAGCGACGAGAATTGACGTAGCGTCTCTTCGACGTGAGCTGTGGAGCTGGTGGCGCTGACGACCAATTGCGTCGAATGGGGATGCGCGCACTCCAAAAACTTCCTGAGTTCCGCCAACTGGGCTGCATCGCGTGGTGCGCGGCCTGCCGTATCGAGTAAGACCAAATCGCAATCACTCAGTCGTTCCAGCGCCTGGGTTACCTGTTCCGGCGAGCTCACAACTTCTAAGGGAGCGGAGATCAGTTCGGCGTACTTCAGCAGTTGATCAACGGCTCCCAACCGAAACGTGTCGAGTGCGATGAGCCCCACACGGCATCCCAGATCAAAACGAAAGCCGGCGGCAATTTTGGCAAGCGTCGTTGTCTTGCCAACTCCCGTTGGACCCAGCATGGCGACCACCATCGGTCCATTACGAATTTCGCCCTTGAGATCGATCGAACCTGAGACCTTCAATTTGGCAGCAACTAGTTGTCCAACGCGCCCGCGAATGGCCCATACGTCATCGCGCTGCGTGGGATCGATGAGCGTCTCAACCTCCATCAACAGCGTGCTGGCCAGTTGTTCGGTTACACCACTAGCAAGCAGATCAGACTGTACCTCGAGCATGGCGGACGAAGGGGTGGGCTTGGGAGCGTTAACTTGTGGGATGGTTGAAGCCGGAGATTCGACGGCGGAGCATCGAGCTACTTTGGTGGGATCGGGTGGAGGACCAGTTTGGCGAGTGCCAACACGACTTTCTGCAGCAGGGGCAGCACTCTGCCGCGGCCCGACTCGGCGTGTCGAACGACTCCCCGCATTGACATGGCTCTCGATGGGAACGTCGACAGTTGCCTCGACTTCAACCACCAACTTGGAAAACAGGCCAAAGCGACTATGGCGTTTTTCTCGAGTATGCACGATCGAAGCATCAGGCCCCAGGCGTTGACGCACTTGTTGCAAGGCGGCTTGCAAGGATTCGGCGCGAAAAGTGTGGACTTGCATAAGTGGCTACTAGATTGTTGGCTACTAAACTTTGGAAACAGGGTCGCTGACCAAGCCCACAGAAACCACCTGTGTTTGCAAGGTGATTTCAGAATGACTCAGAATCCTTAAGTCGGGCAAATGGGTTTGCGAGATTTGTCGTAGAGCCGGACGAATGCGTGGGCTGACCAGTATGATTGGACGATGACCGGCAACTTTCAAGTTCTTCAATTGTGCGGCAATCTGTTGACATGTGATCTCGATTGCTTGCGGCGACATGCGAATGAGCAAGCCACGGTCGCTGAATTCAAATCCGGACGCAATGCGATCTTCCATAGCGGGGTCCATGGTAATGACATGCAATTGTCCCGAGGAGTCGACATAGCGCTGGCAAATGGTCCGCGCCAGGCGATTGCGGACGTATTCGTTAAGCAACACCGGATCCTTGACGCGGCCCGCAAAGTCGCCGAGCGCTTCGAAGATCGTTGCCAATTGGCGAATCGGAATGTCTTCGCGAAGGAGCATTTGCAAGACCGCTTGTACGTCGGCCAGCTTCATCACCCCGGGAATCAACTCGTCCACCACGGTCGGGCTGACCGACTTCAACTGATCGACCAGTTGCTTGGTACTCTCGCGGGTGAGCAACTCGTCAGCATATTTGCGGGCGGTTTCCTGGAGGTGGGTGGCCACGACCATGCTGGGAGAGGCTATTTGATAGCCACTCATCTCGGCCTGAATCTTCTGATCACTGGTAATCCAGACAGCCGGACGACCGGCCGCAGGCTCACGCGTTTCAATGCCGGAAACACTCCCGGTACAGCGTCCCACATCAATTGCCAGTAAACGATCAGGTGAAGCTTCACCGCGCGTGACCAGGTTGCCAGCAATTTGAATTTCGTACACGGTTTCAGGCAGACTCAGCTTGTCCTTCAATCTCACTTTGGGAAGCAGAATCCCCATCTCACTGGCCAGGATTGAGCGAACTCCCGTTATCTTTTCCATCAGGTCACCGCCGCGACGCGGATCGGCTAGAGGTAGTAGTCCCGCGCCGATTTCAATCCGCATGGGATCAACTTCCAAAAAGTCCTCCGGACGTTTTTCGGCCGGCTTGGCCTTGGCAACTTCGGCTGCTTGTTTGCTTTCGGCTGACTTTAAGTCATCAGACTTCTGTTGACTACGGACCATGAGCGACAAACCGATGCAGCCACTCCCCAAAGCCAATAGAGGAATGGTTGGAAGCTGCGTAAAGATAAGCAATAGTAGAAACCCACCCGCAACCGCCAAGGCTTGAGGATGGGAGAAAATCTGTCGCATGAACTCGTTCGACAGATTCACTCGCTGTGTGCTACGCGTGACCAACAATGCAGCCGCCAGCGAGACGAGAAAGGCGGGGACTTGACTGACCAGCCCATCGCCAATGGTCAGCTTGGTGAACAGAGCCAACGATTCGGTAACTGACAAGCCTGCGTACATCATGCCTACATACAGACCACCCGCGATGTTGATCATGGTAATGATGATTCCCGCGATCGCATCACCACGCACGAACTTCCCCGCACCGTCCATGGCCCCGTAAAAATCAGCTTGTCGCGTCAGCGCTTCACGCCGCTCCTGGGCTTGGGCTTCGTCGATCGAGCCCGCATTGAGGTCAGCGTCGATGGCCATTTGCCGGCCAGGCATGCCGTCCAACGCGAAACGAGCAGCCACTTCACTGACCCGCGTAGCTCCCTTGGTAATTACCAGGAATTGGATCAGCACGATAATGACAAAGATAATTATGCCAACTTCCAATCGATCGCCAGCCACGAATTCACCGAAAGCCTGGATCACACCACCAGCGGCACCCAATGCGTCGGAATCAGCCCGTGTGAGGATCAATCGCGTGGTGGCGACATTCAATACCAAACGTCCCAGCGTCGTGGCCACCAACAGCGTCGGAAAAATGTTAAACTCAAGTGGGGTGCGAATGTAGATTGTGGTTAGTAGCACAATCACGGAGATGGCAATATTTCCAGCCAGCAAAACATCCATCACGAACGTCGGTAGCGGCACCAGAATCACGCCAATACAGGCTATGATGGAGACTGGAAGGATTAACTCGCGATGCTGGGTTAACGAATCCAAAAACTTCATTGGTGACGACCACGACCATAGAGGGGAGCAATGCTGCAGAGCAATGCTTGGGAATTCGATGAGCCACAAAATCCGTTGCGGTTAACGTCGATCCCGCCTAAGATTTTGTCACCGGAGTTTGGCGGAGGTTAGTGAATTTGGGTGGATGCTGTCCAGTGCGAATGGAATGGTATCGTGTGACAACCCCGACTCGGAGAGTCGAGTGACACTGAAAATTTTTTGGAATCATCATGCCGTCGGCAGAGCGCCCCGAGTTCACTAGAGTGCAAGCCAATGCCTATCCCGCCTGGAGCCCCCGCTTCTGGCACGGCATGCGGATGGCTACGTGGTGGCGTTTGCTCGCCAAAAACCGCTTTCGCATCTCCCCCTCGCGGCTCCCAATCGTGGCTGGTGTCAGCTTTTTCAGTCCATTGAATGATGTGCTAGCAATTACCCAATCACTAGTGCATGGTAAACGCATCGCCCGGACACAGCTGACCAAGCCTCCCATTTTCATTTTGGGTCATTGGCGCAGTGGCACGACGTTGCTTCACGAATTGCTGGTCGTCGATCCTCAGTTCGCCTGTCCCAGTACCTACCAGTGTTTTGCGCCATCGCATTTCATCGTAAGCGAAGCGCTGATGGTTCGTTTTGGCAGTTTTTTGCTCCCCAAGAAGCGGCCGATGGACAACATGGAAGCTGGCTGGCAACTGCCGCAGGAGGACGAATTTGCAATGATGAATCTAGGGGTTCCCTCACCCTATTTGCGAATCGCTTTTCCGCAAACGCAACCTGAGGCGCTCGACTATTTGAATCTGACTGGACTTAGCAAAACACAACTCACCCAATGGCGTGAGAAATTCCTATGGTTCATCCAGGCGCTGTCGTACCATCATGGTGGTAAGCAATTGGTGCTCAAAAGTCCACCCCATACGGGACGCATCGCAGAGTTGGCTCAACTGTTCCCCGAGGCTAAGTTTATCCATCTGACCCGCGACCCACGCAAACTCTTTTCCTCGACAATGCGACTCTGGCAATCGCTGGAAGCAGTACAAGCCCTACAAACTTCACGCGGTGAAACGGAGATGGCTGAGTATGTCGGTGAATGCCTTAACAGCATGTATGCCCAATTCGAGTCAGCTCGACAGGAAATTGATAGTCAGCGGTTGGTAGACATTCGCTATGAAGACTTAGTGGCTGACCCAGTTGGCACAACTCGCGAATTGTATCAACAATTAGACTTGGGAGATTTTTCAGCTGTGGAGCCGTTGTTGCAACAGCGACTCGCAAATCACGATGAGTACCGTACCAACCAACATCATATCGATCCTGATCTAGAACGTGAAATCCTGCGGCGCTGGCCCGACTACGCACAACGCTATGGCTACTTGCCCGCCGACCAAGAGTGCGATCAAGTCGTACCGCGCAAATGAATGGGCCCGAATATTAGCTTGACGCGCCAGATTTGATGGTGCGAGTTTTAGTGCCGAAGGCACGGAATTCGTCAGCCTGGGATGTCAATCCCAGGTCTTCGCGGTTTAAAGAATCGCAACGTCAGAACGCCGCGTCGAGCTGAGTTTGCAACCGATGTTAACGAACATGGTCGCTCTCCAACTATTAGAGGAACAGAGTCATTTCCGACGTTTCTCAAACAATCCTCGGCCTTCACTATAGCGAGTTGAAAATGCGAATTTCTATCCGTGTGACTAATCAGGTTGTTTGGCTGGCAGGTGTATTGCTTTTTTCTGGCATGAGTGGTGCTTGGGGAGACGACAAACAACCCGACAATCCCACAGTTTCCTCCCTGCCGCAACTGGCGCTGGCAACATTTGATGTGGATGCGACTCCTCCACTCGGTTCGCCGATGGCCTACGATCCAGTACGGCGAGTGGATGAACTGACGCTGCGTTGCCGAGGCATTGTACTCTTGGGTTCAGATCAGCCGATTGTGTTGTGCGCTGTCGATTGGATTGGTATTGCCAACGAAGGGCAAGATGCGTTTCGGTACGCGCTGGCCGAAGCGGCAGAAACCACACCCGATCGAGTGGCCGTACACACCTTGCATCAACACGATGCTCCGGGCTGCGACTTTACGGCCGAAAGAATCATCCATGAATTGGGGCTGGCCAACTACGGTCGCTTTGACGGTCAATTTCACCGACAAGTCATCGAGCGCGCGGCTGAGGCGGTCAAGCGGGCCCTCCCCAGCGCTCACCGCATTTCGCACGTCGGCTGGGGCGTAGCGGAAGTCAAGCAGATAGCCTCCAATCGTCGTATCATGGGGTTCGACGGTAAAGTGCGCGCGGTACGTTACACGGCCACCAAGGATGAGGCACTTCGCGCTGAACCAGAGGGAGTGATCGATCCGCAACTTTCCCTCGTCACTTTTTGGAATGAAGAGCTCCCGGTGGCTGCGCTCAGCTACTATGCCTGTCATCCACAGAGCTACTACCGCACCGGCGTCCCCAGCCCTGACTTTCCGGGAATTGCACGGTTCATGCGCGGCCAAGCTGAACCCGAAACCTTGCATGTTCACTTCAACGGTGCAGGCGGAAATATCGGCGCAGGAAAATACAACGACGGCGCCACAGAGAATCGGCTTGCACTGGCCACGCGTTTAGCCGACGGTATGAAACAGGCTTGGACGTCAACCGAAAAAACCCCCCTCTCGCCAACAGACGTGGGTTGGGATGTAGTCCAAGTTAATTTGCCTCCAGCCACTCATTTGAATCACCAGGAGTTGATCGCTGCCTTGCAAACCGAACCAGCCAAGGGCTACATCTCGAAAGCCGATCAACTAGCTTGGCTTCAACGTTGCCAGTCGGGAGCAAAAATCGATGTCGGCTGTTTGAAACTCGGACCGATGCGAGTGTTGCACATGCCGGGCGAATTATTTGTCGAATATCAACTGGCTGCCAAACAGATGCGCCCCGATTTGCACGTGGCCATGGCCGCTTACGGCGAATATGGCCCTGGCTATATTGGAACGGCCATTGCGTACGACGAAGGGGGTTATGAAACAGGGCCGAGCGCCAGCAATGTTGCGCCCGAGGCCGAGCAAGTATTGATGGAAGCGATGCGTGAGCTGTTGGGCAAGTGAGCCGCGACGCGTAAACGGCCGGGCTGCGATCAGCGAGCCATCAGCGTTATCTAAATGGCACTCACATTGTTGACCGATACGCGGGAGCGCGAGCCACCCGTGAACCTCAGGCGCTAGCCGTGGAACCGGCTGAGCAAGGCCCACGGCTAGCGTCTGAGGTTCACACATAATCCGTAGCTATTGGCGATCGTCATGTCGAATAAAGCCAAAATGCTTCCCTTTCGGCGTTTGCTTGCGTGGGACGAGTTGCTAGACTCCCGCCATGATGCGCAGGTTCAATTTCTATGTAGTGTGGGAAGTCAGCAAATTGTTCGTGGTGGCCTTAGTGGCTTTCACGACCATGATCATGTTAGCCGGGGTCGCTCAGCAGTTGATTAGTCAAGGGCTGGGCCCCTGGGCTGTGCTAGAGATGATCCCCTACGTCTTACCAATTTCACTGCAATTCGCCATTCCCGCCACCCTACTGTTTGCCGTGTGCAGTGTGTATGGTCGGATCAGTGCCGACAATGAGATTTTGGCAGTCATGGCGGCCGGGGTGCCACCCATCCGCTTCATCGCGCCGACACTTATTGCTAGCTTCTTTCTCAGCCTGTGCGCAGTTTGGCTCAACGATATTGCCGTGTCGTGGGGGAAGCCAGGCATCAATCGCATTGTTATGCACTCGGTGGAACAGGTGGCCTACAACTATCTTGCATCGCAGGGTTCGTACAGCTCAGAACAGGGACTGTCGATTCACGTGCATGGCATTGGCGAGGATGGTCGTGAATTGATTCGCCCGACGATTACCTTCCCACCACAGCGTGATGGGTCTTCGATCGAAATCACCGCTACCTCCGCCAGATTAACGGTCGATCCCATCGCCGAAGAGCTTAAGATCGACTTGATCGATATGGAAGTTCAGCACGGTACCTGGGTCTCTAAGAAATCCGGCCCCAGCACCCACCGCGTAATGCTCTCACAGGCAACCAAAAAGGGAACTTCCTCAGGACATCCGACCGAAATTGCGATGCGGCAAGTTGGCCCAGAAAAGAAGAAACAGCGAGCCGAAATTGAAAAGACCCAAGAGAACTTGGCCGCGCGCACCGCCATGGGTTTGGGGGTAGGCAAGTTTGATTGGCTCGACGACGAGCGCACCTATGAGGCTCTGGGCAAAGTGGATGGGGGACGCAATCGGCTGCAGCGGCTCGACATCGAACCCTGGCGCCGCTGGGCTAGCGGTTTTAGCTGTCTATTTTTTGTGTGGGTCGGTATACCACTATCCATCTGGATGCGATCCGCCGACCATTGGACTAGCTTTGGGGCATGCTTTATGCCTATTCTGCTGTTGTTCTATCCGGCCTTCATGATCGGACTCAACCAAGCCAAGGACGGGAACTGGCCGGCCGCCAGCGTGTGGCTCGGAAATCTCATCCTGTTGGTGGCAGGCGCATGGTGGCTCCGAAAAATTTATCGCAACTAACCAACTAGTGGGCCGTTAGGCACCGAGCCCAATTGCAACCACACGACAAGTGAGCCGTGGGCCGTAAGGCACCGGGCTTAGTGAATCGTCCGGCCGCTCGCGCGTCGCGGCTCACTAAATCAACAAGCCGTTTACGCGTCACGGCTCACAAATCTAAATATCAACTGTGATCGAAATTTAGGTAAAAGGAAACCTGCTCATTTCCACTCAAATCAACAATTCGAGCTGGGAGTCCGCGTCGTCGAACTTCATGGCAGTTCCCCAGCCCACGTGGCTCGCGCGTCGTCGTATCGCCATCAGTCTCATTGGTTTCACGACTTTAGTCGTATTCAATGTTTTTGTCAGGCAAACCATTCCCAACAATCCAATGGCTATTGACCAACTGCCAGTGGCATTGGCGCTTTCGCTGCTGTTGATTGGATTGGGGATTAGGAGTTGGTCGGCGGGAACACTGGATAAGTCGCGTACTTTAACCACCGTGGGGCCTTACAGCCTGGTTCGCAATCCTCTGTACGTCGGCTCCTTTCTGATGATGATCGGCTTTTGCATTCTCTGCCGCGACTGGCCGACTTTGGCCTTTGCCGCTGGACCGATGGCGGTCGTGTATTGGTTTCAAGTACGCTTCGAGGAAAAACGACTTGCCCGCCTCTTTCCCAACCAATGGCCAGACTACGTTCGCTCAACACCACGCTTTTTCCCAAATCGACTCAGTAAACGAATTCTGGCAGGGTGGTCGCTAGCGGAGTGGTTGCGAAATCGCGAATACAAGGCCATCGCGGCTTCCAGCACAGGTCTTGTGGGTGTGTTCATGTGGTTCCTGTGGAGAACGTCAAATTAGCGGCAGCCGTAGGGATCCAAACTTGTGCAAGCCATCGTCGCACGACTCTCCGAGTCGTGATTGCAAGAGTAGCCGCCGCGTCCGATACATCCTCGACTCGGAGAGTCGAGCAACTTTGTGAGGTATTCAAGAGGCTTTGAAGTGTTTTCACGGATGTTGATTCGCAAAAAGATACTCTTCACTACAGTGCTGCTGACCGGCACACTGCTGCTGTGGATGTATAGCAGTTTGACCAGTGTCTATGCCTATCGCAGTCTAACCTTGACGATTAGCCAACTAGCCGCCGAGTTGAAGACGACGTCTAAGCTACGCGCCGAATTGGATAAGTTGTTGAGCTATGTGGACGCGCCCGAGCCACGATCTGTTTCCGAATTGGATAAACTGCTGAGCTATTATGATGCGTCCAAGCCACCAGCTGCTTCCGAACAGTGGATCCGTGTTTTCTCACTAACGCCGCGCCTAAAATCGTTTCAAAAACAACTAAACGCGGTGGAACAGACTCTGATCGATTACGAATCACACGTCCAGAATCATTTGTTGTCCGATATGCTCTTGGCCGATCGCAACAACGAACTGGCTACCGCCGAGCATATTCGGGTCAAGCTGAAAGCCGTGCGACACATTGCTAACGAACCGGGCGAAGTATTGTCTAACAGCCACCACCTTAGAACGGCTTTGGAAGAATTGGCGGTGACAGTTCAAGGACTCCCCATGCATTTACTCGAACGCATGGAGAATTTTCGCGGTGAAGTCAGAAGTCGTTATCGGGCCTTGATGATTACGATCTTCTTTTCTTCAAGTATCGCCTTGGTGATCGTCGCAGGCTCGTTTTTCTTCTTTCGCAATTCGGTAGTGCAACCCTTTAAAGTCTTGCTGAGTGGCAGTCGGCTGATTGCGCAGGGACAATTCGACCATCGCATTCACCTAAAATCGCAGGATGAACTGTCAGAGTTGGGCGGAGCGCTCAACAAAATGACAGACGCCTTTGTGTCCATTCGCGATAACTTGAACGAGACGGTACAACAGCGGACACGGGAAGTGGTTCGCAGCGAGCAACTAGCCAGCGTCGGTTTTTTGGCGGCTGGCGTAGCGCATGAAATCAACAACCCCTTGGCTTCGATCGCTTGGAGCGCCGAAGCTTTGGAGGGCCGGTTACATGAGATCCTGCATTGCTCCTCCGAGCCCGTTTCAGCTCAGGCCTATGACCAAGAGCAGCTTGACGTTCTGCGCAAGTACTTAAAACGCATTCAAGACGAGGCCTTTCGCTGTAAGGGGATTACCGAACGACTGCTCGACTTCTCACGCTTGGGCGAGTCGCAGCGCAAGCAACAAACCGATATTCACGAATCGTTAACTGACGTGATTGCCTTGGTCAAACATTTGGGGCAGTACCGCAATAAGTCCATTGAATTCGAAGGCAGCGAAAATGTTTGGGCTTGGGTCAGCCCCACAGAGTTCAAACAAGTGATCCTCAATCTATTGACCAATTCGTTAGATGCCTGCCACGAAGAGGGAGTGGTACGTGTTTCCTTGAGAGCCAATTCAGAAAAATTCACGGTCGTCGTTAGAGACAACGGCTGTGGAATGACACCAGAAGTTTTGTCCCACTTGTTCGAACCGTTTTTTACGCGCCGCCGCGACGGTCGCGGAACAGGGCTGGGACTATCGATCACCTATCGTATTGTCGAAGACCATGGTGGCAGCCTGATCCCTAGCAGTTCCGGCGTCGACCAAGGTTCGACTTTTACGCTTACTATGCCGCTCCAATCCGAACGAAGGGAATACCATGAAGGACGCACAGCAGTCGCCTAAGGGGCTGAGTATATTGTTCGCGGATGACGAAGAGTCACTGCAAGAGTTAATGAGTATGGAACTGCCGCGGCTCGGACACACGGTTACCGTCTGTCCCGATGGCCATTCAGCGCTTCGTGAAGCCGCCGAGCGGCAGTATGATTGCCTGCTGGTCGACCTGGACATGCCGGGCATGAACGGCATCGAAGTCATTCGCCGCATCAAAGAACATTCGCCGGAGACTGCAGCCATTGTCCTGACCGGCAAAGAGTCGCTGGAAACTGCGGTGGCCGCCATGCGCTACGGAGCTCGCGATTATCTCACCAAACCCTGTCGATTGGCCGATTTGCAAAAACTTTTAAGCGATATTCTTGCGCGACGCGATGCCGTCCGCAGCTACTTTGCTACTAAGAAGCAAGTCACGCAACAAGCGGGCACCACTCCCATGATCGGCCAACATCAATCGATGCAAGCCGTCAAACAATTGGTAGCTCGTGTGGCCCCCACCCAGTCGACAGTGATGATTCGCGGCGAAACCGGTTGCGGCAAGGAATTGGTGGCCCGGTCCGTACACGATCAAAGTACGCGCAAGGACAAAGCCTTCGTAGCCATCAACTGCGGCGCTCTCCCCGAAAACCTGATCGAAAGCGAACTCTTTGGCCACCGCAAGGGAGCCTTCACCGGTGCCGACGCACAACGCGATGGGCTGTTCGAAGTGGCCAATGCCGGGACTATTTTCCTCGACGAAATTGGCGAACTCCCGTTGGGGATGCAAGCCAAATTGCTGCGTGTGCTCGAAAGTGGTGAAATCCGACGCCTAGGGGACAATCAACCCTCCAAGGTCGATGTTCGCGTGGTTTGTGCCACGCACCGCGATTTGGAAGCCATGGTCGAGGATGGCACTTTTCGCGAAGATCTCATGTTTCGTATCAACACCTTTGAGATCCATCTGCCACCACTCCGCGAAAGGGCTAGCGATATTCCTAGCCTGGCGCTGCATCTGTTTCGACGCTTCCGCCAAGACGCGATCGCCGACGAAGATTTGTTTAGCCCCGCTGCGATGACGGAATTGGTCAATCACATCTGGCCCGGGAACGTACGCGAACTAGCCAACGTAATTGAACACGCCTCGATCTTATGCGAAAAGCCGCCGATTCTGACCGAACACTTGCCAAGGCACTTCACCGATCGTCGCCTCCGCAAGGAGTTGCGATCGATGGGGCCAATGTCCTTGAAGGAATTAGAGCTGACTGCCATCAACGAAGCGGTCGCGCGACACGAAGGAAACAAACAAGCGGCCGCCGAAGAATTAGGCATCAGCCTCAAAACACTCTACAACAAACTCAACCAACAGGCCGCCGGTAATTTGGCAAAGTCCGCATAAGCGCAGTAGCGGAATTCGGTAAGGGCTTGTTGAATTAATCGAATCATTAAACCGAGGGGTGAGCCGTGGGCCGTAAGGCACCGGGCATGTTGGCCGCCCGGCCGCTCACGCGTCTGAGGCTCACTAAATCAACAAGCCCCCAGGAATCAGTGCAAGGCACCGAGCGGATTGAGCACCCGTACCACACCCACGACTACGCCCAGCACTTCAGCACGATCGACAATGGCGGCTGGCTGTGCACGCGAAACAGGCTGTAAACGAATCTTGTCACCATCGGCAAACAGGTATCGCACACATGTTTCGGAGTCACCAGTGCGGATAACGGCTAATTGCCCTAAAGACGCTTGCGCTTGTTTATGCATCACAACTAGGTCACCACTGCGTATCTGAGCATCCATCAACGAATCGTCTTGGACGCGCAGAAAACTCCTTCCACTTGAAGTTAGCGTCGCCAAGTCGATTTGCTCATGCGCTTCGTTCAACAGACTTACCGAGCCGCCTAATATCTTGCCTTCAACTCGAAGCGTCGCCCCCACTAAGCTCGATAGTGATTCGGTCAACTCAATCGCGCGACTCTTGTTAGCCGACCGTATGATCATTCCCTTGCGCTCCAAGGCGCGTAAATGGCACATCACGCCATTGGGACTTTTGATGTTCATGTGCTCACCGATCTCACGCACCGTCGGCCCGTAACCACGATTCACGATTCGATCGCGGATCATGTTGTAAACCGCTTGCTGCTGGTGGGTCAGTGGTCGATTCATTGAGCAGATTGGCCGATACAGTGAGTGTGCGCAAGTATACGAGTGGCTTCCTGTTCAGTATATCCAGACGCCCCCCGCCTCGAAAAGGTGTCCGACACCTTTTTCGCAGAATAGGCAAACAGGAAAGAATACGATGCATTCCAGGTTGCCGAGACATATTCCGTATTGGTAAATAGCAGTAAAGGGGGAATTTGAAACGAGGAGGATAAACTTGGAAATCGAATGACGGGGACAGCGCATGACACGACACACATCCGTTCATCCGGATGAACAGATATACCGCTCTACGCGGGGGCGAGCTGGAGAAGTTGTCGTGGGGACACTGCATTCTGTTGGGAAGCACGTCTACCACCCGAAAAATCTCTGTGTCCCCGTGGCTCCCCTGTGTCCCCGTGGCTCCGTGTCCCCGTGGCTCCTCCATTGTGGATGACTCTTCGGAAGAAGTTCTCCTACCAATAATTTTCCTGCCTCGATGGGATACGTTGGAGGTCGATGGCTGGACACACCGCCCAGCCGTTCTCACATGGTTCCGATACTGCCTCGCATCGGACTCGATTTACTTAGTGCCGGATTTTGAGGTGCGTCAGTCTGGATGCGCGTCACGGAAGGGGTAAACGTAATGCGTTCGTTCAGTTGCTCAGCTCGCTTCGCTTCGCGCGACTCGATTTCGTCGACACCTGTCTGGGTAATCGCAAAAGGTCCCGATGGTTCACGCTGAATCCAGCCTTTTTCTCTGAAATACCACAAATGAAAATCGACTAATTCCGGGGGCATTTTCATCAATTCTTCAACCGTCACCGTTCCCAGCCCTGGTTGCTTCATATTTCTTCGACGCTGGGCATAAAACAAAGACAACATGCGGTGTCGCACTTCATAATCATCCGCCGTCGATTCGGCCCCTGAGATCAACGACTTTTGATCGCGTCGGTTGCGTTCGTACGTTAGGTCGTAAGCGGCCCGTTTTTCAGGATCCTTGAGCGAATTGTACGCATGTACCAATCGCTTAAATTTTTCCTGACAGCCTGTCGCCCCTGCATCTGGATGGTATCGCTTCGCTTGGTGCCGAAACATGCATTCGATGGCGTCAAACGTAGCTGCAGGGCTTAGGTGAAGGATTTCGTAGTAGTCAACAAAGTCTGGGACACTCATGAAACACTTTTTCCAGAACCAGAAGAGGCGCAATGCTTAATCACTGAGCTAGGGTAGGTTTTTCTCGGCGACAACGCGCTAAAGAACACGAACTCCCGATCTTCCCTGCCTCGCAACTGCGGGAAATACCATCTCCTCCGATTTTGCTGGATGCGATAGGGAGATGCGTACTGTTGAGCGATTCCCCCCCGTAAAACGGCAGTATCCCCGTGGCCAGCAACTACGGAATTATGAGCTTGACGTTTGGGAAGTAGGTTTGATATCGGACCGCATCTCTTGTGACGAGCGTTAAGCCGCTGAATTGCGCATGCGCACCAATCTAGAAATCTGGCAATGGTGAGGTTCGCGTGCCAAGACTTCGGCGGTATCTAATGAATGCAGCCGCTGCTAACCAACCGGCTTCAAACGGTAGAGGAATTCGCTGAAATAACGTCGGATCAAGCCACTGGTCGAGAGCAGATTGCGAGGCGAATGCTGGAGCAATCTCGGCAATTGTTGTCATGGATAAGCAACTCGATAACTCGGGACGAAAAAGAAAACTCTTGAATGGACGATTCCGATCGTGGAAGCATTGCCCCAATGTGTATTGTAGTACCTATTCCTTTTTCAATCCCAACAGTTCTTCGCGTTCGGGCTTTCTTTTGTAGTATTCATCGAGCGGGTAACAACCGCTAATGATGCCGTTGCGTGGGGCGGTGGTGCAATCGCTGAAGGTACGGCAGATCAGTTTCCGAGTGGGTTGCTGACCGGCGAGCGTATCGCGCGGCAATTCAGGATAGGACAAGACCATGCGTCCTAACCCCACCACATCGACCATCCCTTCGCGGACGGTGGCTTGGGCCACCAATGGCAAGAACTCTTGTAAATAGGTATAGCCGGATCCGACCAAGACCATGCTTGGCATTTGTCGCTTGACTTCCGCTGTAGCGTGAATTTGCCGCGCGACACCGACGAGCGGATCCTCTGGTGGTTGGTAACCATCGCTGGGTGGAAAGATGGCAGGTCGTTGTATGTGCGGGTTGTAGTAGGGGCTGCCACAAGTCAAATTGACCATGCCTACGCCCACTCCTTGCAACATCTTCAGCAGTTCGATGGGCTCGCTTAAATCGAGTTTGAGAGGATCCTTAGGATCCAATCCGAATCCGTACTCGTAAGCGGCGGTTTGATCCCAGACCATGGGCTCACCACCGCTCACACCTGGTTGATAGGGGAGTGTATCAAACACACTCAAACGCACACCAACCGCCAGTCCAGGACATTCATCTTCAATGCGACCGATCACCGTGCGCATCAATAGCGAACGTCCCTGCAAATCACCACCGAACTTTCCTGGACGTCGTCGCGCGCTGAGTAACTCGTGCAGCAAATAGCCATGGCAAGCCTTGACGTCCACAAACTGAAAGCCGATGCGATGTGCGAGTTTGGCGGAAATGACATAGTCGTCTATCAACTGCTCGAGTTCATCGTCAGTCAGCACTTGCGAATCGTCATCGGCGGCGATTTTGAATTTGGGATCGAGCAATGGATGATGGTAGGCGATGCGTGGCTCCCAGCGTTTGTGGTCATTGGGTTTGCAAAAACGCCCCGAATGAGTCAACTGTAAACCGACCACTAGGTCATCCAGGCTCTGACCACTGGCGACGTGCGCGGTGCGCAATGATTCCAGCAATTGCCGCAACCCCGTGTCGTTGCCGGGTGTAGCGAGCGTTTGATTGGGGTTGGCTCGTCCGGTGGGTTGCACAGCGGCCGCTTCACCTCCCCAAATCAGCTTGGCACCACTCTCTCCGAATCGCTGCCAGCGTCTGAGCGTCAGCTCACTGGGACTCCCATCGCGATGGGCATCCCAGCCTTCCATGGGATGAATGCACCATCGATTTCCGACTTGAAGCCCCGACACTTGGAGTGGTTGAGCCAGTGGGGACCCTTGTTCAGCAGACAGGAGCCGCTCATCGCAGGGAAGTGTCACGCCCAGCTCACTCAGGCGTGCATGGAGTCGCTCAACCGAACGCAATTGGGCCACTTTGGGAAAGGACGGTTTGGTCATCAGCGCTGAATCTCTAATTCGGTATGCGACAAGCGAAAAGTGTGTCGGGAACTGTCTGCGAAAAACTTGATTGTGACCGACCGCTTAGGGCCAGATCCACTAGCGGATATGATTTCACCCTCGCCATATTCCGGGTGCACCACGATGCAGCCCGTGCGATACTCTCCCCAGGGGGGGGCTTGGTCCTCGGAGTTGAAATCGGCCACGTCAGCAGCGGTAAAAATCTTGGGTCGACGGACGGCCTTCTGGCTTCGTGAGATACGAGCCGCCATTTCTTCGGGTGGCAGTTGGCAGGCTTCATCAAACTCTACATATACTTGGCACTCGTCGTTATCGACACCGTAGTCGATTGAGTCGTCCCAGTCTAATTGGGCCGAGTCGTGATAGTCGTCGAAACCGCGGTCAACTTCGTCAAAGGAGCCGAAATTGTCGGTTCGATCGTCAATCAGCAGCTCGCTCCGCGGCAGCTCAATCAGGAACGAACTGGGAACACCACTCCCCTGCCCCGAAAAACCACGGCTCTTGGCGTAGCTCAGCTGCAATTGATCCTTGGCTCGCGTGATGCCCACGAATAGCAACCGCCGCTCCTCCTCCAGCGACATAGGGTCATCCTTGCTACGAATATGCGGCAGGATATTCTCTTCCACCGCGATCAAAAACACGCAGCGAAACTCGAGCCCTTTGGCTGCATGTAGGGTCATGAGCGTCACCAAATTTTGGTCGCTGTTCAACTTGTCTGTGTCGGCTTGGAGAGCCGACACCTCCAAAAAAGTTTCCAGCGCCGGTTTGTCGTCATCGGCCAGCAAATCCAACTCTCGAGCTTCGGCCAACAGTTCATCCAAGTTTTCCAGCACATCGGCATTACTTTCTTGGCCACGCTGTTGCTTGAGCATATGCTCTTGGTAGCCCGTTAACTCGATGGTTAATTGCAGCAGATCGAGCAATGGACCGTGCGTCAAGCTGCAAAGTTGATCGTAGATTTTTAGAAAACTAGCCACGGCTGACAGAGCCCGTTTGGCTAACAGTTTTCCAGCGATCGCTTGCCGCGCAGCCTCAAGCATCGTTAGGCCGCTGGAACTGGCTTGGCCGCGGAGTTTGTCGATCGTCTGTTTGCCGATGCCACGTGCCGGCGTGTTGATGGCTCGCTCCAAAGCCACATTGTCGTCGGGATTATTGATCAACCGCAGATATGCGACGAGATCCTTAACTTCCTTACGCGCATAAAAGCGAAAGCCACCTATCAATTGAAACGGGATCTGCCGCCGAGCGAGCGCCTGTTCGATCAACCGCGAATTGGCATTGGTGCGGTACAGTACACCAAAGTCGTTGAAAGAATAATCTCCTTGATTGATATTCGCAGCGATTTGGTCGGCGACATCCTCAGCTTCGTTGCGGGCGGTCGGATAGATGCTGAGCCGCACCGCATGGCCGGTCGATCGCAAGGGGATGAGGGTCTTTTCCTTGCGGAACTGATTGTGTTGAATCAGGCAATCGGCTACCGACAAAATTTCCGGCGTGCTGCGATAGTTTTCTTCCAGCCGCAATACGCGTAGGTTGGGGTAATCTTTTTCAAGATTGGTGACGTTCTTGATGTTCGCTCCGCGCCAACCATAAATCGACTGATCGGGATCGCCGGTGGCTGCCAAATTGGGATAGTCGACCGACAGGTGACGCACAATCACGTACTGCGCCAAATTGGTATCTTGGTATTCATCCACCATGATGTATCGAAATCGCTCGTCGAGCTGCCGACGTAGCTCGGGGTGTGAACGCAACAAGGTGGCCACGTGCATCAAAATGTCATCGAAGTCGACCGCACTATTTTGCAACAAGATGCGTTGATAGTAGGGATAGACTTGACCCACCTGATATTCGTCGCTCGACAGCGCCTCCGCTTCCAAAATTTCAGGAGTTACCAGCCGATTCTTAAAATAGCTGATGCGGTTGGCCAATTTACCGATGGTCGTATGCGTCAATTCGAACTTGGCTTCATTGACGGCGGTCAACAACGCCGCTTGCGCATCGTCGGTATCGTAAATACTAAAATTCTCCGACAGACCAACCAATCGAGCATAGCGCCGCAGCAGACGCACGCAGAAACTATGAAAAGTCCCCAGCCACACCTCGTTGCGGCCAACGATGCGCTCCAATCGCAAACGCATTTCACCAGCCGCTTTGTTGGTGAAGGTCAATGCCACAATGCTGCTCGGATCGATTCCGGATTCAATCATGTGCGCTATGCGATGGGTAATCACGCGTGTCTTACCACTCCCCGGTCCGGCCAAGATCAGCAGCGGACCTTCGACCAACGTAGCCGCCGATACTTGCGATGGGTTGAGTCCTTTGAGCAGTTGCGATTCCATGATCTATCTTTGCTAGCAATGGCCAATGAAAAATTGTTGACCTGATTGTTGGAGCAATATTCTCCTTACGTTATACTCTGCCCCAGCGAACTTCGGAACGATCCGAAGCACAACATCCACGGACAAGGAATTAGGAGGGACCCCTATCATGGCACGCACACGGATTCCGATTAGCCAGGCTGAGGAGAAAGCACGTCACATGCGCGAGCAATTGGAGCTGAGCACGGCCGAAATTGGCCTTGCGGTTCGCACCACCAATTGCCTGGAAGAGAAGGGAATTTTTACCGTCCGCGACCTTCTCAAGAGCACCCCGAAGGATTTGCTGAGCATTTCCAACTTTGGTGAAAAGACGCTCGAAGAAGTCTACGGTGCGTTGGAAAAGATTGGCTACAACCGCCCCGCGCGAGCTTAGCGGCTGGGGGGACGGACCTCAAACGCGAACGTCCCACTAGCGTACTGATGATTTAGCGTTGCGTTGACGTTTTTTTGTTTAACCCGCAGCCAAAGGCGAGGATCATCGGTGCGAACCTCGCCTTCGGCTGCGGGTTAAACGGAAAAATCATCGGCCCGCTAGCGTCGGTCTGGTGGGTTGCCGCGCGGACGTCTGGACCATGGACTATCTGCATTTGGTCCGTTTGAGCTGGGTCTATTTGAGCTGGGACGACGATCGGAACTTCGTGGTCGATCTGTGCGTGGCTCGCGAAACGGTGGGCGCTCCAGCACGGGTGCCTCAGTCGCTGCAGTGACACTCACCACTCGGCTGTTGATCTCTTTTCCGTTGAGCCGACTGATCGCGGATTGAGCCTCCTCGTCATCGGGCATCTCAACAAACGCGTATCCCGCCGATCGCCCCGTTTCGCGATCGATGGCCAGTTCCACACTAGTCACTTGGCCATGCACCGCGAACGCTTTACGCACATCCTCCGCGTTGGAGCGAAAAGCCAGGTTACCAACGTAGATGCGCATAGTGGGAGTGGAGTGGAGTGAAGGAGTATGGGAGTAGTGTGCAAACGGTGGATTCGTTTAACGCCGAGCCGCAGTAGCCGCGAGCTGCGCGAGGTGCACGAGGATCGACGACGTTGACATCAAACTGCAATCAAAGACGCGATTGGACGCGGCTACGAAGGCGACGGCTGCAACGAGTCCTAAAACCAATGCACATCTACGTCAAATAGTATCGGCTTCGTTCAAAACTACGCGCAGTACAGCAGCCCACTCCGGCTTGGCGTTAAACGAAATGCCGGATCCGGTGGCGTTCGACGATTTACTTGGCCGACTTGAGCGCTGCTAGGGCGGCATCATAGTTGGGTTCCGAAGTGACCTCGGGAACGATCTCCCCATAAACGACTTTACCTTGGCTATCGAGCACATACACGGCGCGCGCCAAAAGCTTCAATTCGTCAATCATCACTCCCCACGACTTGCCAAAATCGCCGGTTTGATAGTCGCTGCCGACCTTCATATTCTTCACATCTTCAGCGCCACAAAAACGATTCTGGGCAAAGGGCAAATCGCAACTGACCGTGACCGCATTGACCGCAGTTCCCAATCCGCCGAGTTCTTGATTGAATCGCTTGGTTTGAATGGCACACACGCCCGTGTCTAAGCTGGGGACAATCGACAGAATCGTCGGCTTGCCAGCCAAATCTTTGTTGGTGATCGTCTTTAGCCCACCTTCGAAAAAGTGAAGCGTGAATTGAGGGGCGTCAGCGCCGGCTTTGACTTCACTCCCCAGCAAAGTCATTGGCGTCCCCTTGAAAGTAACAGCGCCAGATCGCGACATAACTAATTGCTCCCCACCCACCCACTGCGGGGCGGAATGAACGTTGTTGATTTTAACTGTGACGGCTCGCCACGCGCGCGAGGCTGTCGGTATCACCGCAGATAATAGGCGATACATGCCCTTAACGGAAGAGAGCCAGGACTTTCGGGGGATTCGAGGGTCACGACTCGGAGAGTCGTGCGACGATGAGGGCGACGATGAGGGCGACCACTCGGAGAGTCGTGCGACGATCAGTATGAGGAAGTCGCCCAGACTACTTGGGACTGGTGGGGGCCAGCCAATCGACTTGCAACTCGTTGATTACTTTTTCGACCCCGGCCAAGCGTTTGAGAGCTTCTTGCGCCATTTGCTTTTGAAAGAAAGTGCCGACGCGCCCGTGCAAAACCACAATCCCAGATTCTTCCTGACAAAAGACTTGGTGGCGGGATAGATGGGGATTTCCCTTGATGGCGGAATCGACCCGCTGCAGCAACTCTCGGGAACTTCCATCGCTGTCAGTTAAAATTTCCACAGACTGCCCTCTCTAAATTCGGAGCCTCTTGAAGATGGAGCGTGGCATTTGGGTTGAAACCGTAACGTGCCATACTCGTCCATCGGCTTGGGACAACTACGGCTGCAGTACTTCCTCACGACTTTGTTCCGCAGCGTCTTGGTAGCCGTCGATTGCAGCAGTTGCCAGCGTTGCAATATCTGTGCCAGCTGTGCCGATCATCGTCGTTAGACCTTCCGAAGCAATCGATTCAGGACTCCAAAACACTCGGCGTAGTCTCAGCTCGGTGCACAGAGCGCCCCTGTCGGGCTAGGCTTGTTAGTCGTTGGCGTAAACTGGGGTGCAACCAGCTGGCTTCGGCTGCTTGGGGACTATCGCCGAGTAGTCGAATCAGGGCGGCGGCCAGTTCTTCCCGGGCTTGCCCTGGATTTTCCCAAGCCCATTCGCAAACTTGTTCGGCCAGTGCACATGCGGACAGATCAGCGTCCAGTTCGCACTGGTGCGCCATGGCGCTCATACCAATGAGCATGACGACACAGGCCAGAATGCTGGAAACCAGCGTTCCGATCAAATGCAGTTCTTCAGCCACGGGCCAAAAGATGCCAAACAACGCGACTACCCCCACCCCCCACAGCATTGGGAAGACGCGCCACAGAAAGTGCCAACCGATGATATGCGCTAGTTCATGCATGACCACCATATCGACCTGTCGCGGGGTTAAGCGATCTATCAGCGCGTCCCCCAGCCACAACTGCCGAAAACCTGGGAACCAGCCGACGATCGCTGCGCCAGGCCACCTACCACGACTACTCAACAGCCTGAGCTCGACGCCACGCAGCCTCAACCTTTGCAACTGTGATGCGATTCGCTCGCGCAACTCTCCTTGAGGAAAAGCGTTGGCACCCATCCAACGGCATAACCAGTTCGGAAGAAATAACACCACGCATCCCAGCGTCAGCAGCATCGTGGCCAACAAAATTCGGGTGCCCATGAAATTGTCGGCAAAGTGTTTGACAATGTCACTTACTGCGGCGACCAGCAGCACGGGGACAAGGCACGTCAGCAGGCTGGCCATTCGCCCCAATCTGATTCGCAGTAGGAATTCTCGAGGCCAACTGAGCAGTTGGGTTGCACTCAATTGCAATTCCAGTTTGCCACTCAGTTGACTCGTGGGGTGAACTTCAAATTCGCACTCACTGCATAGTGCGTCGAACTGGGCGGCCGTTAATTCGAGCAGCACGAGCAGGAACAAACTGGGCAGATACCAACCCACCAACTCGATGACTTGCGGCAACCCCGCTTCCCGTAGACTCACCAGTGCCGAACCCCAGCCAGTGGCCAATAGTGCCAGCGGCAAGCACAAAACCCATACCGCCTCGAGCCGTTCGCGCGCCTGAGAGCAACGTTGGGAGGAGTAGTATTGGCTAGCACTAGATTCAGCGCCCGTATCGCGCAGAAGACTCATAGTAGGCAGCATCCGCAAAGCTGCCATCTTAAACAACAGACCAAATCCAAGTGCCACACCTAGCGCAGACAATCCGGTCGCGAGCGGACCAGCCAGCGGATCGGCTTGGGCCCACTCGCGACAGCCCAATGTCAACAGCACTAGCATGAGTAGTCTAAGTGAGATCATTGATGTGGCTGAACCTTTCGAACATCGAAATCGGCGGCATTCGTGGTACACTACTAAGGCGATTCGATGTGCCTTGAATTCGTTTCAGACTAGTTGTCCGAGGCTCTAAAAGATTGGACATTAGCCCTAGTTTGAGCGAGGTCCGGCGAATTCGCCTGTGTAAGGAAACGGTCGTAACACCTGCAACACTTAAATCAAATGCGAATCCAATGAGAAACCTACCCTTTGGCAGCTTGTCGCGCTTACTTAGCCTGGCAGCATCTTGTTTTGCACTGAGCCAATCGCCGGTGATGTCCGCCCAGCGACTGATCTACGATCCGCAGAGCTTGCAGGCGGCTCTCTCACAGCCTAACCCTCCGATCGTCTTAGATGTCCGCATCAAAGACGCCTATGACATAGGGCACATTCCTGCCGCCCGCTGGATCGATGCGAATCTATGGCGCGATACTACCTTTACGGAAACGGGTTTGACCAACCGCGACTTTTGGAGCACACAACTAGGAGCCGCAGGTCTGACGCAACGGCTTCCCGTAGTGGTCGTAGGAGATTCGCTTCCCGAATCATCGCGTGTTTGGTGGTTACTCCGCTATCTGGGTTTGCAGGATGTCGCGCTGCTGGACGGTGGGCATGCGGCTTGGGGCGGTGCCGGCTATGAACTCACAGCGGACACTCCCTCCATTGAACCAACGCAGCCGGAAATCAATTTCCAGTCGGCGCGGTTGGCGGGTATCGAGGCTGTCGACACCTCAGCGGTAAAAAAAGCAGGCTGCATAATTTTAGATAATCGCAGTCGAGCCGAATTCACCGGTGCGCGCGGTGTTGGTACGCGGACAGGACATATACCTGGCGCAACCCACCTCGAATGGAATCGCTTTACCGACAAGTCGGGTAAATTCTTGCCGGTGGACGAAATCAAACGTTTGCTCAAGGGAGAAGGCGTTGATATCGCTCAGCCGATTGTCGCCCATTGTCAAACTGGCGGACGTAGCAGCGTGGCCGTACTGGCGCTGGAAATCGCCGGAGCGGAACAAGTGAAAAACTATTATCGAGGTTGGTCGGAATACTCGGGCGTCCTCACCGCGCCGGTGGAACAGTAAGAATTCCATGCGGATCGCGATGACTATTCACGCCCTTCAGGGTGGCGGGGCCGAATGGGTTTTTTGTCAACTCGCCCGACGGTGGGCAGAGGCTGGGCACGAAGTCCACGTCGTCACTTGGTCTGCGGTGGACGGCGATCCCGCTGCACTTGGGCCAAACATCACCCGACACGGGCTCGACCTACTTCGGCCCAGCTCGAATGCATGGCAAGCCTTACTGGCCAACTGGCGTCGCCTTCGAAAACTGCGAGCCACCTTGGGCAACCTGAATCCTGAAGTAGTCTTGAGCTTCTGCGATCAGATGAACATCAGTACGCTCCGAGCCACCCGGGGACTTCGGTTGCCTGTGTGGATCGCCGAACGAAGCGACCCGTCGAAGCAACAATTGAGTCCGTGGTGGGAGCTCGGGCGACGCCAGAACTATCCGCGATGTACCGGCTGTCTGGTGCAAACTAAGCAGATCGCCAAGCATTTGTCTCAGCTGATTCCGCCAGAGCGGCTATTCGTGATCCCCAATGCCGTGAACGCTCCGCTCTTGACCTCAGATTGCGCGTCCGATCCGCAGGAAGCCAGTCAGCACCGTGGCTTCAATTCATCCAAGATTGTGTTATCCGTTGGCCGTTTGAGTCGAGAAAAAGGGATCGACGTCTTACTGGCCGCATGGCGCGAAGCCCAGCCGCAACTCGATGGCTGGCAATTGCATGTGGCTGGTGACGGTCCGCAGCGCGCGACGCTCGAAGCGCAATGCACGGATCTCCCCAGCGTTAAATTTCTCGGTTGGCTGGCCGATCCAGCGACCGAGTATGCAACTTCCGCGTTATTTGTGTTGCCTAGTCGCTATGAAGGCTTCCCCAACGCGTTGTTGGAAGCCATGAGCCACGGCTTGCCCTGTATCGCCACACGGTGCAGCCAAGCCGTCGATGAACTATCGCAAGCTGGGTCAGCCGTGCGGATGGTCGCCGTTGAATCCCCGAGTCAACTTGCCGCAGCCATCATGGAACTAGGACGCGCTACCGAACGTCGTCGACAGCTTAGTCAATCCGCCAAGCGTGTCAGCCAAGAGTACGCGTGGAGTCGCATAGGCCCGTTGTGGGATCGCGTCCTAACGTCGTGAAACTCTTGGGGTTGCAATACGCCTACTAGAGCTCGGCAGTAGAATTACTTTTTTGACGCTTCTCGCTAATCGCCGGTTTAAAGGTTGATTTCACCCCCCCGCGCATTGGAGAAAACGAGGAAATCGACGAGTTCGCGGGAGGGTCGGCAAGCGAGTAATGCGAGCTTTCCGGGGAGGGAAAACAGTTGTTTGCCCTCCCCGCTAGGTTCGTAGAACTCACCTAGCGACCCTCCCGCGAAAACATGCACTCTTGATAGCGAGCTTGGGCGCGCGGGAGGGTAA
>JBGSNE010000072.1:0-23651 GCA_041739785.1 Pirellulaceae bacterium
TTGCTGATCCTCAAAAATCAACCGCCAAAACTCTTCCTTTTCCGATCGCTTCGATCTGTCCATTGCTACGCTCCAAGTTCGAGGAAACAAATCCTCCAACTTAAGCTACCCTGCAAGATGCACTTCACCGTACGCTCACCCTGAAAAGAACCAATCGCAAATAAAGCTTAAACGCAGTTGCTCATCGAAAGAGATAAAGACTGGCCCAAGCCTCCAAGCAATGGAGGTGGTTTGGGCCAATCGAAGAAATTCCCAGTTGAAGAAATTTCCAGTCGAAGAAATTCGCGGTCTCTCTTTTTTTTCTCGCGGGAATCAAGCTGCAATCTTTCTCCTAAGAAACAGCAGGGCAAATAACATTGCTCCGGCAACCGCCTTGAAACTTGAAAGCTCAGGAACAGCAGTTGCTGCTGCAACATAGCTTTGCCCTGACGAACTTCGTCCAAGAAAGCCAACCGAGCCCACATACAGCCCGTTTTCATACAACAGCGATTTTTCGCCTAGTATTGATTCCAATCTCAAGCTGCTTGCATCAGTCAAGGCCCAGAGACTACTATCATCTATGCCATTAACAGCAGCTACGAGCTGGCCGTTAAATACCTCGAAATCAGTAAACTGAGTTCCGGTTCCGCTTGAGAACCGGAATCGACCGTCTTCGCCCCAAAAACCAACTTCGGTCTCAAGGGTTGAGATGTTAAAATATTCACCGGCGAACACCGCTTCATTCAGCACTGGGTCAATAGCCACTCCTTGCCAGTCCGGCAATACTCCACTAACGGAGAAATCAAAACCGGCAGTGTTTAAGATGTCGTAACCTCCGAAAGGACTGGCTTCCCAAAGTAAACCACCAACGATAAAGTTTCCGTCGCTAGAAATATCAATAGCGACGCCTTGACCGCCCGGTAATAAAATAGGGAGGCTTCCATGTGTTCCATAGACGGCAGCATTAGTTGTGCCCACTATGATACCGGTACTACTTGATCCAAGAAATCCACCACTAACCTGGGTGCCGACAGTGCTGACCCCGCCTTGTGGGTCATTTGGCGCAAGCCACGAAGTGGGTTGTAGAACGCTAACGCTTCCAGCGCTATCCCCAACATACATCATTTGTCCAGAGTCCAGACGTCGTACTTCGAAAATGCGACCGACATTGCTACCGATTCCTCCACCGGCACTAGCAAGCGAATCAAAGTACTCCACCCCCATTGACGTCCGCGTGCTGAGGTTAATCACCTCCCGTGCAGCGCGACCGTTGTGGGAGCCAACGATATGCAACATGCCTCCTGAATTTGTTACCGCTCGGGGATCATCCAAGCTCACGGAAACAGGTTGCATCGAAAGCTGGCCGACAAGCGAGGTGATAATATCACCCTTCGCAGGAGCAGCGACGAGACCAATCAATGCCACAACGGCGAAGCAGAAACTTTTCATGAACATTTGTTCGCTCATTTGGGAACGAGAATCAGAACTGGTTAAAGTACGAATAGAAAGGGGGTCACGTACCGATTTTGCGAGTTGATTTCCTTAGAAACCTGACCCCCTTTCTTCCACTCCGCGGAAGTCAAGCTGCAATCTTCCTCCTAAGAAACAGCAGGGCAAATAACATTGCACCGGCAACCGCCTTGAAACTTGAAAGCTCAGGAACAGAAGTTGCTGCTGCAACATAGCTTTGCCCTGACGAACTTCGTCCAAGAAAGCCAACCGAGCCCACATACAGCCCGTTGTCATACAACAGCGACTTTTCACCAAGAATTGATTCCAGGCTCAAAGTACTTCCGTCAGTAAGCGCCCAAAGGGCACTGTCATCAAAGCCATTAACGGCAGCAACTAGTTGGCCGTTGAATATCTCGAAATCAGTGAACTGTGTTCCAGAGCCTGTGGAAAAACGGAATAGTCCATCTTGGTCCCAAAAACCGACTTCGTTTTCGAAGGTGCTTTGGTTAAAATACTCTCCAGCAAACACGGCCTTACCCAGCACTGGGTCGATGGCGACGCCCTGCCAACTTGGGAGTCCTCCACTCACGGAGAAATCAAAACCGGAGGTGCTCAAGATGTCGAAACCTCCGAAAGGGCTGGCTTCCCAAAGTAGTCCACCAACGATAAAGTTTCCGTCACTAGAAATATCTAGAGCAATGACTTGACCACCAGGCAATAACGTAGGCAGATTCCCGTGAGTCCCAAAGACCGCATTGTTCGTTGTTCCGACAATGATTCCCGTACTACTTGATCCAGTAAATCCACCGCTTACTTGAGTGCCGACCGGCCCGACTCCGCCTTGGGGGTTGTTTGGCGCAAGCCACGAAGTGGGCTGTCTCACACTAAAGCTTCCAGCACTATCGCCAACGTAGATCATCGATCCATTGTCCAGACGACGCACTTCAAAAATGCGGCCAATATTGCTACCAGAACCACCGCCAGCGCTTGCTAGGGAGTCAAAATACTCAATCCCCATTGAGGTTCGCGAACTCAGGTTGATTACCTCCCGAGCCGCGCGACCGTTGTGCGAGCCGACGACGTGCAACATGCCGCCTGAGTTCGTTACAGCTTGAGGACTATCCAAGCTTACAGAAACCGGTTGCATCGAAAGCTGGCCGACAAGCGAGGTGATAATATCACCCTTCGCAGGAGCAGCGACGAGACCAATCAATGCCACAACGGCGAAGCAGAAACATTTCATGAACATTTGTTCGCTCATTTTTGGGAACGAAATTCGGAACTGGTTAAAGTACGTACACTACACCTAAGGTACAAAAACCTTTCAAACAGGTGCAGTGCAGTAAGGTGAACTCCAAGCTCAGACTACCGCACTAAAGATCCCTCTACCCGCTGATATCGAAGAAAGAAATATATAAATGCTGGGTTATTATAACCGAAATCGGCAATAATTTATCAATCGCAACTAAGCTAAGAACCAGCCATTATTGCAGGGTGGCTGGTTAGCGGTATACGATTTCAGGGTTGGTCGGGATCTGCTCTACGGTTGCTTGTTTTCAAGCTGCGGGCGCGGGGTGAGTTCTGAACACTTCTCTATTTGGGCGTTGCCCTGCGGGCCGGGCTGCTGCGGGCTTCGCTGGCGCTGCGGTCTGCGAAAGCAGACTGCTGGGCACCCTGCACATCCCTAACGTGAGTGTGGTGTTGAGACTCTCTGTGGCCCTTCTGATCGTGGCACGGCGTTCAAGGTCCGCTCGCGGGCTCGCTGCTGCTTTGGCTGCGCCAAAGACTCCACCTTGACCTGCCGTGCTGGTCCCGATCCGGGCCACCGACAGGCTCAAGATTGAACTGAAACGGCATGGGTCGGAATGCCACATGGAGAATTGCAAAATGGCAATCACAGTTAAGGAAAAAGAACACTGGAAGGAACGAATCGGAAGACGTATCGATCAGGCGATTGAGGAGCTGGAATCTAAGGAGAATCCAGAGTTTCGAAGTCAGGTCAAGCAAGCCGCCGAAGACGCAGCTTGGGAATCCCTGGGATTGAAGGATCATCGAGGACGCTATAAGCAACTCGGTGAACAAATAGACAAACTGAAGGAACAACAGACGGACCTAGCCAAGGAGATGATGGTTAGAATCGGCTGTCGAGAGCAACCTCTTTCCTACGGCAATGATGTACCGTTTGCAGTCCAGAATTGTGTCAAGAAAAGGAGCTCCGTGCATGAGAAGGAGATATTGGCTGGCAGCGAGCTAGGCCAAAAGATCCTGCACTTGCAGCGTGAAAAAGACGAGCTACTCGATACAGTGTGGTTGGCGACGTCATCCAGTCAGATCAAACAACTGTGGAGCGGTTTCGCGGAATTGTTGAGCTGGGAGCCACCGGCGCTGCAGAAACAAGCCTTGACGATCGAACCTGTCCCAAGCGACGAATAGTCGCCCTTCCTTGAAAAACGAGCTGCCCGGTCCTCGGGCAGCTTTTTCCCAAACTATATGTGCATTGAATAGCGAGTTGGCAAGCAGCATGAACTATCTCGAACCTTCGCCGGCGCACTCCCCCCGTCGACGCGACTGACGGAGAGAGACGATTAATGCTACATATCTCAGTCAGAAACAAGCGAGTGACAAATGCAAAGGGATGTGGCAGGCTTCGAGGGCGGGATGAAACGGACGCAAGCTCTGCGGGGACGCAACTTGCCAGGGATACTTCCGCCGAAGCGTCGAAGTGGCGTCGAGAGCGGTGCGATTAGCTCGCTTGAGTTTGATTGCGCCGCTCGTTTTTTTAATTACTTACTTGGCCAGTGCTCTTTGCTGATCTGCCAGATCTGGCCAACATGGTTTTCGCCGCCGCGACCCGGCTTACTTTTGGTCGCACTCTTTGAGCACTCACTCGCTGCACATATTCCTGATCGGAACGTCGCGTTTTATAGGCTCGGACCGGGTAAGCAGTCAATGCTTGGACTTTGGTGGCAAGGTCACGGACCGCAATCCACTTCAATGCACATAGCTTTCCGAGTATCGTTTGACAATTTGATGGCTGCGCAGGTTGGATTGAAGAGTGCAGGGATTGTGCCACTCGACTTTTACCGTCAACCCAGCAACGAGCCAAGTGTATTGGCCTGGATGCCGGCCGCCGCAGTCTACTTCCTAGACCCTGACGGGCATCTACTTGAATACATTTCACTGCTTGACGAACAGCCATTGGCGAAGCTGGGAGTTGTAACCTGGAGCGAGTGGCGAAGCACGGTAGAGCAAGCTGTTTCTTATATCTGAATCGCCTCATTCGGTCAGCTAGATGGGGTGGCTTAAGCAGTTGCGCACGCCCGGCAGAGTCCCTGCACTATGTGTCACTTTGATACGAGCCATGCCTCAGAAAATCCAAGTGCGTGCGTCACTTCGCGTTCAAATCGAAATCCGCTCGACGATGTTGCGGGTTACTTTACGTTGCCTGCGGTCGTAGAGTCGAGTCGTCCGTGGGTCGGCGTGACCAGCTAAGTTCTGCACATCTTCGAGCGGTACGCCTTGAGACAGACTGACATGCAAATCGCGGCGAGAATTCCCCAGCGTCTTTTTGTCTCAATGGGTTCTCCCGTCGGGCCGCCGCGCCAAATCCCGGCCACGATCGTAATGGAGACGAATGCGATGACCGCAACGAAAGCCAAGGTTGAGCCCAGCGGGGGAATGACCATGTCGGGAATATCTGGAATCATTGGCAGTCGGTTTGACCGGAAGCGAAGCGTGTACAAACAACCTGGGAAGGTAGATGAAACTTGCTCGCAACTGGCCAAGCAGTTTCAACCACGTTCATTATTATTACAGTGGGGGGAACGGCTCACACTGCCAGGAATGCCAAAAGCCCACTATTCCCCGCCGATCACGCGGGCCGCAAACGTCTGCCAAATGTAGACGCTCGGGCACGAGTCATCGCGTTGCACCCTAAAAAACCGACCTTCAAAACAAAATTAAGCGCCATCGCTCCCTCGATCTTTTCGAATCGAGCAAGTGTGGCCGTAGAATGTGAGAGGCGATCGGTGGTCATGGTGAACCCTTCCAAAAACCTACTCGTGTACAGATTCAAGATTGAATCCTTTGACATTTACGGGCTAGGGTAAAGCAGTTGGAGCGCCCGATGTCTCCATAACTTAGTCGCTCATCTTTTCGGTATCAAAACTGGCACTGTTACCTGAGTGCTCGAAGATCCAGGAATGAGCTTGATCGACGACTTTGGCGACTAGCGGCAAGTCATCGCGACCGAACGATGTAGAATCCTTCCATTGCTCGCCGTCTCGATAGAGCCGTGAAATGGTGACGTTGTGTCGCGAACCGTTTTGGGTTTCGTTCTCCCAAATTGCAGCTTTGATTCGGCCGAGACGTACTTCATGAACCGGACGAACAACTTGTTTGGTTGCCATTGTGGCACCTCTTTCAAAGTAACAGGAACGAATGAGCCAGCTCACATGAGTCAGCTCGGAAAAGAGCCAGCGTCAATCGCTGTCGCGACAACGTCGGCAATACCCCAGAAAGTTCTCGGCTTTCCCTGCCGGGTAGTACTGAATGTTGATCCAGCCTTCCTGAACGGCTTCTGCCAGGCAACTAGGGCCTACGCTGAGACAGGTAGCACAGATCAGCACAAAAGGCACGTCCGCAGGAATTCCATGAGCATCACACAGCACTTGTTGGCTGCGCTGAAGCGCAAACTGACAAGCGGCAGTCGCGACAACCATGTCCCACTCCGCGCCGAGTTCCTTCGGGTAGGCTGTTTCCGGCGGAAAGCCATGGCGTCCAAGCCATTCCAACAGGGCCTGGCTGAGTTCAGCCACTTCGGACCATTGGCGAAGTGTCCAAGCCTTCAGCAACAAGTCCCAGGTTTGTTGTGGGTCCATTGTCACACCGCCAGTGTCAGCAGGCTGCCGATTTTCATGTCCAACGCTGCTCGGTCGCCAGCTAATTCGACGGACTGGGACAACTTAGTGAGCGCGTCGACGACAGAAAAAATCGTAAATCCGCCGCGCTCTTGCGCGAGCTCCATCGCCTCTTTTATCAGGTTACGAGGGAGTCCGTGTTGCGTAAGCTGCTTGACGACTTCATCGGCATCGCTGCCCAAACGTTCGGTCATTGCTTTACGCATACAGTTCACGAATCCATCGCGACGTTGGTCACACTTGTCAGCCAACTGCTCGATGATGCGACGAATCTCGACTAGACCATCGCGAACGTTGGCAGTATGTTTACGAGTGAACTCAACCACCTCTATCGCATCCCACACGATATGGTTTTGGCAGACACGCTGGAACCAAAACGTTTGGATGCCAAGCGTGCGACGGCCAACTTCCGAGTTCCAGATAAAGAATCCCGGCGCGAACGCTTCGCCCTCAATTTCGGTCCAACCCAGTGGATCGATCAAGAAGGCGAACATATCTTGCTCGCCGCAATACAGACCCGAGCTCTCGCCGTCCATGGCTGTCTGCGGTGGAGTAAAGCCCGATGCGAACTCTTTCACCAAATCGAGCAGCTCCGTATTCCAAAGCCGAGTGTACGCGGCCCCATGAACTGAACGAATCTGCTCGCCGGTGGTTAGCAATTGCAGCGGCTTGTCGGAATGCGGCAGCGTCTCCTCGAAGGCTTTGCTGGCCGTCTTGCGCGACAATCGATTTATCGTATCGCGATTAACTCCGGCCATTCGGCACATTTGCGAGAACGACCAGTCGGTCAAATGATACTCTGAGTCATCGACGCACAACGTCAGGTCGTGCGAGATGACAATATCCTGTGGACGACTCCAGAGGTCCGTCGAAGCGGTTCGGTCGTGATCACATTTTTGATAGAGCGCTTCAAGCGTTGAAAAACGCTCATCGGGCGGTCTGCGAAATAGCTCGTTGTGAGCTCTGGTAAGTGTCGCCATGGCAGTATCTCCTGCAATTGAAGGCAACTTGAAACAGTTACCCTTCCACGCTGGACGGGCTGCGGGCTGACCCATCTTAAAAGTCAGTCCACAACCAGCCCAGAATTGCAGTTGAAAGTCCACGACTAACGCACTTGAAAACCCTAAGACCACCGGCCTCATGCGCCAACGATTGTTGGCGCACGCTCCGGATGCATACTTCTACTCTTGTCCAGATTTCATAGTTGCAATGAGCGATTGGCTATTTCCCTAGCATGGTCTGAGGTATCTGTCCAACTATCATTTTGCGCGTTTAGTGAGCGTCTTTCTGCACGGTCACAACTGATTCACTCGTGGTCGCAGCGGACTCCAACTTATCGGGCGTCGACTCGGCACTGGGACTTCGATTTGGAGTAGTCCAAAATAGAGTGGGCGCCAACGGGTTACGATGCGCCGAGTCGTCGTAGAAGGTAACGTCCAGAACTTCAATATCAAATTCACCTTGGCCCTTTAGCCTCCGAATTCGGAAATGAATATTGATGTACGCTGTCCGGTCAATGCTGCCGTTACGGCTTTTGCGCCGCGTTACAAACGCCTTTGCGGCGTAACGCGACATCTTCAGCGACTGAAGGAACGTATAGTTGGCTACGTACAGGTTGTATTGAGAGGCAATAGAACTGGAGTCGAAACGACTATATTCGTACTTGCTCCAGAATGTGTTTGGTGAAAACGAGATCGGGAACTCTTCTTTTCCAAAGTCGTAGTCGCCCAACTCAAGGTACCCTCGCAGGCTGAAAGTCTCGTCAGGTTTGAACGCATCGAGTCGCTTTTGAAAAATGATCTTGGTTTCATCAACCTTTTCTCGATACGTGAACTCGTCGTCATGGCAAAGTTTCCAAGTCTCAGGTCGATACTTTTGCATGTACCAGTCGACATGGGCATCGATGTCAAAATTCGAGTTCAACTTCATGGAGGCAAACGCCAAGTTGTCCCAAGTGAAATCGTGGGCACGTGCCTGTGAAGCAATGATGCCAAAGAGCGTGAGCACGCTGGCGGCAAGCAAACGATGTTTCAGAAATCGCATTTCCATTTCAGGGCCTTTCGGAGAACGGGGGTTGTCGCGCTGGCTCAACGTGAGCTTTACACGCGGTGCTGACGCTGAAGTAACAGACTGTTTGCGTCTGGTAGACCAAACGCGCCCACGTTACGGCACTAGACGGTTTTCAGTAAGATTTTGCAGTCGCGATGTAGGTCAGTGCGTCGTGCTCGGAGGGGAGCAAAGTCCTGACAGTTGCAGGTCGTATTGGTATCGGGAAAGAGGCTGCCTGCTTTCAACCGAGTTAGACTACAACGGCATTGGTAAGGTGGGATACCTTGCAGTTCTTGATCCAGTTTGTCCAAGATCGAATGTGTGATTCAACTAACGGAAGAAATATTTTTGCCACCGAGTCTACTGTGAGAACGCATGATGCCGGCTTTTCTTCCGCGAAGCGTTGCCAAGTAGCCTGAATTGATGTTCGTGGTCGGTATAGATCAACCAACTACAACAGCAACTTGGCACAGTGACATGGACGCAGACCATCGCGCCAGAAACGTCAGACGAACTGATTTTGCCAGAGTGCCTGCGCCGTTCTCCAGCGACGATGGACGAAGATGTCAGGCGTTGATCTTAGAAGTGAGCCAATGGCCAAATTGGAACGCAATGAACCGAGAATGTAGCGGCCGCTGCACGACCGCTAGCTAGGTTTCAGGTGCCATCAACACTGAAATCCCACTTTGCCTCAACTCTACTCGTACTTGCGGACACTTGATAATTGAAAACAAGTACGAGTCGTACAGATAGCCGAGTATCCGAAAGTTAAGCTGCGAACGGAAGCGGTTTGGCATCTATTTCGGAAAATGCAGAGAGTTCAGGAAGCGATTCGCGTCCGATGACTTGTCGACGTCGCTTGGAAAACTGGCCGACATGTGTACGATGTGCTCAGAAAGACAGACAATTCGATCCACCATCCTCTGTTTGCCTCGCGCATCGGTGCTTGTGACGAACGTCATGTCGAAGGAGATATTGGGCTCCGCAAAATCGCTTGTTTCGATCGTAAAATCTTGTTCTTTGACGAACGCTTCGCTCAAACTCTTCTGAAGTCCTTTCGATTTTAGCATTGCCATAATCTCCGCCGGTATGGCCATTACCGTCATGTGGTAGCGTTCGCGATTGAAATCCGCTAAGTAACCCAAACCCGCGTCGAGGCTTACTGCAACGGGCGGCGAAGGAAAATCGGCCCAGATTCCACTTACATCCGATTCGAATTTTGACCAGTCCTTTTCGTCAGTCAGATGCTGGTAAAGGATCGGATAGAATTCAACCAGCGTCTGCATTTCGCTCTCCGAAAGTACTTCGCGAATGGAGGCAAGCCGCAAGGCCTCGCGATCATCGGTCGTGCGTTGAATTTCGGACAAGTAGGAATCTGCGTTTTTGATAGCCATCCGTGCGGCTGCTGCATTTCCGATTCCGGTTGCCAACCCCAAGAATCCGCCGCCTGTGTGCGTACCGAATCCGACGGGCACGCGGTGATGCGGAACGCGCGAACCCAAATACCAGGCTGCGTCTTCGAGAAGAATTCCGCGATTCTCCAGTGCGCCGTCGAGCGTTACTTGCAGCTCACGCAGCTTACCTCCAAGCACGGGTTTTGCTTTTCGCATCTGCGCTCGAAATTGTAGAACCGCATCCAGCTTTGTAGCTGGCTCGGCGTGTGGATGAATGCGAACCATTTCGTACATCAATTCGTCAAGTCGACACCTAACCGCACCGTCTTGAAAAAGCCACTCGATGACGATGCAGTGATCCCCAGATGGAACGAACAGGTAGCGTGCATGTCGAGAACCCTCGGAATGGATGCATTCTAGATCTACCTGGAAACATCTGTAACCATCAATCCAGACAACGCTGTCGTACGTCGTCGGCTCAGTTAAACGTCTTTGGTCGCTTCGCTCGGACTCTTTAAGTCGCTCGGCGTGGAAAAGCACGAAAGTTGGAAAGTTTTGAACCTCCGGTATCCGGTGATACTCAATCTCCAGGCTCGCGAATTGTCCGGGAACACGATTCGATTCGGCTCGGAACACACGTGCATAGGACAGGTTTTCGAGAGTCAATTGCATCGATGTATTTTGATAGAGTCTGGTTTTTTCTCCATCTTTGACTTCGGCGTATGCGCCACCAGGGATATTGGCCACGGTCCAATGATTCGGCACCTCTACTTCCAAGTTCAACAGAAATCCTGACTTCCAAGTGTTTGATTCCAACCGTCCGAATACATCATCGTTGTTTACAGCGCATACATAGTTGATATTGCTGAGCAAGATAATCGCTGCCGTCAACCTGATCGGAATGGTTCCCAATCGGTGAGATTTGGGTTTCGTCGAGGTTCGATCTGTTGTCTGCCGAGGCTTACGCTCGATCATTTTGCTGTGTTCTTTCGTTGATTGCATGGGACTGCTTTCGAAGAGGGTTTTTTTGGACTTATCACGAGGTCGTTCCTCGTACACCAAGTACAACCCCGCTGCGTTA
Organism: Pirellulaceae bacterium; assembly: GCA_041739785.1. Classification (GTDB taxonomy): domain Bacteria; phylum Planctomycetota; class Planctomycetia; order Pirellulales; family Pirellulaceae; genus Aureliella. The sequence continues at coordinate 10,875 of JBGSNE010000072.1, forward strand.
CGCCGAGAATTGTGGCAAAGACAGCAACCAGAAATGTCCAGATTGGGAATCCTGAGCGCCAGACGTGGGCGGTCTGAGTTAGAATGGAGAGCTTCAAGCTGGCGTCCTTCACGTTGGCTGCCGGCTCGATTTCGCCATCGAAACAATGGATCAATCAGACACTCGTCAATTTTCCGAATATCAATCTGCTAGCGACGATACGCCCCACAGCTTGATCTCCGCGCTCAGACGGGGCAGCGATCAAGCTTGGAGTCAGCTGGCTGGAATCTGGGGCACGACCATTCTGAAGTTCTGCAAACGTCGGGGCTTGAAGCACGAGGATTGCGAGGAGATTGTCCAGTCGGTGCTAGTGAAAATGTACCGCTACATTTCTCGCTTCGAGCGCGACGGGAAATCAATGCGACTTCGGCACTGGGCATTCACAATCGTGCGTCGCGAGATTGCGACCCACTGTGAGCGCTATTTGAGCAAGCCGGGCTCTCCAGGCGGAGACGACTATCAAGAAATGCTTGGAAAACTTCAAGCCGACGAAAACGAGGAAGAATCCAAGACTGACTTCCGGCGTGAACTCATGTCAAATGTGATGAATGCAGTCAAACCAGACTTCGATCCGAAAACTTGGGAAGCGTTTCAACTTCACAAAGTAGATAGGTTGGGTGGCCCAGCAATCGCCGAGCGACTGGGGATGACACCGAACGCAGTCCGTCAAGCCGCAAATCGCGTGCTGAGACGCCTGCGCAACGAAATGGAAGGCATTTTGGAAGACGACACAGCCAAAAACTCGAAGACCGGTAACGTTTCCATGGACGAAACCCGCGATTCTTGATTTACCGCGTAACGCTGCCGAGTTTATTACATTGGACGCCCCAATTTCTACTTCGTTGATTGCGATGCGCACCGACTTATGGAACCACCAAACGAACTGAACGTAAAGCGCAATAAGTCCGCCGGACAGAGCGCCATCGATACCCAGGTTGCAGCCGCAGACCCGACGCTGGACGAAGTTGGCGCAATTGTGCGAGATGCAATTTGTAATCATCCGCATGAAGAGCTGGATAGCAGGTCTCGCGACTTTATCGCCAAGTTGGCCAGATTGGCGACAATCAAGAAGCTGTCGGATGTCGAGGCCTTTCCGACCATCGCCAATTATGAAATTCTCGACTTAATCGGCCAGGGTGGCATGGGCCACGTCTACCGAGCCAGGCATCGCCAATTGGGCAAGATCCAAGCAGTCAAAGTAATTCGGTCCGAAACAGCTCTAAACTCTGATGGCTTGGCAAGGTTCCGCCGCGAAGTTAAAACCCTAGGTGCTCTCAACCACCCGAACATCGTGGCGGCACACGATGCGAATTTCGAGGGTGAGTATCCCTACTTGGTCATGGACTATATCGAGGGCGATTCGCTGTGGACCATCCAGCGGAGACTTGCGAGAGCGAAAAAGGCTATGTCCGTTGGTGCCGCCTGCGAGGTGGTTCGACAAGCTGCCGGCGGGATGCAGTACGCTCACGAGCAAGGCATCACGCACCGCGACCTCAAGCCGGGCAACTTGATCCTAGATCGCAGTGGCGTAGTCCGTGTGTTGGATCTGGGCTTGGCTCGCTGGCAAGTTCCATCAAACGAAGCCGCTCCAGGGACGATGACCGAGTTGACGCATGCCGGTCAAATGCTCGGTACGCCCGATTACATGTCGCCGGAACAATTGCGAAGCAGCCGCTCGGTCGATGCTCGTACCGACGTATATTCTTTGGGCATTACTCTCTATTCACTGATTGTAGGTACGCCCGTTTTCCCATCCAAACGCGGTGAAAACTTCATCACGGTGGCGAGTCGTATCTTGCACGAACCTGTGCCAGATATCAGTAAGAAGCTGCCGAACTTACCGAAAGAACTTGCCAGTCTAATCCACAAGTGTTTGGCGAAGGCCCCTGGTGATCGGATACAGACCGCCGGTGAATTAGCGACTGAACTGGCTCGCTGGGCTGACCCATCGTCGCTTCATCTTTTACTTGCGCCGCGCCCAGACGTTAAACCTCAATTGGCTGCAACTTCGGTGGCTTCGTCAACGCGTTCGGACTTGAGTGACCAAACGAAGCAATCTGCTAAATCGCGGCCGAAACTCACCGCGAGTTCTACCAAGCCAAAACGGCCGCGTTGGAAATGGCTCGCCGCTATCGGCTTGGGGTTCTTGGTTCCCGCGCTGCTAGTTGCCACCGTGATAACGTTGATGTTACCTGGAGGCGGGCAACTTGTCATCGATTGTGCCGATCCCAATGCGCAGCTACACGTCGTAGCTGTCAAGGATGGCCAGCGCGAAGAACTGGCGCTGACACTGGAACAAGGCAATACGCTCAAGCTCCGCGAAGGGCGGTGGGAACTGAAAATCACCGGTGTCAAGGCAGAAGAATTTGAGGTTTCGCAAGATGAAGTTGTCATCAATAGCGGTACCCCGTCCGAAATTCGTGTGACGCGCCGGGAGTCGGCGGCCGATCCGGTCGTCGTTGCCTTGGCAGAGACCCAACCTGCCTCCACGGTAGCAAGTGACGCGGCAACAGCCGAACTGCCTTACTTCCCCCTCACTCTACCAGCCACCGCAGTGTCTCCGGTGCTTCCAGACATCGCCGTCAAGCAACTCGAATCAGGATCGCAGTCGCTTGAAACGACCGCCGATTCACAATTAACTGGCATCACACCAACTATCGCGGGTCTGCTTTCAGCTTCCCTGCCAACAGCGAACGGAGCCGCGTGGCAGATTCGCCCCTGGTTTCCGGAGTTGCGTGACGAGACTTCCTACTTGACTGAGAATCGGATAGCCATTGATCCCAGTGGCAAGTTTTACGCAGTTCTAACGCAATATGATTGCAAGATTTTCGAGCTGGCTAGCGGAGTTCCACTTCATACAATCCCAAATCCACCGGATTCGCAGTGGGGCGGTGCTGATTTGACACACGACTGCCAAAGGATTGCGCTACTGTCATCGAACGGCGATGCAGTTGAGGTTCGGGATGAACGCAACCGCGTGCTGTCGCGTTGGTTCACGCAGCGGGACGGCAGGACACTGATTGACGGCAACCAGAGTTGGGGCGCGATCGCCTGGATGCGAGATGGCCAGCGACTGTTGATCTGGGACCACCGGCATGCAAACATCGTCGATATTGAAGGCAATTCGGAGAGTAACATCGACTTTGAACCACAAGCTGGGCCGGAGCATTTGGAATTTGATCCACGGATGACTTTACAGCGCTCGGTCGATGTCGCTACCGACGATTCAATGGTCGCGTTTGGCTGCGCCGACGGCAAAGTGCGAGTGTGGCGGCTCAAGGACGGAAGCTTGACTGAGCTGCCAACGGAACGCTCCGACGAGCCAATAAGCTGTATCCAGTGGTCGCCTAATGGTCAGTTGCTCGGCAGCCTGCGAGCGTCGCGCGGCAATGCCATTGCGATGGAAGTTTGGAACGCAAATGGAATGCTTGCCGCCAAGTTCTCACCAGAGCAATTGTCGACAACGTCGCAGAGCGCGAGCCAGTTTTGCTGGGCCCCGAAAACTGCCGCGATCGCCCTGGGAAGCGGCCGAGTGATTGACTTTAGCGGCAAACGCTTGCGAGATTTCAATCTTGCTGACGATAAATCGAGGCCAATCTCCGCAGTCTGGATTCCATCGTGGAGCGAGCCGCAGCGCATCAACTTTGTTGCCGCAGGTGAGCATTACGGATTGCACAGCGGACGCACCCTGGCTTTTGCTCCGGCTGGCAAGTCGCTCCCAAGTTCACCGCTCAGGAATGTGCTTGAGCCACAAGAAGTCTCTTGGATTGACGAAAGTGGTGAATTGGCGGTGGTATATAGCCGCTTAGGAGCCAGCGAATTGCACACGTGGAATGCGCAGGGGAAACACCTAGCTTCTGCTAATATTCCTGGTTTCGTTGAAGGGAAGATCCAGTCGTTCAATGGCAATCTGCTCTGCCTGTCGGCTTGGGGAGCCAAGGTATTCGATCGCAAGGGAAACCCGTTAGGCACTCATGACCTACCCCGCAGTAACTTCGAAGTTGGACATGCCGCATGGAATCATCGCGGAGACCAATCGGCCTATCTTGGCCAAGCTGATGGGAATTCATTCGTGCGCATCGTGGATGTCTCCGGCAGTCGATCGGTAGACCTTCCATTGCCGAGTGGAGATTTCAATTTGAGCACCGGCTACTTCCACTGGAGCAGCGACGATCGATACCTTGCGCTATCCCTTCAAGCCTCAGATACGAAACAACGACTGCTAGTTTGGGAAGCCACCAAACCCGCTTCGAAGTCGATCGTAGATCTGAACTTGGACGAAGCGGAGACGCCCAGCGTTGCCTGGAATTCAAACAATCAATCCATTGCGGTTGCAGCAGGTGGTGGCAATTCCGCCAATGAATACCCGGTCCGTTTCGTCGACGTTAGCAATAGAAATGTCCGAGAGTTCCGAACCGAACAACCCTTTTTACCGCAGTGGGATCAGCTTGAGTGGGTCGATTCAACTTCCTTGCGCCTCGGCGGTATTGTTTTAAGCGTGCCCGCAGATGCGTCCACTGCGATTGGCGTTAGCGAGCTCGGTTTTAGTCTGAAGCGTGGTGAAATTGCATTCGGTGGAGTTCAGCCCGGCGAATACCTTCGTTCAAGCCAGGATGCGCGCGGCGCCTCGCAACTCGAGATCTGGCGCGATGGACAACTGCACGGAACAGTGGCGACACCACCCATATCTACTTCGCAAATCGCCAAGAATGGAAATGGAACCAAAGCCGTCTTCATTTCTCATCAGAATCCAGATTCGTTTTGGCAATACGATATGGAACACCATCGCGTCGACTTTATCGCAGTCATGTGTGATGACGGATCGATTGTCAAAATGAGTTCTGAAGGTCAATTGCTCGATCCGGCGAACAGTACCGACCAGTACCTTTGCTACGTCGTCCGCTATCCCGGTGGTGCCGAAGTTTCCGTCAGCCGAGCCGAGTTCGAGCGCCGTCAGCAAGCATCTCCAGCAGTCGCAGCAATGCAGTGGATACTTGACATCGGCGGTAGCCTTACGTTGCAAGGAAGCCAATCGCCAATCACCAACCGCACCGCCAATGTGCGAGTGAACGCACTGGATCCCTCGGAAATTATCTCTATCGACTGTATTCGATGTCCAATTACAGTCGACTCGCTTGCGCAACTCAGCCACTTCCCCAACCTCGCTATGCTCAGTGTCAGTCAAACATCCATAAAGGACACGGCAAAATATCGGGAGCAGTATCCATCGGTGAGGATCGTCAGCTCAATAACCGAGTGATAGCAAGCATGAGAGTTGCGTTCTCTTATCGGCCTATCAAATGGTGTCCTTTTTCGTAGTGGACGAGAAACTACTTTCGTTCGGGTTAGGGACGTTTGTTTACATTACAAACTAATCTGTACGCACTATCTCCGACGTTTGCTGCTATCCCACAACCACTGGCTCGTTGATCAGCTCGAAGGACGCCCAGTTGCAGCAAACATTTCGCATCCCGCAGTGATGCTAGCCAAAATCTACTTCTTCTTTCCCAACACCAATCTGAAGAATGACCGGCAGACTGCAACGGTTTTCGCAGGCGTCCTGCAACTTGTCGTTGTCAATATTTCTACTCAGACGCGGCAATTTGGGAACCAGAATTTGTCAGTAGCTGAACCCCTTACGCCCAGCGTTTCATTCAACCAGTGTCTGCCACGAGCCTGTTGTTGAGTCACGGTCGACCCGTGCTCAGCGTTCGCAGTCAAGAAGTAGCAGCCTTTCCCCGGCCTTCCATAGCGAGAAAAGCTTCCGCGTAACGGTCGCGGGTTGTTACTTTGGCGAATGAATTTCTTTGCCGCAAACACAATGTGCACAAAAACTCTGTCTCGTGTCTATCCAACTACCGACAAACCGAGGTCACCAATGATTAGCGATTTCACCAAGCCGTTTTGCATGACACTTCTAGTCCTATCAGTCGGTTGCAGCAGCGGAAATGCACAACAAACTCCGAGTGGCCTACCGTCTGAATCGACCCACATGGCAGCGTCGAGATCAAGTTTCTTTCTCAGCCCTCGCTTTGCAGTACTGATACTGGCAGACGATGTCGAATTCCAGCAACAGCTTCAGTGCGTTCTGAATCGAGAAAATTTCAGAGAAGTCATTGAGGAGCTATCGATCAATGGCAACCAATCACTCGCATTGCAAAATGTATTGACAGTTGCAAACGTCCACTCGATGCAGTGGGAATTTGAAGCATTTCGCAGTCGGGTTGAGCAGAAAGCCATTGACGAGAAACGTCACGTTACCGAGGAAGAATTAGACCATGGACTTCTCGAGCACGTGCAGAGAACGAGAAGCATCTCCGAGGCGTTTAGACAAACTGCCCAGCAAGGACTGGTTGAAGCAAAAATCAACTTCCTTACTATGCTGAGGGCAATCGATTTGGTGAATCAGTCAATGCCAACGTGGAATGGGACTATTGGCGAGAACATTTCCATTGAGAACCTTAGCGTTGAGAAACAACAGCTTCACTCAGAGGTCATCAAACTGTTGGAGCTTAGAAAGTACGGCGAAGAAGCAAAGAGGGAAGTCGATCTCTTGGTCGCCAACGGCTACTGGCCCGCGATTGAAGGTGAACTGAGAGCGCTGGTACAAACCAACGCCGGTGTATCAAAAATTGAAACGCTGACGGACAAGTTATCGCGTGCCGACGAATTGGATTCGATTTCGAACGCATGCGTCGCCACACATCTTCTCCGAGTCGCTTTGGCAAAGAAGGAAACTCCTCCGCTCGGTGTTATGCAGTTCGCTGAGAAAGCTCGTCAACAGGGCTCGTTGGAAGCCTATCGCGTCCTGTTCGACTATTACATCGCGACCGGCAACGATGCTAAAGCCGAGCAAGTTCTGAGTCAAGGAAGCGACGCTGGCCAACTTGATTGTATTTTCAAAATGGCATGTCGTTATTACGCCAAATGCGAATACGTTAGAGCCAGAGATCTATTTGTAGAAGCACTTTCACGGGGAGTTGCGGTGTCCACAGTGTACCTGGGCATGATCTATGAGATCGGTGGAGAAGGCGTCAACAAAGAAATGGCCGAAGCTATTGCCTACTACAATCAGGGCGCAGCAGCTAACATTCCTGAAGCGATCGAGAGGATTGGCCACTTGTACGCTACAGATGTCTTGGAAGCCGAAGTTGCAAAGCTTGATTATCAAATTCCAGGCTGGCCTCGAATTCCTGAACCAACCGCACAACAAGAGCAGCGGTTAGCAAACCTATATCGGGCTTCTGCGAGATTTGAGTCGGCGAGCAAAGAGTATAAGAAACAAGGCGACGACCTGAGTGTGCAGCGAGTTACCCAGTACTCGCAGTTCGCCAAGGCGGAAATTGGGAGCATCAATGCTTCGGTCTACGGGCTCCCAAAGCAATCCGATATTCAGAACTGGCATGAAAGGGACAATAGACGCCTGGATCGCAACTTTGAACTGCAAATCGACCTTCGTAATCAGGATAGGCTCGATACCGAGGAAAGGAATCGCCGCTACGACAAAATGCTAAATCAATAGTCGCTCTTAAAGACTGTTCTTGAATACAAATTCAATCCGCGGGTACCTTCTGCTTACTTCGCAATTCAATTGCATTTACGAGTTAGGTCGGGCGTTACCCTGCGGGTCGGGCTGCTCTGGGCTGCGCATTCGCTACGGTCCGCTGGCGCGGACTGCTCCGCACCCGACAAATCCCTAACGCAATGCTCTTCGTCGATGAAAAGTTGTGCTACGTTCGCTGCGCGAATCGTGTCGCCTGTCCTGCTGGTCGACACGCGGCAATCCGCGTCTGTTTGCCCCACCTGTCCGCAGTTCTTCCGCCGCGTCAAGGTTCGCTGCGCTTTGCTCCTTGACTCGGCTTCGCACCGCCCACTCCACCCCACCAACAAACAGCCGCCGACTGCCGCTTTGAATTTCTTTCGTTTTCAACGAAGCGGGCCTCACCGCAGCGGCTCGAAAAGGCCCGCTCCGAGCAAAACGAATGCAGGGAGCGAGTGGATGATTCACAGAAGCTCGGGAAGGCGAGCGTCATTGACCAACGAGGCATATGGAAAACACAACTTACCAAGGATTTACTAACCGCGAGACATGGCTAGTCAAGCTGTGGATTGACAATGATGAGCCGACACAAGACTACTGGCAGGCAGTTGCCCGCGAAGCACTCAGCCGAAATGACCTACCCGCCGCAGTGGAAACTCTGCGAACCGTCTTGGAAGACGAGTTCAAATTGGCGGCTCCAGAAATTCAGAGCGGCATCCATGCTGATTTGATGACCGCTACACTACAAAACGTCTGTTGGTCTGAAGTGGCAGCTAGCCTTTGCGGCGATGTTCGTGAAGACTCGCTAGATGAGCAAACCGAAGATGGATGGACATTGATTGACGGCTATTCAAGAGCGCAAGCGATTGAGGATGGCACGTTGGTGGATGCTTCCAAACTTGCGAATGAAGCCGGTTTTAAATACCCGGTTGCTCTAACATCAGCGGCCTGGTCTGAGTGCGTGGAAGTGCCCGCTGGAGCTGATGACCAAGACGAAATTGGTCGACTTTGGGACGTCTTAAATGTACTTTTCTTCCGCATCAAAAGTCTACCTAAAGCGGGCCATACTCCCATGGTTCACTTCACGGTCTCCGTCCGAACCGGCGAAGTGACATCAGAAGAAATCCACCTCAAGTCGCTCTGTGGTCCAGGGGACAACACCGAGCCAGTGATCACTATCATGTTACCACACGAAGACTAGTACCAATCGGCCTCGGTTCAGCCAAGCTGAGCCGAGCCGACCTGTCGAATTCTAGTGTCGCTGCGTTCTCGCTCTCGAAAAACGCCGCACCGACCTTCAGCGTCGGTGCGGCTGGCGGGCTGTTCGCCCGCACGTCAATTCATTACTCAATTTGCATGATGTTTACTTGGATTGGCTTTGGCTTTGGAAAGATTAATGCTTGGCTTGCTTTTTTGATTTCGCTCGCATGGTAGCCTCACGAACTCGGAATTTGACAATTTTGGCGATCAGTTTCAGCGGCAACGGCTGGTCAAGTGGAAACTGGACAGCACCTTTGGAACATGTGTACCCTGATAGTTCGCTCTCGAACGCCACGATCCCCGAAGGAGTCGGGTAAAAGCCGATGTGCTTCTTGAACGCACCGAAGTGTACTAGGTTTTCGCTTCCTACAAACGTCGGCAAGCCGTACTTGATTGCTTCCTCCGCACTGGACGCAGCTTGCGCGATGGTGGCCCGAACGCGATTAAGCTGAGTTTGCACTTCGTCAGGAAATGAAGCGATGTATTCGTCGACGTTCGTGACTGGAGTCATTGATTTTTTCATGGTGCTACGCATTCTCGAACATCGCAGCGAAACGTAACTGCATTTCTTCGCGAGAAACGTCTTCGATCTTCGAGCCGAGATACCACTCGTGACCGTAGGGGTCGACAACTTTGGATGATCGCTCACCATGAAATTGATCCGCGGGCGCCATCGTCAGTGTGGCTCCTGCTGAAACGGCTTGCTCTGACTACGAGCACAATTGTATACTCTCCTTCTCGCCGTGAGTGAACGTGACATCCGTCCCAATCCACTCAGCGGGCCACCAAACGTGCCGCGAACCGAAGGATTAACTTGTCCCGCCTATTTGCAACACTCACTTTAATGCTCTGTATGCTTGCGGCGGCGAGTATCGTGCAGGTTCTCGTCGCAATTTTCCTGCCATCCGTTGCCGTTGCATTTGTCGATGTGCGCGTGTTTCGAACTTGGACGGGACTTGGGATTAGGGAAGCGGCCTTGCAGTCCCTCTTGTTGGCGTGTGTGTTTAGCTTTGTCCATCCTCAGGGATCCGATCCTGCCATTTCTGCCCAGTTAGTTTTTTCGAAGCTCGCAGTTGTTGCGATGATTTGGCTCTGCGTATGGCTAGGGATCCGGCTGCCGGTGGCAGTCATTGGCTTCTGGTTTGTGCTGACGGTGGTTCAGGTACTTATTGGGTTCGCAGTACTCCAGTTCTTGAATTTTTCAAAGCCGCTTCCTGCAGCTTCAGGTTCGACGCTGCTACGAAAGACTGCGTTGCTTGGAATCACCAGTGTTGCGGTGCTGAGCTTATCGATAGGCATCACCTATTCCTACCCAACGCCCCGCCCCAGTTATTCCTTCGAAATTGAACTGAACGAAAACCGGTCAGTGACTATCGACGCATTTATTCCCGATGGTGTCGAGCAAAAGCAAATGCCAGCCGTGGTCATTTTTCATGGCGTCGAAGGGGCAACGCCACTTAGCCGCCTCATGGTTCATTACCCGAACGCGCGGGCCATTAGCGATAAGGGAATCGCCACATTCTTCGTACGCTATTTTGGCCCATCGCCATACGACGATCTAATGATGACAAAGGATGGCGCGCTCGATGTGGACGCAATCGAGAAGATTCGACTCAGGGATTACCAAGGATGGATTGATATTGCTTGTCAATCGATCAACAAGGTACGTGAACAACCTGGCGTGGACCCCGATCGAGTTGCCATAATCGGCTATTCCCTGGGCTGCTATGTCGGCACTGCAGCAACTTCGCGACTTTGCGATGAAGGCTATCCCTGTGCAGTGGTGGGAAATTTCGGATCGATTTGGCCTGAAGTCTTTGTCAACACGTCGTTTCCGCCAATCCAGTTTCACCACGGTGCTGAAGATATCGTGATTCCGGTGGAAAATGTTCGAGCCGCCACAAAACGGCTTCGGGAAAGTGGAGTCCACGACGTCGAGCTATTTGTCTATCCAGAACAAGGACATGTGCCGAGCGGTCCCAGTTCATATGAAATCCGAATAAGTACGGAACACTTTTTGCGCAAACAGTTCAGTCTGACGTCGAGTAGCGGGTTGTGACCAGGACGGCATTGCAGTCAGAGCAATGTCTGATTGCGCGACGAAGATTGGGGAAACCAAAGCCATCCGCCATCGCTACTCCGTTCACAGCCGATCGTGAGCAGTTATCATATTTTATTCATGCGTGAGCACCTAGGTTTGAAGTTACTTAAACGACTGCCCATCCTATGTCTGACCCACTACTCAAGATTAAGAATAATCACTCCCTAAGCTGCGGTGACCCGCCGATCGTCAATAGCGACATTAGCAATCGTTACATTGGCTACTTCGAGAACGCATTCGGCGAACAGTGGATTTTCACGATGGATCGCGAAACTGGAAGAGCAGACTTGTACGGCGGCGATGTCGGTTGGAATACAAAACTCGAAGTGATTGACGGAAATGTTGCCGACGTGATTCTTGGCAGCGCAGAGCAACTCTGGCTTTCAGCCTGTTGGTTTGCTGCCAAGAAACAACTGCCCTGCTCTTAGTGCCGTCAGGAGCCACGCGGAAACTGTGGCACTGAGAGTAGTAGGTGATGTATTTGCGCGCGTAAGCGCGTACCGCCGAAGACTTTTCCCAATACGCTCTTGATGCTCTATCTGCAATGGACTTTCAGGCAGAGAGCAACTTCAACAGATCGTGTACAGACTTCGGACGATCGGCAATCGCCTTCTTCAACGCGGCATGAGCGACCTGAGCCAGCCTGGCCTCAGCGCTGAACGGGTACGGGCGATCGACAGTAACATCTTCGTCCGAAAGTGTTTCGCCCATCGCTTCAGACAGCGTACCATGGGGCGCACATCCCGTGAGTAAGTAGTAGGCTATGCCACCGATGGCATAGATGTCAGTCGCCGGACCAATTTCACCAAAGGCTGATGAGATTTGTTCGGGCGCTGCGAACCCTAAGGTTCCTCCACGCGGCTCGATATATTGAACATGGCTGCGGGAATCATGAGCTAGTCCCGAAGTAGATGCGAATCCAAAATCGGTGACTACAATTCTGCCCGTGCTGTCGAGCAAAACGTTGTTGGGAGTGATATCACCATGCACAACACCGACTCTATGTGCGGCCTCAATAGCATCGCAAATCTGCTTGAGCCAACCAGTGGCTATTTCCGCGTCTGCATGGCCGAGATGCGCCAAAGACTGGCCATCGATGAGTTCGCTGACGATGAACGGACCGCCGTGCGGTGACTCGCCCCAGCCAAGATACTTCACGATGCCGGGATGGTTGATGCGGGAAGCGTGGTCGATCTCTCGGACGAATGAGTGTTTGCTGATCGGATCGGCCCACAAGTGCCGGTGCATGAATTTCACTGCCACCAAGCTGTCGTCAGACTGCATTCTTGCTCGGTAGACCTTTCCGAAAGCACCGCGCCCAATCATTTTGCCAAGCACGAACCGTCTGTAGCTGATGGGGGGAAGTTCGATGTTGGACGTAGATAGTTCAGAAGCACTGTAACCAGCGGATTCCTTGCGATCGGTGTCCGCTCCAAATTGGCCGGTAACAAGCGACCGAATAACAGCGATTCGCCGCCGAACAGTGCGCTCATCAACTTCGAGCGCCAACGCAATCTCTCGTTGTGTGGAATTCTCCAAAAGAAGTTGCAAAAGTAGGTTTTGGTCATCACTAAGCAGAGCATTCAGCTCTTCGATGCACTCGTCCGCATCTAAGCTGGACGGGGGCTGCTTGACGAACGCTGCATTGTCAATCTGATCAAGCGGCGTCCGCTCCCAGTCGCCGCCGCGTTTCGCCGCCGTTTCTCGCTCCAGAACTCTCGACAGTTTGCGACGAGCAAAGGTCGCCAGGATGTTCCAAGCCGATGCTGTACTCTGGAGCTGAACAGCCGGATTCCCGCCGGCCTGCGTCACTCGGAAAAAGCTTCCCATCGCGGAC
>JBGSNE010000075.1:0-52118 GCA_041739785.1 Pirellulaceae bacterium
CCCCCGCGACGATGAGCGGATAGAGCGGGCGACCGTGGCCGAGTCGCCCGCTCCGCTTCTAGACTAACAACCTTAGCGGGGGTTGCCGGGTCCGTTGTTTTGCTCGAGCTCATTGGGCAAGACACGGCGAGCCGTGAGTCCAACGGCGATGGTCATGGCGCTCAGGCCCATCATCAGACGATGCCACTGGTCGAGCAATTCTGGTACACCAAACTCACCCGCCTCACCGTGCCCCAAACCTCGCTCGCTGATTCGCACGGTAGGGCTTAAATGCAGCAGCGCCTCAAGCACTAAGTGGTCGCGGCGATCACTTTCGCTTATTGTCGCATCTTCGTAAATCCACACGTGCGCAGACATTGCCTCGTCTACTAAACGCATGGCAGCGAATTGTGCCGTGGGAGCGGAAATCGTCAACGTTTGCGAACCACAAGTTGCGTAGAATTTAGCCATGTTTCATCTTCCTTGAGCGAGCGGAACAAGTAGGTTTTGTTGTGGGAGGAGTGTTATGCCTCGACAGAGTTTAGTTTCGCCTACCTCTTTGACACCTTTGGTCACTTTTCATTCCCAGAGAAATTCTTTTTTCTTTTTCAGTGCCTGGTACTTAAATTTAGGCGACTATTACGCGTGCCCAGCACTGTGTGTGTGAATTGCTTCTATGAAACCAACCGGTTCCTCAGCGAGCCGACGTTGGTAGGCAATGCACCTGCAATTCCCACAACCTGATTTTATGCGGTCCATTAATTCGCAGTGCGGACGACCATGCGAAAGCCCAGGTCGCGGCACAGCGGCTTCTCGTCGCGTTGGATATTCCGCTCGGTGGCTCGCGCCCCTTGAATCGTTAGCGTGTTTTGCAGCAATGCATGAAACAACAGCAACTCAAAGGCGGCCGAGCGCAACATGTTGACTTGCTCGCGATATCCACAGACCGCCAGGGCACCCGTCTGTCGCAAAAACGCCTTAAGCTTGCGACCGTCCATCTTCATTGTCTCGCAACTGCCCAGATAAATGATCCGCTGTGCACAACGCCCCTCAAGCTGCTCGCCAAGTTCCTTCAGGCTCAACTGTCGATCTCGACAACGACCGTCACCGATCAAAATGCACTCTTGGACTCCGTGGTATCCCAGATAAAGGATTGGATAACGCGAATATCGTTTCTGCGTCCACTTGTCGAGGTAGTAAAACAACTCTTCACGCGTGGCCGCGTCGCGATGTACAAACGAAATACGATTGTCCATCTTGGACAATAGCTCCACGATCGGCCGGAAACTCAGTCCCTGCCGTAAATCGGAATGCCATTCGCCTTCGATGGCGAATATACCGCGTCCCATTTTCGTGTTGCTAACCATTAACGCATGTTTTCAAAGGAATTTTGGCCCGAATACCTGATAAAGCTGCAGGCTCTCCAGCATAACTTATTGGCCCGTCCAAGTGCGGTCCAAGCGTGTATTCCGAGGCGTTGAAGAGGAAAGAGCCAGAATATTTTTGGTTTTTCGTTACATCCCCCATTTCCCTTATCTTCCCTAAATGGAGTGAATCGCTGCAATCAGTAAGACCCACCGCAGAAACACCCCCTGTGGGTGGTTTGTGTTCGGCTGGTGAGCGTTTTGTGCGAATCGGGGGGCGGGCAGTTTGAATCCGGACTATGCATGAGCCGAGGGCCGTAACGGGTTGTTGATTCGATGGTTTAACCCGCAGCCGAAGGCGACGTTCGCCCCATTGCTCCTCGCCTACAGCTGTGGGTTGAAGCGGTCGGGTAAATTTCCGCTTAGAATAGGGTGGCGCTTTGGCTTGGCTGAGGCGGCGGCTGGGTACAGTCTAGTTTTTTCGTTGTATAGAATTTTTCCTGTCTACTCAGGTACGGTTGGAAAACATGGGCAAAGGCCATCGCTTCTCGGATTCCAAGTTTCGGGTGGAATTGGGTGATAAAATCGATTTGTCTAAGCGACCTACGGGCGCTGGCAAGGAACTCAAGGATAAGTCGCGGGCGGCTGAGGAATTGGCGGTCGACGTCTCCGCACTTCAGTCGGCCCAACAATTATTGTATGCCAGTGATTCGCACGCTTTGTTGGTGATATTTCAAGGGATGGATGCCGCTGGGAAGGATGGAACCATTCGTCATGTGATGGGGGGGGTGAATCCCCAAGGCTGTCGCGTACACTCGTTTAGAGCCCCCAACGCGACCGAACTGAAGCATCATTTTCTTACGCGTGCGGTCCCCTGCCTCCCGGAGCGCGGGATGATTAGCCTGTTCAACCGTTCTTACTACGAAGAAGTTTTGGTGGTTCGCGTGCATCCTGAATTCCTGGTGCCGCAGAGGATACCAAAGCTCAAATCGCTCACCCCCAAGACGCTTGAGAAATTGTGGCAACAGCGCTACAAAGAAATCAACGCTTTTGAGCGTTCGCAAGCGCAGCAAGGGATGCAAATTCTCAAGTTCTACTTGCACGTGTCTCAGGACGAACAAAAAGAACGCTTTTTGGAACGATTGCACGATCCGGAGAAGTACTGGAAGTTTAACGCGGGTGATTTGGCGGAGCGCAAGCTCTGGCCCGAATATCAAAACGCTTTCGAGGATGCCTTATCGCACACTAGCACCAAGTGGGCTCCTTGGTATGTCATTCCGGCTGACGACAAATGGTATGCGCGGGCCGCTATCGCAGACATCATCGCTTCCAAGCTTGAAGCGCTTGACCTTCACTTCCCCTCTGTTTCGGACGAGGAGCAAGCCAAGTTTGCAGACTTTGCGCGGCAACTCAATGAGGAAAAAAAATGATCCTATTCGGCGGTATCCAAATAGGGATCCTGGCCGATTTCACGTTGTAATTTTGTCCGTTCGCGTTCGTGGTGCAACAGCATCATGCGATCGCGAAAATGCTTCCTTTCAACGCGTCGTTGGGCCTTGCGGAAATAACCGGCCAGGTAATGAAATGGGCCTGATTCCGTTTTTCCTTTTTCAGTCAATTGTTCGGCGCGTTTGGTGCCAAAGCCAGTGCGGAGGATATCATCGTCCAACGACAAATATTGACGGTAGGAACCGGGGTCCCCCTGTCGACCGCAGCGTCCGATTAACTGTCGGTCGATCCGCGCCGCGTCATGCAGCTCGGTGCAAATAACGTGCATACCACCGAGCTCCTTGACCGCTTGTTCGAGCTTTACGTCGGTACCCCGACCAGCCATGTTGGTGGCTACCGTTACGCGTCCTTGTTTGCCAGCCTCGGAAACGATTTCAGCCTCGCGTTCCACTTCATTGGCATTTAGGACGTCGGCAGGAATTGCCAAATCGCGCAGCAATTTGGCTAGAATTAGCGATTTGTCGATCGACCGCGTGCCAATCAGCACGGGGCGCCCCTGCTGATGATATTGTTTGACCTCTGCCACAATTGCCTCGAACTTATCCATCATCGTACCGTAGACTTGATCGGGCAGGCGTTGACGCCGGGGTGGTCGGTTGGTGGGTACCAAAACCACAGGTGTCTTGTAGATCTTGCGCAATTCGGGCGCGCTGGTCGCTGCGGTACCTGTCATCCCAGCGATCGATTGATAGCGATGGAATAGATCCTGCACGGTGATACGTGCCGCTTGGCCGGTGGGAACGCTGACTTCGATTTGCTCTTTGGCTTCGATGCCCTGGTGTATGCCATCTCGCCACTTCCGTCCTTCGGCTAAGCGACCTGTGAATTCGTCGACGATTACGATTTCGCCATCGCGAACTACGTAATGACGATCGAGATGAAAGTCGCGATGAACTTTGATTGCCCGCTCGGTGAATTCGTACAAATCTACCAGCGACACCAAACGCATTTCTTCATTGCGTGGCAAGCTACGAACCAGAGCGCGACCACGAGCGGTCAGCTCGATCTTGCGATGGTCATCGTCGATCGTGAAGTGTTCTTCGTTTTCGTACTTCGGCGCGTGTTCTGCGGCCCAGCGAAACGTGGCGATCACCGCCTCACGTGTTTCATCTCCGAGCGATCCGATAATCAGTGGCGTACGCGCCTCGTCGATCAAAATGCTATCCGCTTCGTCAACCAGTGCGAAGTGCATGGTTCGCTGCACAGGTTCGTCGCCGCGACTACTCCAGCGTTCGGAACTTCCTTCACCCAGAAAGTCGCTTTGAATTCTTCCCTGGGCACGAAGTAGCAAACGATCGCGGAGGAAATCAAAACCGAATTCCTTGGCAGTGCCATACGTGATGTCGGAGCCATACGCAGCCCGTCGCTCCTCAGGCGTACTCTCGGTTAAGACCACCCCTACGGAAACGCCGAGTAATTCGTAAATGGGTTTCATCCACTCCGCATCGCGTTGAGCCAGGTAATCGTTAACCGTTGCCAAGTGGGCGCCCAGGCCAAGTAGTGAATGTAGATAGAGTGGCAAAGTCGCCGTTAGGGTCTTGCCCTCACCGGTTTGCATTTCGGCGATACAACCATCGTATAACGCGGCACCACCGACGATCTGAACGTCAAAATGTCGCATGTTCAAGGCCCGTCGCCCCGCTTCACGTACGAGCGCGAATGCTTCGGGGAGGATCTTTAAGAGAGGTTCACCACTCATGGCGCGAAACCGCAGCGACAAACTCTCCTTGCGTATTTGCTCTTTCGAAAACCCCCGCGTACGTTCTTCCAGCTCCGTTACCTGACGCAGCGCCTTGACCCAGCGTTGAACCCGCGCGCTAGCTACTCCCGGTACGCGCCAACCTGCCGCGATTTTCGGCAAGTTCGGAATTTTGCCAGAGGTTGAGGGTATACCGCTCTCAACCGCTTGCGGTTCGATCGCAGCAGAGGCACTCTCAATCACCATATCCGATGTGGTCGACGGTTCGTCCGTTTCGTTCATGCTGATATCACACAATAGGATTGAAAATGAAGTCGATTAGCTAAAACGTAGGTCAGGCGCGATAGCTGGCCTTACGCGGTTATTAGATTGGAAATCCAATCTATTTAGTTTACCAAAGTCGTTGAAAAAGCGATGCATGGTTGTCGCTAGACGCAGAAACTACCTGACCAACCCCGTAAAAAGTGGGCGAATAGTGGGGTATGTTAAATCGCGTTGTTTGGGGGGAATATGCCGGAAGTAGCATTTTTTATCTAAGTAACGTTGTTGCGGGCCGATCTACGTTTAACGACCCTGACGCTTGATCCGTCTCGCGAGAACCAAAAAATGAAAATTACGAATCTTGTATTGTCTCTCACCTTAGCTGGATTGTGCTTAAATCAAGCGTCAGCCCAAGGTATTCCTCACTCCATAGGCGCAGCCGCATCGCGAAGCATTGGAGACTCCTCTCCAGCCACCACGCGGCCGGTGAGCTTCCAGAACGCAAGGAGTGTTTCCGACCAACCGGTCAGCTATGCTGCCGCCGTGGACCAAAGTATCTTGGTCCCCACGGCCGACGCTGGCTATGGTGGCAATAGCTACGGTAGTGGCGCCGGTTGTGGTGACTATGGTATTGGCTCATCGTTCTGCGGCTGCGGCCAAAGTAACCTCTGGGCAAACGCGGAATCACTGTTGTGGTTCAGCAAAAGTGTCTCCTCGCCTGCATTGGTCAATACCTCGGCCTTTGGTGTTGAGCCAGTAAACGGTGGGGCTGGTGTGCAATCGGCCTTCGGTGGCGGTGACGGTATCGATTTCGGATTGCTGCCCGGCTTTCGCCTCTCCGCTGGAGCCTACCTAGGTAGCGGGCAAAAGGTGGGTATTGGCGGCCGAGGGTACGGCCTCTTCGAATCGAGCCAATCGTTTTCCCAAAGCAGCAATGGAAGCGGTGGAGCTAGCAATCCATCGATCGGCCTACCGTTTTACAACTTGTTCCTCAATCAAGAAGACGCCTTCTTGGTCTCGTTTCAGGACAATTTAGGCCCTGACAAAGAAGGTGTAGTCCGTGCTCGTTCCGATCTGGACATGTACGGAGCCGACGGTTCGCTCTATCTTCTGCTGACACGTTCGGAAGGAATGAGGATGGATTTGTTAGGTGGGTACACCTACAATATCCTGCGGAATTCGGTCGGAGTTCAGTCCGTGTCCAATAGCTTCCGCTTCCCTACAAACGGATTCACGACAACCACCAATGATTTGTTTGCGACCGAGAATGTCTTTAACGGTGGGCACCTGGGCGTCTTGAGCTCGGTGGTCAAAAGTCGCGTGAGCCTCTCCACACTTGCCAAAGTCGCTTTCGGAAATATGCGGCAAACTAGCACCGTCAGCGGAAGTACCATTGTCCAGGATGCACTTGGAGCCCAATCGGTTCTCGGAGCCGGAATCCTCACTCAGCCCAGCAACATTGGTGTAACAACTCGCGATACCTTCGGGTTCATTCCCGAAATTGGCATCAAACTAGGCTTCGCCGCCTGTGAAAATGTGCAGTTGACTGTGGGTTATACGATGATGATGTGGTCGGGGGTTGCCATGGCTGGCGACCAGATCGACAACGTTGTTGACCCAACGCAATTGACTTTGCCCAGTGCAGGTACTCGACCAAATTCGATCTTGAATGACAACACGTTTTGGATGCAAGGTGTCGATGTGGGATTGAACTTCGCGTTCTAAGTTCCACTTCGCAGCAAGCGAACGGATCAAAAATCAAGAAGCTCGAACGGATCGGATCCGCTCGAGCTTTTTTCGTTTTCTGGTTTTTGAATCCTGTGAGTTAACCATACGTCAGTAAATATCCCGCTGCCTAAACTCCAATTTTCGCCGTAGTAGTTCAAGTTTAAGTTCAAGTTCAAGTTCATGTTTAAGTTTGCAAAAATTCACAGCCTCGAAGGGATTTGAACTATGAACCGTAGATTTCGCTATTGCCTGCAAAGGCCCGCAAGAACTGGGCAAGAAACGGCGTTGGCACAGACTGGCATAATACGCTAAACTGGCGATCGCAGCCGCTGTACTCGCCTCCCGCGGGCGCGCTGCAGGAAACGCAACCAAGGAAGGACAGGTCATGGCCAAGGAATCATTCCGCTTTATCCATGCCAGCGATTTTCATCTGGAACGCCCACTCCAGGATATTCTTGATTTACCAGACAACCTGAAGAAGACGCTGGTCGAAGCTCCCTGGAAGGCTGCTGAGGCGGTCTTCGAACATGCCGTCATCGAAAATGTCGATTTCGTTGTTCTCACAGGGGATTTGCTCAATCCGCTAACCTGTGGTGCCCCTGGAGTCGCTTTCCTGCTAGATCACTTCGAAACGCTTGCGCAACGCGGCATCCAAGTTTACTGGGCGGGCGGATCGGTGGATGATCCTGAACGCTGGCCAGAGGCGGTAGTTTTACCACACAACGTTCATGTATTCTCCAAACACGAAGTCGAAGCGTTTACCTTTCGACGCCATCAAACTCCTCTCGTGACGCTCCTGGGACGGAGCAGCGCCGGCAGCGAAACGGTTCGCGCTGCTGAGTATGCTAGCGATCCCGATGACAATTTTGTGGTGGCGGTAGCCTTTGGCAAAGCCGATAGCGAGACGCTCTCCTCGGAACGCGTCGATTATTGGGCTCTGGGTGGTCAGCACCAGTCAGAAATACTGCGCAGCGACGAGCCGGCGATTCGCTACTGCGGTTCGCCGCAAGCCCGCTCCCTGAGTGAACCTGGGGAACATGGTTTTGTGTTGGTGGATGTGGATGCTCAACGCAACCTACAAATCCATTCCATCGGTATCGACTTGGTCCGCTACGCGACACATGATATTGACGCAGACGACGTGGCTCTAGGGCGCGACTTGCGACAGTTGCTGGCCAAGCGAGTCGCGCGACTTCAGAGCGAAGCGGGCGGCAGACACGTGTTAGTCAAGTGGCGAGTGCATATGGACCTGGAGAACGCTGCCGTGGTCGGACCGAGCGCGATCGAAGATCTACTCGGTTGGCTGCGTCGCGAGTTTGGCCACGGACAACCTAGTTGTTGGTCCGTCGACATGGAAATTCTTCCACCCAAGGAATTGCCGGCCAAATGGAAAGAGGAAGACACCATTTTGGGCGATTTTCTGCGGACGGCGACAACACATCGCAAGGAGTCGGCCAAACGTTTGAATTTGAAACCGATCATTGATGCTGAAACGCCGGCATCGAACATTTGGCATTCCGCTCTTTCGGGTACGTCGCCAGCTGTGACGCTCGATAAAAGTACTTTACTTGGCGTTGACTTGTTGCGCGGCCACAAGGTCGATTTGGTTGCCTCAACTAGGCGTTTCGGAGGATCCGAAAGATGAGAGTGAAAGACATTCAGATTGACGGCTTTGGGGTTTGGTCGGGACTCTCGGTCCACTCCATGCCTGACACGATGACCGTTTTTTATGGACCGAACGAAGCGGGTAAAACGACGCTGATGCACTTTTTGCGGACGATGTTCTATGGCTTCACCGAGCATCGGCGGATGCGTTACCTACCGCCGGTCTACGGCGGGAAGCCTGGTGGGGCAATTCGCGTCACCGGCCCTGGCGGCGGTTATGAAATTTGCCGCCGCGCACAACTCGATCAAGGCTCTACGGTAGGTCAGCTCACGGTCACAGGCAACGATGGTTTATCGCAAGGCCAACACCGTTTGGCAATGTTGCTCGGACAGGTCGACGAGTCGATATTCACCAATGTGTTTGCCATCGGGCTGCGAGAACTTCAGGAACTGAGCACGCTGGATGATACCGCCGCCGCCGATGAGCTCTACAAACTGTCCAGTGGTCTCGACCGTGTCTCACTGGTCGATGTCACGCGGCAATTAAAAGTAGCCCGTGGACAGATTGTAGGCCCCACACCTGACGATGGGCAAATGCAGCGTTTAATGTTGCAGCGCGAGAAGCTCAGGGATGAAATCGATCAACTCACTGCGCACGGTCGTCGCTGGAGCGAGCTGGCAGCCCTGCGACACACGCAAAATTCAGAATTGGAAGACCTTAAACAACGTATCGCTCAATCGGAAATCGAAGCCAAGACGTACGAGGTCGCCATTCAGGTTCGTCCGACTTGGCTCAAACGGGGCGATCTTGAACGGCAGATCCAAAGCCTGGCTGCCCGCACCGATCTACCCGAGTCAGCCGCCGACCGCCTAGCGGAACTGAGTGAACAAATTGCCGAACGTCAGCAAAAGCTAGGCGAGCTAAAACAACAGCGCCGCGGACTGCGCGATCAGGCGCGTAAGCTCCCGCTGCGCCGCGGAATACTTGAGCTGGCCGCCAAGATCGAAGCCGCGGCCGAGCAAGCCCCGTGGGTGGGCGCATTGCAAAAGAACGTTCAACGGCTCGAAACTCAGATTTCGCAGACTCGCGAGCAACTGGTCGAAGATGCCAAGCGACTGGGTATCACCGAAGAAGATCAACAGGCCCTGCTGGATGATCGACGCATGGCGCGGATGCCCGATTTGTCGCGGCAGGCCATCAACCAATTGGCTGAGCCGGCCAGTGAAGTGCGGCTGTGGTCGACGCGATTGAAACAAGCCAAGCAGCAAAGTGAAGCGGACAAGAAGGAAGCCGAGCGATTGGCCAAGGAACTTGGCCTCTCCATGGAAAGCCGCAATCACGCCGATATTCACACGGCCATGCAGTCGAACGGTGAGCTGATCACGCAGCTCCGCAAGCGAATGCAAGTCCAAGAGGCGCTTGATAAACAGATTGCCCGCCGCGAGCAGTTGGAAGAGGAAGCCGTCGACTTGGCTGTCGATGAGGCGCTGCCCGTCGAGCGTTCCTTCCTGATGGGGATTCTATTTGTAGGGGGAGCCTTTCTGTTCCTGTGGGGCTTGGGGAAGATGCTCCCCTTCTTCCAAACCGATGCGCAACCTGATTCACAAACCGGTTTGCTATTTGTGGTTTGCGGCATGTTCATGCTCTTCTTCGGACTGATGTGGAGCAATGTGTTGGATCGTTCCACGGTCACCGAATTGGAAGATGTCGAAGATCAGATCGATGCGATTCGCAAAGAGATTCGCAAGACCGAATCCGAAAGGGATGAATTCGACCGTCGCTTGCCTGCCCATCCTGCGCCACTGGAAAATCGCTTGCGCGAAGCTGAGAGCGAAATTGCCTCGTTGGAAAGCTTGCTCCCCACACAGCACAATCACCTGGCTGCCACGGAACGCTACAAAGCGGCCCGCAAGCGAGCTGTTCAGGCTGCTGAATCATTGCGCACGGCCCGCAGTCAATGGAAACGTACGCTCAGCCAACTGGGGCTTACCGAGTCGCTATCACCCAAAAGCATTCGCATCATGGCCGAAGGTTATGATTCGCTGCTGCAAACTCGGCGTCGTATGCAGAGTTTGGAAGAGGAACAAGAGACGCGACAATTGGAACTCGGTTCGTTAACTCAGCGCATCGACTCGTTGGCACGACAAGCCTTTGCTGCCAAAGCAGCCAGCGACGTGGTGGCTGGTGACGATGCGGACGACGAATTCGACGATATCGGGAGCCGTACCGAGGCTAAGCTCAAGGCGCGACAGAGCCTCTTGGAGCAAGCTAAATCGGAGCCCGTCAAGGCCGACGTGGCGGCAGCTACTCAGGCGCTAGAGCAACTCGCTAAACTCACCGCACTGATCAGCTCCCAAGAGCAATTCATCCTTCAAAAACGGAGCATGAAGGAACAGGATCAGCACCTGGCCAAACAATCGGCCGGCGTGCAAAAAGGGATCGACAAACTGCATCGTACTCACAGCGCCCTACTCGCCGAATTGGGTTGCGAATCTGAAGAACAGCTTATGCAGTTGCTCGAAATCAAACAGAAACATCACAAACTGAGCGAACAACTCGCGGAATTCAGTGAACGCATTGTGGCCGTGATTGGCGGTTCGCTCCCCTACGATACGATCGCGCGACTGCTAGACAATCCTGGTTCAGAAGAACTCGAGAAGCGCTGGGAACAAATTTCATTGCGAGCTCAACAAGCGGAGAAGCGAGTCGAGCAATTGCACCTGCGGCAGGGTGAGTTAGGTCAAGAGATGAAATCTCTGGCTGCCAATAATCGCTTGGCTGAATCCAAGTTGGAATTGACATGCCTCGAGAATCAGATCAAGGCCTGTGCGGAGCATTGGCAAACGCTGGCCGTTACCACGCAATTGTTGGACGACGTGTGTGCGGTCTACGAAACGGAGCGGCAACCGGAAACACTGCGTGAAGCGTCGGTTTTCCTAAATCAATTGACTGAAGGGAAGTACGTCCGCATTTGGACGCCGCTGGGCAAGAACCAACTTCGCATCGACAACTCAACTGGCCAAGCGTTACCTCTGGAAGTACTGTCGCGCGGCACACGCGAGGCCGTCTTTATCGCTCTTAGATTGTCGCTAGCTGCCGCCTACGCTCGTCGCGGCGTTACGTTGCCGTTGGTGCTCGACGATGTGTTGGTAAACTTTGATTCAGCGCGTGCCGAATCGGCCGCCAAGGTGCTTCGCGACTTCGCCGCGCTGGGGCATCAAGTAGTAATGTTCACTTGCCACGAACATATCATGCGGATTTTTGACAAGATTGAGGTGCAGGTACGCGTCTTGCCCGACCAAGGCCAGCCCGGCGAAGCCGAAGTCTTCTACCCTGAGCGACTCATGCCGCAACCCGCGCTTGCTTCAACCACTCCCCCTGAACCGGCGGACGAGTTTGAGGAAGTTGAAGAAGAGGAAGAAATTGTTCAGGAGATTGAAGAAACCGAAGAAGAATACGAACCTGTCGCTGAGGTTGAAGTCGAAATCGAAGAGCCCGAACCGGAGCCGGAAGAGCAGTTTGAACTCGAACCTGAACCAGTTGTAGCTGTACAGTCACCACGGCCCAAACCAAGGTCTCAAGCTCGGCGTGTTGTGGTCGTTGATCAGCCTGAAATCGATTGGCTATGGTACGAGCGCACTCCTGACCGCTTTGAATGGGGGTGGGTCGATTCGGAGGAACGCGTCGAGGAGAAGGCACCGCCAGCCGATCTCTGGTGGCATCGCCAACAGTCGCGGCAAATTGTAGAAGAGACCACCTAAGACAACAGCATTTGCCTTACTCGAACCGTGCATGTTTTTGCCTTGTCGCGGAGTTAAGTGCTTATTCAATCAGTGGCGCTGAGTTGTCCTTGTTCGCTAGACCAGGAGGGAGCTCAAGAATCCGCAGGTGACGAAAGTGGATCTCTTTCCCTTCTGATTCCAGGCAAATATAGCCTTTCCTCACCGAGGCATCGCGAATGCCGTTGACAAACTTCCCATTGACGGACAATTTGACGCAACCATCGACGGCGACGACCACGTACCTATTCCACTCACCTACACCCAAGCAACGGTTCTCCAGCGACTTGCTCCGTCGCCCTCGCGGATTTTCCGGTGTAGCGGTCATTCCTCCAGCGCCAAACAGCTCGCCATGTACATACGCGATCGGTGGCAGTGAACCATCGGGGGTCGGGTGCTGATTGACCCAATCGAGTTCCAGCATTTGCACTTCCATACCCCGCGGTAGTCGACCGGCTTGAGGTACCGCGTCACACCACAGAAATATACCGGAATTTCCTCCCGGCTGCATGTGCCGCCATTCGACTTCCAAAATGAAATTTTCATACTGTCGATCACTGCGCATGACACCGATCGGTTGTCCGCTGCAAATCAGCATTTCATCACGCACCGACCATGTTTCAGGTGAAGTGTTGACATCGATCCAGCCTGTCAAATCTCGGCCGTTAAATAGATCGCGAAAGGCTAGCTCTTGGCCTCGAACTACAGGGAGCGTAGCGCTAATGACATGAAGCATCACACACAAAATAGTTAGCCGTGAAGTATTCATCAAGCAGCCCTTGGCAATAGAAGTCACCGTGCACATTCAACGCGTCCAGGATTGTGGTCGACAATCTCTTCATTGACATCATAGACCACAAGCCTGGCGAGCTGTGACAGGGGCTCCGCAATAATAGGCACAAGTCTAAGGCGTAGCGGAATTCGCCAAGAATTTCGACACTTCTCGCTGAACACCACCATTGTCGGATCGCTAGTCACGGCTAACGGAATACTTCCCCAGGGAAAATCTCGCGTAAACGTGTGAAGACGCAAATGGTTTCAAAGCATGATCCCTTGCGGCCTCCGCGGCTTTACGCGAGGAACGTTTTCCTGGCTACAAGTGGCCGCTGAGGACTTTTACGATTCACCTAAGATGAGCGCGGTGAGTTGAAGATGTGTCACGTGTGCTGTAGCCCGCACGTGGCTATGCATTCGAAATACGAGATGGCTTCGTTGTCGATCAGAAACCTGTGTTGAAAATGTGGGCAGCAAAGATCGAGCACTGTCCGTTGGCACGCCGCTTACGTATTCCGGATCTCTAAATTAGTTCTGCTTGCACTACGATCTCGTTGGAGATCTCGCGCATCCCACAGGCCGACTTGACCATGTTCTGAGCTAGCAACTTGGCATCGAAGGAGCTCACGCAGCCGCGCAAGACCACTTCAGAACCACTCGTTTGGCAATGCAGATTGCGAACTTGCAAAGAGTCCGAGGACTGAAGAAGATTATTGACAAAGTCTTGCAATAACTGTGGTTGAGTAGGGTGTAATAAGGCCGACATGGGGCGCTCCTGGGGATGAAAGGATATCGACCACGCGAACGAGTAGTGGTTCGCGGACAGATCAAACAACGCGAGCTGTGTATCATTGGTAACGGCACGATCTCAGTGAGACCTTTAACGTGTTTTGTACTATTTAATTCATATCATGTGAGGGTCTGATAGCAAAATATAAGTAGGCCAATTGTCTGCCTTTTCCCCCTGCCTGAACTCGCTCCGTGGGGTTAGCCCTGTAGTGACGTTTCGGTCTACTTTGCAGGCAAGCCGGTCCCTGCTACGCTTCAAACGACTTGTTGGAATTAGGTTTGGTGATGCAGCGGGGCCAGTCATCAAGGCTGGCGATTCTAGAGACTCACGATCCATGGACTCCTTACACCACTTGCCAACCAGCATTGCTTGCGATCGCCAATACCTAAAGGAATTATCGTGAAGGATGTGTTGCTCATTATGGCGCGCGCACCTGAGTTGGGTCAGTGCAAGACGCGGCTCATTCCGCAGCTAGGACCGTTGGGAGCAACGGAACTGCATGCCCACATGACACATCACGCCTTGGCCTGGGGACGCATCTTGTCGCGGGCTTCGAACATCACGGTTGAAGTGCACTTTAGTGGTGGCAGCGCATTGGAGATGGCTGAGACATTCGGTCATGACTTGGAGTACATTCCACAAGTTGCTGGTGACTTAGGGATAAAGCTCAAAGCCGCACTTGGGCACCAGCGAGTTAACAAAGCAGGTCGCCTGGTGGTCGTTGGCACCGACTGTCCTCAATTGACAGCGGAGTTTGTCGAGAGCGCTTTCGCGAGATTAAACGATCACGACGTCTGCCTGGCCCCCGCCGAAGATGGTGGCTATGTGCTTTTAGGTGTCAATTTGACTGCTACAACCGGTAAGTTTGAGCCGTTGTTCGAGACGATCCAATGGGGCAGCTCCAATGTCCTGACACAAACATTAACGCAGATTGAATCGTGTCAATTTACCTGCGCGCTGCTGCCGACGTTGTCGGACGTAGACACCCCCGACGATCTCGATGTTTGGCGTCAAGTCGTTGACGGTGTGGTTGGAGAGACGCCAAAGATAAGTGTCATTATTCCCACTTTTCACGAAGAGCCCCAGCTGAATGCCGCTATAGATTCGGCTTTAGTGGCTCAAACTAGCGAAGTTATCGTTGTGGCCTCGGGCCGGTTTGGGGAATCGCTTCGAGTCGCCGCTGAGAAACGCGTTCAGTGTTTGGTTTCCAACGGCTGGCGCAGCCAGCGATTGAACATTGGAGCCTCGCTTGCCGTGGCTGAAACGCTACTGTTCTTGCATGCTGATACGCTTTTGCCGGACGGCTATGCTGCCACCATCGAGCGATTGCTGCAAGACGCGCAAAGCGTCGGCGGCGCGTTTCAATTGCACATCGACTCGCCTTTCATTCTCGCACGCATGGTCGAATAT
Source organism: Pirellulaceae bacterium (assembly GCA_041739785.1). Lineage (GTDB taxonomy): Bacteria > Planctomycetota > Planctomycetia > Pirellulales > Pirellulaceae > Aureliella. The sequence continues at coordinate 14,900 of JBGSNE010000075.1, forward strand.
GGCGTGCGTTGGCGTTCTCGATGGCAGCGACTTCCATATGGCGATCAGGCGCTCTTCGTCCGCAAGGCAGCGTTCGATCGTTTACAAGGGTTCAAGAGTCAGCCAATCATGGAGGATTACGAATTCATTCGTCGCTTACGGCGTGTGGGGAGGATTACTATGTCCAGCGACGCGGTACAAACTTCAGCGCGACGCTGGCACCGACGTGGGTTTGCGCGGACGTCGGTGATCAATCAGTGCATGCTACTGGGATATCATCTCGGTGTACCGCTCGAAAAACTCAAAAACTTCTATCGCGGCGATCAGCACAAATAGAAAACCTAAGTATTCGCCGAAGTAGTGAAAAAATGCGTGAGTGTACGCTTGCCACATGGCACTCAGTTACTGCACCTTGTGAACCTCAGGCGCTAGCCGTGGGCCTTCCCGAGCAGGGGCCCACGGCTGGGGCCTGAGGTTCACAATGGGGCCGGTTCTCAAAGTGAGTGCCATCCGGGCTAGCCCTCGGTACTTCCCGAGTAACCGGTGGCTAGTGAAAGAGTTCGTCAAAGAACTGCTGCATTGCCTGCCATGAGCGTTTGTCGGACAGGGCGTTGTATGCCGCGCCACGCGAGTTATCGTTTCCGGCCATGGGCTGAGTGAACGAGTGGACGGTGCCTGAATACGAAATCATTTGCCAATCAACCTTGGCGGCATCAAACTCGGCTTGCATGGCTTCTATATCAGCCTGGGGTACAAACGGATCGTCAGCTCCGTGGCAGACCAAAATCTTCGACTGTATCTTTTCGCCATCAGCCGGCGTGGGTGAGTCGAGACCGCCGTGAAAACTAACTACGCCGTCAATATCGGCGCCGCTTCGTGCCAGTTCAATCGCGCCGGTGCCACCGAAGCAATAGCCAATGACAGCCAACTTGTTTTTGTCGACCGCTGTCTGTTGACGGAGCTGTTCCAAGCCTAGGTTCAGCCGCCGGCGATAGAGTTGGCGATCCGCCTTATATTTCCCGGCCATTGCGCCAGCCTCTTGAGGGCTTGCCGGTCGTACTCCTTGGCCATAGATATCAAGCGCCAGCGCGACGTACCCAAGTTCCGCCAACTGTTTGCACCGTGACTGCTCGTATTCCGTTTGCCCCATCCATTGATGGACGACCAATACACCAGGTGCGGTCGCCTTCGCAGAATTCCAGGCCACAAAGCCTTCCAACACTGTATCACCATCGCGATATTCTATCGTTTTGGTTTGCACCTCAGCCTGGATGGAACCATGGAAAGTCAGGCACAACAGAACAACTAAGGCAACTCTCATGGGCTTCTCCTAGGGGGAATTCAATGCGATTCGACTCTTCGCATTGTAGGGAATAGCTCGCGGCAAATCGAGCCGTAACAGGTTTGACTGGTGTAAATGCTACGGTCGCTACAAACTGCCCCGCCGACAGCCGTTTCGTAACAGTTGTTTTAGAAACGGGCTAGGTTTGGCTAGGGGCGAGCTATGCTTGCAGTTACGTGGGGCGAGTCTTTTTACCGCGACCAACTGGGCTCGCTTCACGTTTCCTTTCCCATTAAGCCAACCCCAAAAAGGTGTCAGACTAGAATGGCACGAGGCTAAAACGTAGCGGAATTCGCCAAGAATTTCGCCAGTACCAGGTTTCCCGGGCAAAGCCGAAATTCTTGGCGAATTGCGCTACTGGGGATTCCTACCCTCGCAGCATTCGCGCCAGTCACTCCTTGCTTGGCTCGAAACGAAATTGAAACGTATGCAGGAAAAGACTCTGGAGCCTTCGGCCGCGTTGTGGCAACCACGACGGCACATTCCACAACTCGACGGCGTGCGCGGTTTGGCGATCCTTGTCGTTACTCTGTATCGATTCTCCAAGGAAATCCCCACCGATTCTTGGCTTGGCCAGTCTCTGCATACCTTCTTTGCCTTGGGCGATCGAGGTGTCGATCTGTTTTTTGTACTCAGCGGCTTCTTAATTACTGGAATTTTGGTCGACGCCAAGGGAAGCAAGCACTTTTTCACTAGCTTTCTAGCGCGTCGCAGCTTGAGGATATTTCCACTCTACTTCGCCGCACTCTTTCTGTTTCTAATTGTCGCGAATTGGATTCCAGCCTATCGCGGCATGTTCTCGCAGGCTGATAGCAACCAATTCTACCTATGGACCTACCTTACCAATTTCAAGATGAGCTTCGACGGGGCGTGGTGCTTCGGTTACCTAGATCACTTCTGGTCTCTGGCGGTTGAAGAGCACTTCTATCTGGTTTGGCCGTTGGCATTGTTTTTGAGCACGCGCGGTACAGCCATGAAGCTAGCGGCTCTCATTGCAGTAGTCTGTGGATTGTCGCGAGTTGGCTTCGCAGCCCTGAGTGACAATGGCTTGGCACCAGATGTATTGACCTTTTTCCGCTGCGATGCCCTGTTGATTGGTGCGATGCTGGCGCTGCAGATTCGCAGCGCACGTGGACTTGCTCCGCTGCGCTGGTGGACATCTGCCGTATTTCCCGTTTGCTTAGCATTTGGGTTGGGGGCAGCCATTCTCGACAAACGACTGTTTACAATCGCCCATACGATGTGGCCGTTACTGTGGGGCTGTGTATTGGTTTGGTTGCTCACTGGACATGAGCAGCGCTGGATAGCAAAGTTCTTCAACTTGTCTGGTTTGCGAAATCTCGGGAAGTTCAGCTATGCCATGTACGTTTTTCAGAGTCCGTTGATTCCTATCGTCGGCACCGTTTGTTCCGTTCCGATGTTGGTCCAGTTGACTGGTGACGCAGTTCTGGGCAACTTGATTTATATGTCGCTCATGTTCACACTGACGTATGCGGCCGCGCTAGTTAGTTGGTATGGATTGGAACAGCATTGTTTGAAACTTAAGAAATGGTTCCCTACGCATGAAACCGTCAACCAGCCAGTTCGCGCGGTAGCGCCCCAAGCACAACTTTTAGGTTTGGCGAGCGTGGAGTGAAATTTGCGGTCCGACGGTTTCCAAACGCACTTGCTAACCGTTTGGTATAGTGGGACTCTTCTGCTTTTTTCTTATTGTTGAGCAACTTATTGTCGTTGAGACTCTCCGAGTCACAGAATTTGCAAGTGCTGTGAAACGATGTTAACTCGTGAAGAGGCCCTAGTTGAATATGACGATGTCTCTGGGCGGGCACTTCCGGATCGACTTACGCGTCGCTCGCATCGTTCCTACATAGGTTACGCGAAACGCCTGTTGGCGATCTACACAGGTGGCATTGGTGCCACCCGACGTGAACTACATCGTCAAGTGGAGACCACTTTCGCAGCCATGGACGACTGTCCGCGACGTCGTATTGCCGCCTTTCAAAAGCTACTCGACGACTTCTCCGTGTATGAGTGTGACTCGGGTAAGAAGGCGGCCAAATTGAGGCAGCAAGTGTTCACGTTGGCTGCACCCTATCACCCACTGGTCACGACAGTCGAAGGGGTGTTTTGCAATTTGGAAGCAGAAGTCAAGCAACGGATCGCCACCGAACTTAATCGCCAGTGGGATCAGATTGACGCGGAACTGTTTGCTGATGTAATCGAGTTTCAGCGTCTGCGGAAATTTGAGGGTTTGTCTACCGCGGAAGATTTGCTGGCGCGTTATAACGTGGCACAGACACAAGCTGCGTTGTATCGTGCTGAACAGTTGACCGTCTGGTCGCACGCCGATCATAAATTGGTGATTCGTTACGCCAAGTTGGCGCGGTTGATGCACTCAATACGTCGCGAAGCGGACGGGAGTTACTGTTTTCGTTTTGATGGACCCGCCAGCGTGCTGCGTCGTTCGACTCGCTACGGGGTTGCCATGGCGCGATTTCTGCCCGGGCTGCTTGCCTGTCGACAGTGGCGGGCCGTAGCTAAAATTCTGAACCGTTTCGGTAAGCGTTATCGGCTGGAAATAACTAGTGAAGATGGACTGCAGAACTTGGCAGCTCCGGCCGCGGAGTTTGACAGCGAATTGGAAGCGAATTTTGTGGCTGCCTGGCAGGCCCATGAATGTGAAGGATGGGGATTGGAACGTGAATCGGAGATTTTGCACGCTGGGCAATCGGTGTTTACCCCAGACTTTGCCTTGATCGCACCCGATGGCCGCCGTGTGCTGTTGGAGATCGTCGGTTATTGGACTCCTGAGTACTTAACGCACAAAACTAAGCAGCTTGAAAAATTCTCCGCGCACAACATCCTGTTGGCTGTCCCGGAGCAAACGCATTTCGAAATCCCAGCTGGGATGCAGCCGTCCATTACCTTCAAACGCCAACTGAAGCCGGCTGATGTGTTGGCCCGCTTAATCGGTCGCTCACTCTAAATTTTTCAGCTCAATTGCGTAATGCCATTGGAATCACCGAAACTGTCGGCGCGAATGCCGAATTGATTCATTAGCCATACGTACAAGTTGCAGAGCGGTGTTTCTTTTGCAAATCGCAAATGCCGGCCAGTTTGCACTCGGCCGGCGCCATTGCCCGCCATCAGAATTGGCAGCTCATCATGATTGTGCCGATCGCCATCACTGATGCCACTCCCGTAAATGATCAGGCTGTTGTCGAGCAGTGAGTGCTCGCCTTCGCGAATGCTGGCCAATGAATCGAGGAAATAAGCCAAACGCTCGACGTAAAAACGGTTTATCTTTGCAACCTTCGTCTGTTTCTCTTCGCTACCTCCATGGTGCGACAAATCATGATGCCCCTCGGGTGCGCCCAACTCGGGATAGCCGCGATTGTTACCCTCATTAGCAAACATGAATGTGGCTACACGCGTCGAGTCGGTTTGGAAGGCAAGCGCCAACATGTCGAGCATCAGTTTGCAGTGTTCGTCCAATACCGCGGGTACACCCGCCGGGCGTGGATAATTCGGTATCCCATCCTCGCCTACCTGAAGTTTTTCCGACCGCACCATTCGGTTTTCAATTTCGCGGACTGCGTATGCGTACTCGTCCAGTTTGCGACGATCGGCGGCTCCTAAATCGCCATGTAGCTTCTTGACGTCGTTGAGTACGAAATCCAAGACACTCTTGCGATGACTCTTGCGGATTTCACTGGTGCGGCCGTCTTGCTCAGCATCGCCGGAACTGAACAAACGATCAAAGACTGCCGCTGGATCCATCTCCTTGGCCAAGGGACTCGTTGAATTGCGCCAGGCAAGATTGGACGAGTAGGCACAGCTGTAACCACTGTCGCAGCTACCAGCCTGGGAGCTCCCTTCAATTCCCAATTCGAGTGATGCAAAGCGTGTTTTGTCACCGACGGCCTGGGCGATAGCCTGATCTACTGAAACACTGTTGAGAATATCAGCACCATCGGTTTTTTTGGGATGCGCGCCTGTCAAGAAAGCCGCCGCGCTACGCGCGTGGTCACCACCACCATCTTGGTGCGCGCGAGCTCCATCGAGCGTTAGGCCGGTGAGCACATTGAGCTGATTCTTTAAATGCGCCACTGGTTCAAGGATCGGCTTGACGTCAAAGTTTTTTCCTTCCTGGTCGGGCGTCCAGTGGGGCATATGCATCCCGTTAGGAACATATAGAAAAGCCAGTCGCAGTGGGGCGGTAGCGCCGGACGCATAGCCGCAGTTGGGTAACATGGCTTCCAACACAGGGAGGCCCAACGTGACTCCAGCGGCGCGTAGGACAGTACGACGGTCGAGTTGCATGTGGATACTCACTTGGCTGAAGGGAATAGGTTTGTCGATTCGTTGGCGCTAACGGACTCGCGCCAGCCCTGTTTCTGAAAGGGATCGCTGAGAACGATCAACTCAAGCAGCGCCATAAACTTCATGTCATGTTGTTTCAGGTCCGTTACGATCTTGTCGACCGCGCATTTGTCGTAGTACTCTAATCCGCGACCGAGACTATAAGTCAAGAGTTTTTCAGTCAAGCAACGAACGAATTGATCTTTGTTTTTTGTTAACAATGCGGCTCGCAGTTGTTGTGCCCCGCTGACTTTCGATCCATCGGGCAGAGTACCGCTGGCATCAATGGTCGCACCCTCATCTTGCTCTCTGTATCTTCCGACCGCGTCGTAATTCTCCAATGCGAAACCTAGCGGATCCATCAATTTGTGACATCCTGCGCAGGCCGGTTCCGCGCGATGTTGTTCCATTCGCTGCCGGAGCGTGCCAGATAGCTCCCCTTTTTCTTTCAGCTCGGGGACGCCGGGAGGAGCTGGTGGAGGGGGTGTTGCCAACAAATTATCGAGGATCCACTTGCCACGTTTCACCGGACTGGTTCGCGTAGGATTGCTGGTCACGGCGAGGATGCTGGCGTGGGTTAGCAACCCGGAGCGTTGGGTTCCTGCCAATGAGACCTTTTGGAAATTGGCGCCACGCACATTACGTACTCCATAGTACTCGGCCAAACTTTGATTCAAATAGGTGAAGTCGGCGTCGAGTAGCGCGAGCACGCTTAGGTTCTCTCGCATGACACCTGTAAAAAACAGTAGCGTTTCACTACGAGCAAAATGTTTGATCTCGTCGGTCCATTGCGGAAATAGCATCGGATCGGGATTGAAGCTTTCAAGCTTGCGCAACGTTAACCACTGACCGGCAAAATTCTCTACAAAAGCATAGGCGCGACGGTCCATGACCATTCTTTGAATCTGCGCACGCAGTTCCGCCGGCTCCTTGAGTTTCTTAGTCCATGCAAGTTTGAGTAGCTCATCATCGGGCATTGAACTCCACAAGAAATAGGACAAGCGTGTCGCCAGCTCGAATTCATCCAGCGTACGCCATTGATCGGTGACACTGGCAGCCGGAGGAGGCTCAACGCGAAACAGAAACTTGGGTGAAATCAAGATCGCTTGCACAGCCACTTGAATGCTGGCTTCAAACGACTCTCCGTCAGCTTGTAAGGAGAGCGCCAATTGAGTCAAGTCGGCTAGATCCTGTTCGGAGACTGGCCGACGGTACGCGCGACTGGCCATACGCTGCAGCACTTTCCGCGTGGCTTCGGGCAACTCCGCTTCGGTCCGCGGTTGTACAAATAAGATCTCTTTGTGACTGGCCGGGACTTGAGTCATGTCGAGCTTCTCGGTGGACGGCTTGGTTCCCAAGAGCTTGACGGCATGCAGACGAAGATTGCGATCTTGCGCCGGTTGATTCTCTGCAGCTTCGATATAGAAGTCATTGGGAAAACGAAGTGTCACGCTCCGCTTTCCCGCTCGCAACTTGAGGGGCAACGTAAACTCTTGCGGCTCATCGGGTGTGCTTCGAACAGGCACAGTGCGAAGCGGCTCTCCGTCAATTAAGATCGTTAGCTTGCACGGCTCTGGACCAGCTTGATCGCCTGAAGCGGTGATTGTCAAGTAATAAATTCCCGGCCAAGGAATCTGTTCGGTGAAGGTCGCATCGCCAATGGAGGAAAGCACTAATTGTTCATCTTGGACGTTCCCCGAGGAGTGTTCCAGCTGACTACCTAACAATAACAGTTCGTGCTGTTTGTCCGCCGGAGGAGTCATGATGGCACGGCGACTGATCTCCTCAGCAGCAATCAAGTACTTTTCCATCAATAGCGGCGGCAATGTCAACACGTCGCCAATATTGTCAAAGCCATACCCGACATCGTCGGCGGGGAAATTTGCAGCTGGCTCGTAATCGACCAGCATCAAATCGCGAATCGTGTTTCGGTACTCAGCGGCATTCAAACGACGCAACGTGACTTGCCCTGGATTCGGAGTCAAGCCGCACTCAAAATCTTCCAGCGTGGATGTGATCCAAGCTACCATTTCCGCCCGGTCCATTTCGGTCAACGAACTGCTCTCAGGCGGCGGCATTTCGCCCAGCTCCATCTTTTGCACCGCTTTTCGCCAGACAGCTTGGCCCTTCAGGAAATCAATGGGCGAGCTGAAGTGATCTAGCGTGAGGCCCGCGTCAGGCTCTGCACCGCTATGGCAATCGAGGCAGTGCGATTTTAAAAGCGGGACTATCCGCTCGTGTAGCTGCTTTTGCAATTGGGCGTTTTCAGCTGCTGCAACGGACGTAGTGCAAGCGTTCGAAAAACCAATGGCGAACAACAGAGTGGTAAAACATCGCATGAACTTCAACTATCCGGGGCTTCGCGTCTAAACCAGAGTCCATTGTAGCTGGGGAGCTGAGTGTTGGCGATTCGATTTAGGCTGCGGTTTAGCGCGGATTATTCATAAGTCTCAGGGCGTGAGCCCCCAGTTCCTGTGTAAATCGAGGGCTTACGCCCTTCGGCTAACCAGGACATGAATAAGCGAGGTTTGAACGGAGGCGGAACCGCAGTTCAAAAGTTATCGCTGCCGAGATTTGCCTCAGAGGCTTGATGGGCTACTTTCCAATTCCGCAGACAAATCAGGCTTTCACTGATTTCCGGATTGAATATTGACCCAGGCAACATAACCTAGCCAGACCAGCCAGAGGAAGTAGATTGCCCCCAGCGTGAGCAAGCGCTTCGGCCAAACGCGGTTGGAAGAGACGGGAGGAGTGGGCGATTGTGGCATGTTCGGTTATCGGCAAAGTCAATTGTCGCTCGACTCTCCGAGCCGACAGGCGCGCACATCGTGCATGATGCGTTTTTCGACCTGGGGGAGTCGAGCTCTCATTCTAGCGCTAATTGCTCGCGAACCATAGCCTACTACTCAAAACTGCTGGGAGCCAACACCGCGGTAACTCGACTGGCCACACCGTTGCGATAGATGACCATGCCCACTGAACTGCCCACCGGGGTGAGACCTACCGTCTTGACTAGATGCCCATCGTTTTCCACGCGAGTGCCGTCGAATTCGACGATCACATCGCCAACTTGAATTCCGGCCAGTGCGGCTGGCGAGTCGGGTTTGATCGATTTGACCAGTGCTCCCACTGGAGCGGAGAGGCCAAGTCGTCGAGCCGTGGAGATATCGAACACATTTTCAAGCACGACGCCAAGCTGGGAACGAACCAATTTTCCATGCGAAACAAGTTGTTCGGCGACGGTCATGGCCATGTTGATGGGAATGGAAAAACCAATTCCCTCATTGCCACCAGAATTACTCGCAATCGCGGTATTGATACCCACGATCTCGCCATGCAGATTTAGCAACGGACCGCCGCTGTTACCCGGGTTGATCGCTGCGTCGGTTTGAAAGAAGTCTTGAATCTCAATTTCCTTGGACCCCAATTCCAAGTTTCGGCGCCCTTTGGCACTCAGTATTCCATAAGTGACCGAATGGCTCAATCCAAAGGGGCTGCCGACGGCCAACACGAAATCTCCAATTTCCATAGCGTCGCTATTGCCCAGCATGGCGTGAGTTAGATCGGCCTCGTCGATGCGAATGATGGCCACATCGGTCGAAGGGTCGGTCCACACATCAATGGGGCGCAAGCGGCGACCGTCATTGAGCTCCAGTCGTATCGAGTTAATATCGGCCGGGTAAATCACATGTCGATTGGTGAGCACATAAGAGTTCCCTTGCAGGCTGATCACGACACCAGCTCCCGCCTCTTCAATGCGACTACTGGCAAAGCCCTTGCCTGGCTCGCTAGTCTTGGTCGCTTCAATATGCACGATACAGGGACTAGCGAACTTGACGATTCTACGAACTAAGCCGAATTGCCGGTCGAGTGCGTCCGCCTCTTGACGGAGTTGTTGATACTCGGCCTCGCGATAGGGAGTGTTGGGCGATGTGGGTTGGCTAAATCGCTGAGCATCCCTCGCGGCTGTGCCGCTGTGCAGCACCGGCTTCTGTCGGCGACTCGAATCATCGGTATCGGATCGCAACACATCGGGCGCGGGATGAAGCATGATTTGTGCTTGGGTCGTTAAGCTGGTTTGTCCTGCAACAAACAATCCAACTGCCACGCACAAACAACGTCGCCAGGAATTTAAATCACGCAACATGAAAACCTCGACAGGGCCAATCAACAATCCATTATGCGGCCCAGCACATACAGTCTGAGCTCGCGACCGGTGAGTCCACACTTTATTCCCCTTAGTGCCACGTCCTGCGGACCACTTGGGGGATTCGTTTTGAAAGCGTAAGTAAGTTGTGGAATCGGCTATCCCGCCGAGACAGGCCCAGGAGAAAATGATGTCATTGCAATGATAGCTTGTGTCATTGCCCGCATGCGCTCGTAAATCGTCGTGTGCGGAAAGAGTCAGTTGTGCACAGGCGTCCGATCAGTCGGGTCGTAACCTTTCGACCAGCCTTTGTCTCAAACGGTGTCTGACGCTCTCCCCTAGGACTCGATCGAATCATACGCAGCGTCCGCTAGTTCAGACCAGTCCCTACAACCCGATTTTTCTAATTTAGTTTGGCACTTGATACACAGCGTCGCGTAGGGGAGTGCCTCCAGTCGCGCCAACGGAATCGATTTTTGACAGCCTTCGCAACAACCATAGCTGCCACCGCTGAACTTGGCGATCGCCTCGTCAATCTGTAGCAGTTCGCGTGATTCGACTTCGGCTATCTGACTGTTCACCTCGTCACAACCGGCATCAAGTGCAAAGTCCGCCAGGTCACCTGAGGCCAAATTTAGTTCTCGCAGGGCTGTCAGATCCCCTTTGAGCGCAGAACGCAATGCGTTTCGACGAGACATCAATACGGCTTTCAATTCGTTCAACGCGTCAGTGCGACTCATGTTGCAGCTCAACTTTCGTGAAGGTCAACTCGTGAAGTGGTTTCTCGTTGGGAGTAATTAATCGCGAACTTGCGGCTGGCTAGCCGGCGACTAGCTCTTGTTCTTGTTGCAAAACTGCATCTATGCGCGCTGGACGAATCCAAAATGGCCGCTTGGCCACTTCGGACTTGGCATTGTAAATGTTTTCTATCAATGTCTCGTAGCCTTGAACCATGGCATCCAGACTCCACGCATCGCGGACAAGTTGTCTACCGTGGCGCCCCATCCGGGCTGCCAATGGTGCATTGCCAAGCAGTTGCATGATGGCATCTGCCGTAGCTTCCGTACTCAGTGGTTGGGTTAACATGCCTGTTTTACCGTCAATGACGGTTTCGCTGATCGAACCGACATTAGGCGCAACGACTGGAATGCAAGTGGCCAGGGCTTCAAGTATCGAAACTGGATTGGCTTCGTTGCGGCTGGTCAGACAAAACAGGTCGGTCCCCGCCAAAATCCGTTCGGTATCGCTGCGATTGCCCAGCAAGTGGAAATGTGCCTGCAGCCCCAGTTGATTGATGCGTCGTTCGATACTCTCTCGCTCGGGCCCTTCACCGACAATCAAAAAGTGGGTTTTCCGATGCTCGCGTAAGACTTCGCGTCCGGCGTCAATGAACTGCGCATGGTTCTTCTCAGGGCGTAGGGCAGCCACGATGCTGACAATCGGTGCTTCATCGTCTATCCCTAGCTCTTCGCGCAAACTCGAGCGATGGGAATGGTTGGGACGGAAGCGATTCGTATCGACGCCGTTGGGTATTAAGAACACACGTGAAGCTGGAAAACCTTCGTGCATCGCCAAATGCTCTGCGTGGGCTTGGGCCACCGCGATGAAGCCATCGGTCCAAGGCGTCAGCCAGCGGTTGAGTCTTCCAATGCCATCAGGCCAACCGGTGGAATGCAAGGCGGAGCAAACGACAGGTACCCTGGCTAGCTTCGCGGCCAGCCTTCCCCAAAACATTTTATCGCCCGCTCCAACTGTGACGACGGCATCTGTCCCTGTGCGCCCGAACAAGTAGGCGAGCCTGGGCAAAACGGTCACATCGCATTTGGATGTTAATAAATTCGCGTAGACAGGAATTTCGCTCGCCAGCTCCTGGCCCAATACGCCCGCGTCCTTCAAGCAGACGACTTCTGGCGCAAAAGCGTTTTTGTCCATGCGCCGAATCAAGTTGACCAACAGCGTTTCTGCGCCACCAACGGGCATGCTGGTAATCACGAATTTGATGCCGAGCTTGCCGTCAGTGCGCGGCGTGTACCTGAGATTCATGGGTAATGCCTTCCAATGCAGAGGGAGTAGGAGCGCCGGCTAAGATACTAGGTTCAGTAAAGGGAACTTTCACCCGTTCTCGCAGCTTGCGAGAGTCAAGTGTCAGCCAGTTCCGAAGTTTCTCAAGGCCCGGATCCGCGTGGATGCGTCGCAAATGATAGCCCTGCGAACCAGGCCAATTCCAAGCGCCATAGGCAGTGCAAAAACCAGCCATTCCTTGTGCGGCAATCACATCCACTGCTGCTTGGGTCGTGTTTTCCGGCAGACCGAAAGGAAAGGCAAAGTAGTTGATTTTCCGCTCTAACCAACTTTCCAGATCTTGGATACTACCCAAAATCTCGTGTTCCATTTGCGCTCCATGAACCTGACCCAGGTCGGCATGGCTGCGGGTATGGGCTCCAATTTCAATTCCCTGTTCCGCAAACATACGTAACTGCTCGACCGTGTTCGGGGCCAAGTACTGGCCTGCCACCAGATCGTGTGGGAAACCACTCGACGTCCGTACAAAATCTGTCGCGACAAAATAGGTAGCGGTCAAGCGACGTCGCACTAGCTCAGGGATCGCGAACTCGGCATTCTCCGCATAGCCATCGTCGAAAGTGATACTAATCGTGGGCTGCCGGCAATTAGACGATCGAATTCGGTGTTGGGCCTCACTCAACGAAACAATCTCGAAGTTTTCCTGCAACCAATCCAACTGCCGCGCAAAGTCGTCGCAACTGAGAGTCCACGAATTGGGGAATTGGTCGGCAACCCGATGATAGAATAGTATGCCTATCGGAATCTGGCCCACCTCGCGCAGCTCCGCCAGCAGCCGACGTCGACTGGGAGCGGTTAAGCGGCGATAGAGCCACAAGGCGTGCTCTTTCATGGTGTTACTCTGGCGATGGAAGTACGTTAAGGTAAGGTGATCGTGCCTCGACTCTTCAAGTCGGGTTAACATCGTCGCTCGACTCTCCGAGTCGAGTCTCGACACGCTTCGGACTGTCGGGCGACAATCTGGCGGTTTTGAGCCGTACGGCTGTTTGGCGCGTATCTGAACCTTGCCATGCAATCCCTTATCAGGTGTGCATTTCGCGCTGTAAGAAGTGGTTGTGGTTGCCGATCGCACGTGACTTTGACGATTGCACCGGTTCTACGCTCCCCAGTTTGTTGACTGGCCAATTCGATTCTCCCCCAGAGCAGCGTTGGGACGTTCGACGAGCTAGGCTAGACCGTCGAGAGTCGACCCTGTTTCCGCGTTCCCGAATGCCGGTTAGTTGTCTCAATTAGAGCTGTCTCCAATTCCTTTCACTCGCTCAGCACAATGCCTTTTCTTGCCAGTGTCATCACGCTACCTTTGCTCGTCTGGGGTATCATCTCAGTCGTGCGTGGATCAATATTTCTTTCGGTCGCGTTGTTCCTGGTAGCGACTTGTGTATTTCCTGCCGAGTTCTTCGCACTCGACTTGGGTGGATTAACGTGGACACTTGACCGTCTCTGCTTACTTTGTATCACCGCGCAACTGGCCGTTCGATGGTGGCGGAAGGAACTGGTCTATGACCAAATTCAGTCGCTTGATGTCGCTATGGTTCTGTTTATGCTGTGGTTGATTGCGAGAACGATTACTCAGCCCTTGGGGGCCGTATTGCCCAACCAACCACCGACCTTAATGCATTTGGTCAACGGCTATTTGATCCCCTTCTTCCTCTATGCCGCCTTACGTACAACACGGCTAGAACCCAAGCAACTTAAATGGCCGTTAGTAGTATTGATCGGCTTAGGAGTTTATCTGGGAGTTACGGCAATTTTCGAAGTAGCCAAACTCTGGGGGTTGGTATTCCCGCGCTTCATCGGGGATCCAACCATTGGCATTCACTTTGGTCGCGCCCGCGGACCGATGCTGCAATCAGTACGATTGGGGGTCGCTCTGCTGGCATGTCTGGTCCCCCTGCTCGTCTATACACTTTGGCTCAATCCAATGAGGCGATTCAGTTGGGCCACCGCGGGTGCTCTCGCTCCGATCATGACCTTAGCTCTCCTAGTTACCTACACACGAAGCGTGTGGATGGGCTTAGGCTTGATTTCTGTCACGCTTGTGTGGTTGGGGATGCAAGGCATTTCACGCCGAGCGGCAATTGTCGGAATGCTATTTGCCGGCCTGGCGATTGGGATCGTTAAAGGTCCCGACTTGGTGGCATTTAAACGCGAGTACTCTGCAGCTGAAACACGCGAAAGTACCTACATGCGAGCTGCCTTCGCCTATGTCTCGCTGCAGATGTTCAAAGATCGACCGGTTACCGGTTTCGGCTTCAACCAGTTCCAAGTCTACAACCTACCGTACTTGGCAGATCGCTCGACGGATATTCGCGTCGAGTCGATTCGAGGGTATGTACATCACAACAGCTACCTAAGTTTGTTGGTCGACCTAGGGTTGGTCGGCTTCGCGCTGTATACCTTCGTTGGGCTGACTTCCTCAATTGCAACCTACGTCTTATGGCAGACGCCAACGGCTCCGAGATGGGCGCGAGGTTTGGCTCTAATTGCGTTCTGCATCGGCGGTGTACACATGATTCAAATGGCCTTTCACGAAGTATCGTTCTCAACCATCGAGAATAGCTTTCTATTCGCCTCACTCGGAATGGTCATCGCTGCCAAGCAACAGTTTTGTTCGGGCGGGCGAGATAGGGAGATAGGGAGACAAGGAGTTGGGAGTACTGAATGGTAATTGACGTCTGGGAAAGTTAGGGAATGGTCGATTGGTGGAGTGATCGTGCGGTGGAGTTCGACTATGTGCGCTGGGAAACTTGGAATATGCGCCTTTGGTCCTAAATCCACTTAGCATCCTAACTCCTTCACTCCTTCACTCCTTCACTCCTTCACTCCTTCACTCCCAACTCCCAACTCCCAACTCCCAACTCCCCCACTCCTCACGCCACGATCTCCTCGACTACGCGGGCGTGTTCAACGCCGGTCAATCGGAAATCAAGTCCCTGGGAGCGGTAGCTGAACTGCGCATGATCGATCCCCATCAAATGCAAGATGGTGGCGTGGAAATCGCGGACCTGAACAGGATTTTCAGCCACGTTGTAACTGAAATCGTCGGTGGAACCGAAGGTCATACCAGTCTTAACACCCCCTCCGGCCATCCAAATCGTAAAGCATCGTGGGTGGTGGTCTCGGCCTCCCTCGGGACTGTCCCAGGCCCCCTGCCCCGCCACACTCCGGCCGAACTCACCGCCCCAAATCACCAGTGTCTCATCGAGCAGTCCGCGTCGTTTGCGGTCGATAATTATAATTAGCGCCGCGCTGGCTTGGTCCGTATCACGGCAACGCGCGGTACACCAACTACGCAAGCGACTATGGTGATCCCAGTCGGGGTGAAACAACTGCACAAATCGCACTCCGCGCTCAGTTACCGGCGCCTCGTCTGTCGGTATAGGTCACGGCGAAGCGGCCCAACCGCTCTTGATTTTCGATCGACCGCTGCATCAAAATGATGTCCAGCGCTTCGTCATCAGCCATAACGAGCGGTGCCGATAATACGAATATCGCCCAATGTGAATGGTCTGCAGGATGATTGCGTGTAGTCCATCCCGTACGCGGGTCATCGTCTAGCGTGCCGGCGACACCAGCATACTTCTCGTCCTTCCCTTGGCCGTCGACATCCGCAATGGCGTGAGCAATCGCAATTTCTCGATACTGCGAACTACCGCGACTTCGCAAACGCAGCTTGAAGTTTGTCAGTATGAATTCACCACTGGGGCTAAACGATAGCTTGCCATCTGTGTGCATTGGATCTGGGAATACTTCCAAGCGAAAAAGCACGATAAATATCGCTAGTCGACTCCAGCGATCGTTGCAGCTCATCCAAAGTAGTGTTGGCTTTCGATGGAATGTAGTTCGGTGAAGCATGATCAATACAGTATTAACGCGTCGCATTGAGTCCTGCTATGAGTTCCTTCAGTCGCGATTGTTCTTCGAGATTTTCCGGGAGCGATTGATCCTGCAGTGCCGGAAGGATCTTGTCCCACACGACGTTCAGTTCCGCTTGCATGTCACCAGTGTTGGCCGTAATCGCGATGACTGCGTCTTGTTCCGGCAGCACGAGGCAAAATTGGCCATCTTTTCCATCGCCGCGATAAGCTCCGTATCGACAACGCCAAAATTGAAAACCGTATCCTTGATCCCAATCCCGCTGCGGATCGCTGCCATTAGATACTTGTTTCGAGGTAGCCTGAGCGATCCATTCCGCCGGGATCAATTGCTTCCCTTGCCAATTGCCCTGTTGCAGATAGAGCTGTCCGAATTTAGCGATGTCTTCGGTCCGCAAATTCAACCCGTAGCCACCAATCGAAATGCCTTGAGGGCTTGTGTCCCAGACAGGGTCCGCGATCCCCAGCGGTGCAAACAGTCGGGGCTTCAAGTATTCGAGCACCGTTTGTCCGGTTACTTGTTGCACGATAGCTGACTGCATGTAGGTCGCGGGTGTGTTATAGCGAAAGTGCGTGCCTGGTTTGTGAGGTACCGGATGGGCCAGAAATGCTTTGGCCCAGTGCGGCTCTGCACGCCAATTCACTTCGTCCTGATGCCCAGTGGACATGGTTAGCAAATCGCGGACCCGCATGCTCTTCAGATTATCAGAGAGTTCCGTTGGCACGTCGTCAGGGAAAAACTTAATTACCTGATCATCGATACTCAACTTGCCTTCAGCCACGGCCAGTCCCACCGCCGTCGATGTGAAACTTTTGCTGAGGGACCACAGCACATGCGGTTTGTCGGCAGATTCAGGAGCCCACCAGGCTTCCGCTACGACTTTGCCATGCCGCACCAGCATGAAACTGTGAAGCGAATTGATCTTGGCGTTGGCCGTTTCAATAAATTCACATAGACCCGCCGACGACACTCCCTGCGATTCGGGCGTAGCCCGTGGCAGGGATGTCGACTGAGCATCTGACGTCTGTGACAAAATAAGGAACGTCATGAGAGTTAGCGCAATGGTCGAGGATGGCGATTTCATGTTTCGAAATTTCAAAAAACTAAGTGAAGGAAGACTAGTAATTCGACTTATTAGCGACTTAGTTGACATTGCCTATCCGTTCGATGGGCCAGCAGTCGAGTCGTGTGATTATCGGGCTTCCGCAACGGACGAACCCAAAACGTAAGCAGCCAAACGGCATGCCGCTGCTGTTTGTCAAACCTGGCATTCATAATACTCTATAATCTTAAAGACGTGCTTGACCAACGAAATGCGTTGTCGGTCGTAAAATCCCGCGATCAATTTCCATACTTCAGCGAGCCTAATTCAAAGATGCGCAATAATTCTGACCCACGTCGAGTTTTTCTATGCTTGGCTCATGCAGTCGCGATGGCGCTATTTCTTTTGCCCAGCGTACTGTTTAGCCAGGCGAGGCAGCCTACTCGTCCATTGATGGCTTACATCGGTACCTTTAGTTCACCACTCGTAGACATGTTGCCTACGCAAGTTGATTTGCCGCCAGGCAATGGGCGCGGAATTCATCTTTTTCAAGTTGATCGTGCGAGTGGGCAGCTTACACCAGTTGGAGTTCACGCCATGGGCACCAGCCCTAGTCACCTGGCGGTCAGCTTGGACAACGCACGACTCTACTCAGCCAATGAAACGGATCGCGTGGGGGAGGATCGTCAAGGAACCATCAGCGCTTTCGAGATTAATCGCGTCACAGGGGAGTTAAGCCATTTGAACACCGTTCCCTCCGGTGGTGCCGGACCTACTTACATCAGTCTCCATCCGTCAGGAAGATTCTTGCTGGTGGCCAACTATTTTGGTGGCTCAATAGCAGTGCTCCCGATTCAAGCCAATGGTCATCTCAAGGCCGCTAGCGATATTCGGCTGGATGTCGGTGATCTTGGGCCGTCGAAAGCGACTCATGCTCCACCAGGGAGTTTTGCCTTCAGTGGGCATGATCACACACACGCCCATCAAATTTCGCTTGATCCATCGGGTAAATTCATATTGCATGCGGATTTGGGTTTGGACAAGATCTTCTTGTGGCAATTTGATGAACGAGCTGGCAAATTGAAGCCCAATGCTCCCGAGTCGGTGTCGCTGCCAGCTGGCGACGGTCCGCGACATTTTCATTTCCACCCCAACGGAAAATGGTTGTATTCAATCCAGGAAGAAGGTTCGACGGTTGTTCTCTTTGACTTCGGTGCCGAACGCGGAGACTTGAGCCCCCGCCAAACTATTTCTACGCTCCCTCCAAATTTTAGTGGGAGCAATTTTTGTTCCGAAATTTTGGTTAGTGACGATGGGCGGTTCGTCTATGCTGGGAATCGATTGCACGACAGTATCGCTTTGTTCGCAATTGGAGAAACAGGCGAGCTAACCTACCTGGGAGAAGAGTGGACGCGCGGTAACTATCCCCGCAGCTTTAGTTTCGACCCGACTGGCAGTTTTCTATACTGTTGCAATCAACGTAGCGACAATGTGGCAGTTTTTCGCGTCGATCGACAAATGGGAAGTTTAGAGTTTACCGGACAATACGTGCCGGTCGGCAACCCATCGATTGTGGCCTTTCTCGATTTATCACAGCTCGTTGAATAGTGCTTCAACCACGTTTAATATTGGGTTGCACCGCAGGTCGGGAAAAGGTGTCGGACACCAAAAGTGCGAAGCACCCGCAGGGCCGTTCCGGCTTTTGGTGTCCGACACCTTTTCCCCGACAACCCCCAAAATCTAATCGGGACAAAGCAGTAGTGGCCACTCCTCCGCGCTTTGCTTGGCCAAATGTTCGAGTAAGTACAACAGCATGTGCGTTCTTACATCGCCACGGACATCGCTCAGCACATAACTCCCAACTTCTACATCAATCAGGTGTACGAGGTGTACGCCAGTCGCGGTGTGGATCGGCTGTGAGAGCTGATCGATATCCATTTCCAAAAGTGGCGTAATCAATCTTGGGACCAGATCGCCAGTTCCTCGTACCCAACGCTGGCGTGATACCGAGAGGTCGGCTTGATCGCCGTCGCGCTTGTCCAATTGTTCCCAGTTGACTTGCGTGGTCGACAGTTGGCTTCGCAATTCTTCCAGACGTTGTCGGGCCTGCGAGCGGACGAGTGACTCGCCAACCGGTACAGTTATTGTAAGCAGGTCTATATTAAAACGTGTGCCGTCAAAGCGTCGGTGCTGAGTGTCGAAGTGCTTGCGTAAGTTCTCTTCCGTGAGGTGGTGTTCCAGATAGCGTGTCCACGAAATCTTAAAGTCGATACTGTCACGAACCTTTTCAGGCTCGATTCGGAATTGATTACTGTAGCTTTCGATGATCTGGGCGAGCGACCAGTCGCTTTGGTCAGGGGGAGCGCGTGCGCGGATGACGTTGTCGATCTCCGCTGTGGAAGCAGCTTGTTGCTGCCGGATTAAGGTTGCCAGCGCCTGTCGCTGCAATGCCAGCAGCTCGATGGCAGTGGCCTGCGTAGCTGAAGAAAGTGGCCGCGGAACTTGAATCTGAAGTTGATCATCATGATCTGTTTTGCTAAATCGCGCTAGAAGAAAATCGATATCGGCGTCTGTGATTGTCTGCGGCCCAGTTCGCGCTAACACCCTGGAATCTGTTGATGACCGATCGTTGGGTTCGCCGCTGATGGCATTGGCCAACAAGACGCCTGTCAAGCACAATCCGCTCATTGCTTTCGCGAGTTGAGATATGGTTTGTCTACGGCAAAACATGAGTGGGCGCGACTTCAAAGCTGAAAAGTGAGACAAAACCTAGAGCATCCAGGAAATTCGCAGCTTAGGAAATAAACGCGAATGTAGCTACGGGAGATCGATATCGGTCAATTCATATTTTACTGTTTGCTTGGTCACCGCAGCCGGCGATTCGTAAATAAGTTTGTATTTGTCGGGATCACCATTAATTTGGAAACGGTAGGCAATTCCTACGGCATTGGGTGTGATTGCATAAGTATTGAGTCCGACGTTCGGGATTCGCGTATCGAGCGGATCGCGCAGGTAGGCTTCGTTGGACAGGATCCAACCGCGAAACGAATCCAGCGCGCCTTGCGAATCGCCGAATTCGACGAAAACTCGCATTTCATAAACGGCTCCGTTGCGTAGAGCGCCCTCTAGCGTTACGGTCACATCCCCAAATTTTTCGCTCTGCCGTGCACCATTGCCAAACTTTTCGAAGACGTATTCATGGCGTTCACTGGGAACGGCAATCGTAAACTCTCCTGACAATTTATTGATCCGCGTGGCGGCTCGATCGGGGCGTTCCAATTGCACATCGATTTGTGTACTACTGCCGCCGAGGTTGAGTGGGATTTCCGGAGCCGCTTGTGGGTTGCTGGCCGCAAGCGTCTTTCCATTGGCTAACACAGCCTTGAGCGAAGCCATGGGAACTTGCATGAAGACCGGTTTAAGCCGAGGCTCCCAGGTAACGGTAAACGACAGATCGAGCTGGCCACCAATTGGAGAATTGAATGGAAGTGTGCTCCGTACGGAAACAACATCGACACGAAAGGGGCCGGAGGTGAATATCGGTGGGATCGAGCCTGGGTCCGCCGCGCCGGGGGTCAACACCAGTTCGCTCTCCGTCGTCCCAAAGGCATTGACTCGCAATTTCGCTTGCTGCATGACGCTGGTCATCACCTCCCAGAACGGTGCGTCGGTGGCATCAATTTCGACCAGAATATTAGCGAGCGCGTCACTGTTGTCGAGCTTGATTGGGTTTTGCGACTGTTTGGCGATTTGATCGATGGCGTGAGTCAGCTTCATCTTGCCCGAAAGCGTGATTTGCGAAGCTACGAAATAGTCCTCGATTTTGCTGTGCTGAAGCGACTGACGAA
Source organism: Pirellulaceae bacterium (assembly GCA_041739785.1). GTDB lineage: Bacteria > Planctomycetota > Planctomycetia > Pirellulales > Pirellulaceae > Aureliella. The sequence continues at coordinate 35,578 of JBGSNE010000075.1, forward strand.
TTCTTTGCAGACGGACTTTCAATTCACCGGAGGTTCGTGCGTTTACTTCGGGCAGGTACGCCAGCACCGCAGTGCCCAAGTTGACCAATTGTTTCTCCGCTTGATCGCGAACCGCCAGCTCGTCCGCGTCCAACTCTCGTAGCGCATTTCGAATCGACTCCAGCGTCACCTCGGGGTTAGCTGACGGGGGAGCGGTTTGGGTTTCCGTAGACGTCGATGGCTGCTCAACAGTCTGCTGAGCGAATGCATACCGAGTGCCCACAAGCGTCGACAACGCCGTGGTAAATAGAAGACACAGCAGGCATGACCAACGCGATGCCTGACTCATGTTCGTGGCTGCCTGCTCAGAGAATCTAGGTTCCATCGTAGGATTACCGTTATAAAGCGAACAACACGGTGGGTGGTAAACGACAGCTTCATAGTAACGCGCCGCACTACCCTGCCGCCAGCGACTAGGCGACCTAGAGTTGGGATATTCGGTTTTTGTTGCCAATCGACGGCCTTTCCCGGGCTGACCGACCACGATTAATCCAGGGTGTGTTCAGCATTCGTGCAAAGAGCCGACGGTCCTTGCAGCGGGTCGATGTTAATGAGCTACCACGTATAAGCGGCCGATCGGCACAGAGCACCGGTCCGCTAAAACGCAGGGTTCACAACAGGTCTCCGATCAACACAGCCGAAAGTCCTGGCGACTTCCGCTACCAATACAACCGCTTCTTCGTCGCACGACTCTCCGAGTCGTGACCCTGAGTACAGCCGTTTCATCAGCGTTGATTTTGCACAACCATGAATTGCATCCAATCCTTCCCTCAATCGACAAGATGTACAACTTGCCGTTGTAGACTCTCACTTGTGCTTGGTGCTTTCGTTGCAGTGTTTTTTCTCCCTTCGCCTCCAGTTAGCGCTCAACCGCCCAAACTTTTGGACGTTGAAGTTCCCGGTGGTCACTACGTAGGACTACCGATCCACTGGACCACGTACGACGCGGTTGTACTTGAACCTACGGGCCAACTGCATATCATCGATCAAGCGCTGGTTAAGAATCATCAAGTCTTACCCTTTGATTTTGCACCGCAGACCTTGGTTGATGCGCGGAACCAATTGCAAGCTGAACTTGGGTCCCGCTATGAGACGCTGGTGTTTGGACCCTATGTGCTTGCCGCTCCGCAAGGTCAGGTAGAGCGATGGCGGAATCGCTTTAGCGCGTTGCTGTCGGGTTACGTACGGTATTTTGAAGTCCGGGGTTGGCCACTCAGACGACCTGACTTTCCGTTGTGCGTAACCGTATTCGCATCGCGCCAGGAGTTCTTGGCCTATTCAGCGGCCCAAGTGCAACAGCTCCCCAGTTCGGTTGTCGGTAGCTACTTCCCGCGTTCCAACCGCTGTGTACTGTACCACATTGAAGGCGTTGGTAGAGACGGAAGCCAAGCGACAAACTGGGCGGAAACGGAAGCCACAATCGTGCACGAGGCAGTTCATCAACTGGCCTACAACACTGGCATCCACGAACGTTTGGGCATGGATCCATTGTGGTTTGTAGAAGGCCTGGCCAGCATGTTCGAACAGCCAAACGTGTACGACTTGCGTCAACAGCAAAGCACAATCGAGAGTCGCATGCTTCCTAACAAACGGCAGCGATTACAAACCCTATTGAGTCAGCCGGAAGTGCTTGTGAAGCAGTTGCAGAGCCTGGTGGTCACTGATGAACTGTTTGCAGGAAATCCCGACCTAGCTTACGACTTGAGTTGGGCGCTAACGTTCTATTTGGCCGAGCGGATGCCGACCGAATTCCGACAATACACCACACTCCTCGCTGCTCGTCCGTATGGTGACTACACTGCCTTCGAGCGATCTAGGGATTTTCGCCAAGTGTTTGGGGGCGACCTCAGCCTGTTGGCTGTGCAAATAACCCGCTTACTGCAACTAAATCAGTAGCCGAAGTCGCCAAGGCCCAGTTCTGTAGCGGAAGTCGCCAAGACTTTCGGCTGATACAGAATAGCCTTAATAGCAACCCAACTCCACCGGCAACAGCTGCACTGCGTCGATATGAGCGAAGCCTCCAGCACCAACCGTGCTGATCTCCACGGTCACCACATCACCGGGCCGCAGTTCAAGTTCAGTGAGTTTTCCAAAGCCATCTTCGCCTGGCGCGTGTTGCATGTTGACGCGGCCCCGATAGACAGACTTTTCGCCGAGCTGTACGTCAACCGGAACGCTCGATCCGCGATTCTCGTGAGCTCCCCAAGCCAAGCGGACTGCATACTTGCCTCCCCTTGGAGCTGTTAATGTAAAACTCGCTGTCGACTTGCTGTCCGCGGCAGCGTATTGATAGCCAGCTTCAACAAAGCCTTTCAACCCGCTGCCGGAAGTCCATTGGCCATTTCGCTTGGCCTGTTGATCGTCGACGACGACTCCAGGCAGATCAACGATCCGTTTGCCGCCTGCAACAGCCTCCTCTTCGGGGCCATAGGGACTGGCTTTGGGGAGCGCGTCGGCAGGAATAACTACGTCACCTCCAATTTTCTCGCGACGCGCCTTGCCAGGCAGGTCAAGGAGTTGCGTCAATTCCGACAGATGCTCCTGATAGACTTGGCGTGGCGAGCAGTCATATTGCGTGCAGATGCTGGCCGCCTTACCAACTACCTCACCCATCATGCCGCACGTTTTCATAACACGCGTTGTCCCCAAGGCCTCGTGCGTGACGCTGATACATCTCCCAGCCATAAACAAATTGTCGACGTTGCGTGAGTAGAAGCAGCGATAGGGAACGGGGTAGCCATACTGACGATCGATGCGACGGTCATGCTCGGCGATGGAGATAAAGGGGTTATCGGGATACTTGATCGAATATTGTGCTTTAGGATAGTGCAAATCGATCGACCAAGTGCTGGGGACACAGCCATCGGGAAACTCTTTCTTTTCTACGATGTCATCTTGCGTTAATACTAGATCGCCCATGAGTCGACGGCTCTCGCGCGGTCCGCCGATGTAGGCCACCCAAGTGAGCACTGCGTTCTGGTGATCCGCTGACCCGTCCCCATTTTTCATAGCATTAAAAGCCCCATACACAGCTCGCAAATTCCAGTCGCGAATTCCTTCCGCGTCTCCCAACGGATCTTTGTCAAAACCACTCTCCCAAAACCATTGACCATGGTGATCGCGGGGATAAGGGAAATCTTCCATGTTCAGTTGCAGTGCCCAGGGAGTTTCAGGAAACTTAGTCGGCGTTTGGAGCTCGTCCCAAGTCCACATGTTGCTCATGCCCATTCGTCCCACGGGTGTTAGTTCCAAATCGGCCTCGGCCAAGGCACCGATGGTTCCATGCCCAGTGCAGTCGACAAAGAGTTTTCCGCTGAAGCGACGAAGTTCGTTGGAACGCGTGTCGATGGCATCGACCGAAGCAATCGCGGTCCCCTCCTTACCTACGCGAAAAGCGTGATGGTTGAGAAACAGATCGATGTTCTTCTCGGCACGTACAATCGCGTCTTTGACATCGTCGCCAAACTCCTCTGCACGCCCGGGTGACTTGCTGGCCGAATCGGCAAATTCGTCAATAATCTCACCGATCCGCGGAAATTTACCTCTGCGAATCAGTCCCATCGCCCACACACGGACTTCGCTTGAGCCGTTACCGCCGAGCACGCTTCGATTCTGGATCAACGCAACTTTGCAGCCCATCCGCGCCGCGGAAATAGCCGCACCCATGCCGCTATAACCGCCTCCGATGACGACCAAATCGTAGCCGTCTTTAATCTCTAACGGCCTGGCGATCCCGAGCAGACGACGTCGGAAATCGGAAAGTATCTCAGTACTATTATCTGGAAGTTGTTCCGAGTTTGTCGTTAGATAGATCGCATCGCAACGTCCGTCAAATCCGGTCAGGTCGTGGAGTCGCATTTGGTTCGTACCTGCATTCAGCTTGGCTGTCCCAGCCCTATGCCAGCTCCAATGCTCACCCTGCGTCCCCACCTCTTCCTTAAGTGGCGTTCCATTGATCAGTACCTGGAAACGCCCCGGCGAACCTGTGGCTTTCCATCTTGCAACCCAATCGTACGTTCGTACCCACACGTAATACTCACCTGCTTGGGACGCCTCAAACTGGGTCTGAGCATCTTCGACAGGTCTGCCCAGCCCGTGGGCGATCAAGTAGGGTGACCCCATCGTGGTTATGAACTGCGTATCCAATTGCCAGCCACCCGGCGAATCGAAACTCTCTGCTTCGATCAGGAGTTCAGCGGAGTGCAGCGCAGAAAGCTGGCACGTGCAGAATGTGGCTAGGGCTAGAAGTAACCAACGCATGGAGGGACCTCATTAGCAGGCGAAGAGTACAATGGTGCTGCAAGGCGATCGTCGACAATCTGACAGTCTATCGGACGGTTCATTGCTTTATAACCGAAACGTTGATCACAATCGAGGTCCGACAAGTCTAGCGAACCCAGCGTCCCAGCGATACTATGGTCGTCTCACAACCTCTTTGGACGGCTGCTTTCGGAAGTTGGAGAGCAATTTGGGTAGCAATTTTCCTGAATCAAACGAAGTACAGCTATTCGTCGTCCCGTTGGCCGTATCCAATCTCGAAATGACGGGCTGTGAGAAATTACTCAACGCCGAAGAGCTGGCTCGCGCCAATCGCTTTATGCATGCAGACGTCCGCCGCCGCTTTGTGGTCTGTCGTGGTATGCTGCGACGCGTAATGGCCACCGCGGTTAGCCTGCAACCCGAGCAGATAAAGTTCCACTACGAGCAATGGGGCAAACCGCGGTTGGAGCGTCGCAGTCGACCGGAGGTGCATTTTAATGTCGCGCATTCCGACGAATGGGCTCTGATCGCGCTGGCCCAATCTCCTGTAGGAGTCGATGTGGAAGTACTCAACGAGCGGATCAACTACCGCGCGATCGCATCGCAAATACTCACTTCATGCGAATCGCAAGCCTGGGATCAACTCGTAGGCTCTGACCGCGAGATGGCTACCATGCAATTGTGGGTCTGCAAGGAAGCACTTCTCAAAGCCATGGGACTGGGGATTGCAGAAGGCTTGAAACAAGTGAGTTTCCCTTTGCCGATTCCAGAGGAGAGCGACTTTGCCCCCGTTCACATCGACGGCCAATTGCAGATGCACTTGGAGGACGACGGCAGCTGTCGCACCAATCACTGGATCGATGCCTCAGCTTGGCGCTTGCGGATGTTGCGCCTGATCCCCAACAGTTTCGCGGCAATTTGCATGTCCCACACCATCAGCACCGTAACCATACATGGCGTAAGTCGCTAAGACTCCGATTCCCTATGCACCTCATGCACAAGCCGTGGGCCCTCGGCTTGAGGGTTACAACGGCATAGAACTTTGGGTTTTCGTCATTAACGCTCAATCGCTGCGCGCAACATGTTGTTTAGTGCAGTGCTAATGCGGTGCAGCGAATCTGAGTCATAGTGTTCCAAGTCTGCGACGGCTTGGGCATCGTCGGTCCATGGAATCGGTTTGCCCGGTGGTAAGTTTTCGATGGCGAAGGCTTTTTCATTGGGAATGCCGAGCATATTGAACTGTTTGCCATCGACATGGATCGCCCGATCCTCGCGGAGGCCAGCGGGCGCCCAACGCGGTGGTTCATCCGCTTCCACCTCGTAGCCACCTGCATCATCACGTTTTATTAGCCATACCAAAGCAGCCGTACGGCCGGTGCGAGGTTCAACCCACACGAAGTGTCGCATCAAGTATTCTTGGTGCACAGAGCCGCGAAGCACAATGGCTGGCGCGTCGATAATTGCCAATGTCGACGTGCGAGCCGTGAGCTTGGCGGTGGTTAACTTTTTTTCATTTTCCGTCAACATCATCCGCGTAAACAAACCCAACTTGAGTCCAACCTTGGCGGCATCAGCCACGGTGACCGACTTCAACTCACCGTCGATTTCAGTGCTGTAGCCAACGCCGACATCAGCTAGTAAAAATCGCGGATTTCCCGTGCTTGGGTCCGTTGTCTGTTCGACCGATGCCATAATGGTCAAAACAAAATCCGAAACGCTATCGCGAATCGCAGCTGGGAGCGAGTCGACGTCGCCGCTAGAGATTCTGGGGCGGGCCAGTAGGACGACGCGATTCCAATGACCAGCTTGTTCGTCAACGATGCGCGCTCCCGCCTCGATCCGCGATAGCTCGCGCGACGTTGAAACCAGTTCGTCGCCCAGTATATTGTTGCTGCGGGGTATGCTCAAAACCAACAGCGCGGTGATTAAGCACCAAGTTGGGGTCCTAGGCCCAGTGTAGTTGGTCGGTGGATCTACAATGTGCAGCGCTGGAGAACGGTACGACTTGTCCAATTTCTCGCTAGCTGGTAGTTGTCGTGAGTAAAGCATCATGCAAAACTTACATCCTTAATCGTCAATTCTAGCCGTATGAACTATTCTCACAAATCGCGATGAACCCATATGGCTCCACTACTCGCTCTACGTAGTGTAGGCAAAACCTACCGCGATGGAAATGTCGAAGCTCTGCGGGACGTCTCACTTGAGATCCACGCGGGCGAGTTTGTCACCATTATGGGGCCCAGCGGTTGCGGGAAATCAACCCTTTTGAATATCTTGGGGGCTCTGGACCGGCCTACCACGGGTGACATGCTTTTTAACGGAAAATGGTTGCATAAGTCGAGACATTTGGACCGACTTCGAGCTCGACAAATCGGTTTTGTTTTTCAGTCGTTCTATTTGCTACCAAATCTGACGGCTGTGGAAAACGTACAAATTCCTATGTTTGAAGGGGCACTGCCACTCGCCCAGCGCGCTGCGGAAGCACAGCGATTGCTGACGCTGGTGGGCTTAGCCGATCGATTGCAGCACGTCCCGAGCCAGTTGTCGATTGGCCAGCGTCAGCGTGTGGCCATCGCGCGGGCGCTGGCCAATGCACCCTGTATCATCCTGGCGGACGAACCAACTGGGAGTCTCGATAGCCAAAGTGGCTGCGAAGTGCTCGAACTACTTGTTCAGCTCAATGAGCAACAAGGAACAACACTAGTGTTAGTCACACACGACGCCTCTATCGCTGAGCGCGGCAGACGCCTGATCCGAATGCTCGACGGCGAAGTGCTCGAAGACGCCCACACTTAGCCCTTCAGCACAATTTAACTTTGGGGTTTTCGGGAAAAGGTGTCCGCCACCAAACGCCGGAACGGCCCTGCGGGTGCTTCGCACTTTTGGTGGCGGACACCTTTTCCCGGACCTAGCCCGTTTCGCCCAGCTGTCGGAATTGCTACACTAGAGCTGTTAGTCGCGCCGAAATTCGGCAGCGATTCTCAATAAGTTGAAAGCCATGCTTGGGTCCTTCCACTCGGCACTCCGTGAACAGCGACCTTGAACAGCGACCTTGAACAGCGACTCCTCCTTCAGCGAAAAATCAGCGTGCGACCATGATCGAGTTCTTGCCTATCCTTGCTCAAAATGAAGACAGCGCTACGGTTGTCATGATTGTGGTCGCCCTCGGGATTATTGTGGTTATCCTTGGGCTGTTTGCAGTTGTGGCAAACTTCTTTTGGTTGTGGGCCCAATCGTTCACCACGGGGGCAGGCATCGGACTAATGGACTTGATCGGCATGTGGTTTCGCCGCGTCGATGCGCGGACCATCGTGCGGTCGAAGATCATGAGTGTTCAAGCTGGCATGGGAGAGAATGAAATAACCAGCGCCGACTTGGAAGCCCACTATTTGGCGGGTGGTAATGTGCCACAAGTTATTCGCGCCCTCATCGCAGCTCGTAAATCGAAGATGATCAACCTTGAGTTCCGCCAGGCAGCAGCCATCGATCTGGCAGGTCGTGACATTCTGGAGGCGGTGCAGACCAGCGTCTACCCCAAAGTCATCGACTGCCCACCCAAGGGAGCCGCCCGTTCGACGCTCGATGCCGTCGCGAAAGATGGCATCCAGTTGAAGGTCAAAGCACGCGTAACCGTTCGCGCCAATTTGGCACAGCTGATTGGCGGTGCTGGCGAAGAAACGATTATTGCTCGGGTTGGTGAAGGGATTGTAAGTGCGATTGGTTCAGCGGAAGTGCATAAAATTGTGTTGGAGAATCCCGATGTGATTTCGAAAGCCGTGCTGGCCAAACGGCTTGACTCTCAAACTGCTTTTGAGATTGTTTCCATCGACATTGCTGACATCGACGTCGGCGAGAATATTGGTGCGAGATTGCAAGCCGACACGGCGGAGGCGGATATGCGAGTCGCCCGCGCAAGGGCGGAAAGCCGCCGAGCTGCGGCGGTAGCCGCTGAACAGGAGATGGCAGCCAACATCGAACAGAGTCGCGCTAAGTTAGTTGAAGCGGAAGCGGACGTCCCCAAGGCTATTGCCGAAGCTTTTGCCAATGGCTCCCTAAACATTATGGATTATTACCGGCTGAAGAACGTCGATGCCGATACGAGAATGCGGGCTAGTATTGCCGATGTTGGTGGACGTGACAGTCCGTCGATTCACGAAGTAGGGTAGGCACATCATGAATGATTTAGAGAAATTCTTGCAACAAGCCGCTGAACGGCTGGCGCAAAAGCTCAATGAAGGTCAAAAGCCGCGTCCCGCCAAGCCTCCGGTGGCCCAGCGTCAGGCCCCTCCGTCGGTACGCTCCGCTGAACGGCAGCCGCCGCGCCGTGAGCCGGATATTATCGAAGCGGAATTGGTCGAGGCGGATCGTTACAGTTCGCGCCGTGAATTGGGGCCCAACCCCTTAAGTAATATCGACACGCTGCCCGAACTGGCTCAGGAGATTTCGCAGACCGACGAACGCATGAGCGGACACTTGCACGATGTGTTTGATCACAACGTGGCTCAGCTTAAACAGAGCAAGCGGGCTGCGAATTCAACTAGCCCACAGGGTGACATCAATAAGGCGATCGACTTACAACGAAGAAATCTGGATGTCAGTCCCCTGGTTAAGTCATTGCGTCAGCCTGAGACATTGCGGGCAGCATTTCTCGCCTCGGAGATCTTTAAACGCAAATTCAAGTTCTAGTCCTAGGGTTCACACACAGATTACTCGAAACAGTAGCACTCTCCACTCAATGCAAACTGGCAATGCTCGATTTGCAATTCTGATACCTCGCGCGAGATCGCTTCAGCATGCTCAATTTTCATGTGTGTGATATACCATTGGGTCGGTAACGCCTGTAGGACGGGCCGCTTCAGTTTTCTTGTCTCTGCTAGAAAGTCGTGCGGGGTTAAATGCATCGCCACTTTGGCTAACCAGGCCAGTGAGTTGGGAAAACTAATCTCGAGGAACACAGCTCGCAGATTTTCGATCTGCGATAAGAATTCCCATATCGCATCGCTCGGCGCCGTGTCGGCAACGACAGCGATAGCCACGCTCTGGTCCTCAATCACAAAACCAAGCGTGGGAATTGTGTGATTAACATCAAACGCGGTCACCCGACAATCGCCAGCCACAATTGTTTGTCCGTGTTTTAGCGGTTTGAACTCCACGAACGGCGAATCAGCAGTGGCCAGTGAAAATACGTTCGGCCAGATGCGATCGTTGAACACATGTTGACGCAAGTCGTCGATGGTGGATTGATTAGCGTAGAGCTGGATGCAATCCGGCCCGGGGCGGTAGACGTTGTCGATCAGAAGCGGCAGCGTGGCGATGTGATCGGCGTGCGAATGCGATAGAAAAATGGAAGTAATCTTTCGCTGTTCTGCTAGGGGCATGAGCGCTAGGGCCCCCGCATCAAACGCTAGGCTATCGTTCGCAACATAGGAAATTAAACTGGATTGGAAATGCTGGCCTGTTTCGCCAGCATCAACCACGCGTAACCGCATAGTTAGTCCTTACGGGAAGTTGCGTGACCGGGGAAGCAAATTATGCAATCAATTGTCCAAAGCCATTATTGCCGAGTCAATTGTAACTGATCGCATGTCCCTAGTGCTTTGGCAAACCGCATTTTTGAGTTAGTGGGCAAGACAACGAGACTTTCCAGGTCGTCGTCGGGAGAGGGACTTAATGCCTAATTGGCACTCATCAACTACGTTTAACTTCCATTTCTTGTTTTTCCAGAGTACAAGAGTTATCGGTAAACCTGCCCCGCAGGTCCACTGAAGCGACGGAGCAATCCCCAATGTCGAGATACCAACCCACGCCGCACTCCGTATAAGGTTGGCAACCGCCGGTATACGGACACTTCTAGCTGACCTCCACCGAGACGACGATACAAGTTCCATCAAATCCACTGGTCGCCTCACAGTTCAACCGATATACTAAGGTCCCTGCGTCCTTCACCGGCGACATAATCCTAGCTAGAACCCGTTCATGATGGGTGGCTATTGGTATTAGGTTCGTATCGACAAAATTTGAGTCCACAATTCGGAAGGGACTCGACGTCGAGAGCGTTTTACGTTAAAAAGTGCCGCGTCATTTCGACAATTGGCGGAGTAGCTCAGTCGGTTAGAGCAGCGGAATCATAATCCGCGTGTCGGGGGTTCGAATCCCTCCTCCGCTACTCGGGCATTTTCAAGAATGCCCACAACATCAGAGAAACTAGCGTTTTCCCGCACCAAATGAATGGTGCGGTTTTTGTTATGCGACTCGTTGCGAGTCAAAACGGGCGTTTGCGTCCCCAGTTGATCCCCAGTTTTGGCCGCCGACGCGAAGTGCTCGTCGGTCACGGTCAGATAGTGCTTGTGGGCAATCGTGGGCGTATTCCCCAGCCAGGCGCAAACAACGTAGGTGGGGAACTGTTGCTCCAATTCCGTCTGCCGGCTGGATCGGCAATTCTGGAAAGGCTTCGGCCAGACTTCAACGCCGGCTCTCCGCACGATCTTCTTAAAGGTTGTTCCCAGATTCTTGTCAGGGTTGCCACCCAGCATTGGAACCACCCATTTTTCGCCCTCGGCGGCCATAGAGAATGCCTCATCAAAGTACGGTCGTAGCTCAGGAAAAATGGGGACGACACGAGTGGCCTTGCCGTAACGCTTCGTCTTGGGGCTGGTAACAGTGAATCGTTCTGCATCCCATTGGATATCCGACCATTGCAGCAACGCGACCTCGGACGAACATCGCAACCCTCCGAATCGAACCAGGGCAACTACTGTTCGCCACTGCCAGTTCGGGCACTTGTCCAGTACCTTTTCAATCACTGCTCGCGATACAAAGATTCGCCGCTCATCATTCGTCGCTTTACCCACCGCAACGCCCTCGAACGGGTTCTTGTCAATGAATCCCTTACGGTACGCGTGCCGGAAGAACTGGGCGGCAATCTGGCACTCTTTCTGTGCTGTCGCGGGAGCGAGTTGTTTCAGGAGCCAACGCCCGTAATCGTCCGCCGCGCCAGGCGTAACAGCATCCAGCTTCACATCGCCGAAGAACTCGATCATCCTCCCCTTCGCGTTGCGGAGCTTCGCCAACCGCCGGTCAGTCACATCGGATCGCCCGGCAATATAGCCATCAATGAACGTGCCTAGCGCTCCGGCTTTTACACGCGGTTCCACCAGCCCTCGCTCTTCTAGTAGGGTGTAAAGTGTATGGTCCAGGTCAGACAGCCAATTGGAAACCTCGCGACTGATGGGCAGGTTACAACGGCGCTCATGCAGCAACGTGTCAATGTTGTTGGCGAACCGCTCGGCAGTCTTTTTCGTCACCCGACCCAGCGGGAACGTCTGCTTGTCCTTGTTGATGTAAGCGATCACCCGAGTGGAACGGGCGCGATATTCAATGCTGGCCATCTTCTATTTTTCCTTCTTATCGGGCTTGCGTCCCAGTTGAATTGTCAGTTGCAAACACTCGCCCAAGGCGTTCAGGGCTTCCATCGAAAGCCCCCGCTGGCCCAGGTAGAACTTGCTCAATGTCGCTTCGCTGATGCCCGTTTCCTGGGCGATCCGATACCGCGTCATGCCGGAATCGTCGATTGCTTGCCGCAACTGGTCAGTCAGCTTTTTGCTTCTAAAACGTTTCTTCGCCATTTACAGATTATCGCCGATACTATCCGCTATGTCTAGTATTGGCTCATCGGTTAGCTCGCCGCCGGATCCGTTCTGTCGCTTCGGCCAGTCGCCGTGCCGCCGTGGGTGGGTCGCAGTTTATGCAACGCCAACGGCCGGGCGTGACGCCGAACAAGTCGCCAGCCGCTGATTGCCACAGCTTCAGACTGCCGCATTCGGGGCACGGGACAACCTCTCCAATCACCTGAGAGTCGTCGTCAACAACGGAGATTCTTTTCTCTCGCGCTGCCGTGAATCGAGCAGCGACTTCGGCAGTCGCGGGCCGACAACCGAAGCAGCGGTCACAGGAAGGGCACTCAAGATTTAAAAAGCCGTCAAATGTCGGTAATTCCAAAAGCTTATCGCCGCAAGCGGTACACTCACCAATATCCACCGACATCGAACGCAATATCGTCACCAGTTCGCCCTTGTGCGCCTTCATCCGGTCCGCCAACTCAGGTGTCACCGCTGACCGGGGCGAGTACCGCAGTCGATCACCGCTCGCCTCAATCCGGATCCCTCGCTGAGCCAACTCGTTCATTAATTGGGCCGCGCTCACACTTCCCCCCACTCGTCATCCGGTTGAGTTTGGGAGAAACCCTCTCCCTCTGTACTGCCAAAACTGCCTGAATGGGTTTTTGGCAGTTCTGGCAGTTCCTGCTCTACCTCTGTCTGCCGGATTCGCGGGTTGATCCTGTGTTCAGTCCGCTTGCGTCCGGTCGTCGGGATTTCGAACACAGCGAGCCAATCCAGGTCGACTAGCAAGTCGATAGCGGCTTGGGCTTCCTCTTTCGTCGACAGGCCACTCCAGCCAGGACGGTACACGTCTTTGACTGTGAAGCCATCCGCCAGACTGCCATCCAAGACCTTCTTGGCCAGGCATCGCCCGGCCGTGATGTCGGAATGAACCGCACTGGCGTAGACGCGGTGTGCATGGGATTCGAGATACACTCCCCACTGAATCGCTTTATCGAGTGCCGCCGCTGGGATCTCTGCGGAGCCATCGTCGGCCAAGTGGATCAGCAACGCCAAACTAGGGATCAGACTGCGATACTTGGCCAAGTGGCTTTCGACGGCTGGCACAAGTTCATTACCACGTAGACGGTTTTCGAGCTGCTCGTGCCACTGGCTGAACATCGCTTGTGCGTCTGGATCGAATCGAAGATACGGTGTGTCATCATCATCAGGACGAACAGCCTCCACGTCCGCCGCAACCAGTTCATCCAGTCGACAGACGACTGCATACGCTTGGGCCTTGGCTTGAGTATCGGGCCGCCTATCGACATTCCGCCAACTGCTCGGACATTCAGGCCACACCGTGAGTTGAAACCGCTGGATCAGTCCATCGTCGCCGCTGCCGCCCTTTACGGCACCGATGACATATTCTGCCAATCTGCTCGGCTGAATCGTGCCGATCATCGAGACGCACGCCGCGTCGATGTCGATGGTGCCACGCATTATTCGGTCGTAAGAATAACGGCCGTTGCCATTCCACGCTTCTAAATAGAATCCTCGAGCTGCCTCGTGACCATCCTTATCCAAACTCTTCAGGAAAGCATAGAGTTCGTCGCGGCTCATCGTCACGCCGTTGGGATTCTGGTTGAGGATCTCGCCGAGTTTTTCGACCGTCGAATCGTTGACAAGATAGCGTCGACGCACGGGCTGCTCTTGCTCTTCCTCAAGAACAGTTCGTGCGATCTCGTGTGGATCAGCACCTGCCTTGATGGCTTTCTTAATCGCTTGCTCAGCCACTTGCTTCGAGGCTTTGGCGACCATTTCGCCAGCGAGATATTCGGCGTTCTCTTGCTCATATCGCCGCTTGGCTTCGATCTCTAAACGCTTCAAAAACTTCAACGGCTCCGCAATCGCGGGAGTTTTCATAATGCCAGGACGACCGACAGCGATACCCCATAGATTCGCGATAACCGTCCAATCATCCCGCCGCTTGGGACGTACGCCGATCTTTCGACCGAGAACACCAGCCAGCACGATCATCATGGCGACGGCTGGAAAGTCGATCGGGCATTGCATCCGTGCGGCAACGTCTGCCACGAACGAACGCACTGCATCGGGCAACATTGCGGCATCAAACGGCGCGACTGGTGGCAACAGATCAGGCAACGGTCGCGGCTCAGGCCAAAATTCAGCTTCCACCGGCTTTTGCTGGTCATTGCCGCCGATCAGGTCCAGGATCTCAGTCTTATGTGGCCTCAGTTTTCCCAACCAGTGTTTTTGGCGGGCCTCCGCTTCGATTACCAGTTCGCCGTCGATAACTTCGAACTTCACACCATCGCGACGGGCTTCATCAAGGAGGGTTACAGCGTCCATACTTTGCGTCCTTCCTCTTGCTGGTTGCCAAGTTGTTCAATCGCTCGCAATAGTTCCAGGTTGTACTCACGCCAAGCGATGTCACTGGGACGAACGATTCGCATGATGTCAGCCGCACGCCGAAGATTTGGCCAATACACATCGCGATATTGCTTTGGGATGGACAACTCGACGTACTCTTCCGCCAGGGTTTTACCGGCCGGAGTCGTCATGTAGGGAACCATCTCAATACGCACGTCGACATGTTTTTGCGCGAATGCTTCGAGCCATCCATCGCCATGCGACAGAATCAGCACGGCTTCGCGTTGTGTCGGTCGATTCGAGTTATGGTATGATGTGGTTGCTGAATCCACTTGGGGGCTGGTCTTCATGGCTGGCCCCCTTTCTTTTGCTGGTCGATCCAGCGTTGCAATTCATCGACCGGATAACGAACGCACCGGCCCAGCCGGATATGCGGAATTTCGCCGCTTGCGGTCATGCCCCACAACTTGCGTGGGCTTATCGCCAGGGCTTCGGCCGCTTGTTGGGGCGTCAGCAGTAACAGCCCGGCTTTAGTGCCAATAGGGAGCCTACCGTTCATCGTTCGCCCCCTGCGTGCTAGCAGTAACGCTATCGACCGCCGTATTACCAACGTCGATCGGTAGAATACGAACCTGCACTCCCTTGCCGCGCCGGATGACCCGTTCAGCGGCCCGCTTCGCATCGGTAAGGGTCCAGTAGGTAGTTCCTTCGCGCCGCCAGGATCGACCAGCCAGAACTTCGAGAATAAACCCGCTCATCGCGTCTCCTCCGTGTTGAAAACAAACACACAACACTGCTCATTCTTGGCGCTGTCAACGCAGCGCGGCGGGTGTGGCGGGTTTTTGCGGCGGGTTACGATCGGTGGTTATGAGAGCGGTAAACGCGAAACTTTACGGAAATGCGACGAAAGGCCAAAATCACGATCGACAGACGGGCCTTCGAATTCTTTAAGAAACTTAAGCAGCGCGGCGGGTTCATACAGATTTCGCTGCTTGTGTTCAGGGGCTTTTCCAATCGGCTTGGGTAACTTCGGATTTCGGCTTTTCCGCCAAGCGTCATAAAGCGCGTCCTGTCCGTTTGGGTCGTTTGGGCGCACCATTGTTGCCGCGTCGCGCAGAGAAACACCTTTAAGCCTGTCTTTCGCTTCTTCCTCCGCCAGCGTGGCCGCGGCGGCAGGAAATTTGATCTGTCCGAAATGAAGCCCACAGCGCTCGATTGCTTCGATCGAAGCAAGGAAAGGGTCATCCCAAATGGCCCAATGGCCTTCAGTCAGTTCGTCCGCCCAATCCAGTCTTTCCACATCAGGCGGATTGTGGAACCACAGAAATGCTATCCACCATTCAAGTGGATTGAGGGGCGCTGCCACCGGTGATACGGTCTCTCCAATCGAGTCGCGAATCACTACCGGAAGTGATGCCCCAGCGAGCGTTGACAACTGCTTGAAACGATCCCGCATTGGTTGTACAGCATCGTTGGATTCTGTAGCAACGAAGAATTCATAGTCATCCTTTGTCGCATCAGCGCGCGGCCATGAGACGCACGCAAGGACTTCTATGCGGCCCGATTGAATGCGTTTGCTCCTGGATCGCTCGTCGTAGGTGTACGCAAGCAGCGGAGGCGTCCAACCGTCGAATTCGAGATAGGCGTTGCGGAATTCCTGCAACAGTCGCACAAATGGATTCGCTGCGTCCGGCGATCCCCCAGGATCCGGTGGATTGTCGCCGTCGCCTTGTCCCATTCCTGGTAACGCATCGTCCGCCTGTTTACCCTTGCAGTTCTTGTCCTCCTCGCCATCCTCTTCGCCTTGGGGAGGGGCACGATCTCCACCTTTGAGCAATTCGAGCAATTGTAGCTCTCGCCGCATGTGCGAACGGTAGGCGTGCGGATCAAAGGGCCGTACCCGTGACAACCACGAGCATACCGCCAGAATGCCCTCACCCACAGCGCTTTTCACTTCCGCGATCTCGTAGCCCTTGCCTGCGATTAGCTCAGCTCGGTCATGATCAGCTATCAACAAGATCGACATAAGAAAGTCATTGACGATCTTCCATGCGGCTTCGTGCCCCGTCGCATACACTCTGCCTTTGTAGCAAGGTTCTGGCATTCCGTAGTGTCAAACGCAATTAAGAATCAGCCAATTTAGCAGGGTGGCTGGGTTGATTGCGATTGGCTGATCGCAGGTTGCGGGGCGGCTGATTAGAGTAGAAGGGTGTTTCAGCTTAGAATAATCGCCTCGCTGTGAAGTATTCA
>JBGSNE010000079.1:0-31383 GCA_041739785.1 Pirellulaceae bacterium
AACACCACCCACGTGATAACCCCACGAACAACGACCTGCAAGACCCCAACCTCCGGTCCTGAGGGTAAAGATCTTGTTCAGTGGATCTGGGTTAGGAGGATAGTTACGTCCGCCCTGTAGCGCTTGTGCCAGCCCCTGCGAGTTGTGGTTCGTCCACAAGAATTGGTTGGTGGGATACTGAAAATTCTGAATGGTACTCGACTGCTCGAGAATCATAAACGTGTTGGACGTTCCATCAGGAATCGCGCCAATCTTGCAATAGAAGTTTTTCGAACCGATACCGCTAGCCGTGTTGGCGCGCTCTGCGCAGCAACTGCTTTGTCGAGTGCCTACGAAGCCTTGCTCAACGGCGTCGGCTCTACCATTTGGATACTGACCCATACCAGCATTCATGGCATAGTTCTTGACGCTACCGGGAATTCCGATGATCGGCGTGCTCGGGCACACGAACGATGAAGGAGCAGAGAGTGACGCCAGTTGGTTAATGACCATTCCAGGATTGGCAGGGTCGGGAATCATGGAATTCCCTGGATCTGGACCATACTCCAGGAACCACGTGTCCGCTCTCTCAGCCGTATACGGACGGACGGCAAAATTAATTTGATTGTAAATGTTGGTCGCTTCCATGAACGGCAACACGGCAGCTGACCAGCTCATCATGCCGTTCATCCATTGACCGTTATTCTCAATTGTGTTTGTTTGCGAACCGCGCGAGTTCCCAATATTCGTTGGAAACCACGCCGTGTTTCCCGCTGGAAACGCCTTGAAGGTGCTTTCGTAATTGTGCATCGACAAGCCAAGTTGCTTGACGTTATTGCTGCACTGCATTCTCCGAGCTGCTTCGCGCGCGGCTTGTACCGCTGGCAACAATAGCCCCACTAAGATGCCGATGATGGCAATCACCACCAACAGCTCGACCAACGTAAAACCCAATCTTCGCATTCGCATCACTCGCGTCTCCCAATGTAAAACGATAGCGCCTAGCGACCAATCCGCATAAGCTGTCACCAGTTTAACAAAAAGTAACCGTGAAGCAATTGCGGATATCGGACATTTAATAGTCTTATGCGGACATGTGTCACTTTAGCCCAGGCTTAGCGCTCTACCTGCGATTGCTACCCGCAAAAGCACTACCTACGGGTGGAGCTCCATCTAGCGTTTACGCTATATCTACTGTTGGCTAGTCCTGAGCCAGGTCCAAACCTCCGCAAGTAACTTATTTTTAACGTTTGGTTCGTAGGCGATTTCTCGCTGGGCCTTGCTCGAGTCGTAGTAATGCTTGAGGCCTGCTATGGAGATAGCCGCGCCGTTGATATCCCCCTCAGCCATTGGCAACCAATGGTAGGCCACATCGGTCGCTCGTCCAAATAACTTGGCGGCCG
Organism: Pirellulaceae bacterium; assembly: GCA_041739785.1. Lineage (GTDB taxonomy): Bacteria > Planctomycetota > Planctomycetia > Pirellulales > Pirellulaceae > Aureliella. Next base: position 1,383 of record JBGSNE010000079.1, read on the forward strand.
GTCCCAAACGAAAGACGCGTTTTCGCCGGCCAGCAACGGCCAACATCCGAGTCCATAGCTCGCGGTAGCTGATATTCTCTCCAGCCAAGATATAGTTTTCGCCACTGACTCCCATCTCAATGGCGTTGACGCAAGCCTGAGCCACCTGCCGAGCGTCACACAGGCTGCATCCGCCAGCTGGGGCGGCCACTACTGGCGATTTAACCACTTCTAAAAACATGCGACCGCTGGATGGCTTCCAATCGTAGGGGCCAAGCATAAAGCCTGGATTCAAAATAACCGCGTCCAGCCCCGAATCGCGAACTGCGTCCCGTACCACCTGTTCCGCTTCGCGCTTGCTGATCACGTACGAACAAGGAGTTTTCGGTACGCCCCCGATTCCACGCTCGTCGATCGGCGATTCTAGACTGGTTGCGGCTGGTAGCGTGTCCACCGTCGAGATATGAATCAGCCTTGCCCCGTGTTGTAGACAACTCTCGACGATGTTCCGAGTCCCATCCACGTTAACCCGCCGCGATTCGGCCAGCTTGTGCCAGCCAATGTGGATCATGGCGGCGCTGTGAATCACGGCCGTGCAACCAGCGATGGCCGAGCTCAGGACTTCGCGACTATGCAGATCCCCTTCGACGATTTCAACGTCGAGTCCATCGAAGGGAGTGCGCGGAGTTCCACTACGGCACAACACGCGGGTCGGCATGTTTCGGCTGACAAGCTCGCGGACGATGCAATTGCCCAGCAACCCCGTACCACCAGTCACAAAAATCATGTTGCGTTCCTAATGTTATGAAGCGAAATGCATGTACCTCGTAGCGGAATTCGCCAAGAATTTCGGCGCTTCTCGCTGATCGCCAGCAACTGGTTACCAAACTCCGTTGTGGTAACCCAATTTTTTGGGCTCTTCAGAAGAGTTAGTGGGTAGTCAAATCGATTCAAGAATCAAGTTTGATAGGTTTTTAAAGGCATGGCAGGGCAAAAAGAATGGCTTTAGGCGAAAATTATTCGATATTCAAAAACTAAACCTCGGTAAAGCATGAGTCCTACCAAGGCCAAGCGAGACATTTGTTAACCACGAAACACACGAAGTACACGAAAAGTCAGCTCTGATCTTCTTTAATTGCTAGTGCATTCCAACACCCCGTTGTTGAACCACCAAGAACACTAGCAGGGACTTTTTCGTGTGTTTCGTGGTTAATAATATTCCCAATCCTCCAAGTTCGTGAATGGTTACAAATTCTTTTTGTCCTGCCATGCCTCCGAAAACCTGGCGCCGGTTGTGAGCCATTGGACCCCGTGTTTCGACGCGGAGCGTCGAGCCACATTGCCGACAACAGGCACCTGTGCCGCTGCCAGCCATTGAACCAGCTGTTTTCGATTATGATTGGTACTTTTCCAACGATGAGCCCTAAGAGCCAAACAAAAAAGTTGTCGAACACTCTCTGCCGCACGCGGAATTCTTGGCGAATTCCGCTACAAGGAAATTCTTAGCCTCGCCGCATTCGTGTCTGACACCTTTTTTCATTGGCTCTACTAACAAGGTGAATGCATGATTGTTCTAAGATTTCCAGCGCGTTCGAGCGTGCGTTGGGCCCTGCTGAGCCTTTCCATCGCCTGCGGCTCAATGACTATTCCGATGGCCAGCGGGATAGCTCAGGAGTCCACTCAGCGACGAAACTGGATCCAATCGCGACTCGACGGTCTACTCAGCACTTATATCTACTTGCACCAACATCCGGAAGTCTCATTTCACGAAGAGGAAACCGCCAAGTTCATCGCCCAGGTGTGGCGCGACTCAGGCTTCACCGTGACTGAGAAAGTGGGAGGAACCGGTGTGGTCGCCGTGTTGAAAAACGGACCGGGCCCAATGGTCATGCTCCGCACCGACCTCGACGCACTCCCCGTCACCGAGGCAACCGATCTACCCTACGCCTCCGAGCAGACGGTCATCACCGACTCGGGGGCCTCATCGGGTGTCATGCACGCCTGTGGCCACGACATTCATATGACCAATCTCATTGGTGTGGCCCAATGCTTGGCCGAGCACCGCGACCAGTGGCGGGGGACGCTGATGTTGATCGGACAACCCGCCGAGGAACGGGGCTCAGGTGCCAAGGCTATGCTCGATGATGGTCTGTTCACACGCTTTGGAAAACCGGATTACGCCCTGGCTTTACACTGTGAGAGCAATACTCCCACCGGCAAGGTAGCGCTCAGCCCCGGCTTTTCACTGGCCAACGTCGATTCGGTTGATATCACGGTCAAAGGCAAGGGAGGCCACGGTTCAGCCCCCGAAACAACGATCGACCCCATCGCTCAAGCCGCCGAGCTAGTAGTGGCGTTACAAACTATCGTTTCGCGCGAAGTCAAACCGGGAGAGCCCGCTGTGGTTACCGTCGGATCGATCCACGGTGGCACGAAACACAATATCATTGGCGACAGTTGTCATCTGCAGTTAACCGTTCGCAGTTACACGTCTGAAGTCCGCACTCAAGTCCTGGCAGCGATCAAGCGCAAGGCGTTGGCTATCGCCCTAGCCTACGCCGCCCCTGAACCCGAGATCACCACGTCCGAAGGGACACCTGCCCTGGAGAATCACGCTGAATTGACGCCTCGCGTGACCGATAGTTTGCGTTTGGCACTCGGCTCCGAGAACGTACTTCCCATGGAACCCGTGATGGGAGGTGAGGACTTCAGCCAATTTGGTTTGGCAGGTGTACCTATCGTGATGTATCGCTTGGGAGTCATCGACCCTGGGCGGCTAGAGCGCTTCAAGCAATTGGGGCAAACGCCTCCCTCGTTGCATTCACCCACGTTTTATCCCGACGCTCGTGAAGCACTAGCCACCGGTGTCATGTCGATGGTCAGCGCCGCCATCGATCTCATGCCAGGGGGGAGGGAATGAGGGAGTCTGGGAGTGGTGGAGTCCGGGAGTGGTGGTATCGTGCGGTGTTGGGCTTATAGGGCCAACGGCCCGGCAGATTGTCTAGCCCCGGCTGAAGGCCGGGTGACCGTAGCATTTTTCGCAAGCGTTAGGGCCAACGGCCCGGCAGATTCGAACCTCCTCCGCAATTCAGCCCCTAGACTGGTGAAGCGTGCTTTGATGGCCCCGCGGTCGGCCGTGATTGCACCAACACAATGATGAAAATCTGTCGGGCCGTTGGCCCTGCGGACGTCAATCAACCCGTCTCCCCCGGCCTCCAGCCGGGGCTAGACAATCTTCCGGGCCTTCGGCCCTAACACGCGTCGAATCAATCGTGCTTCGGGTTTGATATGCGTCAATTCTTACCGGACCACATTGCAACAGCGTGGTGCAGCATATACCGTCGCCTACGCAGGCTGCTGACTACGACTGCGGGAGCAACTAGCGTTGAACGATTAATGCTTCTCAATACAAAAACCATCCGCGCAACTGCAGCCTGCTCCGGCTCGGCGTTAAACAAACTTAGCGTTCGTGCGTGAGCTGACTCAAGCGTGCGTCGACCGCTGCGCGCGCGGACTTAAACGCTTGCCACTGGAGAAATGCGTCTCTAAGTAAACTCAACTCTAGTTGTTCATAGCGTTGATCGGCATCCATGGTTGCGAGCACTTGCTGTAGTTCCAAGGCCAGCGATCGCTCTTGCCGCCAACGCAGTGTAGGGATCAGCCTAGTGGCCCAGGGAAACAAGCCGCTCTGCAGGGAATTCCAATCGCGAGGCGCGTCGCGCAATTCGTATTGCCGTACACTAGCCCTATTCCGCATCGACAATCGCAATAGTGATTTTTCACGTTCCGCATCAGGGAGTAGCCTATCGCGGATCGCTGAAGCGGTGCCGAGTTGTGCCAACTGCTCGGCATTGAGTTTACCGAGCATGTGATGGAAGACGTGAGCTGACAAGATTTGTGCCGACAAATCCGATGGGAAAGGCAATTGCCCGATGGCCTGCTCCTGCAGACGTTTGTTAATACCCCAGGTCCGTTTCGCCAGCTCCATTTCACCGCAGCGAGGCAAGAGATCTCCCAAGTAGGCAGTCACACGTATCAATTCCGCGGTCCGTTGCCGAGCCCAAGGGTTGGGTACGGCCGAAATGCTGTTCGTTGATACCTCTGCATCTTCGCTCGAGGCGGATGTTTTTTCCGTCAGAGCTGCTTCCAGCTCCTCCAGCCAATCAGCCACCTGTTTTGGGTCCTGGGCATCGTCCCACTGAAAATAGATTCTTCCGATAGCGTTGTCGAGCAAACTTGAAATGGTAGCGCTGTCTTGAAGCACGATCGAAATGTTTTCCACAGGGCGTGTCTCTGTGGAAAGACGTTTGATTAGTGATGGTTGCTCCATGGCCAGCAGCGCGGATGCACCACGGTTGTCAGCCGACTGTTGGACTTGCGAGCCAATCTCAACCCCTTGCCAGGGAACGTGCGGCAGGAATAGAAACCCAAACAACATGGGGAGACTGAATGGAAGCAGCACCAGTGTCGGCATGATCCCAGCAAAATAGCGTGGCAGTCGAGGTGCGTCGTGAATCATCCACTTCCCCGCCAACCAATACAAACTTAACACTCCCAGCAGCAACGAGACTGGCGCAGTGCACCAAACACCTGTCGCATACCAAGCCGGGAATACATCGTAGCGATAGAAGTCAGCCTGCGCCGTCACACCTGCAAACATGGCAATCCCCACTACCGTAAAGAGCGTGACGGCCAGAGAAAACACTACTCGATCAAAACAGAGCGAACTGACTGCCCCGATGAGAAAAGCTGCTCCAAGGGTGATCACTGCGGTGGGAAACAGAATCCAGGTCATAGGAACAGCTTGTTCAAGTGTACGGTAATCTGCGGTCCAATAGATATAGATCGTACTTGACACCATCAGCATGCCGATTATCACGACCACCGGCACTAATCGGGCTGTAACAAATCGCCCTGTCGTCACACCGCGATCCGCAAAGAACCGATAGCGTTGCAAGTTATGATCTGCGTCGAACGTAGTCACGCCGAACAACGCCGCTCCGACAATGGCTAGCACAATCATCGGCAACGGATCGCGCGTGCTACCAACGGCGACAAATATCACCACGCTCACGACCATGGCCATTCGCAGGAATAATGACGACCGCAAACTGTGCACCACGAGCATCCAGAATTCGTTGCGCGGTGGCGCGCGGCGTGTGACGAATGCGCCCTTCAGATGCAAGTTGGCAACGGGCAGGATGGCTGGTCGACGTCGCCAAGTGATTTCGGTCGACTGACCATAACTCCACCTCCAGCGAAATAACCACATCAGAGCTGCGCAGCCCAGCAACAGTAGACCGCCGATTTGGGATGCCAGAACAGCCAGTTGTCCGTTTGAGAATTGGTGAGTTCCCGGGTTGACTCCCAACAATCGACTGAAATAGTAAGTACCCACTGTGGCCATACCGAATTGCACGATCGTGGTCCAGATGCCACCGACGACCAAGCCGGTTAGCGAATCGCGGAAAATCAACACCGCCACAGACAGAAAAACACCTACCTCCAACATCGTCAGCAACACGGCAGCCGGTGTCCACATCAGCTCCGCCGCATCTCTTGGGTCGATGCGGTATCCCAGAAACCACAATGTCGTTGGGGCGATGGCCAACGGTATCACCGTCAGCAGACTGGCCCCCATCCCAACGCACACTTTACTCGCCAACGCTTGTCGCCAACTCTGTGGCAATGAGCTCGACCAAGCCCAGCCACCCATCTGTCGCTCTTGTCCGATCAACAAGCCAACACAGGCCATGACCGCCACCACAGGTGTCATGCAGCAGAAAACTAGCTGCAGATTGAGCGGATTAGCGTTGCCCGGCATCAACTTCCAAGCGACCAACGCGATCAGTTGAAAGGCGAGAATCCCGACAGTCATCAGCAATAAAGCGGATTTGACTTGTTGAAAATCTTTCCAGATTAAAGCTCGCCAAGCGGATGATGAAAGAGACATAGTTTCAGGTTTCAGGTTTCAGGTTTCAGGTTTCAGGGTTCAGGGTTCAGGTGCTTGGTTTAAGTTTAAGTTTAAGTTTAAGTTTAAGTTTAAGTTTAAGTCTCTAGTCTCTAGTCTCTAGCCTCTAGCCTCTAGCCTCTAGCCTCTAGCTTCTAGCTTCTAGCTTCTAGCCTCTAGCCTCTAGCCTCCGGCTTCTCATCCAACGCGCATCTTTGTGGCGGATGCGATGGGCTGGCGAGGGTCGGAGTTTGCGTTGGCTTGTAAGTCTTCGGCTAAAAGCTGATGGGGCTGCGTAAAGCCGATGTACAACTCTTCTAGGTTGGCGCGGTTGTCGCTGATGTCGAAGAGATTGACATCGTGTCGCAATTTATCGAGGGTCGCGTCGTCTAACCCTTTGACCATCAAACGCACCGTGCGACCGACTTGCGTACGCTGTAAGACTTGCATATCGTGCAAAATTTCGGGCGCAGCGACGAGTGGATCGCGGAGCGAATAACTGAGAACTCGCACATCGTTCTTCAATTCTTCCAACGGCGCGACAACTTGCAGTTTGCCTTCATGCAAAATGGCGACCCAATCCGCTACGCGTTCGACTTCGTGAATTTGATGTGAACTCAGAAACACCGTCTGCCCAGCGGCGGCGCGGTCAATCATGCTTTCCAAAAAAGATCGGCGGACTAGGGGATCAAGTCCCGAGGTGGGTTCATCCAAAATCAGGAGTTGCGGATCGAAGGCCATCGCCAAGGACAAAGCGACTTTGGCGCGCATCCCTTTCGACAAATCACGAATCTTGGCATCGGCGGGCAAGTTGAATTCGTGGGTCAGTCGATCGTACTGGGCCAAGAAATCTTGCGTATAGAAATAGAAACCGCTGGCATACCAACCGGCTTGGGCAACCGTCATCCATTCGTAGAGTCCGGGTGCGTCGGAGACATACCCAACCGCACGGCGAACGTCGAGCGGCTGACGTTGCGGGTCGAAGCCACACACACTAATACTTCCGGTGTTGAAGCGATGATAACCCAACAATCCGCGGATCAACGTCGATTTGCCCGCTCCGTTTTCACCCAACAGAGCAAATACGACTCCTTTGGGAACTTGCAGTGAAACATCGTCCAAGACGCACTTCTTACCGAACGATTTGGAGACGTGCTCTACGTTGATGGCTTGTGACATGGCAGATGACCTCCGGAAAAGATGTGGGAGCGATGGTGAGTCACTGGATTACGTCAAATCGTTACGCTGCAATTGCTGAAAACGCGCGATTGAACATTCGAACATTTCGCGAAGCTGCGGTGGTTCCAGTCCTCCGCGCAGGGCCTCTTCTACGACGGTGGCCAATCGCTCGGCCAGCAGCGTTTGACGATCGGACACGCAGCGGAGTTTGGCATCAGCGCAGACCGCCATACCTCGTCCGCGCAGCGCTTGCAGTACTTGTTCATCCTGCAACTGTTGAAACGCGCGTTGCACGGTGTTGGGATTAATCGCCAATTGCTTGGCCAGTTCGCGGACGCTGGGAATCACTTGGCCTGGAACCACAATTCCCTCAGCCACCGCAAATTTGACTTGCCGCACCAGTTGTTCGTAGATTGGCAAGCCGTTGTCGGGCTCGATGGATAGTTGCATGAGGCACCCCGTGAAAGCATGTGTACTTGTGTCATAGTACACCAAACCAGAGACACAGTCAATAGGCTCGCGTAGCGGAATTCGCCAAGAATTTCGGCAGAGTGCTCTCGCAGGTAGCAATTGGGAAACGCGCCGGTGGGAAACTGCCTACATGCTCATGGTTCAATCCATACGGTGTCGCAACAGCCTGGATTGCGGGTTCAACCGCACCGTAACACCCGAGATACGGACAAATCCGCCCCAAACTGTTGCATTCAACCACAACTGCTACTATCGTTAGAAATGGAAATATAGGCATTTTAGGAAATTTCGCTATTTTGCGACTGTGTTCTTTCTTTTAAGAGGCAATCCATCCCATGAAACTGCATCCTGTTCTTGCCGCATTAGGAATATGTGTACTCAGTTGCTCCTTAGCTCGAGCTGAGTTGGTGACATTTACATTGACGCTTGACGCTCCGTCGGCGGCGGCCAATCGGCTTACACTCTCTTTGTTAGGCGGTTCAGCTACAAGCGATTTAGCCGGGGACATGAGCGCTCAAGTGGAGATCAATCGAGCCACAGGAGTGATTAGTACTTGGGAGTTATTGTTCTCCACCACACCCTCGATCACCTCTAGCAATTGGTCGCTCACCGCTGGGACTCTTCCGGGAACTGCAATCGTTGTTGGAGCAGTTTCGGCGACAAACGTCACTGCCTCCATGGATACCACCGCAGCAAGCAGTACAGTCACAGCCGGAACTGTTCCTTCCTCGGAACAGCAATTGAGGCTGATTGGTGGAACGGTCGTCGCACCAGCAATTGGATTTACGGATACGTTTACTCCCGCGAATTCGACTGACATTCCAGGTTTGCCCGCGCCGGCAACCGCAGTTCTTACATCGACCTTGAATGCGGGATTGGGTGTTTACGATATCGTTTTCAATTTACCCATTGGCAACAACCAGAACCTTGGCGCTCCAGGTGCCGATTTGAACATTCTCGGCAACGTGGTTGCGCGCGGAACAGTCGCTGTACCGGAGCCTACTTCTGCGGTGATGCTTTTGGTTTCTGGCTGTGCGGTTGCCTTCCGACGCCGACGTAGCGTTTAAGTGGATGGGTTGAATATATTGCGATTCTTACAACCGCGAAGCGGTGGCTTTCTTTAGCCTGGGGTGCAAACCCTGTGAGTTAACCATAAGTTTGTAATTATCCCGAAGGGATTTGAGATATTAGCCGTAGGTCGCGCTAGCGCACCTACGGTTACTTTTGAATATCTCACAGGATACAAATCCGAAGTGTTAGGCATACAGATGTTCGGCAGGCGCGAAGCGACGGCAATCGCAACTTTGCTCGCCGAGTTTCTAACGTCTCTTCGAGCGCACACCAGCCGATTAGAAGATCGATCCGTCAATTTTTTTGCTGAAGCCAGCGTCGCCGTACGGAAAGGCGCAAATTGGAGTAAAATGATTCACGGCTCCTACGAGAGCTCCCACGACTACAGTTCTATCAGTTTTCGAATCTCTCGACCCAGTGGGTTTTAATATGCGACCTTTTCACGTCCGTCTTCCGCTAGCCTATCTAGTTTTCCTCACAGTGTTTGCGGCGAGAGCAGTGGCCAGTGAACCACCTCCCAGCACCACGCTCAGACCGGGCGATATACAAGTCTTTCCCGACAGTTTTGCGTTAGTTGGTCCAGGTGCCAGTGGACGATTGGTGGTCCAACTCGCGTTAGAGAGAAACAGCCTTAGGTTCACTGGGAGCCAAGTGCATTCCGGCTTGACCGTCAAAGTCAAAGACGAACGAGTCGCGCGGATTATGGAGAATCGAGTAGTCGCTGTTGGGGATGGCGCGACCGAACTCATGGTTACGCATAATGGAACAGAACTTCAGTGCGTGCCGATTGAAGTAACAGGTACCGCTGAGTCAAAACGTTGGCAGTTTGACGCGCATGTGCTATCGGTGTTGGCGCGGCAGGGGTGCAATAGTGGTGCCTGCCACGGTGCTTTGGCCGGCAAAGGTGGCTTTCGTCTCTCGTTGCATGGATATGACAGTCAAGCGGATCACTTCACGATCACTCGTCAAGATCATGGGCGACGTATCGAGCCAGCCGACCCTGGGCGTAGTTTATTGTTGGCCAAGCCTTCGATGTTGATCGCACACAAGGGCGGTCTCCGGCTGAATGTCGACTCGGACAATTACCGCTTGTTGGCCGAATGGATTAGCGCCGGTTCACCGGGCCCGAGTGACCCCAGCTTGGATGCTCCGCTGTCGCGGATCGAAGTATTACCGCCGGAAATGTTACTTGCTCCCCAGGACAAGCAGCAGTTGATCGTTAGAGCTCACTATCAGGATGGTCGCTACGAAGATGTAACGCATTGGGCGAAGTTCACATCCGCTAATGAAATCGTCGCCCAAGTCGACGCGGAAGGTGAAGTAAGAATACTCGACCCAGGCAAAGGAGCGATCACGGTGTGGTTTGGCAGCCAGATAGCTATGGCCTCGGTCGTGGTTCCATTCGGTTCGTCCGATGAGAACCTGCAAATTCCTGAGGACGCAGACGAGTTCATCTATCGCGACTTTCAACCCGCCAATTTCATCGACGAGATTCTGCTTGATGAATGGCGAACTTTGCGACTAAGTCCCTCGCCCGCATGTTCGGACGAAACATTCGTGCGTCGAGCGTATATTGATGCGACCGGAACCATACCCACGGCAGAACAAGTCCGACAGATTTTAGGTGATAACCGCGATGATCGTCGTTCACGGCTCGTGGATGAATTACTCTCATCGACGAGCTATGTCAATTATTGGTCTTACCAGTGGTCAAACCTATTGTTGGTCAACAGTAATTTGATCCGTCCCGATGCAGTAGCCGCCTTTTATAAGTGGATTCGCGAGCAAGTCGAGGCAAACACTCCCTGGGATGAATTCGCGCGGCAAATCATCCTAGCTAAAGGAGAAAGCAACACGCAGGGTGCCACCAATTTCTACGCCATCCACCAAGACCCAGAGAGCCTGACCGAAAATACTTGTCAAGCTTTTATGGGGTTGTCGATCGGTTGCGCGAAATGCCACAATCATCCGTTAGAGAAGTGGACCAATGACCAATATTATGCGATGGCCAATCTCTACGCGCGTGTGCGTGCCAAAGGATGGGGGGGCGATCCTCGCAATGGTGATGGCAAGCGAACTCTGGTTGTGATGGAACGCGGCGATCTAATCCAGCCCTCGCGGGGACGACCGCAACCGCCTACACCGCTGGATGCCACACCGCTCGACATCGACGATCCCAGCGACCGACGCATCGCTTTAGCTCAGTGGTTGACTAGCATCGACAATCGCTATTTTAGTCGCGCGATCGCCAACCGGGTCTGGGCGGCTTTTATGGGAGTGGGCTTGGTTGAGGCGGTGGATGATCTCCGATCCAGCAATCCTGCCAGTAGCGAAAGACTGCTCAATGCGTTGGCAGACTACTTGATTGAGCATCATTACGACCTGAAGGCATTGATGCGGTTGATAATGAATTCTCAAACCTATCAACGCGCCGCGCAGGCCACGCCAGGCAATGCACAAGATCAACGCTTTTACGGCCGCTACTATCCTAGGCGGCTAATGGCCGAAGTGCTGCACGATGCGGTAGTGCAGGTGACCGGAGTCCCGACGGAGTTTAAGGAGATTCAGTACTCTGGGGCTGATCGCAAACCGACAGATTTTTACCCCGTTGGTACCAGCGCCTTAGAGTTGTACGACGCGGCTGTGGTCAACACTTTTTTAAAGACATTCGGACGCCACCAGCGACGTATTACTTGCGATTGCGAACGGAGCGATCAACCTACCGTCGTGCAAGTCTTACATCTGAATAACGGCGACACGCTGAACGATAAACTGACCGATCAAAAATGTGTTGTAGCTCACTGGATCTTCGCGAATCTCTCAGCCGCTGAGGTCGTCGATCAAGCCTACTTGCGCGCCCTATCGCGGTTTCCTGCGGCTGAAGAACGCAGTCGGTTGCTTGAGCTGATCGCCGCCGCAGATAAAGCCGGCGTAAACCGCTCGGAGACCTTCCAGGATCTGTTGTGGAGTTTAATGACAAGCCAAGAGTTTTTGTTTGCTCACTAACCGTACACTCAGCCTTCCCGTAGCGGAATTCGCCAAGAATTTCGATATTTCTCGCTGATCAGCGGTACAAAGGTTGATTTCACCCTCCCTCGTGTTGGCGAATTCGAGCGAATCGACGAGTTCGCAGGAGGCCCCAGAACTCGAAGCAGTCCGCAGATCTATTGAGCAAAGATCAGTAGGCCGCCAGCGTGTAGATAGGGATTGTGGCTGCGAAGTTGCGACCAGCTCTGCGATACTCCCGTGGGATGCAAGCGCCGGGCTGATACGGCCCAAGCTTTGCCAGGCAATTCAGTCTGCGTGGTCAATTCGTTCAGTTCGATGGCCAATTCGGCCGACCAGCTGTCTGCGGCTGACTGCACGCTCACGTGCCATTTCGGGTTATAGTGTGAAGATCCGCAGCAGCGATCATAGGTTCTTCCATCGGCTGAGACGGCCAGTTCAATGGCAGTACAGTAGTCGCGGTCAGTATCAAGCACTAGTTGAACGTGGTCCACCTCACTCAGATCGGCGTCATAGCCCCGTCGCTGCACTACACTCGGCGGCGAACTTCCCATCTGATGGGGACTAGAAATACCGATATACAAATACTCTCGGTCGTACGCCCAGCGAATCTTGGTTTCAGCTAGAGCGGTTGCTGACTCCTGCGGAATGTCCAACGTAGTTAAGGGCATAGTCGGTGCTTGACTCCAACAAGCGTCGTCAAGCGCCCCGTCGAGCAATGGCGGTTGGTCGGTGATGATCGCGTCGATGGCCCACCGCAGCTGTGATGAGCGATTGTCCGCCATCGCTAATTCCTGCGCCGCCATTTGTGTCCATCCGATAAGTTGTGGGGCCTGGAGTAGGTGCTCGAGCTGACTTGTGTCGCCGGCTAAACCTATTTGCGCACCATCGTTGGTATCTGCGATACTCCTATTGCAACCAGTACGATAGAGCCGCAGTTGTATATCGGGGCGCATCAGCAATGTAGGTGATTGATAGCCCACGCTCTGCAGCAACTGTCGCCAAGCTGTTTGTGTCGCGGATGATTGGTAGTCAGCGTTAGCGGTTTTGACAGGCGTCTCGGCTGAAGCGGGAACCACCATGAACGGAGCGTCTGCGGACTGACTATCGCGAATGGAATCCCCGAATGGTGAGGCGTTCCACGGTTCCACGTGAGCAGCCAAACTTGCTGGGGGGACCGGACGTGGCTTGGTCGTGCCGTTGGCCAATTGCAGAGCAGACGAGTCGGAGCGGAGCACGTTTCGTTCCCAGGCTGCGCGTTCGTCGCTATGCTGTAGTCGCAATAGTTCGATCCTTCCCCAATCGGCAGTGTCCGCGTGAGGGCTGCTTTCGATGAGCCGTTGGTAGACGATTTGGCGTTTTTCCCAGCGCAATCCTAGATGTAACCGCTGTGCCAGCTGTTGTAACAGCGGGGCCGTTTCACGAGCGGGGACGCCGCGCATCACGAAATCAAGATCTTTGGTCCATTGGTCAAGCGCACAATCAACGGTCGGAGTTTCGGCCAACTGTTGCATAGATTGTGCACGATGCACACTTCCCATCATCAATTGATAGTTGCCAACGTTTCGGATGGCCACCTGTCGTTCCGTCTCTGGATTGGGAGCGATGGCTCCTAGGAGCGAAGCGAAGGCAGATCTGGATTGACTGTGTGCCCATTCCGTTCGCATCATCACGCTTGCGGCTCGCTGCCGGTCCTCGATCGACAGTGGCAGTAGGCAATCGCCAATGGCGATACCCGGTTGTCGCAACACACGCGAACTGTGTTCTTTGAATTGCGCAGAATCGCTCTGGCACGTGCTCACCAACTTGCTGACATTCCATGCGGGAAGATGTAGTTCATCAGTCAATCTTGAATTGGGAGCGGCACATTGTTGCAGTATGCTCATAGCGCCGCTGGCGATGTTGCTTCGAATATCGTCGTTTCGTATTGGATCGGGCGTCATCTCCGATGCACTTACTAGCAACACATCGGGACGCCAACTAAGCAATTCGACGGAGAGCTGCTCGATCAAGCGTTCTGGGTTGGTAAACGGTTCGGAGATCAGCTCGCAAGAGGCCAATCCCATTTGCGGGGCGACCGATTTCCGCAGGCTATTTCGTGATGGCAGGAAGTCCGCTTGCTCAATTGGCTCCGGAGACTGGAAGACGCTGGCTGCTGCGGCGATTTGTTCGTCCCAGGTGGCGGCCACTAGTGCCGACCAAGGTATTTCGTTGGCCGAGGCTGATAACGCCAATAGCCCCAGTCGACGGGCCCGTTGCCGCTGTGCATACCAAGTCTGTCCACCATCGCGAGTTGCGAGAATCAGTCCCAACGGTCCGGTTGCCCAGCCACGGTTGAGGTCGACGAAGCGAATGGCTGAAAGCGGCAAGGTCTGTCCCGTCCGCTGTACACTCCAACTGGCTCCTGCATCGTCGCTATGCAACACGATGGAACCCGGTCGCCCGCAGATCCACAATTGATTCCCAACCTGCTCAATGGCTTCCCAGTGACACAACTCGCGAGCCCCGCGGCTCAGCGGATATTCCACGTCGGTCCAATCGGAGCCGTCCACGCTCCAAATCAATTCACCACTGGCTCCGCAGGCCAACCAGCGTTCACCAGTATGAAGCACACATCGCAATGGTCGAGTGGGACTGGCCAGTTGCGTGGGGACTGTTTGGCGGCCAGTTGAGTTACCAGTCGAATTTACGTTGCCCAAGAAGCTGCGCCCTAATTGATCGACAATGGCCATCGCCCCAGCGTCTGAAATACCGGCTGCGGTGGCATGTCCGAGCGACGTTGGGATCCCGCGCCATGTGAGACCGGCATCTAAACTTTCAAAAACAGAGGTCCGCCAAGTGGGACTGTAATCTCCCCAAGCGACGCAGTGATTTTCCAGTATGCACAAACCGATCAACCTTGGCAGATCGGGCGTGGCGATGGTGCTCCAGTTCTTGCCGCCGTTGAGTGTCTGTAGTACGACTGCATGGCTGGAACGAGTGTCAGCACCAATCCAGCCACCAACAATTAGGCCGAAGCCCAGTGGTGAAAACTGTATGCCATGCAAGCCGGCGGTAGTCGGGCTGTTCGTTGCCTCCCAACTTCGACCACCGTTGCCACTAATTAGAATCGTCCCACGGTCCCCAACGGCTGCCAGTCGGTCTTCACTAACAATCGCAATTTCATTCAGGCTGGCATCATTTCGTCCCAAGGCTACCAAAGCATCGTTGGGAACCTCTTCGGCCGCTCCATTGACGGCGCTGCCAACGCTGTTGTCAACGCTGTTGCTGACATCACGCTGGCCCGTCGCATCGGACAGGTTCCGTTGAGCGTGAGCGGAATCCAACCAAGCTAAGTTCAAGCCATATGCGCACAACGCCAGGAAAACTGGCCGGTGAAAAAGACAGTGTAAGTGGAGCACGTTGATTCGATTCAAGGAAGTAAAAGGTTTCGAGCCAAATGAAAAAGGCGTCGTAAACTTTGGGGACTAGGCAAAACCATTGGATATCGAGCTACTTTCCATCGTGTCCGAAGAAAATGTCTGTGGCCGTGTCGTAGCAAAAATGATCTCTGATGTCAGCGTCAAAACCGACATTGGCCAAGAATTTGAAGCTGCGATTGCCACTCCAAAATTCGCACCAAGACAAATCTAGCAACATACACTTGAGGCGTAAGCAATCGTTCCAACACTATCGGCCGGCGACGGAGTATTTGACGGCCGAGACCAAATCACCCAGCGCGGTGAGCTGAATATTTGCTGGATTGCCCTTGCGACAGGAACGGCGATCCTCTATTGCCGGTGAGACCGGTTCTTCAATTGCCCACTGGAGGAGTCCTAGCACGATGTCCATTGCCAACACGCAAGCTCTGTCATTGGAAAAACTGCGCCGTCTAGCGACTGGTGATGAGTCGGCCGAAAACTATGTACTGGAATTGTTGGGGAGTATGCAAGACGCGGATGAGGAAGTCCGCAGTTGGGCCAGCGATGCCTTGCAAACGGTGGAAGTCCTGCCAACAGAGTTAGCCGAAAGCGTAGCCGAATTGTGCTTGCAGCCTTGCGCAGCAGTGGCCGCTGCCGCATGTCGTATGCTGCCTAAATTGGGCGATCCTGCTACGCAATACCAGGCTGCCCTCGTGGCTTGTTTGAAACAGCACTCAGAAATCACCGCTCGGCAACAGGCCGCGTTGTCGCTGTCGTCAATACCTGAGCTAACTACCGAATCACTCGATGCGCTACGGCAAGCTGCCGAGAGTCAAGACCCGCGGTTAAAACGTTTGGCCACAGCGGCTCTCGAGTCAAGCAAAAAAACTGGCTAGCCCCGTGAAAACAAGAGAGCCTCGCCAAAAAACTTGTCGTGCTAAAGGCACTTAGGCAGCTTTTGAGGATTGAGACCAAAGACCTGGCTGACGCCTAAACTAACTAAAACATTGGATTCCCAAAGCAAGGAGGCCGAGGGATGCGCTCGCTACCATTCTACCCGATGATGGTTCTGTTACTGATTGGCCTGGGTGGCTACCTCGGTTGCGATCCGAATTCCATGCAAGTCCCCAACGAAGGTGAGAGCGAGGGCGAATTTGTATCCACGTCTGTGACGCCAGGCACCAACGTCGCTTCACAGGGCTCGATTCCAGATCGAACTACCGCGACGATTCTCATCGGCAGCTTTAATATGCAACGGCTAGGGCCCAGCAAGTTGGACCAGCCGTGGGTCATGGAGAAGTTCGCTGAGATCATTCGGCACTTCGATGTCATTGCTTTGCAAGAGATCACCAGCAAGGACCAACGCACCATCCCCCAATTGATCGAATTGATCAATCGCGCCGGTGTCAATTATTCGTATACGATCAGTCCACGGATCGGCCGCGAGGCGAGTGGCTACTATGAGCAGTATGCTTTTGTTTACGATACTGCGCGGATTCATGGGGGGCCAAAATTTTGCTATCCAGTACAAGACGATGCCGACATTTTGCATCGCGAGCCGTTTGTCGGACGATTTGAAACAGTGAGCAATCAACCGTTCAGTTTTACACTGATCAATATGCACACCGACCCGGATGAGATCAAATACGAGCTGGATGTTCTGGCGGACGTGTACGTCAATGTTCGTCAGTTCGAATACCCTGAAGATGATGTGTTGCTGCTGGGTGACTTAAACGCCGATCCCACCAAGTTTCAAAAGCTCGGTCGTATTCCTGGATTTGCCCCGTTGATCGTAGGTGTTCCCACAAATACGCGCAAGAATAAAACGCTCGATAACATTATGGCCGACCGACAAACGACTCGCGAGTTCACTGGACGAGCGGGCGTAATGGATTTAGAGCAGATGTTTCGAATTCAGTTGGCCGATGTCGAACGCATCTCGGACCACTTACCCGTCTGGGCTGAGTTTTCCATATCCGAACAGGCGACCGCGTTCACCGCAACTGCCGGTGGTGATGTGGTGCGATAGAGCGAGTTCGACGTCACCTTTCCAGCGATTGCCAGAGCTTGGCTAGTGGCTTGAGTTCCTCTGGTTTCGGTTTCCAGTTCGCAAACATAAGTTGGTCGAGCATGCTAGCCGCATTTGCCGCGTGTGGGCCCAAAGGAGGCTGCGCACTGGCCAGCTGTCGGGCGAACTCCGCTGCGGTCTGCTGCTCTTGCCGCGGTGTGCCATGCTCGGCCGCCCAGGCCTCCAAAGCTGCGAACGAATGTTCAACAACTTGAGCCGGTGTCCACCCCGCTAACTGCACGGCGAATGGGTTGGCGAACGAATGGAACGGGCGTCGAAGTTTGGGTTGCTCAAGCTTATTCGTCGATGGTGTCGACGATGCTTCCTGAGTCTGGCGGCGGCCAAACAGTGCGGCTATAAACGCGCACAGTTCGCGCCAAAACTTGGCAACTTCACTTGGATGTGTCATAGCGTATAAGATCACGATAGCTGCCAATACCGCAATCGTAAGCCATTTGAATAGTTCTCCCAAGGAACCAAATTGACCAAGGAACTGGGATACGGGATTGGCAGCAGAGGAAGTGGGCTGTGAGCTAGAAGTCTCAGCGCCTTGATCCGATTGGCGAGGCTGATTGTTATCGGATGGATTGTTCTCGGGTTGATTGTTTTGGTCGGCTTGGCCAGGTTGGTCTCCGGTGTTCGCATTGTCGTTGCCTGTCGACGCCTGGTTCTCCGACTGGTTTTCCGCCTGATCCTCTTTCGTTCCGTTGTCTTTGGGACTGTCGCTGGTTGACTGGCCCGCATCGCGTTGAGAGTCCTTAGCCGAATTTGAATTGTCCTGGTCTGAGCTGGTCTGCGAGCTGGCGGGGGAATTGCTCTGTTCGTTTTCTGACGCGCCTTTCTCGGAGCCCTGCTGTGGCGCATTGTCACCAGCTCGGTCGCTGGCTTGCGGCGATCCTGGTCCATCGGCTTGTGGCGGTCCATTGGCAGGTGCGTCTGGCTGTCCTGCCGGTCGATTTTCTGGAGCCTCAGGTGCGGCGCGGGCGGCATCCTGGTTGGACTGATTGTCGGACCCCTCCTCCCCCCGCCCCCAGCGACTAGTAGTCAGACCATCGGGAGATTGAAATATCGCTGGTAGCCCAACTAAGCCCAAGCTGCGACCGGGGAGTGGCAACACTAGACAAAGCACGAGGATAAACAGCACGCTCCCCACGCCGGCTGTTAGCCACTGCATACTCATGTCTGCCGGCATTGCAACGCCTCGTTGCCTCAGATAGCGACGCATACCAACGAGTGATGTCAGCACCAAGAGGCACAGTGCACAAGCCAAGTAGCTGATCAAGAATGTGAACGCCCAGCCACGCTGCCGTTCGTCAGGAATCGCCAACTGCCCCAAGCCGAATAGTGGGAAGGCTAACAGCGCAAAGTAGAGCACCCAAACTCCTGGATTATGACGGCGCTTCTTGCGAGGTTTAGCCTTGTCGACACCGCTCGTCTTGTCAGCGGCTACATCATTGGCAATCACGCTCGGGGTACGGATTTCGCCATCGGGCTTGAGTAATCCCAGCGATTGCAATAGTCCCTGTTGCAAACTTCGCTCGCGATCGGAGATCAGCGTGCAATCAAAGGTAATGCGATCAGCCAGTACCCAAGCGATTGCCAGAAGGCCAATGTTGACCAGCCAACTCAACGGCCCCAGAGGACCGCTGATCGTGACAAATCGCATGATTGCCAAGATGGACACTGCAGCTAGCGGAAAACTAAAAGCGTTTGCGTAGGCGCGACCACTTTCGATGGCAATCCTGGCGACCAGAACGATCGCCGCTGAGTAGAGTCCAAAGATGTACATTAAGCGGCTATCGTATTGGCCGCGATAGAAGGCAATGATCAGGAAGAATACCAAACTGCCGACCATACCAATGATCAAGGTCGTCGACATGGCTACAGCAGCCGCGTCCAACGCGGTTGGAGTTAGTCTGACCGGTGGCGTTTCGCGCTGCGTAGTTTTCGGTTGCCTCATATTTTGCCCCGTCCCGAGTTCTCGACAAAACTATCTACCGCATTGGATTGGAACAATTCCGGCGAATAATCCAGTCTAGTGCCGCCAGCTCGCTCTTCCACTTGGCCGCAATCGCATGTTGCCAAAAAACAACATAAAAATATCCCCTTTATCTCCGCTTGCAGGAGATTTGCGACCTACCTTTCTAGTATCGGCACACCACTGGCGGCTGGGAATCTACCCGGCAAGCGAGTTCGATGTTGGTGTTACGCTGATGCCCCCCAAATCACCTGAAAGGTAATGCACATGCACAAGAAGACGAATCGCAAGGGTTTTTCGCTAATCGAAGTCATCGCCGCTGTCATCATTCTGGCAGTTGTCGCTACGGCAACCGTAGCTACCATCTCCCCAATGCGTGAAAAGTCTCGCAAGAAATTGGATGAGCAGAATATCGCTTCGCTCAACGGAGTAGTTCAAGCCTATTACATGGAACGTGGAGCATGGCCCGACCGTGGTCTGACCTATCTGAACACCTACGGATACACCAGCTCGCGTACGACCCCGACTCCCTATGGTGGCTACTATCAGTGGGACAGCACAAACCTAACCGTCATCAATCCCTACGCGCCTAAATAGACCTAGCGCGAGAGAGCAAACAAAAACAAGGGTGGCGGGACGCAAGTCTGGCCACCCTTTTTGCATAATCCACCCAAACAGCCAAAAAGGTGTCGGACACCTTTTCTGGAGCATCGCTATGTACCACACTCCATATCTCCGTCGCAAACGGCTCACAGGCTTCTCGCTGATCGAATTGATCTGCGTATTGGTGGTGATTGGAGTCATGGCCACCGCCGTTGGCAGCATGCGCACTAGCCCCAAATTGGTAGAACGATTGCGAGTCAAGCAGGAAGCGGAGTACGTAGGGTCAGCCCTGCGCTCCGCGCGAACAACCGCGATCGCCAGTGGGCAGCCAGTACGTTTGGACTGGTATCAAAGCGGTTCTCAGACTGGATTTGCGACTTACGTGGCAGGTGCCACCAAAGCGATGCAACCTCCCAATCACACCTTTCCACAAGGTGTGAAGAGCGAGTGGTCCAACCGTAGCGTCACTTTTCAACCCGATGGTTCAACCGACCGGTCGCTAGCCATTTTGCTTGCCAGTCCAGACGCGATGGGGGTGATCGAACTGTTGAGTGCTTCGGGACAAGTCCTAGTGACAATTAAGGAGTAAAGCGCATGTACCAGTCCGCAAAGCTTAGTGTTCCCCGCAAGGGATTCTCGCTACTGGAAGTCATTGCCGCGCTGATGGTATTGGGACTATTTATGGTTCCCACGGCCGAGCTCATGAGAAACGTCGTCAGGCGGGATGAAGTTTTTCGGCAGCGCGCCGAATTGATCCCACTAGTGGAAGGCAAGCAGAACGAGCTAAGTCATTGGGTGCGAAGCAACTTTAAAGAAACCAAAACCGGTGTCGTTAGCTTTAAAGCCCAAGGCCATCCGGAGTTACTATTTGAGAGCTACTGTCTGGAAGACTCAAGCGTGGGTGGTATACCGGGGCTCCTGATGGCTGTTCGCACTCTTGGCTGGCACGATGCCAATGGCAATTGGCAACTCGACGCAAACGAAACACAAGTGGAGCTTTGGACCAATGTGGCTCGTGCAACGCCATAACCAGGTCGAAACATTCACTGCCAACGAAACCCTACTGGCAAACGACAACTAATATGCGGAATTCCTACTCGATGCGAACTGATTGTCGCCGCCGACCTGGCATGACGATGGTTGAACTTCTGGCTGCCATGATGTTGATGGCCCTGATAATGGTACCGCTCTTTGGTATGATTCAAGCCTCGTTGAGCATTGCGGAAACCAGCAGCCAACATCAGTCGGGCGGTTTCACCCGACAAGCTGCACTGGAAGGGATCAGCAGACGTTTGCAGGGAAGTACCGACGTCCTCGAAATCCAAGATCAGAGTCTGGTGTATCTCCAAGCCGACGGCCAAAAGGCGCGGTTAAGTTTCAATGGGGATCAATTGATCGTCGAAAACGACAAAGGTGCCGAGCTGCTAATTCAAGGCCTTGCTAAGCTGCAATTTTACGTGGTTGACAAACCTTCAAAAGCCGACGATGGATGGTTGATTGGCGTCGATGTAGTAACCTTTGGATCGCGCCCACCCTATCCGGCCGAAATCTCAAGCACTCAAGTTTGGATTCGTCCCGCAATTTAGGAAACAACCATGAACTCACCCTTTCGTCGACGTTTGCGTCCCCGTGGTTTTGCCCTAATGCTGGTGCTGATTGTCATTTTGACCACCAGCGTGCTGATGATCGGCATGTACCAATCACTGCATTTGCAAACCAGTGAATCGCTGGCCCGACAAACGATTGTGGTCAATCGCTCTTTGGCCGACGCGGCTTATGAACGAGCCGCAGCCATGTTGCTCAAAGACCCAAGTTTTGAAGGGGATCAAAAGTTTGAGACTCCACCTGGCTCTGGGCATGTCAGCGTATTAAGCGTATATCCGAACAAGGAAGACAAGGAGCTGATCGAGCTCACACTGACAATCTACAATGGTAGTGGTGAAACCAGTGCTACACGGACTCTATCGCGTAAAGAGATCGAAGAGCGTCGCAAAGAATTGGGCATGTAATAATCCAGTTGCAGATAGCGCATCGTGGGACAACGCGTTTATCGGTTCTTGTCCTAGTGCTTCGTCAATGAAAAAAGCGAGGTAAGCTTCCAGCTTGCCTTCTCGATATCGATCGTAAAACGCAAGCTGGAAGCTTACCCCACTTTTTTGCAACCCCAAAGTTAAAGGCTCATTTGAAGAATCTGTGGGTAGTCCATTGATTCAAGAAGCAAGTTGGACAGGTTTTCCAAGGCCGGGTTTTGATGTCTTCGCTGTTCAGTGCCGAAGACAGGGCATTGGTCAACTGGGATGCAAGTCCAATTCATCTACTGGCGCATTGCAAATTGGTCCATACTGCCCGACTTGGCGTATGGCCACAGCCGATACGCCAGGTCAGGTACAAATTCGGTCAGGCTGGAAAGCCTGACGTACGGGGCGTGTTAGGCCGCCGTGGGGCGAAGGTAACCAGATAGTTGCTCGGCGCGAACGGGATTTTGCAGTTTCGATACTGCCTTGGCCTCAATCTGTCGCACGCGTTCGCGGGTCACTTTGAAAATACGTCCAACTTCCTCAAGCGTGTACGAGTAGCCGTCCACCAGTCCGTAGCGCAAGCGGATAATCTCCCGTTCGCGGAACGTAAGTGACTTGAGCAACGTATCAATCTTGTCGCGCAACAGCCCATTGCTGGCGTTGCGAATAGGATTGCTGTGATCCCCATCTTCAATAAACTCGCCAAAGCTATTGTCTTCTCCTTCGCCAACGGGACAATCGAGACTGATGGGGTGGCGACCGATATCGAGCACTCGACGCACTTCTTCGACAGGTAGATCGGTCTGCTCGGCGATCTCCTCTGTCGATGGCTCGCGTTTGAGCTGTTGTGTGAGCGTCTTCTGGATGTTGCGCAGGCGGCTGAGCACGTCGATCATATGCACGGGAATGCGAATGGTGCGCGCCTGATCAGCGATCGCTCGCGTTATCGCTTGACGAATCCACCAGGTAGCATAAGTCGAGAACTTAAAGCCGCGACGGTATTCGTACTTGTCGACCGCGCGCATCAACCCGGTGTTCCCCTCCTGGATCAAATCCAAGAAGCTCAAACCACGATTGCGATATTTCTTAGCAATCGAGACTACCAGCCGTAAATTACCTTGCGACAATTCACGTTTGACCGCTTCGTACTCATTGAAGTGCAACCGGAATTCTTGACAACGGCGACGCAAACTGCGGGGACTCTCTTGAGTTACTACGATCAGTTTGCGAAGCTCCAGACGCAGTCGGTCGTACTCGTGGGATGACATCGGATCGTGTTGGATCTCGTTAATCCGAGCGCGAAGGTTCTCCATCCGATCGGCCATTTGCTCAAGCTGCTTCATGTTTGGCGTGACGCGTCGCGAGCGCAGACTCAATTCTTCCGCCAGCACGATGCATTTAGCCCGCAGGCGGACATACTGTTGAACTAACTCCGCCTTGACCGCCGCATCGACATTTTTGCGTACAATTCCTGAGAAGATCTCGCGCTTGCGGGCCATCAGTCGCTCAAGCGTCTGCAGGTTGGCAGGCATGCGTGCGGTGATCTGTTCCTTGGTCAATCGCTCCGTCAGTGAAACCTTGATGGTGCGATCGAACGGCAAGTGCCCCTTGTGAACACGTTTTAGAATCTCGACGGTTTGCCGCATCGCAAAATCGTTGCCGAGCAAGCTCCGGCGAAATCGTTTGCGAGTAATCTCGATCTTCTTAGCCAACGCAATTTCTTCGTCGCGGGTAAAGAGCGGGATCTGCGACATTTGACTGAGATACAAGCGAATGGGATCGTCACTCAACTTGGGTGACTCGGCATGCGCGGTAAAGTTCGACAATAGTTTGTCGTCGTCCGCTTCATTATCGAATTCCTCCTCAGGCAGTTCGGCAGCGTCGTCGCTACCGGTGAAAGCCGTAGCGGTCGACAGTAGGGAAGCGGCTTGAGAAAAGGGCAAGGTGGGAGCTTTGTCGACCAGCGGGATACCCTTCTTATCGAGAACTACCAGCAGCGTGTCCAGTTTCTCACTACTGATATCCTCGTCCGGTAGATACTTGCCAACTTGTTCATAGGTCAGATAGCCTTGCTCGCGACCGGTGGCAATCAATTGACGAAGGTCTAGGTCCATTAGCTCCACAATTCAACTCCTTTTGATTTCGCCGAACAGACCAGCGGGATGTAACACGGGCACGTGCTGAAGGCAACGGACCCATGCAACGAGGCTGTTCGGCAGTGGAAAATTTAAGAATCAGTTTTTAAAAGTTTCAAGCGTCGGACACGTCGTGTGTCTGGCGCTGGGACATCTTCGTCTCACACATTATTTGGAAGGGGATTGCTCAGTGTAAGGCAAATCCTCGGCCAGGTTGCTTTCCTGTTCCAGCTCGTCTGTCAGTGGTTTTCCAGACTCAGCGGAATGTTTGTGCTCCAACCCTTGTCGTAAACGCGCTTGTCGAACTACGTCCTGTAGCATGTCCAGTTCGTCTTGAGGGGATAGCTCCTTTTTTTCTAGTGTAGAAATCTGTTGTTGTCTTCGCTGCACATCTTGTTGTTCACCCATCCGTTGTGTCAATACTCGCAGTCGGTTTTCAGCTGTATCACGCGTATAACGCAGTTTGGCATTGGCCTGCTCATGCAGTGTGACTAACAAACTCTTTAGCGAAGGGTCTTCCAACGCATTGAGCACACTGTTGAATTCTAACGACTCGCCGCTGAATTCGAGTTGCTGATAGGCGTCAAGCATTTGCTGAGCCGCCGCGCACTGTAGCCAGCCCGACTGCACGCGTTCCAGCGCGATCGGAGCAACCTGCGGCGCCACAATAATCAACTCCAGCAGCTCGCGTTCAAAGGGAGCCAAATCGCTGGGCTTCAGCAGCGGTTTACGTGACTCCGATTCGGGGGCATCCTGACGTTTGACAAACCGTGATTGCTTGTGTCGCAAGGCAGTCAGTCGCTCACGCAGTGATTCTTCCGGGATGGCAAAGCGTCTGGCTAGCCGTGGCAGGACTTGATTCTGCCTTAGGAAAAAAGAATCATTGCTGATCAGACCGCTATGGGGCACCTTGGCCAACAGCGACAACATCTCCTCAACCGCTTGATTGGCACGGTGCGTATCGACCAAGGGATCGAAACCCGCGCTCACGCGTCGTAGTTTGAACTCCAACGCGTCGGCAGCGCTGTCGATCAGTTGTTGCAAATTGTCGGCACCAAATTTCTGTAGATAGTCGGCCGGATCGAGTCCATCGGGAAGCGACAGCACGCGAACGTCCAATTGTGCATGCAGAAACAATTCCAGCACCGCATCGCTCCGTTTCTGGCCGGCCTCGTCGCCGTCGAGCAGCAATACTACCGTTTCGCAATTCTGCCGCTTGAGCAATTTTAGGTGCGGTGCCCCCAGCGCCGTCCCAAGCACAGCCACGGCATTATTGACGCCACATTGATGCGCGAACATCACGTCGGTGTAACCCTCCATGACAAGCGCTTGTTTGCTTTGTCGAATTGGAGTTTGCGCTAAGTCGAACCCGTACAACTGCTGGCTCTTCTGAAACAACCGCGTCTCGGGAGAGTTGATGTACTTGGCTCCACCATCGTCTCCCGGCAACACGCGGCCTCCGAAGGCAATCGTGCGGGCATCTCGATCACGAATCGGAAACATAATCCGCCCACGGAATCGATCGTAGTAATGCCCACCCTCTTTCTTGATAACCAACCCGGCTCCTTCGAGGACATGCGGCGTCAATTTCTTTCGCCCAGCTTGCTCGAGCAATGTTGACCATCCGGCGGGAGCCAGCCCAACACCAAAAGTCTGAATCGCGGAAACTCCCAAGCCTCGAGTAGCCAAGTATTCGCGGGCCGAAGCCGCTGCAGAGTCTTCCAGTAGATAGCTGTGGAAAAACTCCTGTGCCCAGGCGAGCGCTCGAAATATTTCCGCTTTGATATCCGCCGAATCGTTTGCTCGGCGTTGGCCCCCGGGGGCTTGAGTCAACGTGATGCCCGCCCGATCGGCGAGCTTTCTCAGGGCTTCGGGGAAAGTAAGCCCTTCGTCGTGCATCAGAAAATTGAAGACATCGCCACCAATGTCGCACACCCAGCATTTCCAGATCTGCTTCTCAGTATTGATTTGCAGGCTAGGGCGAGTGTCGTTGTGCCACGGACAATTAGCCACATAATTGCGACCTTGGCGGCGCAGCTCAAGCTTGGCGCCCATTAAGTCGACAATATCTGTTGCGTCGCGGACGCGCTCTTTGGTATCAGAATCGTAAGTGAACGACACAGGCACTCCGTTGGCGAGCTAGGTCTGCGGGGACTATAGAAGTCGATAGCCATCATTCGGGCCAAAGCAATTGCTAGCCTGATTATGGACGGTTTATCGACCTGTCGCTAGGACCGTGGCCGCCGTGTCGTTAGGGGATCCTTCCGAAAATACAGTCAACACTCAAGCCTTAGATCTAGGGTCTGGGGCCCAGATCAGGGGTTCGCCCGTCAACTGGCGTAATCCGTTACGCTGCTGCAAAGTATGCCCAACTTCGGGCGACCGCGTCAACATCAACTTTGCAAAAAAAACACCACGCTTTTCAGCCTGCCCCATTCGTACGTCGGGCTTTCCAGCCTGACTCAACTCAACTCAACTCAACTCAACTCAACTCGACTCGACTCGGAGAGTCGAGCGACGATCAGCGCAGAGTCGAGCGACGATCAGCGGCTCAGTTCTAGCAGCACGCCAGGGACAAACACTTCCGGCAGCGAATCTAGCTCGCGATCATCCAGCACCCGCACCGTCCATCCCGACTCTGGCGCAGTGGATACGATGCGTTCGATCGCTTTTTTCGCCCCATAAGCCAACAACAGTTTTCCGTTGGGGTGAAGATAAGTGGCACTTTGCTCGAGTAAACCATCGAGCAATGCAAACCCCGGGTCATAGAGCGCATGTGCCGCCACTTCTTCCACTGGGGCGTCTTCCCAGGGTGGGTTGCTGATGATCAGATCGAACTTTTCTTCAGCATTGATGACTGCGAAAGGGCCGGGGTGATCGATAGAGACCACGCGCACTTCCAATTTGTCTTCCACTCCAAACAGATCCGCGTTGTAGAGCGTATTGGCAACCGCTTGTGGGTTGATATCCGTGGCTACAATTCGAGTGGCTCCGTGCTCGGCACAATACAGAGAGACGATCCCAGTCCCAGTGCCGATCTCCAACACCCTTCCCTCTTTCAATGATTCACAACCTGCTAAGTACAACCGCAGCGACGTGGTATCAGCCGGATCCCAAAAGACAGTTTCGAACTGAGCCAGCTCGTGTGAAAAATCATCCAGCGTATGCCACGCTTTGATTCGCAACGCCGAAGGGTCAATCCCTGCAAGCGAGGAACGCAATTGACTGGTAAAGGCGATTGACTTTCGTTCGCCGTTTTCATCGCCTGAATTGCTCCCTAGCCACCACCAAGTCGCCAGCAACATCAACAAACTGCTCACCAGGAACAATGCCACCAGCGAGGAGTATCTCATGCGTGCCGCCCGCAGAAAGTCAGGGCGGATTACGCATTGATTTCTAGTAATGGCAAATTCCGTTTGTGTCAACATTCGCGTGCCTATCCCAATACCCAGTCGAGTCCCAGATCGAGATTGACGGCCGAATGCGTCAAGGCTCCGACACTGATGCGATCGACGCCCGTTTCAGCGATGGACCGCAACGTCGACAAGTTGACCCCGCCGGACGCTTCCAACTGCACTCCACCGGCTGCCGCATCGCGCATTGTTACCGCTTGCCGCAGTTGATCCAGGGACATGTTGTCGAGCAGCACGATATCGGGAACTGCCGTGAGTGCATCGGCCAGTTGTTCCAGTGAGTCGACCTCAATTTCCACGATTGCATCGCTGGCTGCATCCGGCTGCGCGGTGAGAAAGCGCCGCGCCCGATTCACTGCTTCGCTCGCTGAGAGCACCTGCCCCGTGCTCCGAGCGTGGCAAGCCAAGTGGTTATCCTTAATCAACACTGCATCGTACAAACCGCTACGATGATTGTGGCCCCCGCCGCATTGGACCGCATACTTTTCCAGCCGTCGCCATCCGGGAGTTGTTTTCCGCGTGTCATAGACTCGCGCCGGCAAATCGCGTATCACAGCGACGTGGCGGTCAGTCCAAGTTGCGATACCGCACAAGCGTCCCAAGAAATTGAGAATTGTCCGTTCACAGGTCAGCACATTCCGCGCATCCCCCCTGAGAGTCGCTAGCACCGCCTGTGGTTGAAACGGTGCGCCATCAGCTGATTGAAGGTCAACTTGCACATCGCAGCCGATGGCTTCAATCATCCATGGAATTAGCTCGAATCCCGCAGCCACTCCTGCGACCCGCGCCACAATACTCGCTGCCGCTGCCAGCCCCGGTGGAACCACGGCTACGGTTGTTAGGTCGAACCCACGCGCCAGATCCTCGCGAATCGCCAACCGCACCAATTGAAGGAGATCATCGCGCAACAAATCATCGCGTTGTTGAATCGAGAAATCCCGACCGTTCTCCAGCATGGTTGTATTTCCAAATAGATTGAAGACTTAGAGGAGGCCATGCTCCTCTTTCGCGAAGCGATGTGAGAAATTGGCTGATCGTTCGCGATGGCGGACCACCACAAAACTAGCCGGTAGACAACAACGTATCGATAGGGCTTTTGATGCTGACCCCTAGCTTTTCACTGGTATGCACATAGCCCATGGTGGTTTGGACGTCTTTGTGGCCCATCAACTTCTGAACAGTCTGAATAGCGGTTCCGCTTTCGATCAAGTGCGTAGCAAAGCTGTGGCGGAGAGAATGCGGAACGCCGTTTTTATTGATCCCCGACATTCGCAGCGCGCGTTTGAAAGCCGTTGCGAATTGTTCTTCACCCACATGGTGCCTCCACACATTTCCGGATCGTTTATCGCGACTTCGCTGGCGCGAGGGGAAAACCCATTTCCAAGCCAGTTCACGGCAAGCGTTCGGATATTTCTTAGCCAAGGCGTGAGGCATATAGACTTGTGCGAATCCTTGCTCAACGTCGATCTCATGGTAACGTTTGGCAATGGAGATCTGGCGTTTTAATTCCGGAATTGCTTCCGTGGGTAAAAATGTGATGCGATCTTTGGCACCTTTGCCATCGCGGACGATAATATGTCCTTCGTCAAAGCAAATATCTTTGATGCGTAGTCGACGGCATTCTTTGTGCCGCAGTCCGGCACCATAGATCAGCAGGAACATCAAACGATGAACACCCACAAAATGTTCCAGTAGTCGTTCGATCTCCGATGTGCTGAACCACACAGGGATCGAATCCGATTTTTTTGCCCGCACCGCATTCAGGAAGCCCAACTTCTGGCCGATCACGCACTGATACAGGAACAGTAGAGCCGATTGCGCCTGATTCTGTGTGCTGGGACTGACATTGCCGTCAACCGCCAACGTGGTCAGGAAGTCGCCGATATCATGTTCGTCGAACTGCTCCAGAGCCATTGATCCCACGTGGCCGCTGAAGCGTTTGACCCACCGCACGTAAGCCCGCTCAGTAGCCATTGAATAGTGCAGCACCCGCAATTCGCCACGCATGGTTTGGATAAGAGGCGGCTCGCCGCGATTGATATTTCCGTGCAGTTGTTTCAGCTCTTCTTCCGTTGGCGGAGCATAGATGTCCCCATCTCTTTCCAGCCTGGCCAATCGAGTCAGGGTCAGAATCACATCGGAAAGATCCGGCTCCGAGCGCTCGAGCACTAGGTTGCGATAACACTCCAGCGCCCGCACACCCTGCAATCGTTGCCAAGCAGGCGCACCGTTTTTAAGTAAGCTTTTCGAGAATTTGACAACCGAATTGCGATTAACTGGCAGGTTGTCGATCAAGCCATTGCGGAAGCTCATCGCATAGCGTCGCACCCACCTTGGAAACCAGACTTCGTCATTTTCGCTGACTTTGTTTCCCAACACGACTTGTTCGAATTTAGCTAGCGTCATAGCACACTCCCTCGTTTACTACACGATCGCGAACCGCCATACGGGGCACACCAGCTCCCTTAGTGTCGCTGACAGGCTGTTTATAGCTTCCCGAGTGATAAAGGTCAAACAACTTGACTGAGTAGGGTCGTATTGGTTAGATTTATCAGATACCCCCCAAAGCTGTTTGGGGATAACTTAGTAGTTATGCCTTAGAAGAGGACACATGAAGTCACAGACACTTGGCACGTTGTTGTTCGACACCGACAGCGAGTGCCGTAAATCTACAACTGTCAATGTCCCTGCGCTTGGCAACATCGAGTGCACTTTCACCTTTCCGGAAC
>JBGSNE010000099.1:0-5470 GCA_041739785.1 Pirellulaceae bacterium
GCGTTCGTAACTTACAAGGACATCGGGGACTCGCCTCCGATCGCATTCTCGGAATTGACGAATGATTTAACGTCCCTTCTTCGATTTCTGTCATTTGTTGAACCTGTGGGTGGCGGCTTCGACGTTGAAGAAGCGGTGGGGTTGGGGCTTCAGCAAGCCGTCTCTGGTTACCAGTTTCGTGACGATGCTCACAAAGTTGTTATCATCCTCGGCGATGCGCCGCCACGTCGAGCGGATTTGCCCTACTCTTTGTTCATGGCTCGCCAGTTTCGTTCACTAACCAAGGCCCGCGTTAGCACGCTGACAGTGCGTGCTGCATCGCCATCCCCCGAGTTTGCAAGCATCGCGCTCGTCGGTGGAGGAGAATCCGTCGTGCTGGTCGACCAACGCAATGCTCTGCAAGAATTGCTGCTCTTGGTCTTCGGCGCGGACAATCGAGCGGAAGCACTACAACTGCTGCGAGTACAGTGAGCAGTGGCTTCGGACGATTGTCATTTTCCAGCGACGTTGGATGTTGGCGCTACTCTTAGGATTCGTATCAGGGCCGAGATGAACTCGGGAGCAAGCGGCAGTTGCCGATGGGATGCGTTGATTCGAGTCACCGTCGACCATGGAATAACGCATCCAGTCGACGAGCTGTTTTGCTCGTCCTCGGGCAGGCCGCGGGCGGCCAATGCGCTGCGAAGTGTCGTGGTGTCGTCTCCAGCTTCGTACGCGAAAACTTTCAAAGTACCTTTCCTGTGAACCATCTGAACAATCGAAGCTGTCTTCTTCTGGTCCCCGACGAAGAGATGCAATTCTGTTGTTGCCGGTGGTTGGCCTGGAATCTCCAATGAGTGTCGAAACTGTGCAGCGCGGTAAAGACACTTTGCCAAGTGGTCTCTGGCTATGGCACGACGTTCGGATGCCTCGGCCACATGTGGCAACAATTGCTTCAGAGAACTATCTGCTTCATCGGCGACTATCCCCCACTGGCATCCTTCCCACGTGGCAGGGTCGAAAAGGTTGCTATCAACGGGTTGTCCGGATGCATCCACAAGAGAATTCAGACTATCCACAGGCAACAGTTGGTAAACGCTGGGCATTGTTCCAAGAACTACCGGTGATTGGTACGGTACGAGTTTCGAAGGTTGATAGCCGTTAACCAAATCACGCAACGCTAAAACGGATCCGTTATTAGGAGTGCCAACGAGTACAACTTTCTCTACCTTCCTGCAGCCATCCCAATCAAGGGTGGGAAGCGATCCGTCGTTGGGAAGCGATTGTCGACCATAACGCAAATAGTAGTGAGCCAATAGTCCGCCCATGGAATGAGCGACAATGTCGAACTTGATCTCAGGCTGGGTGATGCCGAATCGAACAGCATATTCGCGAGCGACGTAGGCTTCCTTCTCGGCAATGAATTCGTCGAGTACCGCCGCGTTCTCGCTGATATCCCGCCGCCAGTCGTAATCAAATTGAAAGCAAGTGAAGTGTTCGGACTGCTCCGTATCGAAAACACTGGGAATATTCGAATCTCGATAACCGGCTACCCCAAGAGCTTGCATCAGACCACCGTAGGCTTCAACTTCGAACGGTAGCCCCGCAACCTTGAGGTCCAGGTGCGCAAGAGTGCCCGCGCTCCGCACGTCGTCGCGCAAGAGATTCAGTGGCACGCCGAACTCCATGGGATGAGCCATGCCAGTTGACGGAGAGCTTCGTGTCCAAAACTGAAATCGTCGCAGGGTACCCCAGACAACTTGTTCGGAGTCTCCATCGACCAGCTTCGCACCCAGTATTCCATGAATCACGATGACTGGGTTCTGTTCGACCTCAGAAGAGCGAATTAAATCAGCGCTCGGGGAATACTGAGCAAGGGCATGCTCAGATACGAGCACGATTGAAAAAGCGATCAACCAAATACGTAGTTGAATCGCGTAACTGAAGAGCAGAGCAAACATCGAATCTTCCTTGATTTGGCTCACCGCTACTATGAAACTCTATACCGCTTAGCATCGACTGATCAATAACTGTCGCACCTTAAAAGTAGCTGCGGTCGGCAGACTGCGGGGAGTCCACGTTCTGTCGAACGTAGCTACGACAGTTAAGTTGGCACCGCACTTTCAGGTGCGAGTCGATCTGCTTGCTGCGGAAGTTCACTCTGACGGTCAACTGCCGAAGCACTGACAACTCGTCGCCGCCAAAGTCTACTGCTAATGGGTAGCGTTATTCCCAGGAGCGCCAGCTGAACAAGTGGCCAATCGATCGATATTGCGACGGCAAACGCACAACGCTGCCAGATATACTGCCGCGACCACTCGCCAGCTTGCGGCAACCAGACTAGCCATTGCCAAGCAACAATTGCTGTAATGCCGATGATACCAATTGTTACAAGAGAGCCACTCAACCAACGAACGATTTGGGAACTCAAGCCAATTCGACCGGGAAGATACAGCAGCGGCGGTCCCAACACCGCAAGCCAGCCGACGTGCATTGCCAACAGCGCGCCGGTTGATGGGCCACAGCCCCACGGACCGCATATTGTGTGCTCATCAGCAACTGCCAGATTCTGTAGCGAGATCGCACCATAGACGCCCGCCCCCCAAAGCAAAGGCAGTCCAAGCAGTTCACAAATCCTTAGAATTCCTCGCATGGTCTACCCCTCTCAATTGGATGATGTCGCAATCGGCTAAGCCCCGACCGCACCAAGCCTTGCTTGAGTACAAATTCTGATTGGCGGTTTGGCGGTCGACAGACTTGGTACCAATTCGCCTCGTAAGATCTTTACGCAACTCGGAGCTGTTAAGCCAATTTGAACACGATTCCCAGCAATCCGAATCACAGTCAACTCCACTTCCAACCCGCCCGAGCTGAACTTGATACTTTGACCTGATTTACGCGATAGTACCAGCATTTCCATCCTCCTTGTGTTTGTCTCATCATTCCTATGTTCCGTTTGAAAGTTTACCCTCACCAAATGACGCCATCGGTGTGCAATCTAACGTTGACGAGCGAAAAGACCCAGTAGTTTTCCGATCGCGATTCGAAGGCTCCGAGCGGTTGTCCGTCCGGCAAATTGAGCTCTCCCTAGGTTTTGTCCAGCACTCGGCCCATTGACACCTGTTTGCCGGCATTCCCCGGTCTAGCGTAAACATTGCCATTTTTCATGTAAGGATTCGCGTCGAATTTCGACATCTATCTTGGAGGACAGTGTTCCTCACGCGGTATTCACGGTGCGGCGTTTCGAATGTCGATCGTTGCGAACCAATTCAAAGCTATGGAGACAAAGATGACGAAGCTAATCTCAAAAGCGGTATTCTCGAGGCTATTGTTACTCGCATTGCTGCTGCCCGTGCCAAGTGCCATGGCTCAGAGCGGAACTCGTAATAGTATGCAAGCCCACTACGATGTTCTTTGGTCTTGGCTAAGTACAAACAACTACAAGCAATGGAACGGTGTCGACGGTCGAGCCCCGATCTTTCAAGAGGGTGAAAGTCCGCATGGGGCGTTGATCAAGACCTACATCAGCCCGAAAACGGCTTCAAATCTGACAGATCTCCCAGATGGATCCGTGATCGTCAAGGAAAATTACAGTCCCGACAAAAAGCTAATGGCCATCACGGTCATGCACCGATCGACCGGATTCGATCCCGAGCACGGCGACTGGTACTACGCCAAGTACACGCCAAGCGGCCAAGTCGAAAAAACGCCACCGGAAATGAAGAGCATGCCGATCGCCGGAAAGTTTATGATGTGTACCCAATGCCATAGCGGAGCAGGCGGAGGTGACTTTGCGTTTTTCAATGATTGAACTGCCGGCATTCCACTAGGTCACGAGTGAAAGTGAATATCACTATGCGATCCAACAACGTCTTCTTGGATATTTGGAACTCGTTTCGTAGTTTGCCGGTGTGGGTTCAGGTCTGGGTGACTTTCATCCTGACACCCGTAAACATGGCGAGCTTGCTTTTTTGTCGACCAGCCGATGGGAAATTGGATCGCGGCACTAGTAGTGATCGCCATGTTGCCAAACATCGCGATCATCTTCTACGAACGAGGGTTCTCCAAACGGATGGCGATACCGCACCTGATCCCTTGGACGTTGCTGGTAGGTATCATCATGTTTGCCAGACCGGAAACTTCAGGTATCTACAACATTTTTCTCTGGGTGTTGTTTGCTGTCGACTTTATCGCTCTGGCCTTCGACTATCCAGATGCCTTCAAGTGGTGGAAGGGACAACGTGAAGTAGCTGGCCGGACCTAGTCCAGCGTGGTTGATGCAACTGTACCCGATCGTCGAATGCGCGATTGGATTTGTTTCTCGTTCATCAATGTTCGATGAACCGGGCAACGGTCGGCGATCTCGCCGAGTCGAGTGACTTGTGCGTCATCCAGCTCTCCTGTGACGATGATTTCTTTCTCGTTGCGGTCGATGCGCCCTTCTGTCGTTTCACACGATTCGCAGTCTTCGGCGTGAATCCGTGAGTGCTGTAAGCGAACCAGTATGGAATCAACCGACCACTGCTTTCGATTTGCGTACATTCGAAGCGTCATCGAAGTGCAGGCCCCGAGCGATGCAAGTAGCAGTTGGTAAGGGTTTGGGCCTATGTCTTTTCCTCCGACCGAAATAGGTTCGTCGGCTTGGAACTCGTGGGTTGGCGTGCGAATCAATTGCGTAAGGCTCGCGTTCTGTTCATGGACCTCGACAACTCCATCCGCAACGGCCTTCGCGTTCGTCGCGTCTTTACGATGAGGTAAGTATCGTGATGCCCACGCCGCCAGCGTTACAGCCACAAAGCGAGCATCGTCAGGATCGCTCAGCATGTGGTCGGCTCCGTCGATCGACACGAAGCTTTTGGGATGCTTTGCCGTTTCGTACAATCGTCGTGCGTGGTCGATGGAGACGATCGAGTCATTTGGCGAATGAAAGATCATCAGAGGCTTGCCCAAAGTTGGCAGTGAATTCGCGATGCGATCTGTTTTCAAGTCGTCGATAAAGTGCTTCTCGATCTTCAAGTCTCGACCGCCCAACTGAATCGTAACCGAGCCGTCGTCGTGAATCTGTGCGGTAGTACTGCTGATTAGTCGCTCAATATGGGCCGGTTCGCTGGGTGCCTCGATCGTTGCGACTGCACGTACGCTTTCCAGTTCACCAGCGGCCATCAAAACCGCCGCACCCCCAAGGCTGTGTCCGATCAGCAGGGAGGGAGATTCATGGCGTTCTCGAAGCGCCGCCGCCGCGTCAAGCAGATCGGTGACATTCGAGGAGAAGTTCGAGTTGGCGAAGTCGCCTTCGCTGTTTCCCAAGCCGGTAAAATCGAACCGAAGGACAGCGACTCCCAACTTCGCCAATTCGCGCGAAACCTGGCTCGCGGCTTTGACATTCTTCGAACAGGTAAAGCAATGGGCAAAAATCGCGTAGGCTTCGGGTTTTCGAGTTGGCAGTTCCAGACGTCCTGTTAGCGTTTGGCCGTTTCGATTGCTAAAGTCA
>JBGSNE010000191.1:0-64047 GCA_041739785.1 Pirellulaceae bacterium
CGCTGGCAAGACGCAAAAGCAGGAGGATGTTTCGGAGACCTGGGATTTGCATCCCAGGCTATCGAATTCCGTGCCTTCGGCACTCAAAATTGCAATTTTTAAACCTACGGCTGCAGGTAAAACATTTAGTCTGTGATCAGCTGTCGAGTCGACAGATCGCTCGCGTTGTAAAATTCCGCTACGTTTTTTTTCGAGCGGGCTTTTCATCGACGAGCATCCGCACGGCGGGGGTTTCTAGATCATCGTACTGGCCGCCGCGAATGCACAATACGCAAGCCACTAGGGCCGAAGCTCCCAATAATATCGCCACCGGCAAGGCCACGAACAGGACACTCATACAGGTTCCTCTGCGAAACTTCGCCAGGCTAAGGTCAAACCCAACACACTTACCGAACTAAGCGGCATCAATAGCGCAGCGACCAAGGGGCTAATCCACCCCACCATCGCTAGGCCCACTGCCACTAAATTGTACCCCAGTGACAATGCGAAATTGAGACCTACCAGTCGAGTGGTAGCGGCTGCGCCATCCGTCAGCGTTAGTAGGCTTGAGAGCTTTCCCGAGGCGATGAAGACCGGTGCGGCCTGTAAACTCACCTCGGCGCCGCCACGCACGGCCACCCCGCAATCCGCCGCGGCCAACGCGGCAGCATCATTGGCGCCATCGCCCACCATCACCACGGTCTTACCCGTTTGTCGAGATTGTCGAATGGCCGCGAGCTTCTCCTCGGGAGTCAATCCGCCATGGCAACGCTGCGGGGGAAGGTCAAGTTGCTGAGCGACGCGCAGTACAATCTCCGGGTGGTCTCCCGAAAGTATGCCCAACGACCAACCGCGGCGACTAAGCTCAGCAAGCACTTGTTTCGCTCCAGCCCGTAGCGGGTCAGACAATCCGATGAGCGTCAGCACCTGGCCGTCCACCGCAATCAAGATCGGACTCTCGCCACGGATCGCCAGTTGTTGAGCATCGTTGCGAATTCGCTCGTCTATGTCGATACATTGATGGACTATGAATTGCAGATTGCCTACGTCGATTTGTTTGCCATCGGCCCAGCCCGTGATGCCACCATTCGAAAGTACTGTCGGTGCAGGAATCGGAGAGTCGTGCGACGAAGTATTGAGATAGTCACGACTCGGAGAGTCGTGCGACGAAGAGGTCGCAGGTTGCGACTCGGTGGGGACTGTCAATCGTCTTCGCTGAGCGTCTTGGACGATGGCTTGAGCAACGGGGTGCCGACAAGTGGACTCGACGGTGGCTGCCAGACGCAGGCCTTCGATCGAGCCCTGCAACGTGGAGACGCGTTGGCGCCCCTCCGTGAGCGTACCCGTTTTGTCAAACCACAGCGTGCCGACGGCGGCCAACTGTTGTAAAGCTTGACCATCGCGAATCAATATATTTTGCTTGGCCGCTCGGCCAAGTCCAACGGCGATGGCCAGCGGAGTGGCCAATGCCAGTGCACAGGGACAGGCCACGATCAACAATGCGGTGGCATGGGCGGTTGCGGTCGACAGACCACTCGGCAACCAAGTCGCCAATGTTCCCACGGCTAACAGGGTGACTACTACTACAAAGACGCCGCCAATGCGATCTGCCAATTGTACGATCGGTGTTTTTTCTGTGGCTGCCGCTTCCACGGATTGCATGACACGACCAATGCGACTATCGCGACCGGTGGCAGTGACTTGAAGTTCAATCGGAGAAGATAAGTTGATTGTCCCCGCTGCGATGCAGTCTCCAGGCTGAACAGCAACCGGCTGGCTTTCGCCACTGAGCAGCGAGCGATCGAGGTTGGATTCCCCTCTCACAACTTGGCCGTCAGCAGGTACGGATTGTCCCGCCGCCACGCGTATCACATCGCCGAGTTGCAGAATGTCGACCAGAACCAACTTCTCCGCACCGCTGTCGGTGATCAGTGTGGCATGTCGGGGAGTGATGCGCAACATCAGATCAACGGCTTTGGCCGCGCGCTGCTGTTGACGAAATTGAATCCAACGGCCAATCAACAGAAAGAACACCAGCGTAGCCAGAGAATCGAAATAGATTTGTCCGCGTCCCAGGATCGCATTGATGGTCCCGACTACCGAGCCGACTCCCAAGCCCAGCGCTACCGGCAGATCCATATGAGGTGTGAAGGTTCGCAATGAAGCTAAAGCGCCAATGAAAAACGTGCGTCCCGGTCCCAGGACCGCGGTGATTCCCAGAGTGGTTCCAATGATTCCCAAAAAATACCGGTGCTGCGGCTCGACACCCGAAAATTCGCCAGCGTAAAGTGCGACAGCAATCCACATGGCGTTGGCTGCCAGAAAACCGGCGATAGCGATTTGGATCAGCAAGCGTCGATTGACGATTGTCACTTGATCTTCACGACTTGGGTCAAGTGGTGCCAGACCATATCCCAGTCGATCGAGCAACGCAGCTAGACTACTGAGCTTGGTCGCTTGCGGGTCGAAGACCAGGCGTACCGTATGGTCGCTCATCTTGACTCGCGCCGACAACAGCCCCGGTTCTCGAGCGGCCGCGTTTTCTATTAACCAAGCGCACGCTCCACAATGCAAGCCGTGGATGGCCAGCTCCGCCCGACACGTTCCATCGGATAACGCAACAGGTGTCGATGGTCCTAGGAATTCTGCTGTGTCGAATTGTTCGTAGCGATTGCCGCGTCCAGCGGCTTGAGCTGAGCCAGTCAACTTCATTTGATCGCGGAGGGCGTAAAAGTCTTCCAAGCCCCATCCCTGAATCAGTTGATAAGCACCCAAACAGCCAGCGCAGCAAAAGATCTGTTCTGCCGGCGTGCCCGCATCGCAGTGGGTTGGCAAACCGCAATGGACACATGGCAGCGTCACGCTAGTGACAGGCTGCACGTCGAACGAATCAGCGCCCCGCTCCGTTGGTTCGAAATCGGTACCTAGCGTCGTGCTGCTCAAGGCTGCTCACGCTCCTCCGGTGGATTGTCGGACACCACCTGCCCTTGATGGGCCTCCGCGGCCGTGTCGCCAGTCGCAACCCCATGCTCCGCGCAGCAAGGTAGTTCCGTCTGAGTGAGTTCGGCCAGTGCGCTAGCGACATACGCGGCTTGCTCAGTCGAATCGGACACCTTAGTCGCTGGCGTTGTTTTGGCAAATTCGGTCGAGCCGGTTAACCGGATGTCCGACATGGAATTTAAATTGGCAAAGCCACGTCCTGCCGCCGTATAACAGCCACCAACGATCAACAACACCGCTGCACCTAGTGGCATGGCACGACGAAAACGCAAAGCCAGCGCCTGGGTACCTGTCACTAAACCCACCAAAGCTGGGACGGTGCCGATCCAAAAGGCGATCATCACTATGGGACCCATCACCAGGCTCCCGGTACCCGCAGCCACCAACGCGAACAAATACAGCCAACCACAGGGTAACAATGCCGTGAGCAAGCCCGTCGCTAAACCGCGCGCCGCCACAGGTAACCGAAAGACAAACGGCCTAAGCTTGAGCAACAGTCCGGTAATGAACGAAGGTCGCGGTGCGGCGGCCAGCAGCGGCTTCTTTTTTGAACGACGTTGTGCGAACAGCAACTGCGAAAGGCGAATGAGGCCCGCCAGGATCATCACACCGCCGACGATTCTCGCGGCCAGCAACTGCACCCCCAACGTCTGACCGCCAACGTCCAGCAATTGCCCGGCCGCACCAGCCACCAGCCCAGCCAGCGCGTAAGTCAGCAAGCGTCCAAAGTGATAGAGCGCTGTGGCCAGGGCCATTTGTCTACCAGATGTTTGATCTCCTGCGCCGCTGGCCCAAATTGCCAGCGGTCCGCACATACCGACGCAGTGCATGCTCCCCAGCAGGCTAGATGTAACAATCGCACTGATCAGTATCCACATGTCTCATAGGCCTCATATTTGTCGCACGACTCTTCGCGTCGTCACTTCTTCGTCGCACGACTCTCCGAGTTGTGATTTCTTCGTCGCACGACTCTCCGAGTCGTGACTTCCATCCACGCCTCTTAAACGCATAAGCGGAACTCGACTCGGAGAGTCGAGCGACGATCTACTCCACTACCAAATCGCGAACATCGCTGGCGATACCGTGGTCTCCCTCAATTTGCAATTGCAATTCCCACAACCCTGATTCGGCCAAAGATGTCGTGGCTTCGTAGTAGCCTGCATCCGTCTCGGTGAATCGCAAATCGTGAATGGTTGCGCCGCGAGCATGATGATAGACCTTGGCTGACAGATTCAATCCCTGCACCGCCTGGTCAGCGTTATCGCGAATGCCAATCCGTACCAATCTCTTGTGGTTCTCAGGTAAGAGCACTCCCACCTGTGGCGCGATGTGCCAACCGAGTTTTTTGGTCAACTGGCGGGCGCGGTGAGTTGCGTCCCAGTCGAGGGCTTTTTGATGGTAGTTGGGGACAACGGCCACGGTGGGGTCGCCAATTGACAAAAAGATCGAACCGATGCCGATGAAGACCTGCAGCCCCAACAAGCCGACAATCAGCGAGACCCAGAACCGCCGTGCGCGACGCTCGGCCTGAGCCAGTTCCGTAGGGCTGAGTTGCGTGATCGGGTTGGTGGACGCAGCGGAGGGGGTGATCATTGTCTCGGTCCCAGTAAGCGAAAGCTGATGTCGTGTTGATTCTCACTGCTGTCAGTCACCGACAGTGTAATCGGTTCGTTGCCATCTCCGAACGTCAGGCTACCAGGGAAACGCACGCTGAGCGGTACCATTGTCGTGGCGCCTGGTTCCAATTCCAAACGTGTGTCATCGATGATTTCGAGCTTGGCGGAAGTGGGCGTTACAACAGCAAACGTGTACATTTGCGGCTCATCGGTGCGATTCACCAGTCGCATATTAAACGTATTCGAAATCAACCCGCGATCGACGGTGGTAAACGGCGCCCCTTTTCCACGTATGATCCGCGCGTCAAAACCATACTTGGTGGAGATTGCATAAGCCAATCCACTGACGACGCCAATCAACAACAATGGGTATATGATCGTACGCGCCCGCAACAGCTTGCGAGGCTTGTGGTCCAGGGCGTCCTCTGAACTGTAGCGAATCAACCCTTTCGGCAAACCCACTTTGTCCATCACGGCATCACATGCGTCGATACACTGCGTACAGTTGATGCATTCCATCTGCAAACCATTGCGGATGTCGATACCCGTCGGGCAAACTACTACGCACTGATTGCAATCGACGCAATGTCCGGCGTTGTCTTCCGGTTTGTGTTTGCCCTTTTTCCTCGGTTCGCCACGGTTGTAATCGTAGGCCACGATTAGCGATTGGGGGTCGAGCATCACCGATTGAAAACGTCCGTAGGGACAAGCGATCAAGCAGGTTTGTTCGCGGAAAAAATAAAAATCATAGGTCAACAAACCCGTCGTAGCAGCCATGACAATAAAGGCCACGGGATGTTCAAAGGGGGAGCTGCGAATCCACATGGCCAGTTTTTCGGTTCCCACAAAATAGGCCAGAAATGTGTGGGCTAGAAACATGCACAACAACACGTAGACCGCAAAGCGGGCTATCTGACGCGCGGCCGACATGGGTTGCTTGGGCTGACCCCCCTTACCGCTCGTCCCTTCGAAAAGTCGATCGATGGGGCGGAACAGGTATTCAATATAGACCGTCTGCGGACAAGCCCAACCGCACCACGCGCGACCGGTAATGGCGGTGATGAACACGATGCTGATAAAGGCGGTCAACATAGTTAATGCCAACAGCAACGTATCGGTCGGCAAGAACGTGTGTCCCAGGATGGTGAATTCGCGAGCTGCGATATCGAGCTGAATCAGCGGCTTACCACCGACCCGTATGTAGGGGACCATGACAAAGATGACCATCAGCACATAAGCCACCGCACGGCGTCGGTGCCACCACTGTCCTTTGGAGAGCTTGGGCTTGAGCCAACGTCGCGAACCGTCCTGCTCCAGTGTGCTCAGCACATGTTCCGGAGAAGGGAGCAATGCATCGCTCCCGGGCAGTTCACGGCCTGACTTCGCAGTTTTTGGATTTGCCGACTGATCTGTATGCACATCTCCTAGCACAGGTAACTTGGCATTTGAATGCGACTGGCTCATTAGCTTTAACTAACCTTGCTTTGATTCTGAAGTGTCGGGCTTTTCTGGTTCGACCGGAGGTTCTGGCCACGCCGGGATTTCAACTCCCTCCGGCCCCTTCCCTTCACTTGCAGTTTTCGCGCCACGCAGCGAAGCCACGTAGGCGGAAACCAAAACTACTTCGTTAGGGTGCAAGCGATTGGCCCAGGCAGGCATCGCACCATTACCGGCACCTTGAATGATCACTCGAGCAATGTCTTCTACTTTGCGCACATTCTTGTAGAGTTGGTCGGTCAAGTTGGGACCAACTTTCCCCTCCCCGTCGCGACCATGACACGATATGCAATTGGTTTTAAAGACCGTCTGTCCCACGCTCAGCCAACTCTTCTTGTTGGCATACAACATGATATTGTCAGCGGTTGGTTCCAGGTCACCAATCTCTGAGAATTGCAATCGTGTGTTAGCTGCCAACGCAGTGTCGTATTGGTCAGAGACGGAGCGGCCTGGGGCTCCGATGTGAAAATACATAGCGTAGAAGAAGCTGAAGACGATTGAACCGACAAACATCCACTTCCACCAACCTGGCAATGGATTGTCGAACTCTTGAATGCCATCGTAGGCATGGTCGGTTAGGGCATTATTTTCCATCGAAGGGGTCCTTAACTTCATCGCTCAGAGGGATCGACGCAAAACGCTCGCTGGACTCTCGACTCAACCGCAGCGCACCGTAGAACACGAGGGCAAAGGCAGCCACGAAAAGCAGCAGGGCTGCTTCTGCGCAGTCCGAGTAATCGAGCGCGTTGACAATGTCTTTAATCATGGAACCGATTTGGGTTTGATTGTGAAATCCAATAACTGGAACTGATAGCCCTAAAGCTCCTCTACCCCGGTAGACCGGAACGAGCGGAGTTCAATTTTCTTACTACAGCCTACAGCCTACAGCCTACAGCCTTACTTTACCGCTGCTGCCAAGGGTTCGGCGGTTTCATCACCTGCGGCCGGTTCTGCAGGCGGGTCGCCTGAGGAGGGACCTGCCGCGGGAGCCTCTTCGGTGCGGAAAATATCGGTACCCATTCGTTGTAGGTAGGCGATCAAGGCGATCGCTTGCTTTTCATGGACACCAGCCGGACCACCTTGCTTGACGATGTCTGCGGCTACCTCTTCGGCTTGGCGTCGAGCCAGTGCTTCGTAATCTTCAAGTTCCTGTTCGTAGGGAGCACCTAATTTGTGCGCGGTCGAAACGAGCGGCCCAATGGCTGAGAACTTGAGGTCCTGGCGAAGCAAGTGATCGTAGCTGGGCATCACAGAGCCTTCGGACAATAGCTCAGGATTTTCAAAGTGCGTCCAGTGCCAAAAGCTACTCTGCTTGCCACCCTCGCGAGCCAAGTCAGGGCCGATGCGACGACTGCCCCATTGGAATGGACGATCGTAGATGAATTCGCCCGGCTTGCTGTACTCACCATAGCGTTTCGTTTCAGCCACCATGGGGCGGATCTGTTGCGAGTGGCAGTTGTAGCAACCCTCGGAAACATAGATGTACCGTCCGGCCAGCTCCAAGGGAGTGTAAGGCTTGACTGTGGCAATCGTCGGAATGTTGCTGCGAATCAAAAAGGTGGGGATGACTTCAAACAGGGTAGCCACCACAACGGCCAGCGTTGCCAGTAGGGTGAACTTAACTGGCAAGCGTTCCCAACGTCGGTGCCAACCCATCTGAGACCAGACGTCGAGCTTTTTCCCGAGCTCCAATACCGGCGCTCCGGCCAATTCGCTGACAGGCTGCGGCGTATGGTCTTCGTAGTGCTTGGACAGCCGGGCAGCCGTGTGAACTGGCACTTCGTATTTGGCTGGTCGGTTCATCCAGGTCATTACGGCGTTGAGGGCCAACATGCCTACTCCCGCAAAGAAAAGCAGCCCGCCGAGCACTCTCAGCCACCACAACGGCACAATGCTTTGCGTGGTTTCGATGAAGTCAGGGTACATCAATTGCCCCGTCTCTCCATCAATTGCCCGCCACATCAAACCTTGCATCAGACCGGCGGCGTAAATCGGAATGATATAGAGCAGAATGCCAATCGTACCCAACCAGAAGTGGAGACTCATCAACTTTGGGCTCCACAGCTTGGTTTGGTACAGCCGCGG
This sequence comes from Pirellulaceae bacterium, assembly GCA_041739785.1. GTDB lineage: Bacteria > Planctomycetota > Planctomycetia > Pirellulales > Pirellulaceae > Aureliella. The sequence goes on from JBGSNE010000191.1 coordinate 8,178, forward strand.
CAGCAACCAATACAGCATGCCAAAGGTCATGAAGCCGTTCCAACCTAAGGCTCCCGAGTGCACGTGGGCGATGGTCCAGTCGGTATAGTGGCTCAGAGCGTTAACGCTCTTGATCGACAGCATCGGGCCTTCAAAGGTACTCATGCCATAAAAGGTTACGCCTACGACAAAGAACTTCAAAATCGGGTCGGTGGCCACTTTGTGCCACGCGCCCCGCAGCGTCAGCAGACCGTTGATCATCCCTCCCCAGCTCGGCATCCACAGCATCAGACTGAAAAGCATGCCCAGCGTGCTGGCCCATTCAGGCAAAGAAGTGTAGTGCAAGTGGTGAGGACCAGCCCAAATGTAAATGAACACTAACGACCAAAAGTGAATGATGCTCAGCTTGTAGCTGAACACCGGACGCTCAGCCGCTTTAGGTAAGAAGTAGTACATCAAACCCAAAAAGGGTGTTGTCAAAAAGAATGCCACCGCATTGTGGCCATACCACCACTGCATGAACGCGTCTTGAACACCTGCATAGATCGAATAACTATGGAACCAGCTAGTGGGCAGGACCAGGTTATTGAATACGTGCAACAGGGCGACGGTGACGATCGTGGCAATATAAAACCACAACGCGACGTACATGTGCCGTTCGCGACGATGGACGAGCGTCATCAGAAAGTTGCCACCGAAAATCACTAGCCAGACGACGGCGATCGCAATATCAATGGGCCATTCCAGCTCGGCGTATTCCTTGCTCTGCGTGATTCCCAGCGGCAGCGTCACGGCGGCGGCAACAATGATGGCTTGCCATCCCCAGAAGTGAAGCTGACTAAGCGTGTCACTCCACATACGTGCCTTGCACAGACGTTGAGTGCTGTAGTAGATCGCAGCAAAAATTGCATTGCCCGCAAAAGCAAAGATGGCTGCATTGGTATGCAATGGACGCAATCGGCCAAAGGCGATCCACGGCAATCCGCCAGTCAATGATGGCAACACCAAGACAATTGCCACGATCACGCCGACCAACGTCGCCACCAAGCCCCATACGATGGTAGCCGTGGCAAACATGCGGACAATGCCGTCATCGTAACTAAACTGTTCCATTTCTCCAGGAGCTGTTCGCGTAGAGACTCCACCGGCGGTTTCAGATGCAACTGTCGACATTACTTTTTCTGGCTAGTTAGGAAAGTCCATTGGGGATTACGCGTTGGGAAGTCGCTAAGTCTTCCGGCCTTATTGGCCGACAGGCAAATCGTCTGATCACCAGCAGTCTAAGTGACTTGCAACACTACGATTCGTTTGATGGCACGACCGTAAAAGCACAATCGGTGCCGAGTGTCTAAGCAAGATACCGAAACTGTCGAAACAGGTTTAGCTGTGCTAATTTGCCGCATCCACGGCAAGCTGACTGTTCGGGATCTGGGAAAACTGGGAGCACATTACGGAACGAGCCGGCTCGCGCATCTTAGCCACTTTCGCAAGGGAGATAAATCCGAGCTGATGCGTGCGGGAACGTCACACTTTGGCGAGCACGCCGTGAGCACTTACGCACATACGGGGGGGCTTGGTGTACAATTTCAACTGGCCGTGAATTTAACCCGCAGCCGCAGGTTTGATGCCCGCGTTATTTCAACCGCGAAGCGGTGGTCTTGGGTAGCCTGGGGTGCAACCCCAGGGGAAATATCCCCGGACAACTTCCGGCTTGCCAGCGATCGACCGCATTCGCGATCGACCGCATTCGCGGTCGATCGCAGGCAAGCCGGAGAAACGCGGGGATGCTTCGAGGACCTGGGATTTGCATCCCAGGCTATCAAATTCCGTGCCTTCGGCACTAAATTGCGAGGACATCAAAACCTGCGAGTGCGAGTTAAACATCTGCGCGCAGGCGACTAATAAGCAGTCAACTAATAAAACTACCACTGCTTCGTCGGTCTAGGGCCTGACGGCAGCGCCGTCTTGGTGCGCCGATTGATAGCAAGCGTCGAGCACTTGTTGAGTTAACAGCGTCCACGTTGGCCACGCTTCTTCGCGGCGTCCGCTGAGTACCAAGTCGGAAAAATGTCGGAACATGCGAACCTCTTGGGCGGTTGAGTGGCCAGCGTCAACTTCGCGAACTGCATGCCGCGTGGGATGGTGCTCCATGTGGAAGGAACAATTGTCGACGGCGAACACATCTTGCCCCGCGAGCACATCGACTTCACAGCCGTGGTAGGGGAGTACGAAATCATTGATTCTCAGGTAGCCCCGTGAACCGCTGGCATGCACCCACTGCTGGTTTTCAGTCACAAACGAACAGTAGAAACTAGTGGAGACTCCGTTGGCGAAAATTAGCTCGCCGCTCAGTTCTCCGGGCACGCTGCCTGGACTGTCTTTACCCTGCAGCGTAGATAGCAACCGCGCTCGAACCTCGACCGGCAACTGGCCTTGCATGGCCCACAAAAAAAATCGAATGCAGTACCAGCCCAAATCTCCCAAGCATCCGTACGGTTCCAGCTCGCTGTGCGTGCGAATGTTCGACGCGCAAAACTCCTCGTCGCCAGCGAACGAAAACTGAGCCGTCATCCGCCGCAACTTGCCCACCGGTTCGTCGGCGTCGAGCAGTTGTCGGATCAGTGGCAAACGTTGGCTGTGCATGAACATCACGCCATCCATATATTGCACGTTGTGTTCTCGGCAGACGCCGAGCATCTCTTCGACTTGTTCGGCGTTTAATGCAGCGGGCTTCTCGCCAATAATGTGCTTGCCAGCTTGGGCGGCTCGCATAACCCATTGGTGTCGCATCGCAGTCGGCAGCGGAATATAGACCGCATCGATGTCGTCTCGTTCCAGTAGCGCTTCATAGGACCCGACCGCCTCAGGCTGAACGGCTTGCGGAACTTCCGCTGAACACTCGTCGATAAAGCGACTGGCCGATTGCGTATTGCGACTGGCGACGGCAGCCACTCGGGCATTGCCGCACAAGTGCATGGCGGCCCAGTTTTTTCTAGCAATTCCCGCCGTTCCCAAGATGCCCCAGCGACACAGTTTTTCGGACATGGATGAGTTTTCTTGATTGAGGGGAGTTGTGAAATTGCGGCAGTCGGTTGGAAGTCTTAACCCACAACATCGGGGGCTGCGGGTTAAACAATAACGAGTACGTCGGGGACGCCTGTTTCGCTCCGGCGTTGAGCAGCAGCTAATTCCGCCCAACGATCACCAGGCACATGTCGTCGGCTTGTTCGGTTCCGGCCACGAATTTTTGAACATCAGCGACGATGGTATCACCGGCTTCCTGGAGACTGCCGGTGCACTGGCTGACCAGCCGTTGCAGACGATCGATGCCAAACATGTCGCCTTGCGCAGACGGGGCTTCGTTGATGCCATCGGTATAGAGAATCAGGCGATCTCCGCTGGCAATATGGATGCTGGCCATGTCGTATTCAAAGTCGTCGATGATGCCAATCGGAACTCCTGCTATTTCATCACCAGGTTCCTCGACAGTACCGTTCGACTTGAGCCAAATGGGAGCCATATGCCCCGCGTTGACAATCTCGACCTTGCCCGTTGGTGGATCAAGAATTAAACATAATAGCGTCACGAATTTTTCAACGCTCAAGCTAGAGATATGTTCATTGAGACGGGTAATCGCCAACGCTGCAGTGGGTAGGCTGGCCAATAGAAAGCGAGCTTCGGCTGAGAGTTTAGCCATGAGCATGGCGGCAGCTACTCCATGTCCTACCACATCGGCCACAATGATCGCTACCCGCCCGTCGCTCAGTGGGATGTAATCGTAGTAGTCGCCGCCGATCTGCTCAGCGGGGAGATAGTAATGATAGAAATCGTAGCCCTCTGCATCGGGGTGCTTGGAGGGCAGGAAGGCGCGTTGCACGCCACGGGCCAGCTTTAAATCTTGGGCCACTCGATTTTGAAGGATGAGTCGCTCGTGCATCTGAGCTTTTTGGATTGCGACACCCGCTTGGATGGCCACGCCAGATAGGATCTCTAAATCGCGTGGTTCGAATTGCCGTTTCGAATCGAGCGTATCCATTTGGATAGCACCCAGGGCTTCACCATCGCTATCGAGCAATGGCGCGACAACCATGGAGCGGATGCGGAAATCGGAAATGCTGTTAGCCATCTCGAAGCGTTCGTCGCTGGAAGCATCGAGTGTGATGATTGCTTCACGGGAGTCCATCACTTCACGCATCACCGTGCGGCTGATGCGAAAGGCCTCTTGCTGATCTTCCTGGCGCGTCTTGGTCCAACGGGCGATGAGCTCCTCACCTTCGCGGAGGACAATGAAGGCTCGGTCGGCCTGTAAGAAAATCTTGAAGAGTGTGTCCAGCACCTTGGGCAGAACTTCTTCTAGGCTTACTGCCCGCCCCAAACTCTGGGTGATCTCCAGCACGGCTCTCAAGCGGGCATCGGCTCCGGTCGTCAACTGTGAACCGACCACCGAGCCACGAATATCCAGTTTACTACTGACCGCCCGCGATGCCTCATGCTGTCCTTCATCGTCGACCATCAGCACGCCAAACGAAGATCCCCCCGCGGATGTGGAGTTCGCTACTTGGAGCAGGGCACTGCTGTCATCCTCTTTGTGAAAGGAGAACTCTACATCGCAGATACGAATCAAGTCGCCATCGTGCAGTTTGGTTTGCTGGGTGATTAGCTGTCCATTTAAGAACGTGCCATTTCGACTACCGAGGTCCTCCAATTGGAGCGCGTCACCCACGCGATGAATCTTGGCGTGCTGACGACTAACAGCCCCCACTTCGATCGTAACGTGACAATCGGGATGTCTGCCGAGTACGATTTCCTTTCGGTCGATGTCGAATCGTTTGCCGAAGCCGGGTCCACTGATGGCTGTCAGGAAAGGCATGGTTGAGTACCGCTACGGTTCTGGATTAAGAGCTTTGTCAATCAAAATCGCGAAGGCTTCCGCGGGAGTTTTTTCATAGGGCTCGTTGGGGACATCGAATTTGGCCAGGATTTGTTCTGCCCGCGTCATGTACTCGCGTATCTGGTCGGCAGACAAATCATGGTTGACTTCGATGTTGGCTCCATCATCACGCACGTGCGAAGCATTCTGCAGCGTGAACTCCAGATCGCGGCGACTGAGTTGCCGATCAGCGGCCATCCGCAACAGACGTTGGCTCACGCGCTCTATCGCCTGCTTTTCCGTCTGGCTCAAGTCCGCGTCCTCGCGAGCTTGCATCAGTATCGACTGGACGCCCCCCCAAAGCAAGACAGGGTTGTCCTGTAAGCAGAAATGCAAGCGCGTCAGTTGATGCCTTTCGATCTCTCGGGATTGTAGTTTGGGAAGTAGCGCGGAGAGTTGTTGAATGATGGATCGCTTATCTCGCTCGGCCAGCTGGCTCTCCTCAACCCACGGAATTAACTGTTGGCTAATCCCCTTTTCCGCCAATGGATATTGATCGCTGAACATGAACCAGCTGCCAATGCCACACACAGCAAAGAACGCGGCCAACAACAAAATGGAAATGACTAGACAGGCGGGACCGAGCGATTGTTCCTTGGTGTCCTTAGTCGTCGCCGCTGGGGGAGCAGACTGGTCCGGTTTTTCGTTCATGCGATACTTTAGCGATATTCGATGGAGAGAATTTCGAACTTGAGCTTACCCTTGGGGACGTCGATTTCTACCTTGTCGCCAACCTTGCGTCCCATCAAGGCCGCGCCAATGGGGCTGGTAGACAGTATCTTTCCGGCATCATAATCTTCGTCGCCCGCACCCACTAAGGTAAAGTCCTCTTCGTCGTCATAGTCCAGATCGTTGACGCGTACCGTAGCCAGCAAAGCCACTTGATCTTTGGGCTGCTTGCTGGGGTCGATGATGTAAGCATTGGCAATCATCTGTTTTTTCTGATTAATCTTGGCTTGCAGCATCCCCTGGTTTTCACGCTGGGCATGGTACTCGGCGTTCTCCTTCAAATCCCCTTCGGCCCGTGCTTCGGCAATTTTCTCCGTGACATAAGGCATATCGACATTTTCAAGCTGATCCACTTCAGCTCGTAGTTGGTTGTATTTCTCACGCGTCATCGGAACCATATCCGACATAATATTGAACTCCGTTAAATGGCTCGCAAAGAACTGGCGATGCACACGAAAAAACACGACCTCTTCCTTTAGGCTGCAAGAAAGAGGTCGCGAGGTTAACAGTTTGGGTTGCTAGTGGGTCGCTCCTGCCGGGAGCGACTAGGTTTCTTCCCGTCGTGCTCAGCAAATAGGTCGCTCCTGCCGGGAGCGACTCCATTTACTGCTAGTCGTACCCGGCAGGTACGACCCACGGGCCCCCGGCAGGTACGACCCACGGGCCCCCGGCAGGTACGACCCACGGGCCCCCGGCAGGTACGACCCACGGGCAAGTACAAGCCGCTCTCATTCCTTATATCGTCGAAAGTTTAGACGCGATTGTCAAGCAGATCGCTTTAGCGGTCGTTGTCGCGGTAGATCAACCGACCGCAGGCGGGGCATTTCACTGGCAGCCCCTGTAGCAACTTATCAAGGTTTTGCGGGGTCAGGCTCTGATAGCATCCACCGCAGCAATTCCCCTCCAGTTCCGCCATGGCATCCTCTCCTTTGGCCAAGACCAAACGCGAGTATTCCCGCTTGAAATCGCCGGCAAGCCCCTTTTCGGCTTCTTTCAATTCCGCGGTAACGCGCTCCAAGTCCCCCTCCAAGACCACTTTGCGATCGGCAACCTGCTGCTCAACTTGGCGTAGTTCCTGCTCCAACGTCACCACCATAGCTTCGCTATCGGCCAGACTCTGCGTCACTTCGTCGATGGCTTCGAGCGCTTCCAAGATTTCATCGGACAGGACAAGGTTGGCTTGTTCATCGGCAGCAATCTGATCCTTCAACGCTTGATATTCACGATTCTCTTTGGCAGAGTTCATGTTTCCTTGCCATTTGTGAATTTTTTCTTCGCGTTCTCGCATTTGCAATTGCTTGCCGTCCGCCTCCATCTTTAATTTAGTTAACTTGGCTTTCAATTCACTCACATGCTGTTGCGCGGATTGCAGCTTTCGAGCAGCGGCAGTCACCAGTCTTGGACCCCGCGCCAATTGCCCATTCAAGTCGGTTTTTTGCCGATTGATTCGGTGTAGCTGCTGGACCAACGAAGCGGTAACAGTCATGGAATTTTCGACAACTAGATGGAGTGAGACGAGCCTTAATACACCCCTTAGTGTAACCTAGTTCAGCGATCAAGGGTAGCTATCGCCATCGGCCCACGGTGCGAAAGCCATTGTGACGACCGCGATAGCAACACCCTCCGACACCCATTTCAACTAAAGCATAACGCATGAATTTAAACGACCAACTTGCGACATTCGGACAACAACATCTATTGCAGTTCGAGACCAAATTGTCGGCTGACGAAAAAGCTCAGCTTCGCACACAACTGTCACAAATCGATTTCCCACAACTTGGCCGATTGATCGACGATCGAGACCAGGCGATTGACTGGTCCCAGCTCGCCGCCCGCGCCGAACCTCCCCCGGCGGTGCGACTCGACCGCCAACATCCACAGTTTTCTGCCAGCCAGGCGCTGGCCGCTGGAGAGCAAGCCCTGCGGGCGGGGAGGGTGGGGATGATCCTGGTCGCCGGGGGACAGGGGACGCGATTGGGTTTTGATCAACCCAAGGGAATGTTCCCCATCGGGCCCATTAGCCAACGGACCCTATTTCAAATGCACTGCGATCGCCTGCTGGCCGTGATGAAACGTTACCAAGTTTCCATTCCCATGTTGATCATGACTAGTCCCGCGACGGATGCCGAAACTCGCGCCTACTTTGCACAGCACGAACGGTGCGGTTTGAGCGAAAATCAGCTGGTAATCTTTTGCCAAGGGACAATGCCTGCCGTCGATGCGGTCTCCGGTAAAGTACTCATGTCATCGACCAGTAGCGTGGCCCTCAGCCCAGATGGTCACGGCGGTCTAGTAGCCGCGCTCGACGCACATGGCTGTTTGCGACTAGCCCGAGAGCGTGGTATCGATCTACTCTACTACGCCCAAGTCGATAATCCATTGGCCGAGCTGTGCGACGCCGAATTGATCGGCTATCACCTGCTATCACAAAGCCAAATGTCGACGCAAGTTGTTAAGAAACGCTTTGCCAAAGAGAAAGTTGGCAATGTTGTTCGCGTCGATGGCAAGGTGCAAATCATCGAATACAGCGACTTGCCCGATGCTGCGGCTGAGCAACTCGCCGATGACGGTGAGCTAAAACTGTGGGCTGGAAATATCGCCGTCCACGTGTTTGACCGCGACTTTCTCGAATCCGTTGTGGCCAGCGCCGAAGGCCTGCCATTTCACCGCGCCTCGAAGCCGGTTCCCTATGTTGACGAGACAGGCCAGTTGATCGAACCACCCACAGCCAATGCCATCAAATTCGAACGCTTCGTTTTCGATTTGTTGCCGCTGGCTGAGCGAGCCTTTGTGGTAGAGGGGGACGCTGCCCGTGTGTTTGCCCCAGTGAAAAATGCCAACGGCGCCGCCGTCGATACGCCCGCCAGCTCTCAAGCTGCGATTCTGGAACTGCACCGTGGCTGGCTAACCGCCGCTGGCGCGAAGCTCTCGCCAGATGTCCGTGTCGAAATCCATCCCAGCTGGGGGCTGGATGCGCAGGATGTCAAAGAAAAAATGGAGTCTGGAATGCAATTTGTCGCCGATACGTATCTGCGATAGGAGCGTTTTGCCCGGATTATTCTGACACTTCTCGATGATTCATGACATTGTGAACCTCAGGCGCTAGCCAAATGGCACTAGCCTAACGCAGGCCCACGGCTGGCGCCTGAGGTTCACAATGGGGCCGGTTTACCAAGTGAGTGCCCTTGGGCTTACACCCCTCGCCATCGTGAACTCGGGCCAGAGAAAGTACTGGCGGATTTGGCTACAATGAACATTGTTCGCACCAGTTGTTTGGCCGCTGTTGTCCGGGAGTACATCCCATCGTTGTCGTGAATAACTCAATGTCGTTCTGTCGCACAGTGACGTTTTGGTACTTAGTTAACGTTGCGCTATCGCTCGTTTTGATCGGGAGCGTCAGCGGCCAAGAGTCCGGCCAAACTAAAATCGACTTTGCTCGTGATGTGCGACCATTGTTGTCGGATCGCTGCTTCGCTTGTCACGGTCCTGACGCCGAGAATCGCCAAGCCGAATTGCGGGTCGACCAATGGGACAGCCTGGTAGAATCGCGCGGCGAATATCAAGTGGTCCAGCCCGGCGAATCTTCCCACAGCGAATTGATTCGTCGCATCATCAGCCACGATCCTGATGAGCGTATGCCCCCAACGGAAACAGGTAAACCACTTTCAGAGGACCAAATCCAAACCTTGGTCACCTGGATTGACTCGGGTGCTGACTGGCAACAGCACTGGGCCTACGAAACTCCTCATGCTACGCCAATTCCAGCGTCACCATCGACCAGCCAAGAGTTGCGGGCGGATCACTGGATCGATCGCTTCATCGCGCAACGGCTGGCCACGGCTGGCGGCAGCTTCTCGCCGGTCGCCGATCGGATCACTTTGGCGCGACGACTCAGTTTTGATTTGACCGGCCTGCCCCCCACGTCCGAACAAGTGGCGAGTTTGCTGTCTGACTCCAGCGAGATGGCGATCGATCAATATGTCGAGCGACTCATGGCCTCGCCTGCGTTCGGTGAACGCATGGCGATTTATTGGCTCGACCTAGTCCGCTTTGCTGACACGGTTGGTTATCACGGCGATCAGGATCACAATATCTCGCTGTATCGCGACTATGTCATCAATGCCTTCAACGATGCTCTCGGTTTCCAACAATTTACGTTGGATCAAATTGCCGGTGATTTACTCCTCAATCCAAGCGACGAGCAAATCATCGCTAGCGGCTATAACCGCCTACTGCAAACATCGCACGAAGGTGGTGTGCAAGCCAAAGAATATCTAACTATTTACGCCGCCGATCGCATTCGGAATCTGTCAGCCGTGTGGATGGGAGCTACCGTGGGTTGCGCCCAGTGCCACGATCACAAATTCGACCCTTACACCGCTCGTGACTTTTACGCGCTCTCTGCCTTTTTCGCCGATATCGACGAAGAGCAACACTTGAAACGAGGCTCTGACTCGATACCAACCCAGCGGGCGCCAGAGAAGAGTTTCCTCGATCGCATTCAGCGTCTGCAACTGGCCAACACCCAACAGCAACTCGCCCAACAACAACTCGCTAGGCCGGCGGGGGCCGAGGAGGGCGACTCGCTACCGTCAACGGAAATCGCAAGACTGCAACAGGAAATCCGACACATCGAAGAGGCGGCGCGGAAGACCATGATCTCCGTCTCCATCGAACCTCGGGAAATTCGCTTGTTGCCACGCGGGAATTGGCTCGATGATTCGGGCGATCTTGTGTCACCCAGCGTGCCAGGTTTTTTGCGTTCAACATTTGACGTTCAGAGCGACCCGGGTGAACGACCCACGCGGCTTGATTTGGCAAGGTGGTTGATCGATGAACAACAAGGGATTGGACTGCTAACCGCCCGCGTGCAAGTCAACCGTTTGTGGATGCTGATGTTTGGCCATGGTTTGTCGCGTTCCGTGGATGATTTTGGTGGGCAAGGGGAATCGCCCAGTCATCCTGAGCTGCTCGACCAGTTAGCGCTCGAGTTCGTGCGTAGCGGCTGGGACGTCAAGCAATTCCTGCGGATGATTGCGACCACGCGAACGTATCAGCAGTCGTCATTGGAGACGGCCTGGCATCGCTCCCACGATCCACTCAATCGATGGCTGGCACGGCAAAATCGCTTTCGCGTCTCGGCGGAAATGGTCCGCGACACTGCCTTGGCTAGTAGCGGCCTGTTGGTCACGCAGCTGGGCGGGGCGAGTGTTAAACCGTATCAACCCGAGGGATATTATCGTCATTTGAATTTCCCTACGCGGACCTACGAACCTTCGGCCGACCACGGGCAGTGGCGCCGGGGCGTCTACATGCACTGGCAGCGACAATTTTTGCATCCGATGTTGCTCGCCTTCGACGCGTCGCGCCGCGAAGAATGCACCGCGCAAAGACCGCAATCCAACACGCCGCTGGCCGCGCTGGTCTGGCTCAACGATCCTAGCTTTATTGAAGCGGCCCGTTCGTTGGCGGTGGGAACGTTGCGCCAACCCGATAACGATCAAGCTCGAGCAGCTTGGATGTTCCAAACGGCAACTTCGCGGGCACCTGACATGCGAGAGCAACAATTGTTGCAGCAACTATTGACGACAGCTCGCGCTGATTTCGCCAGTCACCCCGCACGAGCACAGGAATTCTTACGGGTCGGCCTATTCCACGCTGAATCGATTTACGCGCCCGAAGAGTTAGCCGCTTGGACCAGCGTAGCCCGCGCCGCGCTGAATTTAAACGAAACGTATACCAGGAATTAGTAGGGAGTTGGGAGAAGGGAGCAGATTTGTTTAACGCCGAGCCGGAGCAGGCTGTGGCAGCGCATGGAAATTAGTTGTTGCCCTGGTATGCTCGAGTTAGCTCACGTTTCAGCGCAGGAGTCGTCGCAGCCTGCGCAGGCGACGGCTTGGGACGGCTTGGGACGGCTTGGGACGGCAGTTGGATGTGGGGGGCTCATAGCGGATCGTTCATAGGCAAAACATCGTCACTCCTGACGGCGCCTACGTAGCCTCAATCACTCCTTCACCCCTTCACTCCTTCACTCCTTCACTCCTTCACTCCCCCTCTCGGCCCCAGTCCAATGCAATCTCGCCACAACGTCTCGGAACTCCAACACATTCAGCGTCGCACCTTCCTGGCTCGTGGCGGTATTGGCCTGGGTAGCATCGCGGCGGCGGAGTTGCTAAGTCGCGACGCACGAGCTGACGACCAGAGCATAGCGGGTAAGGAAGCTGTTGGATTGCCGGCTGGGCTGCGGGGACAGGGAGCGCCCCCTCACTTTCCGCCGCGGGTCAAGCGGGTAATCTTCTTGTACATGGCCGGCGGTCCGTCCCACTTGGAGACTTTTGACTACAAGCCGAAGCTCGACTTGTTGGATGGCCAGCCAATGCCCGAGTCGTTTACGGCGGGGCAGCCAATCGCGCAACTGCAAGGGGCACAGCTCAAGGTCCAGGGACACCTGACCAAGTTTACTCAGCACGGAGACAGTGGGCTGTGGCTGAGTGATTTCCTGCCTCACCATCGACGGATTGTCGACAAGATTTGCGTGGTGCGGTCGATGTTGACCGAACAGATCAACCATGATCCAGCGCATACCTTTATGAACACCGGCACAGCCATTAATGGTCGGCCGTCTCTCGGTTCGTGGATCAACTATGGCTTGGGAAGCGATAGCGATAGCTTGCCGGGTTTCGTCGTGATGACCAGCATCGGAGGACGCAATCCGCAACCGATCGCCACCCGTCAATGGTCGGCCGGGTTTCTCCCCAGTCGCTATCAAGGTGTCGAATTCAGTGGCAGCGGTGATCCGGTGCACTATGTCCGCAACCCACCCGGAGTTTCCGACGAACTACAGCAGCAGGTCATCGAGACGGTTCGTGGATTGGATAGTCATCGTCAAAACTTCGTTGACAACCCCGAATTGGCGACGCGTATCGCTGCCTATGAATTGGCTTTTCGCATGCAGGCCGCCGTTCCCGATTTGATGGATATGTCGGATGAGCCGGAACATGTTTTGCGACAGTATGGTGCCATTCCAGGCGATGGTTCGTTCGCCTCGAATTGTTTGCTAGCGCGGCGGTTGGCGGAGCGGGGTGTGCGCTTCATTCAGCTCTATCATCGCGGTTGGGACCACCACGGCGACTTAGTAAAACACATGAATACGTGTTGTGGCCTGACCGACCAGCCCACCGTGGCATTACTGCAAGATTTAGAACAGCGGGGCATGCTCGATGAAACCCTAGTTATTTGGGGCGGTGAATTTGGACGCACCCCGATGTTCCAAGGTAAAGGGGGCCCAGGTCGCGACCATCACATCAAAGGCTTTAGCATGTGGTTGGCGGGCGGAGGGATCAAGGCGGGGCACGTGCATGGCGAGACAGACGAATTGGGCTACAACTCGGTTGTCTCACCGGTCCACGTCCGCGACTTGCACGCTACCATCCTGCAACAACTGGGGATCGATCATCAGCGGTTAAGTGTCAAGTTTCAGGGGCTCGACATGCGGCTGACTGGAGTCGAGCCAGCCAAGGTTGTCAACGAGATATTGGACTCGCCTGATCAACGCGTCAAGTCAGGGCCAAACATTGTTCCGCTACCACCCTTGGCTCCACGCCAGTCGTGATTGTCGTTCCTATAGCTATTCGGCTTTTCCGAATGGAGTGTTTTGAACATTCGTAATATCCGAATGGTTTAGGCGGGTGCAAGCTGGGGCAACACCTGGGATGGGGCAACACCTGGGATGACGAAGACGGCCCGAATAGGCCATGATTGACGAATTGGTCTTGTCCCCGATCCCCTGGGAAAGCTACTGTCGCCGGAATCTCAGCTACTTTCTGGCTGAGTCTAGCGGCACCAGCGCGTCAGGGGCTACTGCCTACGTGAACGACTTTCCATCTACTACTGCATTCCTCTCTTCGCCAAGATCGAGCCTGAAGCTCGGGCTGAGGTTGCTGTGCGCGATGGGCTTGGTGCTCGGGGCCGGCGGTTGCAATCGCAATCCGTACATGCCGGCGGGGCAGCCATGGGGAACAGGCCAGTATCCACCCACTGGTGCCATGCAGGGTTACTCGGCCAACGGACAACCTGCGGGCATCGTGGCGCCTCAGCTGACAGGTCCACAATCCGTATTTGCTGGACAACAGACTTCGCCGCAGTTGATGGAATTCCAAACTAGAGTTCAGCAACTCGACGACAACAATCGACAGCTCACTGTGCAACTGGCTCAGTCACAGCAACAATTGCAAGCCTTTCGCGAGCGCGGTGATTTGTTGGCCAAGCAATTGCAAGACGCGACAGCACAGAACAAACAGCTGTTGGCGGCCTCGCAACAAATAGCCAGCCAAGCCCAAGGCATGCAGGCTTCTATGAACCTACGTGGTGGGGCGCGTTTGACAGCCAACAACTCAGTGGCCAATTCGGCGGCCGCACTGCAGATTGGCGGTGCCCGCGTGATTCCCGATGGCGACTTAGTTCGCGTACGCATTCCTGCCGATCAATTGTTCACCCCTGGAACCGCACAGCCTAACCCAGCCGGTGCGACGATCCTCGATCAAGTGGCCAGTGCGTTACAGCGACAGTATCCACGGCAGCGGGTTGGTATTGAAGGGCATACCGACACCGCCCAACCTTTTGGTGGCGCCAACGGAACACCTTACCAATTGGCTGGCGCACAAGCCCAAGCGATCATGGACCAATTGGTCCGCCGCAACGGAGTTCCCACACAGCAATTGTTTGTGATCGCGCATGGTCCCAATCATCCATTGGCTGACAACCAATCACCGGCGGGCCGCTCGGAGAATCGACGCATCGAGATTGTGATCTATCCCGAGACATTCTAAATCTCTACGTGGGTCACGCTTGCCGAGCGTGACAGAGTGTGCAGCAGTTGAGTTTCTTTGGAGTGCGTGCGACTTGTCGCCGCTTTCACTTTCAATGCGGCGTGCACCAAACGGAATTCCGTTTGTCGTTAGATTGCCCCAACATCGGGTTCCCGTGCAGCGTGGGCTCGTCGGAAAATGAAAGCTACGACGAGTCGCAGCACTCCAAAATCCCCCGTGGGTCACGCTTGCCGAGCGTGACTGAGGACCAGAGTTATGTTTGCCTCGAAAGTTAGTCGCTTCCGGCAGAAACGACCCACTTAGTCGCTTCCGGCAGAAACGACCCACTTAGTCGCTTCCGGCAGAAACGACCCACGTATCAGGCTGGCCGCACGTGACAACTGGGACAGCTCTACTTTAGATTGTAGATTCTTCTGAATCGCTCTGATCCACTTCCTCATCGTCAAATTGGGGATGCTGCTCGAGGACAGGCGGCGGCGCATTCTTACGTTCCTCGCGCTTGGCTCGTTTTTCCTGAGCTTTAAATCGCTTGTCCATTTCACGCTGTCGTTTGGCGAAGGTGTTTTGATTTTTGGCGATGGTTTCTCTCCCTAAAAACAAAGTTGTTTGAATGATCAAGGTTAAGAGACAAACAAAAAAGGTGTCGGACACTCTCTAAAGTACTCCGATATCCCGCAATTTTGCTTAGTCCCCAAAGTGTCCGCCACCTTTTTTGTTCGGCACTGAGTACTCTACCGCGATGACGAGGAGCGGGTTGAAAGTCTTCGTATTTTGCGTTGCAGAGGACGTTTGGCTTTGCCCACCGCCGGACTGCCGCTTGGCGAAGACTCTTGTGAGGAATTATGGCTTCGTGGCAACGTGGCGGATTGAACGGTGGCCACGGCGGTACCTGCGCCGTTGGTCGAACGTTGGGAATTGCGTTTGCGTTGGTTGTTACCCACCGGCCGCGGTTTGCGTTGGCTGGTGTTGCTGGCATTGCCAGTGCCATTTCGTTTTCCGCGCTGCGTTTGGCCACCGGCGTTGCCTCGCCCGCGACGCTCGGGCTCGGTGGGACGCGGCCGGATCTGATTGGGTGCCAGCGGGATTGTTTTACCGATCAGTGTCTCGATTTCCCGCAACTCGCTCATTTCCGCGGAGGTGCAAAATGACATCGCAATACCTCCGGCACCGGCCCTACCGGTGCGTCCAATGCGATGTACGTAGCTTTCAGCATCGACAGGCATGTCGTAGTTGATGACGTGGGTAATATTGTCGATATCGATCCCTCGGGCGGCGATATCGGTGGCCACTAGAACTTGGACTTGGCGACTCTTGAAGGCATCGAGTGCGCGTTGGCGGGCGCTCTGCGATTTGTTGCCGTGAATCACGGCGGCTTGCAAACCGCCGCGCATCAATCGCTCAGCCAACATGTTGGCACCACGTTTGGTTTTGGCAAAGACAATGGCGCTATCGACTTCGTTTCCCCCCAGCACTTTTTGCAGGAGCGATAACTTGGCGGCGCGTTCTACGAAAAACAGTTGCTGTTCGATTCGCTCAACGCTGGATTGGCGTGGCGTCACATTGACATTAACTGGATCCGTCAGAAGTTGCTGAGCCAACTCCATGATCTTGGGAGGCATGGTGGCCGAGAAGAAGAGCGATTGTCGCTCGCGCGGGAGTTGGCTGATGATACGCTTGAGCGCGGGCATAAAGCCCATATCAAGCATGCGATCGGCTTCATCGAGCACAAAGATCTCCAGCTGATCCAGTTCGATGTGTCCTTGATCCATCAAGTCGATAAGGCGTCCCGGGGTGGCAACCAAAACATGCGCCCCACGATTGAGCGCTCGTACTTGATTCCCTTGGCTAACGCCACCGTAAACCAATACGTGCCGCAAGCGCAAATGACGCCCGTAGGTGGTAAAGCTCTCTTCGATTTGAATTGCCAGCTCACGAGTCGGTGCCAGTACCAACACTAAGGGTTGATTGGGGCCAGCCTTACGCGGTTTTTGACCCAGTCGATCGA
This sequence comes from Pirellulaceae bacterium, assembly GCA_041739785.1. Lineage (GTDB taxonomy): Bacteria > Planctomycetota > Planctomycetia > Pirellulales > Pirellulaceae > Aureliella. The sequence goes on from JBGSNE010000191.1 coordinate 24,649, forward strand.
GTATGGGCAAGGCGAAAGCGGCCGTCTTACCTGTGCCGGTTTGCGCGCAACCCAGCACATCCCGGCCATCCATAGCGGCGGGTATGGTTTGCGCTTGGATGGGCGTGGGGGTTTGGTATTTTTCTTCTCGCAGTGCCTGCTTGAGGGCGGGGAGGAGATTTAATTCTTCAAATGTCTTCAATGGTGAATCCTGCAAATTGAAACTGTACGGGTACCCAGCACAGCCGAAAGAGGCCGATAGGGTATGCCAATAGGTAATGATCGTCGCTGAAGTGGACGCGTCCGGTGAGGGACGGGCCAACCGCTGGTAGGATTTGGACAAACAAGAAAGTCACAAAACCGAGTGCACCCACCACGGTGCTAGCGGCTTTCCAAAGCGGTCGACAAAACCGAAGGTTGGCAGCAGAATCTGTCAGCCACGAAAGTTTGAGCAATCCATTTCCAGGAAAATGCCTAGTTTTCGGGTAACTGACAAGGGTTATGCGGGTAATCGGAGGATCCATCTCCGCTGTTTCAGCCCGCTAGGATGGAAAACGCTCTGTTTTCTTTCAAAATAATGAGCGCTACTCGCTTATTTCCTTCCTAAAAGCTGTCGGTCGCCTCAGAAAGCAACACAACCGACAGCAGTAGTATACGCTCTACCCCGTGATAAGCCAAGGCAAAATTTCGTGCGTCAAGCTTTCTAGCCTGACTCGCACTCGCCCAGGTTGCCTGAATCGCCATTTCCGGACAAACCAATCCTGTCAGGCTGGGTGCGCCGCCCTACGCTGTGTCAGGCGGGAAAGCCTGACACACGTTGGCGGGAAACAATCGAAAAGACTTCCGCCTTTGCCACCGGGTAGATATACTGTGTGACTTCGTGAATGCTCGTAATGTGATCTGCAATAGAAGCGAGCAGCTACAACAACTAGCCAATTTCGATTCGATCACAGTTTTTAACCCCCATACCGGGAGGGTCCATTAGTGGCTTCGGGAAAATACTTATTTACCAGTGAATCAGTTAGCATGGGCCACCCAGATAAGCTGGCTGACCGAATTTCAGATGGTGTTCTGGATGCGATTCTCGCTCAAGATCCGACCAGCCGTGTGGCCTGCGAGACGTTGGTCACTACCGGACTGGCGATGATTGCCGGTGAAATTACAACCAAGGCCAACGTCAATTATGCCCGAGTCATTCGCGAAGTTATCCGCGAAGTCGGCTATACAGACGACATGATGGGGCTGTGTGCGGACACTTGCAATGTGATGATCGCCCTCGACGAACAAAGTCCCGACATCGCCCAAGGGGTGAATGAGGATGAGAAATCGGGTAAGGATATCGGTGCTGGTGACCAAGGCCTAATGTTCGGCTATGCCTGCAATGACACTCCCGAAATGATGCCCATGCCGATCGCATTGTCGCATCGCATCACTAATCGATTGACGGAAGCCCGCTTCGAAAAAGAAGTCGATTGGTTGCGTCCAGATAGCAAGAGCCAAGTCACGGTCGAATATGACGGTTACAAACCCGTCCGCATCGACACTGTTGTCGTTTCGACGCAACATGGCCCCGATGTCGACCACGCGACGATCAAGCAATTTGTAATCGATAAAGTTATCAAGCCTTGCTTGCCGCCAGCGCTGATCCAGGGCGAGATCAAATACCACATCAATCCTACAGGTCGCTTCGTAGTGGGTGGTCCACACGGTGATTGTGGTTTAACCGGGCGGAAGATCATCGTCGATACTTACGGTGGCTGGGGGCGACACGGGGGTGGCGCGTTTAGCGGTAAAGACCCGACCAAAGTGGATCGCAGTGCCGCTTACATGGCGCGTCACGTTGCCAAATGCATCGTCGCCGCTGGACTGGCCGATCGTTGCGAAGTGCAATTGGCATACGCAATTGGTGTGGCTGAACCAGTGAGCGTGCATGTCGATACCCAAGGTTCTGGCAAAGTTGACGACGGCAAAATTTGTGCGGCCGTCCGTGAACTATTCCCTCTGTCGCCGAGCGGCATCATCAAGTACCTAGACCTGCGTCGTCCGATCTTCCGGCAGACATCGGCTGGCGGACATTTTGGACGCTCAGAAGCCGGGTTTACTTGGGAGAACACCGACAAGGCCAAAGAACTGGCTGCAATGCTCGGCACGAAACAAGCCGTAGCAGCTGCCGTTTAAACCTGATTGCACAGGACCTCGTGAGCCCCCGTGCGTGAGCTGAGGGGTGTAAGGGCTTGTTGGTTTAGTGAGCCTCAGGCGCGTGAGCGGCCGGGCGACCAACTTTGCCCGGCGCCTCACGGCCCATGGCTCACCGTTAGGTTTAATAATTCGATAGATCAACAAGCCCGTAAGCCCCCGGTTATTGAGGCGTTGCCCATGACCTGGGCGGGCTTGCGAAGGACGAGACACGAAAGTTATCGGCCCGCCACTGGAGGTTCACGAACATGCCTGGACCGCGTTATGTCAATGAGCTGCAGGAAAACGCAGTCTGGCTTTGCTTGGCAGCATTCTGGTCGATCGGCGGCTTAGTCGCTTGGTTGACAGCGCTTGGTTCGCAAGCGGTGTGGATTGGTTCGACCAGTGGATTGTCCTTGTTAGCAGTGTTGGCCACAGGAATTTGCGTGGCGCTGCGTTTGCCAATCCTATCATCACCTCCGAGCACGACGCTCCGCAGTGATCATGGGGTGTGGCTGCTGAGTACCTTCGCCAGCGTAAATTGGCTCGGCTTTTTCTTGCTGCAATCTCCTCAGTGGCCTGACGCGTTGTGCGTGGCGATGATTTGGCTGGTTGGTGAAACTTGGTTCTACGTGACCGCTTGGCGACTGGACGGGCTCCCGTGGCTTCGCGAGTGCTTGAGCTATATTGCGGCCCGCCTAGCTGGACTGGGAATTGATTCTGACGTTCGCCCGTCTACCGCGCCAAATGCGGAATCGAGCTTGGCACGTACAGAGTCGGATGGCTCTGATGCCCGCGACACATCCCATGTTGCTGACCCACAACCCGCGGACGAGCAGGTCCGTCGCCGCATGGTGGATGGGGTCGACGAGCAGGGGCGACGTTATTTATCCGGGGAAATTCGCGTTGCGATGGGAGCTGATCAACGCTCGGAAACGATCGTAGTCTCGTTCTCGCCCCCCTTTGCCGGAGCTCCCGAAGTCGACTTCGATTGCGAGACAGAAGGCGTCGATGTGCAACTGGTCAATCTCACACCGACCGGGATGCGACTCGGAATTCGTCGCTCAAGTGCTGCCGAACCAACGGTTTTTTCACTTCCTTGGTACGCCGCCGAAGTAGAATTAGAGGATGTGTCCGCCTCCGCGATTGATAGTCGCGTCCTGCCGTAGCACCTGCGCGGTCTGAATTGTCGTTTGGAGATTTTTAAAGTGGTTCAACGATTTCGAATTATCCCAAGCAAAGCATGCTGCGGTGTGTTTCCTATTGCAATGCTCGTATCGGCGATTTGCATGCCTTCCGCCTCAACCGCACAGGTGCCCGATGCTGAGCAACCAGCTCCGACCACCTGGGCCAGCAATAAAGGGGTTGAAGTCGAAGCCGACTTCGTGCGCATGACCGATGATGCGGTCGTGTTGAAGTTGAAACGAGATGGAAAAGAAACGACGGTTCCACTGACCGCATTGAGCATCAACAGCATCTATCAAGCAGTGCGATTGGCGAATCCCGAAGGGTTTTCGAAACCTGTACCCAAGGCAGAAATCAAACCCAAAGTAACATTCAACCTGCCAGAATTGAATCTCAGCGTCGAGGAATTATTGAAAAGTCCCTTCCTGGGCAATACTTCCATTGAGCAATTCTTGCAGACGGTCGATCGCCTACCGCGGGAAGGCAATTTCGTCAGTGCCTGGCATGCGATGCCACCCAAAATGCAGACCGACGTCGAGGACTTAATCGTCAAAGGTCATCAAGTACTTGGGCCAGCCACAGTCAAGCAAGTGCAGATTCTATTGACGGATCTGAATACTGTCTTACGCGACAAACAGTCCTATATTATGGCCTTGCCGGAAGTGACTTCCAATGCACTAACGGCCGAAGCGTTGGAGAAAAATCTACCGTTGATGGCCAAATTGGTTGACGGACTGGCGAAAGAGCAGCATTGGCAGCCGAGCAATTTCCAAAAGGGAAATGTACCGCGCTGGTTGGCGCAGCTCAACGTGGATTTGGCACCCGTGATGATGGCAGCCATTGAGGCAGGCAGCGCCAGTTTGCCACCAGGTGTTCCCAATCCGCTTGCTCCCAATACGTATAACATCCTTAGCCAAACCGCTGATTCTGCAGAAGTCGAAATGACCAACACAACAGGGCAGACGGTTAAGATGAGTTTTCAAAAAGCGGGGAACATCTGGATCAACGTTCCGGTGATGAATCAGCTGCGCGAATCGCTGGACGCTGCCAAAGCGAAGCTGGCTACTGGTGCACCTCAAGAAGTTGGGATGATTCGCACCTCGCTCAGTGGTATCATTGCCGCTGTGGGAGGCTTAGCTCGAGCCAATTCGCAAGAGGAGTTCGATCAAGCGGTGGCCCTGTTGCGGACAATTGGCGGTGGGTTGAGTCAATCGATAGGGTTCAATACTGCCGGCCCTACCAATGCAGCCAATGGGCTGGGCCCTGTTATCGGAAAGTGAAGTGAGTACCTTCGCTCGCTGACGTTGGGAGAGCTGTTTTATCCGTGCCCCGGCCTTGCCATCCGTGCTAGGCAAATCACGTGAGGGCTAGCACTGTTGCAGAGAGAATCGATGGAGCGAACTACAATCTGTGTCGTCTTACCTACCTGGGTCGGCGATGCCTGTTTGGCAACACCCACGTTGCGATCTTTACGACAAGCATTTCCGCGTGGCCACATACTAGGTGTCATGCGGCCAGTGATCAAGGACGTGCTCGACAAAGCCTGGGGCGATGAACCAGCCTGGTTGGATGAAATCTTGTTGTTCAATAAGCGCACGCAGGCGGGAGCTACGTCGCGTTGGGGATTGATCGGGCAACTTAGGAAGCGCCAACTCAGCGTGATGGTACTGCTGACTAATTCCCTATGGTCGGCCGCCGTCGCCCGGTTGGCTGGAGCTCGACGCATTGTCGGCTATGATCGCGATGCCCGGGGATGGTTGCTGAGCGATCGCTTGCCAGTGCCCCGCGATGGCAAAGTACCGAGCCCCATATCGCCGGTTGACTACTACCTGCAGCTCGCCGACCGGCTAGGCGCAGATGTGTCCGACCGTCGCATGCAACTGGGCGTCAGCGACTTAGACCGACAGCTTGCTGACGAATTGTGGAACCAAGTGGGGTTCTCCACATCCGTCCCTACGATTGTCATCAACAGTGGCTCGGCCACGATGGCCACGCGGCTGTGGCCAGAACGGAAAATACTTGAATTGGCCATCAGAATTGCTAGAGATTTGGGGTGGCAAGCACTACTGCATTGTGGCCCCGCTGAACGAGAGTCCATCAACGCGTTAGTGCAACAAGCTAACGATCCGCGAGTCGCCAGCATGGGGTGCATGTCGGACTTACCCATCGGCCTAAGCAAGTCTGTTTTGCAACGCGCTGCCGTGGTAGTCTCTACCGATAGCGGCCCACGACACATGGCCGTTGCGCTTAATCGTCCGGTCGTGACCTTGTTTGGCCCCACCGATCCCATCTGGACGACGACCTATAACATCCCAGAAGTCGTGATTAACGAAACCTTGTCCTGTCGTCCCTGTTACAAGTCGCCCTGTCCGTTGCTGCATCACCGGTGTATGCAAGACATCAGCGTCGATCGCGTACTGGCAGCTATCCAGGTCAGCGTCGGGAAGCAGGCTGCCGCATAGCGTAGTTTAACCGGATTATTCATGACCTTGTGAGCCGAAGGGCGTGAGCCAAATTGCACTCACTTTAGTGATTTTAGTGATTTCCTTGCCAAACAACGCGTGAGCGGCACAACATTTGCGCGAGCGATTCTGGTTTTCTTTACACTGCCAATTTCCTAAGCGTTTCAGGTGGCCCGGGGGCTTACGGGCTTGTTGATTTAATCGGATGATTAAACCTAAGGGTGAGCCGTGGGCCGTAAGGCACCATGCAGTGTTCGTCGCCCGGCCGCTCACGCGTCGCGGCTCACTAAATCAACAAGCTTTTTCGCCCCTCGGCTCATGAATAATCCGGGGTTAACGCCTGTCCCTTCGTTGAGGAGCGAAGCAGGTTTACACGATCTCAACTGGGCTCGGCCTGTTTCCATTGTGTCAACCACGCGAGTTGCTCAGCACTGAGTGGTGGCTGGCAAGGTTGAGTGTAATCGATGCGCTGATTGTAACTGCCCGCATCGTAGGCTTGATCCAGTGCAGCCCGGATGTCCAAGCCGATGTCCGGGTCTGCTCCCGCAAGTGGGATGCGAATGCGCGGCAAGCGTTGTTGGAGACTACGCGGATAAACTTCATAGCGCTGAGTATGCGCGCGATGCACACAACTCAAATAATCATAGTCGACGCGACTAGCGATCAGCGCTTCAGGCACCGCCGCCACATGGGGCCCTCGGCGCAGTAGGTCGATTTCGACCAAATGCGTATCGCTGTACAGTACTTCCTGCTGCTTTGGTAGGTAAGCGTCCCGTCCCGGTCCAGCGAATTTGTTGCTTGGACTGATCAACTCAATCACTGTGACCACTCGCATATTCGACTCTAAGTCGATGATCTCAATATAGGGTTGCCGAATTTCCAAGTCGGGTGCTTCAATCAGCGTGGGCTCGTCCAATTCAATTTCTTCAGCGATAGCGACAGCCCCGCCACTAGCTGGTCGTTTCGCCCCGGGTCGAATCCAAGCGTCAGGAATAATCGCGTGCCGACCATCGCCGCTAGACGGTTCCACATAAACGCGCTCGCCAACCGAAGCGATATAACGTGGACGCAAACGCGGTGCCATCTGATCGGCAAGGTAGACGATAGCGCGACTATGAATGCCTGGGAAAATCGCTGGATTTTCTAAGTAAGGGTCCATACCTGGAAACAGAATCGGCATACAGAATCAGCTCCTGAGGGGATTGATCATACAAACTGCGGCGCCACCTTCATTGTAACCCGGATTATTGATCACTTCATGTACGACAGGGCGTACGCCTGGACTGTTAAAAAGTTGGGGGTCGTCGGGAATTTGCCTTTGCGCTTGTATTATCCCTTCGGTGCTGTGAGTTTTCGCAAACTTAAACTTAAACTCGAACTTAAACTTAAACTATTGGCTTGGAAGATAGGTTTTTAGTTTAAGTTCGAGTTTAAGTTTAAGTTGCTCAGAAACGCTCAGCGTCGGCTGGATGAAAACCGCTTGTGCAGAACGAAAACATGTGCTTGAAAGGGCCAGAAATCGTCAATCAATCCCAAACTTTTTGCAGTCCAGCGTTAGCCCCCGGTTTTCGCCCGCGCCGGAGACAACCGGGGGCTTACTGCTTGCGAGCACAAATTGTCCAATCCAGTCTGCGGTTGTGCTAAAATTAGGTGGGTGAGCCACTGGGCCACCTACCCGCCTGTTACTTCCCTTCCCTTCGATTCCACTCGGCTGGATCCGCAATGCTTAGACCTGCGTTTCTCTTGCTGGCCGCTTTATCGATGCAAACGATAATGCGCGCTGACGATGGCTGGGTAACCGTCGGATCGCCCGGAAATCCCGCAGACGAGAATGGCTCCGGCGCCGTGGGTTATGAATTTCAAATCATGAAATTCGAGGTCACAGTCCGCCAGTACGCTGAGTTCCTGAACTGCGTCGCCGCTGACTCGGATACTCATCAGTTGTGGGTGCCAGCCATGGGCCAGCATGTCATTACCGACTTGGGGCAAGGGGGAATTCGCAAAGATGTTCCGCAGTGCATTGTGCGTGAAGGATCCCCCAGTGCTTGGAACTACCAGCCTGTTCCTGAACGCGAAAACTGCCCCGTATTTTTTGTATCGTTCTTCAATGCTGTGCGCTATGCCAACTGGCTGCACCATGGCGGACAGAACAGTGATACGGAGACGGGGGCCTACGATCTAACGCAAGCTACCGATTCCCCACAAGACAGCCTCCAACGATCCAGTGCGGCAAAAGTTTGGCTCCCAAGCGAGGATGAATGGGTAAAAGCAGCCTACTATCAACCCGAAGAGCTCGGTGGGCCGCAGGGCAACTACTGGCGGTTCCCGATGTGCACCGACGACCGGCCAGTCAGTGCGGATCCCGGTTCAGAACTTCCTCATGCAGCTTGTTTTTCAAAAGGTTTTAGCGGAATAGCGCCGGTCGGTTCCTATCCCAACGCGAAGAGCCCATGCGGCGCTTTCGATATGGGTGGCAACGTATGGGAATGGACCGACACGCCCATTTATGAATCGAAGCGCATCCTGCGTGGCGGATCCTCTCCACACAACGTAGATAAACTACAGGCCAATATCCGTTCCAATGCCAGTCCCGACCGCTGGTATCCCGATACCGGCTTTCGATTGGCCAGGAGAGTTGGGAATTGATGAACGTTCGCAGGCTCGCAAACTTTTGCGCTCAGTTTTTATCCTTCACAGCACCGTTGGTCCCGAATAGGTGTCTGGCGACATTCGTTATCGCTACCATTTTTTCCATCAACGTTTGGGGCAGTGAACGAGTAGGAAACACAGCGTCCTTCCTATCGTCGCATTGCTACGATTGTCACGATGCGAACACCAGCGAAGGTGGGCTGAATTTGCAGGAACTTGATTGGCAGCCCAACGACGTGAAAAACTTCGCGCAGTGGACGAAGGTCTTCGATAAAGTCGAACGAGGCGAAATGCCACCCAGCGAGGAACAACAACCTGCGGCCGCAGAGCGCACTGACTTCGTGAATTCTCTGCGCGAGCGGTTGCACAGCCATACGCTTAATCGTCAGACTTTTCAGGGACGCGTAGTACTTCGGCGGCTGAACCGTTCCGAATATGCGAACACCCTACGCGACCTGCTGGGCGTTACTACTCCACTGGAAGAGCTTCTACCTGAAGATGGTCGCGCTGATGGTTTTGAGAATGTGGGAGCCGCCCTGAACCTCTCGGTAGCACATTTGGAGCGTTATTTGGAAGCCGCAGACCAAGCCCTGCGCGAAGCCACCGTTGCAACTCGTGAGCCTCCCACGATGACGATTCGTACCGACTACGAAGAAACTTGGCATGATTACAATCACGGATTTCAAAACATCCACTGGGCCAACGCGGCCAATGGAGACTTGGCGATTCGCTGGACAGGCTCGGCCGCCAACGGCACGCTTCGCGCTTGGCAGCCACCGACTCCCGACGGACGCTATCGCTTTCGCGTCCGCGCGCGAGCCATGATGCAGCGCGATGTGGTGAACGATCAAGGAGAAAAGTCAAAATCTTTCGTGCATGATCGGCGGATCATCGCCAAAGTGGGAGTTGCATCGCTCCTGAAGGACGGGCTAGCGTATGACGAAGCCTATTTTGAACTGAGCCCTGATGACTACCGAGAGTTTGTCTACGAAGCTCGTGTCCCAGCAGGGCATTCGTTCGCCATCGTTCCCTTTCGCCTAGTGCCAAACTCTAAAGATGAACGAGTCATGTCGGGAGATATGTTGGCGGTGGTGGACTGGGTTGAAATAGAAGGGCCGCTCCACTCAGGCGACTGGCCGCCACCGGGACACCGACTGTTGTACGGCGAATTGCCTTTGGAACCAGTGGATCCCGACGCGCCAGACGACGGTCTGCAGGTTGCTTCTCATTCCCCACAGGCCGACGCGCGGCGATTGATCGCAGACTTCCTGCCGCGTGTCTTTCGCCGCCCAGTGGCGAATGCGGAAATTGAAGCTCATCTCGACTTGTTCCGTGAACAGTTGCAACTGGGGCGTCCGTTTGATGCCGCGCTCCGCGCGGCGTACAAGATGGCCCTCACTTCGCCCCAGTTTCTATTCTTGCAAGAAGTTCCCGGTAGACTCGATGATTACGATCTGGCGGCGCGCTTGAGCTACGGTCTGTGGGGAAGTTTGCCCGATGATGAGCTGACTAGGCTCGCCGCTGATGGCTGCCTCAATAGTCCGGAGGTACTTCGCGCACAAACAGAGCGATTGCTATCAGCCCCCCAAGCCGAACGGTTTACCAAACAGTTCCTAGCCGGTTGGCTCAATCTGCGCGAGATCAACTTCACTCAGCCCGATACCAAACTCTATCCAGAATACGACGCTTATTTGCAAAGTAGTCTGCTGGCCGAATCCGAGCAGTTTTTTGAGGAACTTGTGCGGCACAATCTAAGTGTCAGCCACATTGTCGACAGCGATTTTGCCATACTCAACGAACGTCTGGCGGAGCACTACGAATTAGACTTAGCTGAGTCCTTTATGCAATCGCAATCAGACAATTCCCTAGTGGGCGGCGGCAATTTTCCACCGGAGCAATCACGGCTGGTAAAAGTTGATTTGCCCCCGGGTTCGAAGCGAGGTGGTTTCATTACTCAAGGGGCTGTATTGAAAGTCAGCGCCAATGGGACGACCACATCGCCGGTTGTCCGTGGGGCGTATGTGTTGGACCGCATCCTCGGCACGCCACCCGACCCACCGCCGAGCAACGTACCGTCAGTCGAGCCCGACATCCGGGGTGCGACCACCATCCGTCAGCAGCTCGATTTGCATCGCAATCAGCCGGCGTGCGCGTCTTGCCATGCCGAGCTTGATCCACCCGGATTCGCGCTGGAAAATTACGACGTTACCGGTCGTTGGCGCACGCACTACCGCGCCATTCCCGAAAGCGCGGGGGACAAGATTGTCAAAATTCCCGGCAGCAACGAACGCTTGTATGCTCAAGGTCTGCCGGTCGAGGCGAGCTATTGGTTAGCGGATGGTCGATCGTTTGCGGACATCGATGAGTTCAAACAGCTGGTGCTCGAAGATCGCGAGCCATTGGCGCGCAGTGTGGTTGGCAAGCTCATCACTTACCTAACGGGGGCGACGCCCGACTTTGCCGATCGCCAAATTGTGGAACAAATCGTAACGCAAACGGCTACCAGCCAACATGGAATGCGAGATTTGATACACGCAGTCATACAAAGCCGAGTGTTTACGCATAAATAGCGACCACGATTGTTTTTGAAAGCGATGCCATGCTACCCGTCACCAAACGCCGACTTCCCCGACGTACCCTACTCAAGTCTGCTGGAATAGCGTTGGCCTTACCCTGGCTTGACTCGATGCAAGCCGCCTGCTCCGCGGAAGCGAGTCAGCCCGCACGGTTTCTTGGCGTCCTCAACTATTTCAGCTTCCACGCTCCGTTTCTCTTTCCTCAGGAGTCCGGCTACGATTACGCGCTGTCTCCTTACCTAGAACTCTTGCAGGATCACAAGCACGATTTCACAGTTATCTCGGGGCTCAATCATCCCGACGTCCGCGATGGTCATTCTTCAGACAAATCGTTTTTCACGGGCGCACCCCATCCGGGCTCACCTTCGTTTCGCAACACTGTCTCGATTGACCAAGTGGCTGCTGAAGCGATTGGCCATGCGACGCGCTATCCGTCGCTGAACTTTTCGACCAGCGCCTCCTACAGCTGTAGCTATTCGCGAGGTGGGGTGGCGCTCCCGCCTGAAACGAGTCCGGCGAATGCATTTGCGAAGTTGTTCATCAATGGCTCTGCGGCGGAAGTAGCCGAGGAGGTGATGCGTGTGAAAGAGGGACAATCGATTCTGGACCGTATTGGTTCGGAAGCGAAGCGACTACAGCGCGAGGTGGGCCCGAGCGACCGTGACAAGCTCGACCAATATTTTTCTAGCGTACGTGAGTTGGAGAAACGCATGCTGCGCGCTGAAAGCTACGCCAGTCGCCCCAAGCCGGATGTGGGGACTCAGCCCATCGAGGACCCGGGACCCGGCGAAGACATTGTGCGTTTCGGTTTGTTGCTTGAGGTTGCGAGATTGGCCATGCAAGCTGATCTGACGCGCATCGTGACGCTGTATTACGTCGGTAGTAGCAAGACACCCTCCCAGCCAGGAGCCAGCTTTGCATACCATGACCTAAGCCATCACGGTCAGAACTCGGACAAGATCGACCAGTTAGCGATTCTCGAACGCGATCTTCTGCGGCAATGGGGCGAATTCCTAAAGCGAATGAAGGAGACCCGCGACGGCGGTTCGCGCTTGCTCGATCATACTTTTTCCGTTGTCGGTGCCGGTATGGGGAACGCTTCCAGTCATGATGCTACCAACCTGCCTGTGATCGTATCCGGAGGCAAATTCCGGCATGGACAACACCTCGCTCACGATCCCAAGAATCCCCCGCCGCTTTGCAATTTATGGGTCCATGCTCTGCAACATCTCGGTTTGGAAGTCGATGCATTCAGCAGCAGCACCGGCACACTCAATGGGCTGACATAGTCGCACGACTCTCCGAGTCGTGAGCTCATGAAACCACACCTCAGAACAGAGCTTCCCGTTGGACAAGTCACCGCCTGCGCAGGCGACGGCAGCGCCCCAGCCTGGAAGAATCTTGAACGGCATTGAGGTTGAGCGAGTGAGACTATTTTTGTAGAGCCAAAGTCGATCGGAGCGTTGGTCTGTTTAACCGCGAAGCGTGTCCCGGACGCGGAGAACTACCCATCATCCAACGTAAATCGCGACAGCGTGAACTACGCCCCCCATTGCCCTGCAGCAGCATGCCCGACCATCCATCCGTACATCCGGATGAACGAATGGATTCACTGCGGGCCTGCTGCCATCGATCCGTCGGTAGCGCTCACCACCGATTCAGCGTCGGTTGGACCAGGAACGACACTTGGGACCATGGCAGTTTTCCAGGTTGCGAGCCAACCACCGTGAAAAGCAGAGTGTCCTCGTACGTTCTCTATTGGAATCGCATGTGACATCGGAACCTGAGACTAATTACTTGGAGCGCCCGCTTGAAAATTCGTACGCTCCGCGATCCCAGGCAGTATTCTCGCCCCGAAGGCGACCATCTGGATCACGCAGGAAATCGAAATCGGGAAATTCGGCCAACGGGAGGACCGTCAATGGGTTGGTACCGCTATCCACGGCTGGACTTCCGGCCTTGAGATGCCAATCAGCCGTTGCAGCAGAGCGAAAGACCAGATCGGCATCAGGCTGCAACTCTTCGTGGAGCGCTAACGTCCAAGCAGGCGACTGCAAGAACAAATTGTAGTCGTGCGAGCTGCTGGCAGGTCCTCCACCAGTCATGATATTGTTGATAAAAACGTATTCCGCCGCGCCGGGCTGCGCGACCAGGAGGCTGTTGGTATGTGGACTATTTACCAATGTATTGTTAACAAAGACAATTCGACCGCGTGAGCCGAACCAATCGGCAGCCGCGTAACCCCGCCCACCGCAATCGACCTGATTCCCGAAGAAGGTCAAGTTCTGGCTATCCTCGAACGTTATCGGACTGCTGGCATTGTAGATGGAATTATGGGCGACCAAAATGTCGGTAGAGCCACTGTAAATTGACAAGGCGTTTGAATGGCTGCCGCGTATGTCAGCTAGGATGTTGTTGCAGACAAGACTGTGTTTAGCACCCATGAGCCAAATGCCTTGGCGCGATGTGCGGCTTACGTAGTTATCGCGAATCGCGATATCTGTAGCGCTGGACAGAATTCCGACCCCGCGTTGACAGTCCCAAACTCGATTTTTCGCCACCAAGGAATGGGAGGCATTGACGAATATTGCGTATTTGTTCCGGCAGCACAATTTCGAGATATCGTTGCCGAGGATGTGAACGCCGGTTGCTGCCGTGTTGTCTGCGTGCACAGCCTGTGAGAAGTGCTGAATGACAAAGCCTTCAATGGTAATATGGCTGTGCGAAGTTAGGCTAAATGCGGTTTCACGAATTTGAACTTTGTATTCGTGCAGCTTGGCGTCACCCGCGATTTTGGGCTGCAGGAAGATGATTTTGCGGTCGGAATCGTAGGCGTACTCTCCGGGGCGACTAATTAAAGCAACGTGATTGAGTAGCGAGTAATAACCTGCTCGATCGCGATAGGGTTCTTGTCCCAGGTCGGCATGTCGAATCGTATGCTGGGCAGGATCAAAGTTTGTCACGGGTTGGATGGCTACTAAATTGCCCTGGACCCATGTCGCCACATGGGCGCCGTTCCAGAAATCGGCCTCTGATTGATCCAAAATCGCGTGATCGGTGATGGAAGTTCGCGTTTGTTGTCGTTGAGCCGAGTTGAGCTCGATCTGGTGGTATTGGTAGATATCGTCGTAATAGAACGGATCGCGGAGGTCCGGTCCCTGCGCATACCACATGAAATCGCCATCTTCAAATAGTCCATTTCGAAAATCAATGTAAGCCTCGGGTGCTTCGGCGAAATAGATATGGGCGAAATTCGAATTGTCTTTGGCGAACTCGCGCGTCGGGCAAACCTTCCAGTTGGCAGACCACAGACTGGCTCCATCGATGCGCGCCTTTTCTTCCCCCCAGCCATTCCCTTTGAATGTAATTGGCCTCCCTTCCTCACCACTGGCATTGATCGCCACCATGCCGGAGTATTCGATTCCCCCTTTGAACAATACGATATCACCAGGCTGAAGCCGAGCGCTGGCCGCCTGCGCAGCAGCTGCCGGGTCCCCTGGACAATGCTGCCAGGCTTCTTGCATCCCGCGACCTGAATTGTGGTCGTTACCTGAAAGGAAATCGACGTAGTAAGTAACAGCTTGAACGGGGGCCGCACCCAACAGGGCTGCCAGCCAGAAAGCTGCAAGATAAACTAGCTGTTGCATGTCAGCCGCTCTTTGCGTGAAAGTTCACATTCCTCGGAACGGAATCTGATTGTAAATATTGTAGGGAAAGTTTGTTTAATGATGAACGTGGCTTGCCAGGATCTCGACGGACGTTGCGACTATTGCCAGCCCTTCAAAAGCCAACTATTCCAGCACTGTCGGCTCCCGATGGGGTGGACCTGCTCAACAACGTTGAGGGAGGACCTAGGGACACAGAGGACCTAGGGACACAGCGCTTGATCGGTGGGCTGGTAAACTACCGGGGAAAGTAAAGTGTCTCCGTGCGCACTCCCCGCAGCTGCATACCCGACCATCCGGATGAACGCATGGATACACTGGGGATGGGGCTGAGCCTGCCCATTCGCTGATTCGAGCCCGAAACAAGTCGGCGGCCGGCCAGCAGGGATGTGGTGTCCTCGAAGTCGATCCGCCCCTGCTCAAGTCCGTCGCTCGTCCACTGCGTTGTCGGTGTGGCCGGTAGCTGACTCGTCATGATCCCACCGATGCAAGATCGGTGGTGATCGACAGTGTGCGTGTTTCAAAATTCGGGCAATTGGCCTCCTGCAGACCATCAATGGCTGAATCATGAGCCAAAAACTTTTGGGCTCCCCGGCTTAGTCGCAATGGAAGGACCGTTTAAACTAATCGCCGATGTTTGATCCCCCGCCGGTCCACCAGAAAAGCACACAATGAGCGAACGAAACACACTAAAGCTTGGCATCCCAGCAGGCAGCCTGCAGCAATCGACGGCCGAGCTATTCCAGAAAGCGGGCTACAATATTAAATTCTCATCCCGTTCGTATTACCCGACGATCGACGATGACGAGATCGAGTGCCTGTTGATTCGAGCGCAGGAGATGGCCCGCTATGTCGAGCAAGGGGTGCTAGATGCTGGGATCACCGGGCATGACTGGGTCTTGGAGACAATGGCCGATGTGGTTGAGATTTGCGAATTGCAATTTTCGAAGGTCAGCCGTCGACCGGTGCGTTGGGTGCTGTGCGTCCCCAATGATTCTCCCATCAAAACGGTACAAGACCTGGCAGGCAAACGTATTGCGACCGAAGCGGTGGGGCTCACCACGCGCTATCTAGAGCGGCATGGCGTGCAGGCGCGAGTGGAGTTCTCGTGGGGTGCCACCGAAGTCAAACCACCCAAACTGGCTGATGCGATTGTCGAAGTCACCGAGACCGGCAGCTCGCTACGAGCCAACGATCTGCGAATCGTCGATGAGGTCTTACAAAGCACGACGCGCTTCATCGCCAACCAAGCTGCCTACGAAGACCCTTGGAAAAAGCAAAAGCTAGACAACATTTCTTTGATGTTGCTGTCGTGCTTAAATGCTGAAGGGAAAGTTGGTTTGATGATGAACGTTGCTTGCAAGGATCTCGACGCAGTGTTGCAATTATTGCCAGCCCTTCAAAAGCCAACTATTTCAGCTCTGTCGGATCCCGATTGGGTGGACGTGATCACCATCGTTGAGGAATCCGTTGTCCGCCACATCGTGCCTCAGTTGAAATCGATTGGAGCGACGGGCATCGTGGAATATCCCATTAACAAGCTAATTGATTGACGGTTCATATGATTTCCTGCTGTCACCCATGTATCCGCCAGCCTTTTCTGGTTTGGCTCTTCAATTCGACTCCTATCAAAGCACCTCATATGTTCAACGCTTCAAATCTCAGTCTCAACGATTGGATGTCAGACCAAGGACTTGCCAAATGGATTACAGCCCTAGGTGTGACGGATGCCGCTACGCGTCGCGAGGGTATAAGAACGTCGCTCAGATTCTTTCAAACGAATATGTCGACCCTACCCGTGTCCATGGCCTTGAATTTTTTATCGGCCATGGATCTGAGCCGACAGGTCAGTAGTCTGACCCTGAGTATGGGTGAAAAGATCATCGCTTTTCGCAACCGTCACGAATCCGAATTCAAGCTGTTTTATACGCGGTCCGGTGCATCGGTCCACAACTCAGGAGTTAATCCTGATGGACGCATCGCTGTCCAGTATTCCGTTCACAACCCTACCCCTGCGCTTGAATCGTATACCACGGGTGCCATCGATGTGTGGTCCATACCAGCGGCCTACCAACAGACAACGATCGCTGTCCGAGCTGGTACTTATGGCGTCATGGCGGCAGGTGGTGGTATTCAGTTGATCATTCCCGATGCAGCCCGCAATTTGACCATCACGCATGTGGCAAATTGAGTCGACCAAGCGTACTACGTAGTCTGGCGTATCGTCGCGAGACCGAAGATAGCCAAAAGCCCAACGAGTAGCCCCCCCCCCCCCCGCCGGACTGCTCTCTGTATGGAATGAGGTCTGAGTCTAGAAGCCGAAAACGAACAGTAAGATTGGTGCGAGTGGGCTGCATGTGTAATTTAGATTGACTGGGTGGTTTGCATCGCCTAAGATCTGAGTTTTGTGGAATGCAAGCGCTGTTCTAATTTCTGGGATATGCTGCATTTCTGCTTAATCATGCGCGTGGCTCAGAGGGATACCATGGGAATTACGAATCTGCACAAACTGTTTCTCGCCGCAGTCACGGCATTGCTCTTGAACTGCGGGGCTGGCAGGTCGGCGCAAGCTGGGTTGTTTCTAATCGATTTTGCCGGCGATGGCGCGAATAGCGCTGGAGTTACCCCAGGCTGGGATTCCATCAATAATTTGGTGATGGACCAAGCTGTTGCATTGACCGACCGT
This sequence comes from Pirellulaceae bacterium, assembly GCA_041739785.1. Classification (GTDB taxonomy): domain Bacteria; phylum Planctomycetota; class Planctomycetia; order Pirellulales; family Pirellulaceae; genus Aureliella. The sequence goes on from JBGSNE010000191.1 coordinate 42,026, forward strand.
AGCAGCGGTAATGACAACAACGTGACGATCACGGCACGGGACGACGGATTTAACCCCAACAATCCGGCGCCGCCTGGAACTTCGGCAACCTATGACGGAATCCTCGTGCCTGCAACTGCGCGAGATGATTACTTGTTTAAGATCAACGACACCGCCGGTACATCGGCTCGGTTACAGATTCAGAACCTTGATCCAGGTATTTACAACGTAACGGTATTCGAAGGCCGGCTGACTGACGACAACCAAGTCGCGACCATCTGGGTTGGCAACGCGAATGGCAGCAACGAGTCAGGCGGACAAAATACCGGAAACTTTGCCGGCGGTGCCTCGACAGTTAGCGTAACCATCAATGCTGGTGAGACGCTTTGGTACCGTCATCTTGAGGATAACACAGGCGGAATCAGCGGCATGATTATCCGTACGACAGCTGTTCCCGAACCGTCAACACTATGGGCATTGGGATTGATCTTTGGTTGCGGCGTCCTAAGTCGCCGCGCTCGCCGCGATTCGGTCTCTATTGGCTAAGGTCGCCGACGTAGAGTCGATCGATGCGAGCTACTAGTGCAACCTTCATTGCGATGATTTTAACTAGTAGTTGTACTCAACATCGTGGAAAAAGTTTGGAGTACTGCGAGTTCTCGCAGCTTTCTCTTTCAGACGATCCCTGAAGTAAACGGAATCGCTACGCAAGCCTGGCAGTCAGAGATTATCGTCGGAAGTGGTGGGCGACGAGTCAAAGTGGTTTGCAACGTGGTGTTGCCCTGGTCGGTCGTGCTTTAGGGACAGGCAAAGCTGTGATAAATCCCAGCACTCCACAGGAAACCACTCGTCAATCAATTTCTGTGTACATACGTTCTAAGGAAAGAACCTATAATCAGGTTTTCGAACCCTAAGAACTTGGACGAAATGTAGCAACCATCATGGGCAAATTACTTTGTTGGACGACTCTAGTCTGCCTGTGCACAGTCAATACGGGCCTAGCAACGGAACCTATCGGCGATTGGTGTTTCGTACCCGACTACAGACTATGGGGCCAAGCGGCGAACTATCCAGGTCCCAGAGTGCCACATCCGACCAGTAAACATCGCATGCTGGAGATGGAGCCGTCTGCAGTATTGTTCGAAGGAGCCAAGCCAACGCAGCGGTTGATCAATCTGCTTCCACCCCAGAGTTTACCGCGGGAAGCGTTCAGCTATGAATTGTGGCTCAATCATCACGTCAATCAGCCTGTTTGCGCATTGGTATCAGTCCGCGGACGCGAGCCCGGTTCCACCATTCCCTTCACGCTTGGATTTCATAATTGGGAATCGTTTCTAACGATCCAGGGCAGCGATGGTCAAGAAGTACAGCTACGCAGCAAGATGAAAGAATACGGCGGTTTTAAACAACGCTGGATTCATATCGTGGCAACGTACGATGGACACACTCCTATTCTGTACATCAACGGTGAGCAAGTGGCGCAAGGTCATTTGCATCACGATCAACTCGATTGGCCGGCGAGTGCGGAGCTTGAAGTCTCAGCCTACATGCAGAATGAACCCTTCATGCAGTTGGGGAATCTGCTACATGTGGCCCGCGTCTACGATGCACCACTTTCGCCTAGCGAGATTCGCATTCGCTTTGATGAACACAAGGAATTAGTGCAGGAGGGCAAGCTGTTTCCCAACCTGTTTCACTACACGGCCGGCCCATACCTGAATTATGTCACTCAAAATTCCATGACTCTCTGCTGGGAAACCGATCGTGATGCTACCGCCAGCATCGAATGGGGGACAACCACGCAATTCGGCCAAGAATCACAGATCGAGTCACCTTCGCGATTGCAGCAAGCAACAATTGGCGACCTCGAGTCGGACACCGCCTACTTTTACCGAATCCACTCGACCAGCTCGTCGGGGGAGAAAATTGACAGTGGCATTTTGACTTTCAAAACGGCTGTCGCATCCGGCGCAGCATTCCGTTTCGCCGTGGTTGGAGACACCGAAGCGCGGCCGCACATCAACGATCGCCTGGCAAAACAGATTTGGGGAGAACGTCCCAGCTTTGTTATCAACCTGGGCGACCTGACCGACGCTGGCGAAACGGCACATCGCTACGAATGGACTCACGAGTACTTTGTAGGGGTAAATCAGCTCAGCAGTCGAGTGCCGGTGTTTGCCGTGCCGGGCAATGGAGAAAGCGATCTGCATTGGTTTAAGCATTACCATAACTACCCCGGCAACGAAAACTATTATACGTTTCAATTCGGCGATGCTGCCTTTTTCATGCTCGACAGCAATCGACGCGAGGACGAATTCAAGCCGCAAGGAGAGCAATACTTATGGCTCGAGGACCAATTGGCTGCCTGCAAATCGAAATGGAAATTCGTGTGCCACCATCATGCGACGTATACCGGCGAAGAAGATGATTACGGGGACAGTTGGAATACCACGTCCCAGTTTGGCGATCCCTTCGTCCGGGAAATCGTGCCGCTGTATGAAAAGTACCATGTCGACATCGCCATGTTCGGGCATCTGCACTTGTACGAGCGTTCGCATCCCATTCGTGATGGGAAAGTCGATCCCGACTCTGGTACGATTCACTTGCTGGCCGGCGGTGGCGGTGGAAACCTGGAAGACTTTGCTCCCACACCCGCCTTTTTTAGCGCACAAACCTATCGCGGTCATCACTTCGTGACCTTCGAAGTCGTCGGCGATCAGCTTAACATGCGCATGCACGCCACCGATGGCACAATTCGGGACTGGTTCACACTAACCAAGGGCGAACAAGCAGACCGACTAAAATTGAGCAGGCCCAAGGAGTAGGGCTTTTTCCGCCCCAGTGAACTGGCGATGCTTCTATTTAGTAGTTGCACTCAACATCGTGGGGAAATTTTGGAGTGCTGCGAGTTCTCGCAGCTTTCTCTTTCAGACGATCCGTGAAGTAAACGGAATCATTATCCACGCTTGGCGGTCAGAGGTGTTCGTCGGAAGTCGTGCGCGACGAGTCAAATCGGTTTGCAACGCTGTGTTTCTCTGGTCGGTTGCGCTTTTGGGAAAGGGAAAGCTGTGATCAATCCCAGCACTCCACAGGAAACCACTCGTAAACCGCGAGCTTGAATAGCCTGCGGTGACGTGATGTGAGTCTCAGCGAACGGAACGGAATCCCAGGATCATCACTGAAGGCTAACGGCGGCATGGGGAAAGAACGTAGCGTCGGTGGGATGTGGCTTGCCATGCGGATTCCCGGCCTGGGACGGGCACCTCCACGATGTGCTGTGTCCCCACACCGTGCTGTGTCCCCACACCGTGCCTTCGATGTAATAAATTCGGCCAGGTCCGGCATTTTGCAGCTGGAATCCCCCTTCTCGTGTTGCCTCTCCTGCGGCCATAATCGGTGGGAAGGATTGGCCCGCCTGCGAGCCGCCGAAAGTCTTGGCGACTTCCGCTACGATATTCCCACCTTACGGCGCGCCCCCAACTGCTTCGGTCGCAGCCAATTCGATTCCCATAGATCGTATTGCCCCCCTATGCATGAATTTGAAAGTTTTCTACTCCGCGTTCTGCTCCAGCTCATTGTGATTATCGCAGCGGCCCGGGCGGGAGCTTGGATCTTTGGCAAGCTCGGACAACCTCAGGTAGTGGGAGAAATTGCCGCCGGTCTCCTACTGGGCCCCTCAGTGCTGGGGCAGCTCGCCCCTGACTTGGTGGCCTTTGTCTTTCCTAGCGAAAGCGCCATCGTGTTTCGCTCATTGAGTGAATTGGGGCTAATGCTGCTGATGTTTCTGATCGGCATGGAATTTGAATTTGGGCATTTAAGGAAAGTGGGCGGTGTGGCGGTCGGAGTCGCCTCGGTTGGCATCGCCCTCCCCTTCGCTTTGGGAGCCGCGTTGGGGTGGTGGATACATCCCCAAGTAGCCGCGGATTTGAATCGCACTGGCTTTATCCTGATTATTGCCGTGGCGCTCTCCATCACCGCCATTCCAATTCTGGGGCGGATCATGATTGAATTGGATATTCAACGTTCACGGCTGGGTACACTAACGATCACTGCCGCCGCAATTGACGATGCCTTGGGTTGGATTCTGTTAGCCGCTGTCAGCACCATGGTTCATGGTGGATTTCAGTTGCAAGCAGTGCTTCAAATGATGTTGCTCACCCTAGTTTTTGTCGTTGGCTGCTGGGTGGTGGCGCGGTTCGTTTTTCAAAACTGCACGACGTACCTGCTCGATGCACAAACGCAAGAATTGGGGATCGGTGGGCTTTCAGCAATCTTGATTGTGATTTTTTTATCTGCGGCAGCGACCAACGCGATTGGAATCTTTTCTATTTTTGGACCATTTGTACTGGGGGCCATGCTGTCGCCACAACTGCAGATGTGTGCAGCGGTTAAGGGTCGATTACAAGTGATTGTGTACGCGCTATTTTTGCCGATCTTTTTTACCTTCACAGGGCTGCGAACCAATGTTGGCTTGCTCGATTCCTGGGCGCAGTGGGGGATTTGTGGCCTGATCGTCCTAGCGGCCACCGCTGGCAAGATGACTGGTTGTGGTCTGGCCGCCAAGCTGGGTGGGTTAAGCTGGCGGGCCAGCGGTTGCGTCGCCCTGATGATGAACACGCGAGCACTCATGGGATTAATCGCCATCAACGTGGGACGCGATATGGGAGTCATTCCCGATAGCGTTTTCTGCATGCTGGTGATCATGGCTTTGGTAACAACTTTTATGGCCACGCCGCTGCTGAGGCGTATGCTGGGGCAAGGTGAGACGCGCGAACGAGTGCTCGCGGGATGACTCGATTGTGGCAGTCGCGAGCTAGTAGTCAAAGGTAAAGAATAGGAAACGATAAATGAGACATCCAAACGAGTATTGATTATCGGCGGTGGCTTTGTCGGATTAAATGCGACCAAGGCATTGGCGTCGACTCCAAAGGGGTCAGTCGACTCCAAAGGGGTCAGGCCTATTTGATTGACTGTTCGAAACAGGAACAACACCAAAGAGACCTGACCCCTTTGATTTCTCTGCAATTTGCGATGCGGACGCCAGCGACGGTTTCGCCAAACCTCTGCCGTCATAAACCCATAGGCAAAAAGATATCCTTCCTCCACTTCCAGGTCTGGGAACATCTCCTCCAAATCTCCCGCGACGTACTCGGCAACTCGTTGCCGCAGCATCAGTTCCTGAGCTCTCGCTGGAGATCTAATCGGGTCAGCTTGCATAAACTGCAATCCTTGCAAAGCATCGGACAGTCGCGAAAACTTCGGAAAGGAATCAACGACAACACGTCTCTTAAATTCACTCAGTCCCAACTGTTCAACCATATCTAGATGCTGTGTTGCTGTTTTAGGTGCGCCTGCAGTGCGAGCTGAACTGACGCGCTCGCAGAAGCATTTTTAGTTTGGGGTGTGGTGCACAACGCAGGTCAAAATTTACGACAAGTCATTCTAGCAGTTCACTGTGTGGAACGTCGTATCGTAGTTCAGCACACCCGGTTCCACATTGCCGTAAAGTTGTCAGTTTCAACGGCGGAAATGCTATCTGCCTCGGTAAGAGTGGTTTGCCCGAACTGAGTGTCACCGATCCCAGTTGGATAATCAGTTCATCCAGCAGTCCGGCGTCGTGGAACTGTTCCGAAAAGTGTCGCAGCATCCACTCGTACGTGGACGATCCCATCGCCAGCGCTCCCACGTCTCGAATGAAATCGGGATAACCCGTTTCAGCGATATCGCCGAGCTGAAAGCAACGTCGTATTTGAATTGATCCGGCTGAGTGCAGAATCCTTGCGGAGCACGTTCGACAATCTGACGGAGTTTTCGATGAGGAATGACGACGACCAAAGATGAGTAATTGAACGCTTTTGACAGTGCCTTTTCGATTCTCTTCTCGAGCTTGAGTTCATCTTGCTTGGCAGACTGAAATATTACGTTGCCACTTTGAATATAGGTTTTCACATTCGAGAACCGCAACTCATCAAAGCAGGCTTTCAGGTCGGCCATCTTAATAACATTCTTGCCGCCGACGTTGATTCCACGCAGCAGGGCCAGATACTTAACAACTGTCATTATCGAAGAAAACCCTCAGAGTCGCACTTCCGCCGGCTTTTTACAAACGAATAGGCCTCGTCGCAGGTTGGCTGGTCCGCGAAACTGCGAAGGGTACTTACAATCATGTACCGATCGCCGTTTTGAGAATTAGAAGTTTTCGGAAAGTGTCAATTTTTTCGGTCATAAAATGCTAAGCCCGGATAAGTAACTATATAGCACCTCTCCTTCAGGATCAAAGTGTGGACGAAAAAACGAGACAAGCGACGCGGCAATGGACGCTGGCACAGCCAGCGGTCTCCGCTTTCGTTTGCTCGGTGGTTCGAGATTTTCGAGATCGAGATGATGTGCTGCAAGACGTCGCGGTAGCTGTCATCGAATCCTTCGACTCGTACGATCGCAACTTGCCCTTCGTCGCTTGGGCTATCGGCATCGCTCGCAATCAAGTGGGACTGTACCTGCGAAGCCGCAGACGCGATCGCTTGGTGTTCGATGAGGCGACCGTCGATGTCCTGGCGGTAGCGATTCCTGAAATCGCTCACGAACAGTCGGCTCGATTGGTCGCGCTTCAAGACTGTATTGATTTGGTGGATGGCCGCGCGCATGAGTTGCTGAAGTTGCGATATGGCAGCGATTTGAAACCGGCGGCCATAGCCAGTCGAGTCGAGATGACGGCCAATTCAGTTGCTAAAGCACTGCAGCGAGTCCGCATCCGATTAAAAGAGTGTGTCGAACGCACACACCGAGAGGCAGGTGTCTTATGAGTCCAGAAGCTCAACCATTGATCCACGGATACCTGGATGAGTCGTTGTCCAGCGAACAAGTCGTGCAGTTGGGTGATTGGATCAAGTCGGACGCCGCGAACGCTCGCGAGTTTGCTGTGCTTCTGATGCTGCATGACCAACTTCGGAATCGCTTTGACAAGACTCTTGAGAATTCAACTTCAGTAAGTCGTGAAACAAATTCGCCAGCCAGCGCGACAATACGCAATTGGCGAATGAATTGGTCCGTTGCTTATGCGACTACGGCTTGTCTTGTTTTGCTGAGTGTGTTGTTCCTTTGGCAAAGTGTGGGACCTTCGTCAGCGTCGGCTGCGGTTGTTGAGCTGAACCGGATCATCGCCGCCAATGCCCGATCACTGGACCGCACTTTTTTGATTGCCGTCGAGGAAGTCTCAGTCCCGCAAGGAGAACGCGAGCGCAGGCCTACAGAGCAAGGACGTCCGCCCAAACCATCGCTTGACGGTGCGACACTGGAGGTGCGGAGCGCGAACCAGTTTGTACTGAAACGAAGCGTAGCGCAGGATCAGTATTTCATTACCGGCAGCAATGGATCGACCAGTTGGGCCGTTCGACCTGATGGTCCGGTGCGTTATAGCCATGATCTCATGCGATTCAATCGAGATCTGCCCGGTCATGAGTACTCGTTGCCGATTAACAATCTTCAAGATGGACTGGTAGCGCTGCGCACGGCATACGACCTGAGCGTGGTGAGCGAGGAAAACGCCGAGCTCAATTCCGAGTCAACGAAACGCATGATTGCGGTCAGGAAACCAGGGTTTCTTGGTGCTGCACAAATCGAAGTCACTTACTTTGAATCAACGAGTCAAATTTACGAACTACGATTTATCGAAATGCCGTACGGCCCTGAGAACGTTACCTTGAGCATGAGATTGGTTGAAGAACGCGATCTGCCTGCGGACTACTTTGATCATCAATCCCATCACGATCCCCAACGTATCGTGGAATTTGAATAGCTGACCGTCGACGGATGATTCTAAAAAACGCTATTGCAAAAGAGAAAAATATGAAACGAATTGTTTTTTTAGCCGTGGGCATCGTCACTATGGTTTGCCTGCTTCAGGTTCCTCGATACCTCTGGACGCAGCCCGCGTACGGTCAGACCGCGCAACAAGGTCGACTTGGCAAACCACAGATGAAAGACACCATCCAAGCCAATATGTATGCTGACAACTGGTTTGTCCTGTACATCAATGGTGAAATGGTTGCCGTCGACTCAATCAAATTTATTCCGCACAACGTCGTCTCCGTCGATATTCTTCCAACGTATCCGATGACGATCGCCGTGATGGCCAAAGACAACGCTGATTCCAGGACTGGGATGGAATACGCCAATACGAATATCGGTGACGCCGGTTTCATCTTGAAATTTGGCGATGGCACAGTCACCAGTGCGGACTGGAAAGCTCAAGCCTTCTCTCGTGGTCCGATTGATCGTGACACAAAGAATCCGCGAGTGGAAAACGTGCCCATTCCCGAAAATTGGTACGCCACCGATTTTGACGACAGCACCTGGAAGACGGCCAAGGAATATTCTCAAGGGCAAGTCGGTCCGAAAGAGCCATTCTTCGAGCATGATTTCAAAGGTGCAAAGTTCATATGGTCTGACGACATTGAGCTAGACAATACGGTTCTCTTTCGGCACTTCGTTGCTTCGCCGCCCGACGGAAAGAATCGCCTCGACTATTCGAAGCTGAACGATATTGTGCCAGATGCCCCGCCAAGGAAGCCGCGATAGCGTCGATCACCCATCCTTAACTGCAAGGCGAAGTTTATGAAAATGCGTTTCAACTTTACCGTTTTCGGAGTACTAATCCTGTCCGCAATGGCGGTGGACGTATCCGCTCATGAAGGGGGGCATCACGACCTCGGCGGATCTTCCCAAGGCGCAACGTCACGTGCATGGTCGATTGACACAGACGGCGCGCACCTGCACGGGACGTTCGTTTCGGCACCGCATGAAACAGTTCAGATTCGCAGAGACGATGGAAAACTTTCAGATGTCGCAATCCATCGTCTCAGCACCGCTGACCAGGAGTGGGTCAAGAATAGGCTCGAGACAATCAAGGCCTTAAATCGAGACCACGCAACGCGGCTTGTCGTCTTCAATCAATCGTCGCAAGCAAGTAACGGAAACACTCAGGAGAAGAATCCTATGCCAGCGATCGGTGAACACTTCAAACCATTTGAAAAACTGCTCCAGCTTCGTTGGGACGAGCGGTTTCTCTATGTTGGCTCGAACGGTTTTCCAGAGCATCCGATGATGGTCGGCATCCGTTCTTGGCAGCAACAGGTTCCCATCCCTCAAAAATATCTTGGTGATAATGCTTGGCGAATTCCGCTGCATCCAGTGCCAGCCAAGAATCCGATGTCGACCAAGAACGATTTCCTGCGTGGAGCGATCGCCTTGGCAGTCAACGGAGTGCCGATTTTCAATCCGCTGAACAATCGCGGCGACGATGCGCTACTGTTTGGTGAGCTAGACGAGTACGGTGGTCATTGTGGGCGAGCGGATGATTATCACTACCACATTGCTCCGGTGCATCTGGAAGCGACGACGGGCAAGGAGCATCCGATCGCCTATGCTTTGGACGGCTATCCGATCTTTGGCTATCAAGACGAACAGGCGGCGGATTTCGCGCCGCTTGACAGTCTCGGTGGACAGAAAGACGCCGAGGGCAACTACCACTACCACGCCCAAAAAACCTACCCCTATCTGAATGGCGGTTTCTATGGCGAAGTAAACCAGCGAGGCGGTCAAGTAGATCCGCAACCTCGCGCCGAACCGATCCGGCCCGACTTGCGTCCATTGCGCGATGCCAAGATCACCGGCTTCAGCAAAACTGGCAATCGTTTTGAGTTGGAGTACGACGTCACTGGACGCCAAGGGACGATCACTTATGTGGTCAAGGACGATGGTGGAGTGGACTTTACGTTCAAGGAACCGTCTGGAAAAACTCGCACGGAAGCCTACCGTAGCAGAATGGGAAAGCCATTCTTACCACAAGCTGACTCGGCAGGCACCGATTCGGCTTCCAGCCAGAAGCTGCAAATCGACAAGCCGCAATTGACGGTGACAAGTCCAGCGTTCACCGCCGGCGACGAAATGCCTGTCGAATTCACCGGTGATGGAGCTGGCAACTCACCTCCCATCCACTGGACACCGGGGCCAGAAGGAACGCAATGTTATGCACTTAATTTATGGCATACTCCCGGCCCCGGAGACGTGAAATCGTACTGGTTGCTCTACGACATTCCTGCAGACGTCACAAGCCTGGAGACGAACGCCCGCAGTATTGGAGAGGTTGGCTACAACGACAAAGGGACACAGACTTATGATCCGATGCGATCCAAAGGTCCTGGAGTCAAACAGTATCACATCACCGTCTATGCGTTGTCCGCAAGCCCGAAATTTGATTCCGAAAGAGTCACGCGAGCTGAACTGCTCACACGGATCTCGGATATCACGTTAGCCCAAGGCACTCTCGACTACCAATACACACGAAGTCAAAGCGGATCGTGGGTGATCATTTCAGGTTTGTTGCTGACTGCACTCGGGGCACTAGCGTTCTGGTATGGCTTCCAAAAGCGTTTCGTGGGAAAACGGACGAGTAGCTTCGTTGCTCCACTCACAATAGCTTGAACCGATTGTGCATTTTTTGGTCAAACTCACTTATTTCTCATTCAAGGAAATGTTCATGATTCGTAGAGCGTTTTTTCTCGGCACTGTTTTTCTTTCACTGATCGTATTGAACCAGACGTCGTTTGCCGATTGGGCTCGCTTCCGAGGGCCGAATGGCTCGGGCATCAGCGATTCGGATGCGCCGATTGAATTCGGTGCCGAGAAGAATCTGAAGTGGAAGACGGAGTTGCCGGGTCGCGGGATTTCTAGTCCGATAGTCGTCGGCGACAAAGTGTTCGTGACTTGCTATTCCGGTTACGGAGCCGAGGGAGGCGAGTTAGAAAACCTTAAGCGCCATCTGGTTTGTGTTGACCGGCTCTCAGGGAAAACGCTGTGGACCAAAACAGTGAACGCCAAGATGCCGGAAGATGAATGGCGCGGGCCTGGAATTCCGACTCACGGATACGCCAGCAATACTCCCGCCAGTGACGGAACTTTAGTTTTCGCCTTCTTTGGGAAATCAGGCGTTTACGCTTGCGATCTTGAAGGCAACGAAGTTTGGAATCAAAGCGTCGGCCAGGAGCCCAGTAACAAAGGGTTCGGTTCCGCAGCCAGCCCGATCGTCACCGACGAGCATGTGATAGTGAACGCGGCAGATGAGTCCCTATCCGTCGTATGGCTGGATAAGAAAACCGGAAAGGAATTGCACCGTGCTCAGGCAGACGGATTGGGCGAGTGCTGGACGACACCAGTACTGGTGCAGAACGGAGAGGCAATCGCCATCTCCGTGATTGGCGAGGTCTGGGGACTGAACAACAAAACTGGAAAACTGATGTGGTACGCGAATGGCGTGAACTCTCGGAACGCCCAAGTGAGTTTGGTGACCGCAGACGACATGGTTTACGCAACGGGCGAAGAGGCCTATGCGATCCGTGTGGGAGGCAAAGATGATGTGTCAAAAACAAATACGGTTTGGGAAGGTCGTATTCGCCCTCGCTATGCAACTCCCGTTCTCCTGAATGGCCGTTTGTACTCAGTCAGTGGCTCGGTCGCTGAGTGCGTCGACGCGAAAACCGGCGAACGGGTGTTTCAGGGAAGACTTCCAGGTGCTGCCGGCGCAGCCGTCGAAGATCAACGCGGTGGTCCCGACGGACCTGGATTTGGAGGTCGTGATGGCGGTGGCTTCGGAGGAGGGCCTCAAGGTGAACGCGGAGGCCCCGGAGGCGGGCGTGGAGGCCCCGGAGGCGGAGATGACTTTGCATCACCGGTGGTCGCCGCTGGCAAGATTTACTTCACCACCAACGCCGGTATGGTGCATGTCATCGAAGCGGGTTCAGAACTAAAAGTACTGGCATCAAACGATATGACATTCGACAAGAGTGGATTTGGAGGGACTCCGGCCGTCAGCGATGGCTGTCTATTTCTGCGCTCTAACGACCATCTCTATTGCGTTGGGACAGAGTAGGAATAGTTGTATCAATGCGTGTCGCCCGATCGCTTCGCCGATCGAAATGTTCACAGCGAACCGACGCAGTGGGACGCGTGAGATGTCAGGGTATCCGACTGCTAGATGCTAAACGTATCGAAGGCTTCGCTTTCGCGTTCGTTCACGCGTTCAACAGGTTTTTGCTGGCTAAGTCCAATCGGGTCATTTGGCCAGCTCACTTTTCTTCAAAGTCCAATTCGGACTCACCTTCTCACTGAGCCGATAATTTCATCTGCTACGTTCCAGCGGGGCCGCGTACGCGTTCTGTATTTTGGGCCAAGCTGCCAGCCTCTGCACTTTTACGAGCGTTCGCATCCCATTCGCGATGGTACCATTCGGGACTGGTTCACTCTCACCAAGGGCGAACAAGCCGACCGGCTAAAATTGACTAGGCCCAAGGAGTAGGGCTTTTGCCGCCCAAGTGGACCAGCGAAACTGTGGGAAAAGTTTGGAGTGCTGCGAGTTCTCGCAGCTTTCTCTTTCAAACGAGCCGTGAAGTAAACGGAATCATTACCCACGCTTGGCGGTCAGAAGTGTTCGTCGGAAGTCGTGCGCGACGAGTCAAATTGGTTTGCAACGCTGTGTTTCTCCGGTCGGTTGCGCTTTTAGGAAAGGGAAAGCTGTGATAAATCCCAGCACTCCACGGGAAACCAGTCGAGTTTGGTCGGTTTGGCTACGAAAGCCGCGACCAATTAATGCAGTTTTCGGGCCAATACAAATAGCCTCGTAAGAAAATCGTCGCTCGGCTCTCCGAGCCGAGTTCAGGCGTGCCACAACTGCGCGGGGTCCACTAGTAGTTAAAACTTTTGGCGACGAGGTCTGCGAAATGAAGCTTGCGACGTAAGTTGTGGCGTGGAAAGGACTTGCTTGTTGCTGCCTACCTTTGGCATGAATTGTCCAGGTTATAATAGAATGTATGCGCTCAGAACAAGGAAATGCACATGCTCAAGTTCGCTCTAACCGATTACCAGTTCAAGCTCAACTGGACTTGTCTGGTGGTGCTTGCGCTACTGTCGTTACGGTTTGGCGTACCATTGGCTGCGCAAGAAGCTTCAGAATCGGCGGTGGAACGCTTAGGTTTTCTGGTGGATGTGCCATTGCCGCTGGTTGGCCAACGCGACGAAGTGGTGCGGCAACAGATCGTGCGTATCGCCGATGCGCATCGTGGCGCCGAGCAGCGACCGGTGGTAGTGCTGCAATTCAAGGTCGCGCCGCTCACTTTAGCGGGTGGCGAGCCCGACAATGGTGGCCTGGGATCGCGGGGCAGTCAGTTTGAACGCTGCTTGGCCCTGGCCCGATTCCTGACCAGCCCCGAAGCAGCTCGCGTCCGCCTGATCGCCTATCTTCCCGAAACCATCGAGGGACATGCCGTCTTACCGGTCCTGGCTTGCGAGGAGATCATAGCGGCCAGCTCAGCTGAACTGGGGCGAGCCACCGTGGACGAACCGCTGGATGCGACCATCACAGGCGCCTATCGCGATGTGGTGGCGCGGCGGGCCACACTGCCGCAAGCTGTAGTGATGGCCATGTTGGATGGCAATGCCGAAGTCTATCTGCTGGAATTGGCCGATGGCAACTCTTTAGTGGCCGACCGACAGGAGGCAAGCAAGCGACGTGAGGCGGGCGAAGTGCTGCGCGAAGAGACGGTCTGGGCTGGCGGTGGGCTGGCGCAGTTTAACGGTCAACAATTGAGAAACCGGCGGTGGATTGCGCGAACCGTCGACGATGCAGACGAATTGGCTGCCGCGCTCGACTTGTCCGGCGCATTGCGCAGTTCCCAGCAACTTCCACGTGAGTGGAACGGAGTGAAACTCTCAGTCAGTGGACAACTGAGCACGGCTCGCGTCAACCAAGTCATACGCGCGCTCACCGAAGCGATCGACAAGCGGCAAGTCAATCTGGTGATCGTCGAATTATCGGAGACGAGCAGCGAATTTCAGCCTGCCGCCAGATTGGCCAGCTATTTAGCAGGGCTCGATCCCGAAGTGGTCTATACGCTGGGGATCGCAAAACAAGCTGTCACGGGTCCAGCCACACTGTTGGTGGTAGCCTGCGACGAAGCGGTCGTTCTATCGGACGCTTCGCTGGGCCCAGCTCCCGACGCGAAATTTTCCGATGGGGAGTCCGATACCATGCGGATCGTGTTGGGTGATTTGGCTGAGTCCGCGGGGCGCCCGTTGCCGTTAATGTCGGCACTCATCGATCCAGGGGTTGTTGTCAACCAATATGTGCATCAGGAATCGGGCAAGCGGTCGATTTTCGCCGAATGGCAAGTAGCTAAGCAAGTGGATGCCAATCAATGGCTGGCCAAGAGTCGCCTGGCTGCAGGTGAACCACTGGAAAACGAAGTCGCTCTGCGCTATCGACTCATCGATGCGATCGATGAAAGCAGCGGTCTAACCCTTGGTCGCTTGGGGCTTGAGCAAACTCCACCCGAGCTGAGTACACCCTGGCTCGATCGCGCTATCGAACAGTTGACAGCTCAACCATGGCTTCCGCGACTATTGCTGACGCTCGGATTCTTCGCGCTGATGATCGAACTTGGCAGTCCAGGAATCAGCGTCGGAGGACTCATGGCTGGTGTATGTTTTGTCGGTTTCTTCTGGATCGAAGGACTCAATGGGAACGTCGAGTCATTGGAGATATTGTTGTTCGTAGGTGGTTTAGTGGCGCTGGCCTTAGAGCTGTTTGTGCTACCCGGATTTGGTTTGTTTGGCATTGGCGGGCTATTGATGTTGCTGGTATCGGTGGTCCTGGCCAGTCAGACTTTTGTCTGGCCAACCACTTCAGCCCAGCTGGGAGAAGTCGCGTCGAATTTGTTTTGGGTCTCCTGCATGGCGCTGGGTGGCATGATCGGATTATTGTTCATGCACAAGCAACTGGAGAATAGTCCATTGCTGAAATGGGTTACGCTGCAGCCATCAGGGGTCGAAGAGCTACGCGAGCTTGAGCAGCGCGAGGCGACCGTACATCGCGATCATTTATTGGGGCAAGAGGGGCTGACCACGACACGCCTCAATCCATCGGGCAAGGCGCAGTTTGGCCGAGAAATTGTCGCCGTAATTGGTACTGGCACAATGATCGGTGAAGGGGTACCAGTGCGCGTCGTCGAAGTTCGCGGCAACCTGATATTGGTCGAAGAGAGCAACGTAATTTAATACCCGCTCGATGGAGAGGATCCTCCGCGCTACCATTCGATGTAGTGCAGTTCATGGGGTAGTCGTCCTATTCCGTGGGACATCCACCTGCGATGCTGTTCGCAGGGGACGTCAAACGGCTAAGCTGTGAGTTTGAAAGCGATTTCCAAACATTGCACTTCAACTTAGACATGAACTTCAACTGTCGCCGCGGTAGCTCAAGTTTAAGTTCATGTTGCAGTTTAAGTTTACGGCAACTCACAACCACCCAGTGGTGACGACTACTTACTCGACGTTGAACGGCCTTGCGTTTAGATCACGCCGTCTAGATTACGCCGCCGTGAACTCGATAGGGAGTCATGTGGTCGGGCTGGTCAACCATCCAAAATCGCTCCCACTCTTGCAGAAGCAGACGTAGGTTTTCCGAAGTATAGACGAGCTGCTCGGCACGTCGCTCGGGAATCGCCGAGTAGATCGGTAAGGCGCAACCGCTGAAGGTAACGCATCCCAACAACAAAGCTGCACAAATCCAGCGTCGCATGCCTAGTTCCTCCGTGAACATTCTTAGCCGTCGGTCGAAGTGTATGGACTGTTCGGTAAACCTATTTTGCTGGCAGGCTGGCTGTCCTCAGCTGCCTGGTCGGGCGATTTGGCCTCGCCCCACTTTCCAGTACCGTCGTCGGACTGGGAACCTGCTTTATGGGCCGCAGCATCTTCCAATTCCTGAACCCGAGCTTCCATCTCTTTGCCAGGTTTAAAAGTTACTACAAATTTCTCCGGTACATCGACTTGCCTACCCGTACGAGGATTGCGAGCCCTCCGAGCCTTGCGACTTTTGACTTGGAATACGCCAAAGTTACGCAGCTCTACTCGCCCCTCCTCCAGGAGGGTTTCGACAATACCATCAAAAGTGAGCTGCACAATCTCCTTGATTTGAAGCTGCGTTAGCCCGGTCTTATCGGAAATCGTCTTTACGATCTCTTTTTTGGTCACTTTGGCATGCTCCTTCGCCGGCCAGCAAACGTCCTAAGTCATTTGCGTGCAACAAGTTAATCGGCGAAGTCTAATACCATGAGAACCAAGCGTCAAGGTCTGCCGTTGCCACCACCTAGGTCCCTGTGGGACCCTGTGATGCCTGGTGACCTTACCCGCACAACAAGCAGATCGACCCATTCAACCGTCAAACTTTACTAAATCCGACCATTCAAGGGTCGTCGGCAGTGTGCATGGACAATCTCAAGTTGCCTGGCCAGAATCTTAGACCACCTGGCTGACCCAAGAGAGGATTGCACGACCAATGAATCGCCCACACCACGAATCCAATCGAATGCTGATTGTCGGTTGCGGATATGTCGGAGAACGAGTTGCCAAGCAAGCCCGCGCCGCTGGGCAAACCGTTTTTGCCATGACGCGCAGCCAAGCCAAGTTTGCTCCATTGCTAGCCTTAGGAATTGAACCGGTGTTGGGGCACTGGCTTGAACCAAGTAGCCTCAAGAATTTGCCGAGCGTTGACACGGTCGTGGTTTCCATTCCACACCGCAGTGAACAGGACGATTCTCATACTCCAACAGATGTCGACGCCCAACAAACCCATGCGACGGGCCTGAATCAATTGTTGACGGCCTTGCCAACGGGCTGGCAAAAGTTGGTGTATCTGAGTTCTACGGGCGTCTACGGTCAAGACAGCAGCACTGCGATCGACGAAGAAACGCCTGTCTCGCCAACGCGCTTGGGCCCCAAGATAGCAGTGGCCGGTGAACAGTGGTTGTGTGATCACCTAACCCACGAACGCTTTACAGTCCTGCGCCTGGCAGGTATCTACGGTCCGGGACGCATCCCATTGGCGGAAAAGGTACGGCAGGGAGAACCACTGTCGGTCCCCAGGCAAGGCTATCTCAATTTGGTGCATGTGGCTGATATCGCCAAGATGATTCACATCGTCAGCCAGCGCACCATGCAACGACCGATCTATGTTTTCTCCGATGGGCACCCTGTGCTCCGCGAGACGTTCTATCGCCGTTTGGCACAATTGTGTGGTGTTAAAGCGCCGGTCTTCGTCGACCCAGATCCGACCGACGCCAAGGTGCGACGCGCGACCGACAAACGCATCGATCCCACGCGGATAACTACCGAAACCAATTTTAAATTTATGTTTCCCGATTACGTCAGCGGACTAACGGCGGCCTTGGCTGACACCTAAGTCGCCCCGCCTGCCCCGCGGCACGGTCGCCACGTGAGCAGCGCGAACTTGGCGGGGAGGGTAAACAGGGGGCGCCCTCCCCGGAAAGCTCGCAGGACTCGCTTACCGACCCTTCCGCGAATGGGTCGAATACCGCGGCAATATTCTGCGCGCGGGAGGGTGAAGTTAATGCATCTTATAAGAGCAGGTGTGGGGATTCATCCCCGTTCTATTTCACGCCTATCAGCTCAACGATGAAATGCAACTGCGCTCGAGGCGGGATAGAGCGATTGCCGCGCTCTCCGTAACCCAGCTTGTACGGGATCGATAGTTCAATCATGCCACCTTCACCGACTAGCTGCATGCCCTCCGTCCAGCCTGGAATGACGCCGCTGAGTGGAAACGATATCGTTTCGCCACGGCGATATGAGCTGTCAAAAATGGTTTTGTCATCCAACCAGCCCTTATAGTGAACTTCTACCGAATCTCTGGCTGTCGGTTTCTTTGCGTCACTTTTCCGCAGCAAGCGATACTTCAGGCCGGACTTAGTTTCGACGAATTCTTTTTTGGCGTCACTGTCGATCTTGCCCGGGGCCACCTTTTCCTTGCTGTCTGCAGGTCCAGTCGTGATGGCGGCCTGACTATCGGCCACTTGTTGTTCAATTCCATCCGCCGCGCCACGAATGGCTTGCACGGCCGCTTGTGCGTGACCGACCCGTGCACTGCAGCAAATCGCTGTGACGATCAGCGCTACAAAACATCGATTCTTCATTCTATATTCCTTGTTATTAAGCTGGCTAACCGCAGAGCAAAAACATCTGGTCGTAGCGAATTTCTTGGCTCACTTCCACTACGACCAGGGTGCACCCGGTAGTGTAGAATAAGGCCGATGCTGCTTAGCACACCCACCACTTACAGCAGTCTAGCAGATAACAGCAGTTCGCCAGTAACGTTCGATCGCTTCATTCCCAATTTTCTTGTCAGCGTTTTCTTGTCCAAGGTTGCAGTTTGACTAAAGCATATCGACAACAAATTGGGCTAGTTAGAAGGTGCCTTCGTTTTTTTCCCGCCGCTTCACATTTTACAGAATGATCGATTGTGGACCTCTATCCAGTTCTGATTCTGCTAGTCGGCGTGGTGGTCGTGATCGCCATGATCATGGTTCTGCGAATCAATGCTTTTTTTGCATTGATCACCGCCGCTATCGTGGTGAGTCTGATGTCTCCCGGGGACAGCGCAGAAAAAATCAAACGCGTCGCTGATGCTTTTGGTGCTTCCGCTGGCGGTATTGGGATCGTGATTGCCCTGGCGGCGGTGATTGGCAAATGCCTCATGGACAGCGGTGCCGCCGATAGAATCGTGCGCTCCTTTACTCGTGCCCTGGGCGAAGATCGCGCACCGCTGGCACTCATGGGGAGCGGTTACGTGCTGTCGATTCCGGTCTTCTTTGACACCGTGTTTTATCTGCTCGTGCCACTAGCCCGCTCGATGTGGCGTGCCAAGCGAAAGAACTATGTGCTGTACACCACAGCCATTGTCGCTGGCGGAGCGGTGACCCACTCCATGGTCCCTCCCACGCCTGGCCCGTTGGCGATCGCGGACAATTTGGGAGTCGATTTGGGATTGATGATTCTGGTCGGCGCGTTGGTTGGACTCCCTATGTCCTTGGCGGGATTGGGAGTCTGCTGGTGGCTCAATCGTCGACACGACATCCCTATGCGGCCTTATGCGGGCGAAACCGAAACGCGTGAATTGGACGATGCCGAGCTACCGCCACTGTCGATGTCGTTGCTACCTGTGGTGCTACCCGTGCTCCTGATCGCAGCCAACACGGCTGCCCTGGCATTAGCCGATAAGAGCACAGTCGGTTGGCAGACCGTGCTGGGTATTACCGGTGTATTAGGCAACCCAAATTTTGCTCTGCTCCTCTCCGCCGCGATCTCCATCGCATTAGTCGTCAAGTATCGCGGCCAGTCGTTGAGCGGCATGTCAGAAGGCATCGAACAAGCGCTGATGAGCGGAGGGGTTGTGATTTTGATCACCGCTGCTGGCGGTGCGTTCGGAAAAATGTTGGCCGCAGCCGGCATTCAAAACACCATTCAGAGTTTGCTGGGCGACACCAGCACGGTAACTGGTGTGACGGTGTTGATCGCTGCGTTTGTAGTAGCCAGCCTGATGAAATTTGCGCAAGGCTCGGGAACCGTCTCAATGATAACCACGTCGTCGATGTTTGCTGCGATGGGTTTCACTAGCGATCAGCTGGGCTTTCATATGGTCTATTTGGCCACGGCAATCGGGAGTGGTTCATTGGTGGGCGATTGGATGAACAACAGTGGTTTTTGGGTTTTCTCTAAGATGAGTGTGCTCACTACAGAAGAGACACTTAAAACATGGACAATTCTGACCGCCACGCTCGGCATCACCGGTTTGTTGGTGACTTTGTTGGCTGCCAGGTTGTTGCCGCTGGTGTGAGTCGGATGCTCGTAAAACCGCTGTTGACTCGTGATAACAGGGGCTGACCCCAGGGCAAATACGCTAGCTGGCATTGATGTTGATTGTGAGCCTATTGATACGAACCTTCCACACGTGATTTTCCGGCCCAAGTAGATCGCATATCGCATGGACAATACAAAGAAGAGATTCCATATGAACGCGCAAAGCGTTAAAGTACTAGACGAGTCACCAAACTTTGTAGTTCTGCAAACACAAAGACGTCGATTTCCAGGCATAGTAATTCAGGGCGACAGTTTAAAGAACTTGGTCAAGCAAGCGTCCGAGGCTAAGTTGGCACTCGAGCGGGGTAATACTGATGAATCCGCTGCGGCAATAGCCGAGCTTCAAGTCGAGCTGTTTTCACGAATTCAACATTACGAAGAAGTGCTGACTCGATTAGCAATGGAACTGCCTTACCAACAACGCTTCCTAACTTAACGCCCCAAAGGGTGGATGGGTTGGGGCCTGCCGGCGCGACGCTAGTGACTCGCGTTAACAGCGGCTGACCCCAGGACATTTACAAATTTCAGATGTGCCATACAGTTTCATTTATTCGAATTGAGTTAAAATCGATGCGATGCTGGAACAAATTAATATTGGTAATAATACTTTTGTATCCAGCCACCGTGTACTCGCAAAACCAGACAATTGAAATTGGGGAGTCGGTTAGAATCGCGAATGCGACAGTCGATGGGACTGGGGTGCCTTCCCCGACTTTTCAACTCCAGGCGTTTTATGGCACGTCAAGAGGATTGATCGATGCACTTCAAACCAGTCGTATTTCTGGTCGAGGATGGAAGATCGATCAATCTGCGAGAACAAAACTGCGAACCGAGGTCGACAAGTGTATCGAAGCAAGAGGGAACTTCCTCACCGAAGCGAATGAGCTAACAGAGCTTACCCCAGAGTTTTGGTCTAAAGTGGTAGAACGGGAACTAAAATCAGAAGAGTTGCTCGCGGGCTTGCTTGAGGAAACGCTGAGGCCTGACGCCCAAGCAGCTTACTTTATAGAGAACGCCAAAGAACTCGCTGCGTCTGTCTTCTATTCTCCTCTATTCTGGGCTTCTGCTGGATTAACTAAAGAGCAGCAAGTGGAAATGATGTTACGGCTCAAGCAAGAGCTCATGGCTCGTACCGTAATTTCGAGGGGGACAGGTTTGGCCGTGGTGAAACGGGTAAATTGGCTAAAGGGCCTAAGTGCAAAACAACTAGAGGTATTGTTGAAACTTCAGGCAAGAATGGATGAAGGCATGACGCTGGAAGATTTTCTGAATGCTGCAAGCGAGCGAGAAGTAGATTTTTTCGCTAAATCAAACGATGAAGTACGAAAACTCCTTGAGGATAGAGTAGAACGCTAGCATGGCTCATGCGACTGAAACAGCACGGATTCAACGATTAGCTGGACACATGCAAACGTGAACATGGCTTATTATGGAAACGTAGCCGTGAAAGAAGGAAAGAATAGCTGACCGGGACCAGTGGTTCAAATCTACGCGAAACTTTAGACTGATTACGCTCGTCCAGTTGCCGCCGTTTGGGTTATTTTCGACCGTCTGATAACTGGCATATTGTTCGGTTGATGAAGACCGAACCTGCCAGCCGACAACTGCTAAAGACCAAGGATCTGCCCAGCCGACACCACTGCCCTGTGTGTTGGCCTGGGCTTTTTTCGTGCCCTGAGATTTCGTCACAAATGGGTAGCGATCTCTCAGCAAAAACAAGCGGCCGGTCCTTCAAATAGAGATCCGCTCCACAATATTGCGGGTGACTTTTTTCTGCCGCCGATCATAGAGCCGCGTTGTTCGAGGATCAGAATGGCCAGCCAAATATTGTACATCTTCGAGTGGAACGCCCTGTTCGAGAAGATCGGTAATTGTCGCTACTCGGAAAGAGTGTGGCGACAACCGCGATGGCAGACCGGCGGCTTTCATCCGGCGCTTGACCATGCGGCCAATGTCGTCAGCGGTCAAAGGTCGCATGGTCAGCTCCTTGGTCTTCCTGATGGTCGTCGTGAACAAAGGCCTTGTGTCCTCATGGCCAAGTAGCAGATCAGCAGCTCTTAGATATTCAAACAAAAGGACTTGTAGATCGTGGCGGACAGGGATTTCCCTGGATTTTCCACCCTTGTCGTCAAAGTGCAAACAATACGTGAGCGTACGGTGAAGTGCATCTTGCAGGGTAGCTTAAGTTGGAGGATTTGTTTCCTCGAACTTGGAGCGTAGCAATGGACAGATCGAAGCGATCGGAAAAGGAAGAGTTTTGGCGGTTGATTTTTGAGGATCAGCAA
>JBGSNE010000146.1:0-5673 GCA_041739785.1 Pirellulaceae bacterium
GTGTGCAGTATCTGCTCCACGCTCGGGCGCACGCTTTCCAGCGAGGCCAGGTCCACCGCCCGAGCGCGTACCACAGCGTCCTTGGCTGGCAACCACACGCGGTAGGCCACCTCGCCCCACACGTCCTGCCGCTCAATCACGCGGCAGGGCGATGCCTGCCGGGTGAACCAGCACCAGTCGCCGATGGTGAACCCGCCACTGGCCACGTTCAGATCCCGTCTTCGGTACGAGTCAGGGCGAGGTCGTAGAGGGTGAGTAGCTTCTCGTCCTCTTGCAGTGCCTCGTCGGGCACTTTCTTCGCGATATCGATGATCGTCTGGTAGTCCTTATTGCCCCATGCGGCCCTGAAGCCAGCGCGCAGCGCTTCCAGGCGGAACTCCTTCAGACGGCGACCCGTAAACGTTCGATAGTGGTCAAACTCCTTGAGCAGCGCCTTCTCGCGTTTCTTCTCCAGGTCCTGTGCTTTGTTCGGGTCGGGAACGTACCAGCGATCCTTGGCCTTGGCCACAAGGGCTGGGCTGTTCTTCTCCAGCCCGCGCAGATCCTTGTGGTTGGTCGAAAGATAACCATGAATCTGACTTGGAACATCACCTGTTCCGTCGTACTGGATGAAGTTATTTTCAAGCAACTCCGAAAGCTCCGGCTTCGATTCATGTTTCTTCCAACCCGCACCGAGCTGACTGATGAAGTCCGTGTGGATTTCCTGATAAGTTGATGGACGCCGTTTCAAAAAATCAGTGAGCCAGTCGATAGCGCTTCGCTCATCAGACACGAACATCTCCATTTGAGGAGCAATAGCAACCTGCATCCGACGCTTGTCATACTCAGAAACCTGCTCTGGCAGAAACACCATGCCGTCACGTTCCACGAATCGCTGGACTAGTCCAGCCTGAAACTCCTGCGATGACATCGGAACTGGGAAATTGTGACGAACAAACCAAGCAATCATTCGATCAAATATTAT
Source organism: Pirellulaceae bacterium (assembly GCA_041739785.1). Taxonomy (GTDB): domain Bacteria; phylum Planctomycetota; class Planctomycetia; order Pirellulales; family Pirellulaceae; genus Aureliella. Next base: position 965 of record JBGSNE010000146.1, read on the forward strand.
TCTCGGGTCCCGCTCTGCTACGAATTCAAGGTCCCCATTCCTAATTTTTACAGTCGGCAGATATTTGAGGTGGGTGCGCACGAAATCCCAGACTGAGTCCTCACTGCCACCGGATCGGCCAAATCTCTCTTCAAGTCCACCATTGGGCTTGTAAGCTGAAATAACTAAGTCTTGCTTCACTGCTGTAGTCGTCGTTACCGCCTTGAAACTTCCTTGTTTCTTGTCAAGTGCCGAAACATTTGCAACAACAAATCCAGCCTCTTGGAGCGCAGTTTGTATGGCATTCCAGACCGTGGCCTGAGTATTCGAAAACTCGACAGTCATCCATCTCCCCGGCTTTAGGATGCGGTTTGCTTCGCTAAAACAAGCGGTCATGAGGTGCCTGTAGTCGTTGATGTCTTTCCCTTGCGAGCTGTTTTCGATAGCCTCAAGCTTGTTTTCCGTTTTAACTTTTAGCCAAGCCTCCCACAGAAAACTCAACTCCGAGTACATCAGATTGGATCCAAATGGTGGGTCCAGAAAGATGTAATCAATCGAATTGGAAGGGATGCTGAGGCTTCCGCTATCCTGGTTTGTCAGGATATTTTTTGAGCCGCCGACAACTGCAGACAGGTCTTTAATCTTCGCTTTTATTTGATTGAACGCGCTATTTTCTTGAGGTGTTGCGCATATGTAGTAGGTTCCTGATGTGGTACCGCCTTTCCCATTTGCGCGCCATCGATACATCCAACTTAGGTTCAGAAGCGTCGCTGTTACGGCCAACTTCAGTCTTGGGTTTTTACATTTAGAGAGATAAGCGCCAAGCACCCAGTTCGCCCTCTTTGGAACGATCTGGTGAACTCGAGTGACTCCTATGGAGCGAAGTCTCCCGATCTCTTTTCCATCAATGACATTTTCTGTGGGAACCCAATACGGGACAGGTGTCGATTCAATTTTCTCAATGAGCCTACGATCAGCATCGTCCGGCTTCTTCTCAAATCTCTTTCCGCCAATCGTGTAGTTGATTAGAACGGGGACCCGCTTAAGCTGCCGCTCTGTTGATTGCGAGTCAGGGTCCACGCTCGTAACCCAAGCCCGCTCCATGTTTCTCTTAGATAACTTTGCGGAACAGTGGGGACACGGAAATTCATCTTTTACCTCGGCTGCAGAGCGATCGACTGCGGCATCCCAAAAAACAACCTCGCTTGTGCACTCTGGACAAAGATAAACATCCGACCACACCGTATAGTTAATCCTCGCTGTGCGCCCATCCGTATGCTTTGTTTCATAGAGCCATCCACATTCGGCTTCCACTTGGCTCAATATGTCGTTCGCTTCAGCTTCAAATGCGCCCGCATCTCCTGGAGTGTTGTAGTTGTGCGCAATGAATGCAGCAGCTGGCGATAAGTCATTGAGAATTGCACGCCGCACACCGAGCCGTGAGAACGGCTTCCAAACTGCGCGTCCATCCTCTCTATCTGGTGCCAGTATTTCACCGTTAGCCTCAACCCTGTAACCAAGTGACTGAACGACCGCACGGTCTCCGCAAAGATGCGCAGCCACTCCGGTCATGCCTGTTCCACAAAACCCATCAAAGACTAGGTCGCCAGGCTGCGTGTAATGCAGGATGTACCGCATGATTGCCTTATGCGGTACTTTCGTGTGGTAACTGTGCGCGTTGTAGATCGGATCGTTCTTTCCCTCGCTCACATCTGCAGCGAATGGTTCCTTGCTGTAAGGCACGCTTGGATCGTAAGGCTTCCCTAGAAAGGAAATGAAATCGCCAACAAATGGATTGGGACACGCTGTGTAATACGGCGGGTCCGATAGCGCCAGGATGTCTGCGTCGCCTCCGTTCGGAAAACCTTTTGTTTTCCGGAACTCGCGATCTTGTAGCGTTTCCTTCAAACGGCCCAGATAGTGCTCGCGCCTAGCCTGCTCACTTGGAAAGCGTTGACCTAAGCACTCAACCGGTGCGTCATTGGTTTTTTGTTCTTTAAAAAGATCACTCATTGCCGCGCCTCTCAGTTAAATCAAGTCGATTAGTCCATATCAAAGTTGATTCAGCCAAGCTTTATATGAGGCCTGATCACCCGAGAAGACTTTTGAAAAATTAATGTCGAACACGTAGAAGACATCAAGCTGAGTGGTATGCACCACAAAGAATGCAGGCGCTCCTACAGCTTTCATCAGGGAGCGAAACATCGACTGATGAAGACTCCATCGCTGAAATATTTGCTTGAGACTGTTTTGCAAATGACTTTCGTCTTGTAGCTTCCCAGTGATCTCCAGAATTGCTCTGATCTCAGCATTACGTATCTCAAAGTAATCAATATCTCTGCACTTACATGCCCAATCGAGCTTGTAATGCCAGACGCTGTAAGGTGGCAGCGATGCCGGATACTTTGGACCTTGCGCCTGCCTGTTTGACATTGCGGCGCCATTCAGCCCCTGAAGAAAATTGATGTACGCCAACTCGTTGAGGCACTGATAGTTCGTGGCAGAGAATGGGTGCGGATGAAGGTGAAACTCTTTCATTCCTGCATCACAAAAGACAAGGAAAGCTGGATGTACCGAAGCAAGCTGACTCATCACGCCAAGACGCAGGGCTGAATTCGGCCAAGCAGTTGCTCTGCTTTGCGGAATCTGCACAGATGTTTTAGCCGAGTCATTTATGTCGAAGAAGCCGACAACTACATCTCCCGAACCAAGATTCCGTATCTCTACGTAGATGTCGTCGACGTAATCCAACGAATGCATAGAGGCTCTGAAGTTCGCGTAACTCATGAATGAATTTCCCTGTTAAGTGAAAGATGGAAAAATGTTCATGGATACGCTTACTCAACCACGAACCGAAGCTTGGTTGAGTCCTTGCCTTTGCAGCGCTCGTTGACAAAATTGTCGAAGCGCTTGCGCAGATCGTCCGGTGTGGCCGGCGAGCCGCCTTGCAGCAGTGCCTGCTTGATCTCGTCGCCCTTGACCGCGATCTTCTCCAGCCCCGATAGCGCCTCCTGCACCGCGTTGGCGAACTCGCTGGTCATCGGGTCCGGCAACTTGCGCGAGGCCAGGAAGGCGTCGATCAGTTTCTTGGACGCGGGCGGCAACAGGCCCAGGCTGTCTTGGGTGAACGGGTCTTCCAGGTTCTCCAGCAGGGTCTGCTGCCAGTTGGCTACCAACTGGTCCAGATCGTCGTCCAGCTTGTGCAGGCGGTTGGCCGCCGGGATCAGCTCCAACTGCTCGGCAGAGGGGCGGAACTGGCAGTGCGGGCAGACGGCGGCCGTGACCAGGGTCGGCTCATCCAGCGAGGAACAGCTCTTAAGGCCATTGAGCGACTCCTCGAAGGCAGTGAGCTGACTGGTGGGCATCAGCGACACGCCGGCCAGCACGCGAAGCGACAGCAGGCGGTCGTCCTTGCGCAGCGCGTTGCGGGTCTTGTCCTCTGCCACGCCCAGCCGCGCCTTGCTGTGGCTGGCGATGTAGGCCGTGATGTAGTCCTTCTTGAGCTGATTGAGCGTCTGCCGGTATTCGGCGGCGTGCTCTGCCGTGCGGTCCTGGCTCAACTTCTCCTGCAGCACCTTGCGGGCGGCTTCGGCCTGTTTCACCCACGGGTGCTCAGCGGGCAAAACCATCTCGGCCTGCGAGAGGTAGGACGCCGTGCTGCCCAACTCCACCACCAGTTCGAGCAGACGCTCGACGGCGGCCAGGATCTCCAGATTCTTCTTCTGGCCGTCCAGGTCCTCCTGCGTGACGCGGAGGTTCTTGAGCTTGCCGACGGTGTTGTACGGCGTCAGCGACTCGGTGAACTTCTTCAGCGAATCCAGCCGTGCGTGCCAGTCTTTGGCTTCTTCTTCGCGCAGCAGGTTCTGGCCCCAGAAGCCGAGCTTGCCTTGCTGCAGGTCGGAACCGGCCTTGAGCACACGCGGCACCAGTCCACTGACTTTCTCCTGCAGTTTGATGACCGGCTCGGTGTCGCCCTGGCTGGCCTTCTGTGCCAGCCCGGACGGCAGGTCAAACAATTCGAACAAGGCACGCAGCACCGCGAGGTTGATCTCTTTGGGTGCCTCGACGTGCTTGAACTGTTTGAGCTCTTCGATGGAGCGTTCGGCCAGTTGCGCCAGCTTGCCAGAGTCGACCTTGTCGCCGGTGATCGACAGCACGATGTCGCCGGAGTAGACCAGTCCGCCCAGTACGGTGACCAGCAGATCGGGCTCCAGCCGGTACTTGATCGGCGCGAAATACTCGACGTCCGATGTGCCCGACAGCAATTCGCTGCGGTTGAGCACCTGGCCGTGGCCCTTGGCTTTGAGCCGGTTCAGCACTTCTTGCGCATAGCGGGAGTTCGCCGTATCGACGCGGTCGCCATCGAGCAACTCCAGCGCATCGAGCACGGCGAGCGCGTCCTTGGTGCGAGTGCCGCCGGCCAGTGCGCGCAGCGCGTTGCCGATCAGTTGCTTGCGGTTGGCCTCGGTGACCAGCACCGAGAACGTTGGGTATTCCGGCGAGAGATCGACGAAGCGCTGGCCCAGCACCAGGCCGGAAATGACGTTCACCACGTCGCGGAAGTTGATGCGCTCGTCCGCACCAAGCCGCGCCCGGTCACGCAGAGACACGCCTTTGGCCCACTCCTGCAGGTTCTTTTTCTTGCCCTGGTAGGTGACCTCGAACGCGGTCATCTGCTTTTCCTGCAGCCACTTGCTCATGGCACGCAGGAAGTCCTGTGCCTTGGAAAG
>JBGSNE010000161.1:0-13905 GCA_041739785.1 Pirellulaceae bacterium
CGACTTGGAGAGTCGTGCGACGATTTAGGGCCGCAAGCACCGCAATAAATAGTTCAGTTCATCGTCGATCTCGCTGGGATCGGCGAGTGTTTCGGCCACGTTCCGCCTGAGCAACTCACGAAACTTGCGACGCAGCCGATGAACTTGGACGCGCAACGCCGTTTCGGTGACCTGCAATTCTTTTGCGGCCTGGGCGTACGGGACGCTTTCGGCATCCACGGCTATGAAGGTCCGCAGCCGCAGGTAGTACTCACGTCGCGTCGGCTCAAGGTTTAGTGCGTCGAGTTGGGCGAGCGTGTCAGCTAAGAGTTGTTTGGCCCAGCGCATTTCAAAAACGCGCTCGGGCGTTAACGGATCGTGCGGTTCCCATTGCAAGCGTTGTTCGGCTGTGGCCCAATCGATCGACCACATTCGGACCTCGCCACCTCGTTTCGTTGCGCGGCGATTGCGATCGCGTTCGGAGATTGTATTTTTGGCGGATGCCAAAAGGTAGGAACGAAAGCGTCCCTTCTCGGGTGACGCCCGGGCAAACCCGTCCCGGCTCAGAATGTTCGCGAATAATTCTTGGGTCAGATCGCAAGCGTCATCAATTTGTTGGCCATGCCGTCGAAAGTAGGCGTAGACCGGAAACCAATAGGCTTTGCATAATTCCTCAAGCGCAGCCTGTCCGGCCGTGCTTCCCACTTGGGCTTGAGCGATTAAACTCCACCGCGTCGAATGGAACTGGCGTGCATGCGAGGAGGACGACATGGGGTTGGTCGGTTCGTAAGGGTAAACGCAAAGCGGGTTGTGGACGCTGTGTGGCTGTTATTTTAGACACTTCTCGCTGATCGCCATCATATTCGTTGAGCTGACTCTGTAGAAAAGCCCACCGCCAGCTTGCATTTCGTACTCAGCCGCAGGCGGTACTCGTACTCGATGCCCCGTTCGAATTGAGTAGGAGTACGAGTACCATTTTATTGAGTACGAGTACGAAAACCCGAGACTTATGGTGGTAATCAGCGAGGTGTGTCTTTTTTATCTGAAATCGGAAGACCTATCGTGTCCTGGCCCAAGGCTGTGGTTTGAAATGACGCTAACCTGCAACTCATTAGTTCGATCGTCGGGTACTATGATGAATTCCGAATTCACAAGCACTAGGAGTCAGGCAGGTCAAATTGAGCAATTTTCTCAAACGGCGCGCGCGATTGCGAAAGAGTATTCGCAAGGTCGATTCTCGGTCGATCTTAGTTACCAATCCAACCAACGTCACTTACTTAACTGGGTTCACAGGTGACGATAGCTATCTGTTGGTTTCCGACAATGGTGATCTACTGCTGAGCGATCCCCGCTATGAGGAGCAGATCGGCGAAGAGAGCCCAGGGCTCGAGACCTTTATTCGCCAGCCGGGTGAATTGTTGCCCGAAGTAACCGTCCGCGAATTAAACAAACTGCGGTTGAAGAACTTGGCGATCGAAGCGGATTCGCTGAGTGTCAACGCGTTTGATTTCTGGCAACAGGAATTGAATGTCGGCCCGCTGATCAAAGGGAGTGGCTTGGTCGAAGCGCTCCGCGTGACTAAGGACAACGGCGAAGTGGAAAAAATCCGCCGCGCGATTGATGTGGCGGAGCGAGTGTTCACGAGTGTTCGAGCGCAATTGTCCGGGGGGCAAACCGAGCGTGAGGTGGCCAATGAGATCGAGCGGTTGACGCGCGCTTTGGGCGGATCGGCTTGTGCGTTCAAGCCGATTGTGGCGGTGGGGGCTCGAGCTGCCCTGCCCCATGCTACGCCGGGATCGAGTACCATGGGCTCTAGCCCCTTTGTGTTGATAGACTGGGGAGCGATCGTTGACGGCTATCGCAGCGACTTGACGCGTGTACTGGTGACCAGTAAAATCCCGCCGAAATTTGCCAAGATTTACAACGTGGTGTTGGCTGCTCAGACGGCAGCCATAGCGGCCCTGAAACCGGGTGTGATGGTCAGCGAAATTGAGCGCATCGCTCGCGACATAGTGGCTAAGGCAGGGATGGGGCCACGCTTCAATCATGGACTAGGGCACGGGATTGGGCTCGACATTCATGAAGCTCCGCGATTGGGCAAGAATCATGATCGGGCTTTGGAAGCGGGTATGGTAGTGACCGTTGAGCCTGGGGTATATTATTCAGGCTGGGGAGGCGTTCGCATCGAAGACGACGTGCTGATTACTAACAGTGGCCACGAAATCCTCAGTTCACTCCCTCGGGGGATGGACGAAAACTGTGTCGACTTGCTGGCATGATTCGACGCGGAGCGTCGAGCTACTTTTAACTCACATTAAGCTCAGGAACTCCAATGGCTAAAGCTGACAGCGGCTCCTCCGGCAAGGGAGACGTATTTGACCTCGCTCGGATCCGCAATTTAATCGAATTGATGGACGAGTGCGGTTTGAGCGAAGTCGATTTGAAGCAAGCAGAGCAACAAATCCGCTTGGTCCGCGGTGGCATGGCTCCTGCTACCGTGATGCCAGTCACGGCCCCCGCAGCGGCTGTCGTTGCGCCTACCGCTCCTACCGCTGCAGCCGACGCATCTCACATCAAATTGATTAAATCGCCGATGGTGGGGACTTTTTACAGCAAGGCCAACCCCAAATCGGAAGATTTTGTCAAAGTGGGGGCCAAGGTCTCCCACGATACAGTGGTCTGTATTGTGGAGGCGATGAAGGTGTTTAACGAAATCCCTGCGGAAATAAGTGGCACGATTGTTGAGATCTTGGCGCGCAACGAAGATGCGGTCGACTACGACCGTCCCCTGTTCAAGGTCGATACCCGAGGGTAACTTTTCCTCGCATGTACAACCGAATTTTAATTGCCAACCGTGGGGAAATTGCGCTGCGGATCGTCCGCGCGTGTAAGGAATTGGGTATTGAGTCGGTGGCTGTGTATAGCACCGCCGATCGCGATTCAGCCCATGTGCGTTATGCCGACCAAGCTTATTGCATCGGGTCTCCGAAGTCGATCGACAGCTACTTGCGGATCGATCGGATCATCGGTGCGGCCGAGGTGAGCGGAGCTGAGGCGATCCATCCTGGCTACGGCTTTTTGGCTGAGAATGCGCACTTCAACGAAGTCGTTCGCAGTAGCGATTTCGACTTCATTGGCCCGACCCCCGAAGCCATGCAACAGCTGGGTGATAAGAATTCGGCCCGGGCAGTGGCGATTGCTGCTAAGGTACCGGTAGTCCCTGGCAGTGACGGCTTGTTGGCGGACGAAGAGCACGCTATCCAGGCTGCTCGTGAGATCGGCTATCCAGTCTTGATCAAGGCCACTGCAGGGGGCGGTGGTAAAGGGATGCGGGTGGCGCTGAACGAACAGGCCATGCGGACCGCGTTTCAACAGGCGCAGACGGAAGCCCAAGCCGCTTTTGGGAACGGCGGTGTGTATCTAGAGAAATTCGTTGACAAGCCCAGGCACGTGGAGGTACAGATTATTGCCGATAAGCATGGCAATGTTTGTCACTTGTTCGAACGCGATTGCTCGGTGCAACGCCGGCATCAAAAGTTAATTGAGGAGAGTCCCTCGCCACTGCTGTCGCAGAAAACGCGGACTGCCATTTGCGAAGCTGCCGCACGCTTGGTCGCTGCTGCCCAATACGAAAATGCGGGAACTGTCGAATTTATCGTCGACCAGCAGGATAATTTCTACTTCATTGAAGTCAATGCGCGGATCCAAGTGGAGCACCCAGTGACCGAAATGGTGACCGGCATTGATTTGATTCAATCTCAGATCCGAGTAGCCGCTGGTGAAAAACTCCCCTTCACGCAAGCTGACATTCAGTTGCGTGGGACAGCTATGGAGTGCCGGATCAATGCCGAAGATCCCAGCAAAAATTTTCAGCCGTGTCCCGGGCACATCAAGAAGATGTTCATTCCTGGCGGCTTAGGAATTCGTTTTGACTCACATGCGCAAGCTGGATATACGGTTCCCCCCTACTACGATTCGATGATCGGCAAACTAATCGTGTACAAGCCGACTCGCGAGGAAGCCATCGCCTGCATGATTCGCGGCTTGGAGGAGTTGCAAGTCGAGGGAATCGCTACGACAGCTGCATTTCAGATTCAAGTTCTGAAACATCCAGCCTTTGTAGCTGGAACCGTTGACACCAAATGGGTCGAGCGCGAGTTGCTGGCCTAAGTACGTCAGACTTTCCAGTCTGACGTACGTTACTTAAGATCCTTTAACACGGGTTTGATTCGACCACCGGCTTCATCCTCAAGCGCACGTTTAATGCACTCTACGTATTTGACCATGCTATGGTCGGCCAAGTGATCGATCTGCCACTTTCTGAGCGATAGTAAGAAACCGTACCAACGATCGCGGCATCTCCGCCACGGCGTGTACTTGCGGAACTTGCCAAAGGCATTGAAATACATCTCGCGACCGCAGTGCGAATAGCCCATCCACGGCGGCGGGACGCGGGCCACGATGTCATTGTTGTTCACCCAACGATAGTGGGGTAGTTTTACAAAGTTGATGTAACGATTATTCCCTACGCGCGGGCTTCCGAAAGTAAACAAGCCTTCGGGGTTGGATGAAATCTCTGCTAGTTTGCAGCGACCGGCACAAATGGTTGCCATTGCACCGCCCAGCGAATGACCGGTAAACCACAACGGTTTTTCGTTGTCTCGCAGGGCATGTTCCAGCTTGGGCCAAAGGTCGTCTACTTCTCGCTTAAAGCCGCGATGTACGCGTCCGGTATTTTCCACCAAGACGGTCATGGCATTGACATCCGCTTTGATATCATTCCATTCATTGGGCTCTGTGCCGCGACAGGCTACCACGCAATCGAATTGATTAGCAATGATGTAGGCTTGAGCACCATCTCGATCGAAGAATTCGTATTCCTCGAAACCAACCGCATTGACTGCTTCCCAAACAATGTCGGGGCGGTAGTAGGAGATTTTGGCAATCTCAGCAAATAATAGCGATTGCTGGAGCAAACTCAGTTCCCCAATCGGCCGAGAAAGTGGCTGACTGAGCAACTGAATAGCTTCTTCGACGATAGCATCGGCCACAGTCATTCACTCCGTTGCGACATTGGTACTACCTCGCGCATGGTAGGCCCCGTGTAGATTTGGCGGGGTCGTCCAATACGACTCGTTGGAGATTGGTGCATTTCGACCCAATGAGCGATCCAGCCGGGCAACCGGCCTATGGCGAATAGTACCGTGAACATCTGCGTGGGCAAGCCCATGGCGCGGTAGATGATGCCGGAATAGAAGTCGACATTGGGATAGAGTTTGCGTTCAATGAAGTACTCGTCCCGCAGTGCGGTCTCCTCGAGCTTCATGGCCACTTCGAACAATGGATCATTCAAACTCAGTTTGGCCAACAGCTTGTCGCAGGCCTTTTTGATGATTGTCGCTCGTGGGTCGAAGTTCTTGTAGACGCGGTGACCAAAGCCCATCAAGCGGAAATTGTCGCGTTTATCCTTGGCCATATCCACATATTTCTTGACGTTGCCGCCATCGGCAGCGATCTGCTGCAACATGTTCACGCACGCTTCATTGGCACCGCCGTGCAGTGGTCCCCACAGAGCACAAATTCCAGCCGAGATGGAAGCAAACAGGTTAGCGTTGGAAGAGCCGACGATTCGTACCGTGGATGTGCTGCAATTCTGTTCATGGTCGGCGTGGCATATGAGCAGCAAATTGAGAGCTTCGACAAATACCGGATCGGGTTCATAGTCCATCGTGGGGACAGCGAACATCATTCTCAGAAAGTTCTCACAGTAGCTGAGATCGTTTTGCGGATAGATGAATGGTTGACCGATCGACTTCTTGTAACTGTAAGCCGCGATGGTTGGCAATTTAGCCAACAGCCGATGGATGGACACTTCAACTTGCCGCGCATCGTGCGGATCGAGCGAATCTTGATAAAAGGTCGACAATGCACCGACCACCGACGATAAAATGGCCATCGGATGCGCATCCTTGGGGAAGCCGTTGTAAAACGAGCGCATATCCTCATGGATCATCGTGTGCTGCCGAATCGATTCGCGAAAGTCATTCAATTCATGCTGATTGGGCAGTTTGCCGTAGATCAACAGATAAGAAGTTTCGACGAAATCACAGTGCTTCGCGATTTGCTCAATGGGGTAACCACGATAACGCAAGATTCCCTGTTCGCCGTCCAAGAAAGTGATCGCGCTGGTGGTGCTCCCAGTATTCATGTAACCTTCGTCGAGAGTAACGCAGCCAGTCAGCTTGCGGAGCGACGAGATGTCGAGCCCTTTCTCGTTCTCAGTTCCCACGACGACCGGCAATTCAATGTCCTGACCATCGACAGAAAGCTTGGCGGTAGTCGTTGGGACGCCCGAAGGCTCGGTTGCGGAACTCATCAATCATCTCCGGTGAAAACGACGGACGATCGTCGTCGTGGCAATCTCGAAACTTCCGTGCGGCAGCGAATCGGTAAGTGCCGAGCGGTAGTGAAGATAGCAGTTTAACCTTCCGGGGGCGGCTAGACAATTGACCGTACCGAAAGCACTGCGGAGAGAGATGCGAATTTCTGGCTGTACGCGGAGCGAAAACCACCAAGATTTCTATGCTGATGGCGAAGAGTTTTGCCAACACGCCAAAGTATTGGCGACCTCTGTTACGCGCCAAGTTAAGTATCGGCCAATCAATAGCTGTCCCGATTTACTGCCGATCATCACGCGGAGCGATGATGGCTACGACGGAGATGTGACAGTTAATGTTTGGCTGATGCTAAGGTTTATTCGTGGAATCGGACGGTTCACCTTGCGGCTTCAGATTTGAATCATCGGTCCCGGCTTGGGGTGATGCGGACGCGGTTGTCGCTGGTGATGCTTCCGGTTGGGCTTCTAACAATTTAGGATCGAACTCCTGTTCCGACTGATAGAGCTTGGTCAACTTTTCAGCAATCTTTTTTTGGTCGTCATTGCCGAAGTCCAGCGACTTCTCTTGCCAGCCAATGGCCGTTTCGAATTCACCAGCCGAAGCGTAAGCGGCCGCCAGCAAAGTGAGGTCGCTAAAGTCCTTAAATTGACTGATTTCGCAGACAGCCGTGGCAGTCTTGATGGCTGCATCCGGATCGCGGACTGTCTCATCTTTGGCCGATGTCAATAACCAGGCCTTGTTTTGCAGCGCCAGATGGTACATCGGTGCCAATTCAACGGCCCGCTGATAGTCCTGCATGGCCAACTCTTCTTTTCCGAGCAGTTGATAATTGTAGCCACGATTGTTGACCGCTACGGCCGATTCTGGAGACAACTCGATCACGTGGCCGAAGTTTTGGATGGCCTCTTCGTGTTTTCCCTGTTGGAATTTCACGAAGCCGCGTCCCATCCAGGCCGAGATGTCCTTGTCAGCCAACTCAATTGCCTGGTCGTAGTCAGCGACCGCTTTGTCTAAGCTGCCGACGAATTTGTAAGCGATCGCGCGCTGTGTCAGAAGCACCGGGCTATCGGGCCGCAATTCGATGGCTGCCGAATAGTCGTCGATGGCCGCTTCGTATTTGCCCATCGACAAATTTACGCCAGCACGATTTAGCAACGGCACGTCATCTTTAGGGTCACGTTTGATTGCTTCCGTATAGTCCTCTAAAGCTTTGTCGTAATTCCGCATGGCGGCATGAAACAAACCGCGACTCGCAAACGCATGGGCCTCGTCATAGCCCAGTTCAATAGCTTTGTCGAAATCAGCAATAGCCTTTTCAGTGTCTCCAACGGCCCAATGGCAACTGGCGCGCAGAGTGTACAAACGCCCTTCTTCAGGCTGTTTTTCGATCAATTCATCGTATATCGGAGCCGCCTCTGCCAGCTTAGCGACGGTCACGTTAGCCACTGCCCCTTTGTGTCCACTGAAAGTTTGAATTAGGTACGACTTCTCACGTTCCTCTAGGACCGTTAGCAAGTCCCCTTTTTCGATCGTATCGAGGACTTCATCTTTCAGCGTGAGCTTCATTTCCATCTTGGCTACGACTGGTTCGCCAGTCGGCTGGGGAGCGACCGGTTGTTGAGACAGGCATAGCCCCTGAACGCACCAGCTAGCCATCGCGAAGTTGAGCACGAATTGGAGCACCACGCGGACGTGATTTTTGAACATGGGCATCGTATTTTTGAATGAAACCTCAGAAATGACGGGACGTAAGCGTTGAAAATAGTTGGCGGAAACCGCAATAACCACACTTTTCCCCACCGATAGCAATCAAATCGCCTTTCATGGCAGTAAAAACATCTCAAAATACCTAGTTTAACGATTGTAAGGTCTTTTTTAATCCCCTATCTTAACTAGACTTCTAGGCAATATTGGCAACTTCCTGCATGTACCCCCCCGGTTTAGGAGTTTGGAGCTCACGAAATGATGAATTTAAAGAAGTTTGTATTGTCCTTAATTGTGATTGCAACAGCAGTCGGCGAGTCACAGGCCGGTTGTGGACTGTTGCGCCGCGGCGGTTGCAGCGATCCCTGCGGAACCTCGGCTTGCGGCGGAAGCGGTTGCTTAGGCTGCGGCCAAGCTGCCCCTTCAGGTTGCTCAAGCTGCAGTGGTTCGGCCGGCTACCCTGCCGCCAGCTACAGCGCGCCAACAAACAGTGGCTGCTCAAGTTGCGGCCAAGGGGGCAATGCCTCTGGTCCCGTTTATGCAGCAGGAATCGGTTCGGCCATGCAAGCCGCTGGTGGTCAAGGTGGCCTGGTCGATTGCAGCCCTGTCGCCAGTTATCAAATGGTCATGGAGCCACAGTATTTCACTGAGACTCGCTCCCAGTGCACCACTGAGTACCAAGACGAGGTTCGCTATCGCACCCGCAGCATTCCTCGCCAAGTACCTGTAGAAGTTCAAGACTACCGAACGACCACGGTCATGGTGCCAACTACAGAGTCCAAGACCGTTGAATATAGTGTCTTGGTCCCCGTTAAGAGCGAAAAGACTGTTGAAGTTACCGAATCAGTTCCGGTATGGACCGAAGTTTCAACCAACTACACCGTTCGTGTTCCTACGTTGATTGACGTGCCTGAGAATTACACTGTTCGCGTAGCTCAGCTTCGCGATGAAACTTTCAGCTACACCGTTTACGTACCTCAAACCCAAACACAAACCAAGATGCAAACGGTTACCAATGCCGTGCCAGTCACTCGCATGCGTACGATCCAAGTTTGCCGACCGGTAACACGCATGCAGAGCGTTACCAAAGACTACGGTCACTGGGAAGTTCGCATGGAAGAAGTAGCTGGCGCTGCGGCACCTGCAATTAGCTATGCGGCACCTTCAGCTTGCTCGTCGGGAATGGGCGGCGTCAACATGGGTGGCTGTGGTAGCTACGCTGGTAGTTGTGGCTCGTGCGGCGGTTGTGGCCAAGTATATGGAACGACTTCCAACGGTTGCAGCGTACGTTCCACCTGTGGTGGATGCGGTGGTCGTGGACTGCTGTCACGATTGTGCGGTCGTTGCCATTCGAGTTCATGTGGCGGAAGCTGCGGTGCTTCGGCTGGTAGCTGCGGCGGTTGTGGTTCGAGCGCTTGTGGTGGTGGATGTGGCGCTCCCGCCGGCTCGATGGCTTACGGTGCGGCACCCGCTGGCGCGCTAGCTGCCGGCAACGGTGGCGCTTGTGCTCCAGCTACGCAAATGGTTTCACGCCGCGTCTGGGTGCCAAGTATCGTAACTGAGAACGTACCGGTAGTTGAAAGCCAGACTTCGACCGAGCAAGTGGCCTATACAGCGTTTGAAACTCAAACTGAGCAAGTTCCCTTTGAGTGCACCTACGTGGTATATGCTCCCGAGCAGCGCAGTGGTACGCGTCAAGTTGTCGACTATGTCAACGAAACTCGCACACGGTCACGCAAGGTTGTTCAGTACAGCGAAGAAACTCGTACTCGTACCCATCGCGAGCTGAGCTATACGCAACAGACTCGTACCGAGACCATTCCTTACGTAACTTACACCACTGAAAAGCGAACCAAGGAAGTTACTTTCACTGTTAATGTTCCCCAAACCAAGACCGAGCCGTTCACTACGACTCGTTACGATACGGTTTGCGAAGAAGTGACGGAAGAGTACACCGTTCGAGTGGCTGTGCCAAGTTCGAAGGAAGTTCAAGTTCAATCGTGCCGTATGGTACCCAAGTTGGTCCCTATCACCATCTATCCTTGCTCGGGCAATGGTCAGTCCAATGGTGGAGGGCTGGGCTTCGGTGCGGGCAATGGCGGATGCGCAACCTGCGGTGGAACGCCAACCATGGCACCTGCTGTCAGCGGCTGTGCCACCTGCGGCCAACCAGCTTGCACGACCTGCGGTCAATAATCTGATTATTGTCGGCCGATCGCGCCAAATCGAATCGAGTCTTAACGGTTGCCAGTTCTGCTGGCAACCGTTTTTTGTTCTCCCGCAGTGGCTCGACGCTCCGCGTCGAATTTTCACCACTCACCACTCCCTACTCGAGCGACGGTATTTGCTGCATGTAGTGATTGTGCCGGCTAACAAAGATGAGTTGTCTAGGCGAAAGCCCAAAAAGTTTAGCGACTTGGCGACATCGACCAATTAGGCTAGTAGGGAAATCAATTGACATCCGTCTCCACGGTGGCCAGGCCTTCTTTGTCGCAAATGAATGTGGTTGCCCCCTTGGTTACTAACAATCTCAGTTCCCTTGATCAATTCGGAGTTTCATGATGCGAAAAATGTTCACTTGTCTTAGCCTCGCCTTGGCTTTAGTTTCCTCCCTCAACCTCACAGCGCGTGCCCAGGAAGAAGCAGTCGCGGAAGCCGTCGCGGTGGCTGAGCCAACTCAGTCCGATCGAACGACCCCTACCATCCGCCCGCTAACAGTAACGACTGGACTAACCGACGATACTCAGATTACAGGCACGCTACTCGACACAAACTCGATCGCCGTAAAAACGGCTTTTGGTGAGGCGGCTATTCCACTATCGGAAGTAGCTGGTATCCGCTTTCCCTCAGCGGAAGACACCAGCACCACGATCGTGATGCTCAATGGTGATTCCATCACGGGTGCTACCGATGTCAAGTTCATCAACGTTGAGACCAGCTGGGGCAATGCTAAGATCAACGGGCCGTCCGTTTCCACCATGCTGTTTGTTCCAGGGCTGACTTGGAAAAACAATGAAGCACTGGGTGGTAAGCGTTGGTCGCTGGCTGAGAACAAGCCCGCTCCTGCGGCAACCAACCCCGCCGCCCCTCAACCATCCTCAAGTGGGTTTCAGCAGGTCCCTAATGGTTTTCAACCAGGACGTTCGCAAGGAAATCCGCAGGTCATCTTCGGCCGCTAAGTCGATCTTAGGTTTTCAACGTGGATTTCCAACGTGATTGCTGGGGCATGAAAACCTAGCATACCCATCCAACACCGTTGCCCCCTACGGCCAGCTTTCGCGCTGGCCGTAGTTTTTTTATTGGGGAGGCTGTTCGCCCTGCAGTTTCTAGCGCGTACCTCGAACCACACGCTCACAACGCAAGTCGCCACGACTTTCGCCCCCTTCGCTTCAGCACTCCATCGTCGCACCCCTCTCCGAGTCGTGACATTTTAAATCGTCGCACGACTCTCCGAGTCGTGACCGGTTCCGTCAAAGCGGCTCTCTCCGCCGCCGCCTTCGTCACAGCAGCCCGTTTCTAGCAGCCCGGTTGGCAAGTTGCCGAAAGTCTTGGCAAATTCCGCTAGATTGTTGTCACCCCACCAAATCGGCTACACTGGCTTTTGTAACATTCACGGTGAACCACAAATTCAGACAAGCAGAAGGATGTTGTAGCATGAGCACCAATAATCCGCACGGTTTTGATCCGATGCAACCACCGATACCACGTCCCAGCGGAACCAATGCGGGTTTGGTCGTGGGCATCGTGGCGGCCCTCGTGGCCATTCCCGTGCTGATCGCCTGCGCGGGAATTCTCGTGGCTCTCTTGCTGCCTGCTGTGCAAGCCTCCCGTGAAGCGGCTCGACGCATGCAGTGTTCTAACAATCTCAAGCAGATCTCGCTGGCGTTGCATAATTACGCCGACGCCAACGGAGCTTTTCCGTCTGCCTACACGGTCGACGAAAACGGGCAGCCGCTACACAGCTGGCGCACACTGATTTTGCCGTATATCGAGCAGGGAAATCTCTACAATCAAATCGACCACTCCAAACCATGGGACGATCCGGTCAACGCGAGTTTCGCGAATAAGCTTATCGCTGTCTACCAATGCCCCTCGTCAAACGCTCAGCCAGGAACAACAACTTACGTGGCTGTAGTTGATCCGCAAGGAATATTTAGCGGACCGGCGAGTTGCACCCTGCAGCAAGTCACCGATGGACTATCGAATACGCTGCTAATTGCTGAAACCGACGCCTCACAAGCCGTTCCCTGGATGGCACCCCAAGACATTGATATTGCCGCATTTGTCAACGTTGGCACGGTACGAACATCGCACCTCGGTGGCGCTCAGATCGCGTTAGGTGACGGTTCGGTTCAATTCATCAGCAACGATGCTGGAGCGCCGGTTCGAACGGCGATGGTGACCAAAGATGGTGGAGATTAACTCGATTGCCGCATGGCAATCAGCTTATCCAACTCGCTACGTAGTCGAACGAGAATTTCTTCGTAGGTAAAGGCTCCCAACGACTCTTCCCCTTTCTTCAGATTCACGCGGGTCGGGCCGCACCACAGCCCGAGATCGGCATCGTCGGTTTCGCCGGGACCATTGACACGACAACCCATCACGGCAATGGTAATCGCATGGTCCTTGGCGTAGCGAGTCATCTCCTTTACATCCTGCGCCAGCTCCACGAAAGCCTCATTTTCGACTCGTGAGCAACTTGGGCAGGAAATGATATTCAGAGCGTTGGGATCGAGGGCCACGACGCTCCGCAGCCGCCCCGCAAAAATGTCCTCAATAATTTCACGCCCTGCGGCAATCTCCTCGGGTTTGCGGGGATTGGGGACTGTAAGAGATACGCGAATCGTGTCGCCAATTCCGCGACCAATCAATTGTTCAAAGGCGATTCTGGTTTTTATGATACCGTCCGGTGGCAATCCTGCCTCGGTTACTCCCAAATGGAGCGGTACATCTGGTCGACGTTCGGCAAAGCGTTGATTGATCAGCACTACGGTGGCGGGATCGCTATCCTTCATCGACACCACGAAACGGGTAAAGCCCAAGCTTTCCAGATGATCGCAATGCTCCAAACCGCTTTCAAGAATCGGCCCGATGTCATCATCGCCATATTTTTCCTTTTTGGCTGGATCGACGCTGCCACAATTGACACCGATGCGAATCGCGCAATCATGGTCGCTGGCCACGCCGGCGATATAGGCCACTTTGTCCTGCCATGGGCGTGACTTTTCGTGATGATACAAGTGGCCTGGGTTGTAGCGGATCTTGTCGACATGTGGCGCGACTTTTTCCGCCAAGCGGTAGTTCTCTTGCAGATCAACCGATAGGTTAGCAGTCGTCTGACGGCGGATTTCAGCCAGTGCCACAGCATCTTTGTCGCTATCAACGGCAATTCGAACTACATCCGCTCCTGCCTCATGTAAAGCGTTAACCTGCGATACCGTCGCGTCAATATTCTGCGTGTGCGTTGCGGTCATGCTTTGCACCGCAATCGGGTGGGCCGCACCGACCTCGATGGAACCTATGCGGACGGAACGAGTTGGGTTGCGTTGGATGGCCATATTAAATGTGCGCTAAAATTGGATCGCGAGGCTCGCGATGGTGCATTGCGAGACACCTGATTGAGTGAATTTCGACATAAATCCGATTTATCAAGAGTAATGCAATCGCCGGCTTTTGGCGAGTGATCTCACGAACGTTTGTCGAGGAATGCCCCCGGGTGATCTTCAACCGCGAAGCGGTGGTATTTGGTAGCCTGGGGTGCAAACCCCAGGGAAAATGGAATCTACCGATATCCGGTTCGCCAGCGATCGACCGCGAATGCGGT
>JBGSNE010000208.1:0-7618 GCA_041739785.1 Pirellulaceae bacterium
AGCGGAATTCGCCAAGAATTTCGTCTCTCGGCAGTATTTCATGATGTCGAAATTTCATGTCGTCGGAAAACCGAAATTCTTGGCGAATTCCGCGACGAAGAAATCCTTAAACTCGCGGAATTCATGCCGGACAACCCTTTAACATAACAAAATAGTACTACTCTTGTGTCGCGGCCGAGTCGCGGACTTGATTCCAAAAATCGACCTTGGACTGCACTCGCGTCTGATACGTTTCAAGGAACTCGCGATGCATGCGCGAGTCCGGGAAAGTCTGGTCAGGTGCATAGGGATACTGTTGCATCGCGCGAAAGGGGAGCGGTTCTACACTCTGGCCGTAAATCGTGTTGAGGTCCGCGTCCTTGTCCCAACCGACATTGTACAACACGAAATCGCGAACCCAGCCTGATTCGAGAGGCAGCGAGGTTGCCTCAAACCGCAGGGTTATTTCATCTCCTGCCCCGATGACTACTTGTAGATCGTCGGGTTGGGAAATCAACTTGGTTACGTCGCCAAAGCGTGTGAAGGCACCGCGCATGGGGGGCCATATCGACATTTGGCTCACTTGTTGGTAATCAAATCTCTTCGGTGCGTGATAGGGCTGAGGGACTAACTTTGAAAAACCGCGATAGTGGAGGTCAGCCTGCCTCAAAGGTTGCTGATGAATTCGATAGAGGCTGTTGGTGACGTCTGCAGTCGCTGATACAGACTGCTCCACGCCGTCAGGTTGTGGCGCCTGTGGAGTGTCGCTAAAAAAGACTTCATCCCAACACAACTCCATGTTCGACACCAAGCGGATCCGGTAGTCGTTGCAGAGGAACTTGTTCGATAAATCAATGGCGATCGTTTTGGTTTTTCCTCCAGGAAATCCAGCGTAAGGAATGACTTCCTCCCACTCTCCCTGGCTGTTAGGCATCCAGATCGCTGGCGGCTTCAATTGAGGCTTGAGTGGGTTCTCCGACATGGAAACGTTGATCGAAGTGCTCGTCGGGAACAACCACCCGGTGAGGAACAGCCTGAGATGGTTGGGATCCGCGTGCGATCCGAAATCGATTTCTAGCCAGTGTTCATCGGTAAGCCCTTGATTCAAACCTTGTTCCCAAGTCTTGGTAAACCGCCCATCTCGAGTGGTGACAATTTCCGACAGGTCACGACCTCGGGGATCAACCACTCGTGCAGGAAACTTTCGATCGCGGACAACATGGACTTTGAATTCAGCAATCTCCGCCGGACCCACTTTTTCGTTCGTATAAATCTCGACATCGGGCGGATGATCGACGGCCAGCAATTGAATGGAATCGAAGTAGGCGGCCTCCCACAGCTCTTCGGTCATTTGTAAAACATATTCGCCGTCCAGTGGTTGCAGGGCGCGACCGTCGATTCGCAAGTATTCCCATTCGCGACTAGGTGCTGCGTGGCCTTGGGCATATTGCAATCCGATAGGGGCGGCCCACAAACAGTCGGTGCAAAATTCGAAACGACTTCCGTTCCAAGCGTACAGGTAAGGACAAGAACCGCCTAAGTTTTGCTGGTCATAGACAGTGGCCTTGTTGCTGACATCAAGCACATTGTTGGGAATCCCATTGGTCCACACGATGCGTACCACGTCAGCGGATGTTTGTGGTCCCAGTCCGAAACGTGTGCGGGTGCCGCGCACGATCCGGCTTTGGTAGTTCACGCCCGATTTGACTTCCACCAGACTTCCCACGCCGTGCATATTGCTCCGCTCACGTGGTCTTTGTTTGCCATCCTCGTCGGCTCGAATCACCAACTCTAAATATTGGTTGGCGTTACCACCCCGATTGTCGAGCAGCTGCAGTTTTCCCTGAGAATCTAGGCAGATCAGGTCAAGATCTTGATCATGATCAACGTCAATCGACACAACCTGTTGCGTATCGTGTGAGTTGGCTAGGACGTCCGAATCTCTAGCCAATTTGCCATTCGCACTAGGCCGAAAAAGTTCTAAACCGCTCGCACCCCATGCGACGCAGTCGTCCGCGCCGTCATTGTCAAAATCATCGACCATTAAGCCTCGCATGGGCACGTCTGAGAGAACTTGTCGCGATTCCGGCAGCCAGCCGTGTCTCCCGATAGATTTCATGAGCGTCAACTGCGTACCCTTGGCCCCACATCCGATGATATCCCAGCAAGCGTCAGCATTGGCATCGATATTGGTCAAAGATTTTGCGCCACCAAATCCAGTAGCCAGCCATGGATCAGCTTGTTTGAAATATCGCCCGTGCAGATTGCTTTTGAGGACCAACGATTCCTCACTGGCTTCCGAGGCAAGCACAAAGTCGTTTAATACATTGCGATCGACATCCATTGCAAGAATGTCGCTTACCGCCAACTGTGCGGAGGGGAGTTGGGAAAACGAACTGAAATCGGCGAAACTCCAATCACCACGATTGGACCACAAACTGATTCCGGAATCGCTTGAGACAGCCACATCTAGATCTGCGTCGTGGTCGAAATCGATCACAGCCACACTTCGCACGTTGGTTAAATGATCCAAGCCCTCTTGAGGCATTTCCGTGAGGGTTCTTTTGCCAGTAGTCTCATCGAGGTCGTTGCGGAAAAAACGTAAGCCTTCGGTCCCGTACACAACCAAATCCAGGTCTGTATCGAGATACTTTTCGATCAATTGTGACTCGGTGAGTTGGATTGTCTCAGCCGATGAGGCCTCATCGGTGAGCGGTGGCGTGGTAGTAGGCAAGGCCGATGCCGGTAACGCGTCCTTGCGATGCTGAAAGTCGCGATCGAAATCAGCCAGTACGATGCCTGTGATGGTCATCGGTAGCTGGACGTCGCACAACGTTTCCATCTGCCCATCGTCAGAGAAACTCAGCACCCGCAAATTCTCCGCAAATGCGCACCACAGGTCGTCACGGCCATCGAGATCGAAATCCTCGCTCGCAATCGCCGTGCAATTCCCCGCGACCACTTTCAGTTTGTCTTGCTCGACGAACTGCAGCGCTGGTACCGTCCGCTGAGGCAGCTCGTCGAGTGCCGATTCAGCCAAGAGGGCTTGAGTTTGCTCCGTAAACTGCAGTCGGACAAATTCAAGCTCATGAGGCTCGAGCAGGTGCAAGGCATGTTGAAACGCGATTTCGGCTATCGTCACGTTGCGTAGAAAATTGGTTTGAAGGATGGCAACTGGCCATTTTCCCTCCTCGGCTGCTTGGGAGGCGGTATCCAATAACTTAGGAATGACGCTACTGGTACGTGAAGTCAGTGGTCGAAACAGCTCTCGACATTTCGCGATGTAGTCGACCAGTTCGCGGTTTTGGGTTTTGGCCAAATATTTAAGCCATTCGATGACCAGCGCCAGATTGTCGGGCGTCATGTCTAAGGCGGCTTTAAGTACTTGACCACTCTCGTCATCCGCAGTTGCCTCATCGATTTGCGAGGGAGTGGGCGCCTGCGATTGCCCCTGCAATTGAAGATATAGTTGATAATAGGCATCGGGACCCGCCAGAGGTCGTTGTATTGCAGCCCGATAATCTTGGATAGCCAGCGGAAGTTCACCTGCCAGCACATGCTGGCGGGCTGCTAAAATATTGGCGGTGGGTTCCTGCGGCGTTAATTTCGCAAGGTTTTCGATTTCCTGGGTCAACTGCGAATCTAGGGTCGCGTACAGTTCTCCTTGGTCTGCGCGATCCGTCTGTTTGAGCCTGGCCAGCAACGTTAAGCATAGATTCTGGACACCCAGCGGGTCACTAGGGAACTTTTCGGCAAGTAGCTCAAAACCCGTTTGCGCCTTAGATAACATTGCCTGTTCGTGATCGGTCTCCCATCCATTCTCTAGAAGAGCTAGACTGCGGTCCCGCAACGCGATGACCTTTGATAGCTCGACTGATTGCTCGACTGATTGCTCGACGTCCAGTTTCTTGTCTTCAACTACCGGCGGCTTGGGTTGCGGCTTTTTAGGGCGCGAGCAACCCTCCGCAAACAAAATTGCCCAGCATAAACATGCCAACCCCAACGGGCGACTGATCCTCGTGAATAGTTGCGACAGACTCATGAATGGTCCCATGGAATTTACAAGTGCGAACATCGAAACGCAGGACTTATGAAGCTTGCGAAGGATCAGATCTATCATATCCGAAGGTCGCGTTACGAATGTACCGGGCTGAATGGCACGAGGTGAAGACGTAGCGGAATTCGCCAAGAATTTCGGCAGTAGCCGATTTAGCTCGGAATGCCGAAATTCTTGGTGAATTCCGCTACGAATAGCCCCTTTCGAGATCGGTTCGCCCCTTCAGTGTTTCCGTGCATTCGAAGCTGGGCAGCCCCTTCTTTTACTTCGACTAGGTAATTAACTAGAATTGGGTTGCACATTGGCACTGGGCGAAGCGGAAGGCGTATCCTATTCTTAGTCTATCGAACCTAAGACGCGAATACGGTTATCGGCGTTCGCCGATATTCGTCATCGCAAGACCCGAATTCTGCGACACGGATAAACTACTCCGATGAACCCCGATATGGATTCCAAAACTTCGCTCGGCCTACCTTCTGCCTCGACAGCTTCCGCACCCAAACGGGTCATTGGGAAAAAGCTGCGGGTGTTGTTGGTGATGGTCCTGGGGTTGTTTTCCATCCTGATGGCCAATGGTATCTACCTGTTCTTCATTACTTGGTTGCAGTACTTTCAAGGGCAGGTCTATGAGAATCTATTCTACCAGTTTATGTTTCTGGCTCACCTTATATTAGGGTTTCTGCTGGTAGCACCGGTGATCGTTTTCGGAGTTGGGCACTTCTTAGCCGCTCGGAATCGCCGTAATCGACGAGCCGTTAAGATTGGCTACGCGTTGTTTGCAATTGCATTGGTCGTATTGCTATCAGGAGTCCTGCTGACTCGACAGATGGGGTTTGATCTGAAGAACCCATCAATCCGCAATGTCGTGTATTGGCTGCATATCATTACGCCAATTATGGCGATCTGGCTGTATTGGTTGCACCGCTTAGTAGGTCCCCGAATCAAATGGGCAATTGGACAGCGAATTGGGTTGGGAACACTGGCGCTGGTCGCTGTCATGGTGGTCTTGCAGACACAGGATCCGCGTCGCTGGAACCAGGCGGGGCCAACCACAGGTGATGTTTATTTTGAGCCATCGTTGGCGCGAACAGCAACAGGCAACTTTATTCCCGCCCGAGCGCTGCAAAACGATGAATATTGTCTGCGGTGTCACCCGAATGTTTACGACAGCTGGTTCCATAGCGCTCATCATTTCAGCTCGTTTAACAATCCGGCGTACCTGTATGCAGTGCGACAGACACGAAAGAAGATGTTGGATCGGAACGGTACAGTACACGCCGCTCGGTGGTGCGCGGGCTGCCACGATCCGGTTCCGTTTTTCTCCGGGGCCTTTGATAATCCGGATTACGACGACGTACATGATGCCACCAGCCAAGCGGGGATTACCTGCACCGTCTGTCATGCCATCACCCACGTGGGTGACCTGAGTGACTCCATGGTTCGCACCACACGCGGAAACGCGGACTACGTTATCGAAGAGCCTATTCAATACCCGTTCACCTTTAGTCAAAACACTTTGCTGCAGCGAGTTAACGAATTGCTCGTTAAAGCCAAGCCGAATATGCATAAGCAGACGTTCCTTAAGCCGTTGCACAAGACGCCCGAGTTTTGCGGAACTTGCCACAAAGTCCATTTACCCAAAGAGTTGACCGCTTACAAAGATTTTCTGCGTGGTCAGAATCACTATGATTCCTTTCTGTTGAGTGGTGTATCGGGACATGGCGCATCGAGCTTTTACTACCCGCCCATTGCCGAGACCAACTGCAACGAGTGCCATATGCCGCCGCAGGCATCAACCGATTTCGGAGCGCGACAGTCGCCGAAGCTTGGGCAGATGGCCGTTCACGACCACTTCTTTCCGGGCGCCAACACGGCCCTCCCTTGGTGGCGCGGAGACGACGCAACGGTTGAAAGAGCTCGCCAGTTACTCACGAACGTGACCAGAGTTGACATTTTTGGAGTGCGTGAAGGGGGAACCATCGACGGACAACTGCACGCACCGTTGGGGCCCGATACTCCCGTCTTAGAAGCTGGTAAGGACTATCTGTTGGATACGGTCATACGCACCACTAAACTCGGACATCATTTGACTCAGGGTACCGTCGATTCCAACGAATTGTGGCTCGAGCTGACGGTTTCCAGCGGTGGGCGAGTGATTGGCATATGCGGCGGACTAAGCGATGTTGGCGAAGTCGATCCGTGGTCGCACTTTGTCAATGTGTTCATGCTCGATCGCCATGGGAATCGGGTCGCCGAACGCAACGCAGAAGATATCTTCGTGCCCTTGTACGATCATCAGCTGCCACCCGGTGCTGGGCAAACCGTTCACTACGGCCTTCGTGTGCCCGACGATTTGCAACAGCCAGTTGAAGTACTGTTGAAACTAAAGTATCGCAAGTTCGACAAAGGTTATCTCGATTTTATGCGTCGCGAATTCCGCCCGGGAGACATTCCCTTTCGAGAACTCGAAGCTTCACAAGGCGTTGAGAATCGCTTGCCAATTACGGTGTTGGCCGAGGATCGCGTAGTTTTCGACCTCAGAACCGCCGAGGGTACGCTGGTGCCAGCCGAACGCGGTGCGCGAAAGTTGCCCGATGAATGGGAGCGATGGAACGACTACGGAATCGGCATGCTGTTGGCAGGGAAATCACAATTGCGTCAAGCCGCAGAGGCCTTTCGCCAAGTCGAACGGTTGGGGAAATCGACGGGCGCTTTAAATTTAGCTCGCGCTCAATTCGCAGAAGGTGACTTGGACGGTGCTACCGATGCCTTGCGTCGTGCAACCGCCATGGATCCTCCACCACCGGCGTGGACATTGGCATGGCTCAGTGGCGAAGTGAGCCGTCAGCAAGGCTATTTAGAAAACGCGGCCGAGAGTTTTCGCAGTGTCTTGGACGATGACACGACGGAACGCCGCCAGCGCAAGTTTGATTTCTCGCTGGACTATCGCATCCGCAATTCATTGGGACTCACGCTACTAGATCTGGCTGACGTGGCCGAAGCTCGTCAGCAGTCCCAGCAAGTGGAAGAGTTGCTCAGCGAAGCGGAAATGGAATTCCGGAAAGTACTGGAGGTCGACCAAGAAAACGTAACCGCCCACGCCAGTTTGGCGAGTGTCTATCACCGACTGGGGAATGAATCGCAAGCAAATTATCATCGGGCGCAACAGGTCCGCTATAAAATGGACGATAACGCAGCTGACGTTGCACGACCCGCCGCGCGCAGACAGTATCCGGCCGCCAATCACGCTGCGGAGCCATTAGTGATTTATTGGCTGCACCGCGCACAGGTACCGGGCTTGCCGGCTGACGCTGTTACGCCTGCACCCGAGTAGTAATTGGACAGCGCCACATTCAAACATACAGCAGAAATATCAGCTCGCCGCGCCAGCGAGTCAACAACGGTTAGTCCTTGCGGACCGGGCTGCCGGTTTTTCGTTTTGTTGCACGATTATCGTTTAACCCGCAGCCGTATGTTCTGATGGTGCGCTTTTTAGTGCCGAAGGCACGGCACTCGGTAGCCTGGGATGCAAATCTCAGGGCACGGGGATATCCGCGTGTTTATCCGGTTCGCCAGCGAGGG
>JBGSNE010000323.1:0-27518 GCA_041739785.1 Pirellulaceae bacterium
CATCAATCATCAATCATCAATCATCAATCATCAATCATCAATCATCAATCATCAATCATCAATCATCAATCATCAATCATCAATCATCAATCATCAATCATCAATCATCAATCATCAATCATCAATCACGATCGCCACTCATCCCTCATCCCTCATCCCTCATCCCTCATCCCTCATCCCTCATCCCTCATCCCTCATCCTTCATCCTTCAAATCCCGTGGCTTCCAAAAATCAACCAACACAGGTGAACCGCTCATGGAAACTTGGCTCCACTGGTCAACATCAAACTGAAAGACGGCCACGGCGGCGGTGGGCATGTCGAGGTTTTGACCGGTCAAGTGACTGACCAGAGCGGCGAGTCCTGGGTTGTGAGCGATGACCATGGCGTTGTGCCATGAGTCGTGCAAGCTCTGCACCTCAGACATAATTTGCAGGGGCGAAGCTAGATACAACGTGGGACGGGTCAAGACTTCCGCATCCACTGACCAATGCTCTTGCACTAGTTCAACAGTTTCTTGAACCCGCACCGCGGAGCTTGCCAAGATCACCTCGGCCCGCAGCCCAGATTCGGAAAGTTTTTGCGCCATGCGTGGCGCGGCCTGGCGACCGCGCGCGTTGAGCGGTCGATCATGATCCGATAAACCCGGTTGCTTCCAATCGCTTTTGGCGTGCCGCATCAACAGTAGTGTCTTCATTAATTCTATTACCCTTTGGGAACAAATAGTTGAAGCAGGGCTTCGATCAGTGCTTGGCTGGTGTTGGTTTGGGCTTGTGCCACCGCGGGCCATCCCAGGCGAATTAAGTCGTGACTGATTTTCTCGCTTAGACTCAGTGGTTGTAGGTGCTGCTGGTAATCGGCAAGTAGATCAAAGCAAACTTCTGCGATCAGGCTACTGGTGATCGTGACAAACTGAATCTGTCGCGCTTCAATCGCATCGCGAATCTGTGGATTAAGTTCCGTGGCGGATCGCGTTTCATAACAGAGTGCTTCGAAAACGTCTGCGCCGCGTGCGCTCAAGCCGCGCGGTAGTGTGTCGCGACTGCGGTTGGTGGTCAAGACAATCCAAGTTTGGCCAGTCAATGAGGCTGGGAGCGATGCAAGCAAGCCAGCCGCACTGAAATCAATATCTGCGTCAGGGAGAATATCCGACCGCAGCCCGTAGTCGGTCAATCGCCTTGACGTGGCAGGGCCCACGCTCGCCAAGCAGATACCAGCCAGATCGCGGGCGTCACCAGCCAGATGATTCAATCGCTGAAAAAATCCATCGACGGCATTACTGCTGGAAAAGGTCAACCCGGAGACGCCGCCACCTTTGATTTTTGCGATGGCTGCATCGAGTGAACTGAAATCGCGGGGGTGTGTGATCTCAATCACGGGTTGCTGGTAAACCTCCGCTCCAAGACCTTGAAGTCCGGCGACCAATTCGGCAGCTTGACCGTCAGCCCGCGTCACCAGCACTCCACAACCATGTAGTGGGCGAGCAGTAAACCAATCGAAGTCGGTCCCCAAGGCGGCGACCTCTCCCACAATCACAATCACTGGCGGTCGCACGCGCCTGCCCGACTGAAGCTGCTCGGCCACATTGCCCAGTGTGCAGCGAACGACGCTTTGATCGCTCCAGGAACATCTGCGCACGATCGCCGCCGGAGTGTCGGCTGGTTTGCCTGCGGAAAGCAACTTGCTCGTCCATTCGTCGACCGTAGTCACTCCCATATAGAGGACCAACGTGCCGGGGAAGCGAGCCAAGGCCTCCCACTCGATATGTTGCGGAATGCCCCCAGACTGCTGTTGACCGGTCACAAAGGCAACAGCGGAAGCGTGCTGCCGATGCGTGATTGGGATCCCAACGTAGCTGGCTGCTGCCAAAGCTGCGGTAATGCCGGGGACCACTTCAAACGGGATTTTGGCGGCGGAAAGAACATCCAACTCTTCGGCTGTGCGGGCGAATACGGCAGGGTCACCACCTTTGAGGCGTACCACGTTGCGTCCTTCCCTGGCCAATTGCACCAGCCGAGCGTTGATATCGGCTTGAGTCCAAATCGGTGTCTGGCCGTGTTTTCCTACACAAATCAGTTCTGCATGGGGCGCCAGAACCAATAATCGGGGGTTGGCCAAGGCGTCGTACAGGACCACATCGGCCATTTCTAAGCATTCCCGGCCGCGGACGGTGATTAATCCGGGGTCACCAGGGCCCGCTCCCACCAAATAGACTTTGCCGACGCCCGCACGGGGCAACCTAAGATTCATCGTTTTTAAGGGATTTCAAGGGTAAAAGGTGCCTGGACAAAATCGAGCCGATGCGGCATGATTAGGGATTGCCCGCAAGTTGTACGACCGGAGCGGGTTCCGGTCGCTTTCCATGAATAGCTAAGTGTAAGAGATAGTTTCGATGCCAAACACCAAGGGAGCCAAAAAGCGATTGCGTCAGAGCATCGTTCGTCGTGATCGCAATCGCGCTCAAAAGACCCGTCTCCGCCATTCGCTCCGCAAATTCCGCGAGGCCATTGCCGCTAAGAAGCTCGATGACGCGAGCGCTTTGTCACGCACCACCGCCATTCTGCTCGACAAAGCCGCCTCGAAGGGAATCATCCACGCCAACAAGGCCGCCCGACTGAAGAGCCGTATGTGCCATTTAGTTGTCAGCACCAAGCAAGCTGCCTAGCTTAGGTCTGTATCGCTCGACGTTCTTAGTCGCTCGACTCTCCGAGTCGAGTCTCAAAAGAAGTGCTTAAATAGATCCGATATTCGACTCGGAGAGTCGAGCAACGATGCTGCCAACCGGAGCGTCGAATCAAACTTGCACTAGCCATCGATTTTCGGTGGCTTTTTTCATGCTATGATGGTCCCCCGTCACACGCACCGTCTACTGTTACCCAACTTCTTGTTCGCCGCAGAGGAATGATCCATGCCACGAGGTAAGACCTACGACAACGCTGCACAAGCCATTGGCGATACTCCCATGATTCGCATCAATCGCTTGGTACCCGAAGGGGGCGCTACAGTTTTTGCTAAATGCGAATTCTTTCAACCGCTCAATAGCGTCAAGGATCGCATTGGCGTGGCAATGATCGAAGCGGGCGAGCGCGACGGGAAAATCACACAGTCGACCCACATCATCGAACCCACCAGTGGCAATACGGGCATCGCCTTGGCTTTTGTGTGCGCCGCCAAGGGTTACAAATTGACATTGACCATGCCCGAATCGATGTCGGTCGAACGCCGTTCACTCTTGCGTGGCATGGGTGCCAACCTGGTGTTGACGCCCGCCGCAGAAGGTATGAAGGGAGCCATCTCCAAGGCGCACGAGCTGGTCTCTCAAGATCCACATGGCTTTCTCCCGCAGCAATTCGAAAACCCAGCCAATCCCGCGATCCATGAAAAAACGACCGGCCCGGAGATCTGGGAGGACAGTGGAAAGAATATCGACGCCATCGTGGCTGGAGTCGGAACCGGTGGAACGATCACTGGCGTAGCGCGATTTATCAAAAGCGTCAATCCAAACTTCAAAGTTATTGCTGTCGAGCCGAAACACAGCCCAGTGATCAGCGGCGGACAGCCCGGTAAGCATCGCATTCAAGGAATTGGCGCAGGCTTCATCCCGGGCAATCTCGACACCAAAATCATCGACGATGTCGTCACCGTCGACGACGAAGACGCCTTTGAATGGGGCAAGCGCTTAGCCAAGCACGAAGGGATTGTGGCGGGGATCAGCAGCGGAGCCAACATGTGGGCGGCGGCTCAAATCGCCGCGCGGCCTGAATTTAAAGGCAAGCGAATTGTCACCATCATGTGTAGCCTGGGAGAACGCTACCTCTCCACGCCATTGTTTGCTGAAGGGTAAGCCGCGGAAAATGCGACGGTTTGAAACGCCGTTGCGTTTCTTTAGCTGTAGCGCCGGTCGCCCACCCTTCACGACTCGGAGAGTCGTGCGACGCTTGGGAACTGTTGATCGCTTCGTTTTAACCCGCAGCCGAAGGTTTTGAGGTTGCGCGCTATTTCAACCGCGAAGCGGTGGCATTTGGTAGCCTGGGGTGCAAACCCCAGGGTAAATCAAGATCTACCACGAATTGCCGTAGTTAGGATTGATCCGAACCGGTCCTAAGTTGTATCCGCTTTGCAAATTGCCATGGTTACCATAGTTAGGATTGACCCATCTCGATCCCAAGTAGTAACCGCTTTGCAACCCACCACCAAAATTGTATGGCGTTCCACCAAAGCGGGAATAGTAAGTCCGACCGTAGCGATTGGCCGCGGGGTAAATGACATACGGCCGAACCACGTTTCGCAAACGGTCGCGTTTGGAATCTTTCATCGACTCGCGGTCCGGCCGTTGCACCAACTCTCCAGAACTCGCCGAGTCTTGCTCGGGGCTCGAATCGTTTTCGCCGCTGGCTTGTTGGATGTTGGCGGGTGACACTGCGTCGCTCGCAGAATTGTTTGTTTGTCCCCAACTGGTAGGAGCCATTGGCGTCGCCATGGCTGCTAGCATTGCGATCAAGACTGTATTTCGACTCGTCATTCGATATTCTCCTTATCCTTAATGAAGCCTGCCGTTCGTCCATAACTCCGATGCAATTGCCGTGCCTGAAATTATCTTTGTATATCCCTGCGCTGTAGCAACAGCCATTCGAATACCTCGGGGTTAGCGTAGGTTTGGGTCCAGGCATCGTGGCCAGCATCGGGGTAAATGGTAAGTTTGACATTCCCACCAGCCGAACGCAGCGCGTCGACCATGCGTTGCGATTCGCTCAGTGGAATGGCGGTATCTTGTTGACCGTGAAAAACCCAGGTTGGCACTAAATTGATCTTCTTGACGTAGGGCACTGCACCGCCGCCGCAAATAGGAATCAATGCAGCAAAGCGATCGGGATTTTGGATGGCCAACTGCCACGCACCAAACCCGCCCCGACTAAGGCCTGTCAAATAGACACGATTGCTGTCGACTCGATGGCTACTTTCAACTTCATCGAGCAGGCGCACTAATTGTTGGTCATCCCAGAATTGAGTCTCGCTTGGATTCTGTGGAGAGACCACAATCATTGGCAGTGAGTTGCCACTGGCGATGAGCTTCGGCGGGCCGTGCTTTTTGACTTTCTCTAAGTCACTCCCCCCTTCTCCACCACCATGCAGGAAAAGCAACAGGGGGAATTTGTCTTGGGGCGAGCTTTCGTAGCTGTCCGGCAAGTAAAGCCAATAACGTAGCGGTTGATCAGCCGTGGCGGATTGCGTCCGCGCCGTTTGGTCGGCAACCGCTAGCTGGTTCGCATGTGTTGCCTGGACCAGTAGTACAATAAGAAATATCAGCTCGAAGCGCCAGCCAGTGGTGCGCTGTGTTTTAGTTTCCCACAATTCAAAAGGGAATAGACAGCTACCCACGCGCTGGCGCGCCGAGCTCGTGTCCGATGTGCAGGCTTTAAAAAGACTCAAACGTCACCTCTTTTGCATCGTAAGACATCGGGGGGACTGTGAAATGACTGATCGTCAACAAACGACTGTTAAAGCATCTACAGTTTGCTCGTGAACTTGGAAGCATTTGTGGTAAAATGAGTAAAGCTAATTGTCTCTCGCGCCCCCCGCCGTTTACCTTCGCTGACCCACGCTATGAAACGTCATTTTCCTACTGGCTATTGTACTGTTTTGGCCAGTCATTGCCTGCGAATATTTTTCTTGGCCGTACTAACGATCGTTCCTAGCGCTGCTGCAGAGATCGACTTCACTCGTGACATACGCCCGTTGCTATCGGATCGTTGTTTTCTGTGTCACGGTCCCGATGCCAACCAACGGGCCAGCGATTTGCGTCTCGACGAACAAGCTTCGGCACATGCGCTGGCTATCGAACCTGGAAAGGCCAGCGAGAGTGAACTGATCCATCGCATCTATAGCGACGACGTCGACGAAGTCATGCCCCCTCCCGATTCAAATCTTAAACTGACCGCTGCTGAAAAAAAGTTGTTGGAAAGCTGGATTGATCAAGGGGGACTATACGCCGAACACTGGGCCTTCGTTACACCGTCGAGGCCCAGTGTCCCAGCGGTTCGACAAGCGACTTGGCCGCGCAACGACATTGACCGGTTTGTACTGTCGCGGCTCGAGCAAGAAAAATTGATGCCTCGATCGGATGCAGATGCGGAAACAATCTTGCGTCGTGTGACGCTCGATTTGACAGGCCTCCCGCCGACTTTGGGTGAAATCGATACGTACTTGGACGAGTCCGCAAAAGATCCGCAAGGGGCTTACGAGCGACTGGTTGATCGCCTGTTGGCCAGCAAACGGTTTGGCGAACGCATGGCCGTAGATTGGCTCGACGTATCGCGGTATGCCGACACGTACGGCTATCAGAACGATCGTTATCGAGCCATGTGGCCGTGGCGTGATTGGGTAGTGAATGCGTTTAATAAGAACCTGCCCTACGACGACTTCGTTACGTGGCAGTTGGCCGGTGACTTGCTTCCCGATGCAACTCGCGATCAGATTCTCGCCACCGCTTTCAATCGCAATCATAGGCAGACCAACGAAGGGGGGAGTGTCGACGAAGAGTTTCGCGCGGAATATGTGGCTGATCGAGTCAACACGTTCGGGGCTGCTTTTTTGGGTTTGACGCTCGAATGTTGTCGTTGCCATGACCATAAATACGATCCACTCACGCAGCGCAACTACTATCAACTGTCAGCTTTTTTTAACAGCATCGATGAATCGGGACTCTACTCACATTTTACTGAAGCCACGCCCACGCCAACTTTGTTGCTCGCCTCCGACGATGAGGAACGCGAGCTGGCGGAGGTCAATTCCCACATCGAAGCCAAGCAACGCGAGTTGTCTGCCTGGCAACCGACGACGGACGAATACGAAATCTGGCGTGCGCAATTGGCAGATGTACGTCAGTCGCAGCCATTCACTGGCAAAGACCATCTGTCCCGTAATTCCTCACAACTCAGCGAACGACTCCAGGAGTCGTTAGGTGCGGCGTTAATTGGTGATTACTCACTCGACAAGCTTGAGGATGGGAAACTACTCAATCGTGTCGATCAATCGTTGAGCGGGAAGACCTCCGAAAGTCCTCAGCCCGTCTCCGGCCGCGTTGGGGAGGGGTTGCTTCTCAGTGGAGAGAACAATGTCGACTTGGCGACGGGTGGAGATTTCACTCGCAATCAGCCTTTTACTATTTCGCTATGGCTTAAGACTCCGCGACGGTTCGAACGCGCGGTGGTTTTTCATCGTTCACGAGCTTGGAGTGATTCGGGGAGCCGTGGGTACGAACTGTTAATCGAGCAGGGCAAACTGAGCGCAGCGCTGATTCATTTCTGGCCCGGCAACGCACTACGCATCGTCAGTCATGATGAACTACCAACCGATGAGTGGGTACAAGTTTCCATGCGCTACGATGGCTCGAGCCAAGCCAGTGGTTTACAGCTATTTGTCAACGGACAATCAGCGGAGTGCGAAGTGGTTCGCGACAACTTGACCAAACATATCAAGGGTGCGGACGGTGTTGGCGGAGGCGATGTCGAGGAACTGTCTTTTGGACAACGATTTCGAGACGTTGGCTTTAAGGATGGACAAATCGACGAATTGAAGATCTTCACTCGCGACTTAAGCGACTTGGAATTGAAACTGATCTATCTGCACGACGCGGCTCCCGACAATCAGGCAGAAGCACTACACAATGCACTCGACTCGGAAGTGCGGGACTATTACATTCGCACACATCCCCGGCGAATCGCACTGGCCGCAGAGCTGCGTGAGCTGCGTGATCGTCGCAGTCAGTTGGGTGACAACATTGCCGAGATCATGGTCATGCGCGAGGAGCCGCATCCCCGACCAACGTTTGTCTTGGTCCGCGGAGCCTACGATGCGCCAAGTGAACCAGTCGAACGCGGAATTCCACAAAGTGTTTTGGCTCGCGAATTGCCAGCCAATAGTTCGCGTTTGGATTTGGCTCAATGGCTGGTCGATCCACGGCATCCGCTCACCTCTCGCGTCGCCGTCAATCGCTTTTGGCAGGCGCTCTTCGGTTTGGGGTTGGTCAGCACCGCCGAGGATTTTGGATTGCAAGGCATGACACCTTCCCATCCCGAGCTGTTGGATTGGCTGAGTGTCGAATTTGTGGAGTCGGGTTGGGATGTAAAAGGACTATTGAAGACGATTGTCATGTCGTCGACTTATAGGCAAAGTTCCGATCCTACGCCGCAGTTGCTGGAGCTTGATCCTGAGAACCGATTGCTTGCGCGCGGTCCAGCGGCGCGGTTGTCGGCCGAAATGATTCGCGATACTGCACTGGCAGCCAGTGGTTTGTTGGTGGAAGTCCAGGGCGGACCGCCCGTAAAGCCCTATCAACCGCCGGGCTTATGGGAAGAGAAGTCGGGTTTGGCCTATGAACGTGACAAAAATGCCGGGAGCCACCGTCGAAGTTTGTATACCTACTGGAAACGGACTTCGCCTCCACCCAACATGATGACACTCGATGCCAGCAATCGCGAAGTGTGTGTGGTGCGTCGCCAGGTGACGATGACACCGCTACAGATGCTAGTCCTGCTGAATGACCCGCAATATGTCGAGGCCGCGCGGGCCTTGGCCGAACAAGCCCTGACTGCTACGCCAGTGCCAAAGGAACGCGCAGAATTCATGTTTCGCAGCCTGACGGGCCACCAGCCCAGCACTCACCAGACGGATGTGCTACTAGCCATGGTTAACCAACAACAAAAGCTGTTCGAAAAAGACGAAGCGGCGCAAAGTCAATGGTTGGCGATTGGCGATCACCGTACCCAGGAAGAGCTTGACCCATTGGAGCTGTCCGCTTGGAGCGTCGTCGCCAGCGGAC
The DNA here is from genome assembly GCA_041739785.1 of Pirellulaceae bacterium. Lineage (GTDB taxonomy): Bacteria > Planctomycetota > Planctomycetia > Pirellulales > Pirellulaceae > Aureliella. Next base: position 8,820 of record JBGSNE010000323.1, read on the forward strand.
TGATGAGTTTTGATGAAACGGTAATGAAAAGATGAGCATGTTTGAAAACCAGACACAATTGGCACATGGCCTGACAAGGCGTCATTTCTTTGGTCGATCCAGCCTCGGGATCGGGACTGCAGCGCTCGCCGGATTGTTCGCACATGAATTGTCAGCGAACGAACGAGAGACTGGGGCAAGCGTGCCTGGGTTGCCTAATCTTGAATTGCATGGCGGTGGAGTGCTTCCTACCTATCACCATGTTCCCAGAGCCAAACGTATCGTCTATCTGTTTATGAGCGGTGGACCTTCCCAGATCGAAACGTTTGACTACAAACCGCAGCTTAATATAGACAACGGAAAAGAATTGCCGGATTCGGTGCGGCGTGGGCAACGACTAACGGGCATGTCAGGCAATCAAGCTACGTTACCGATCGCAGGCTCGATTTTCAAATTTAAGCAACACGGACAATCTGGCGCTTGGGTCAGCGATTTGCTGCCGCATATGGCCAAAGTAGCCGACGAACTGTGCATTGTGAAATCGCTGTACACAGAGGCGATCAATCACGACCCAGCCATTACCTTCATTCAGACTGGGGCGCAGATCGCTGGACGGCCGTCGTTAGGTTCATGGCTTGATTACGGCTTGGGGACCAGCAACGAGAATCTACCGTCGTTCTGCGTGCTAGTAACGAAAAACAAAGGTGGGCAACCCCTCTACTCACGATTGTGGGGGAGTGGTTTCCTGCCCGCCAACCATCAAGGAGTCCAGTTTCGCGCCGGCCAAGATCCAGTCCTGTATTTGACCAATCCGGACGGGATTTCGCGCGACAGTCGGCGTCATCTGCTCGACGGGTTGAACGAACTACATCGGCTCGAGCTCCAACAACGCCTAGACCCAGTCATTGAGGCGCGCATCGAGCAGAGCGAGATGGCTTTTCGTATGCAAGCCTCGGTACCTGAAGTTGCCAATTTCGCGGACGAACCCGAGCACATTTTTGAACTGTACGGCGAGGATGCCAAGAACCCTGGCTCGTTCGCCGCCAATTGCTTGTTGGCTCGCCGCTTACTGGAACGCGACGTGCGCTGTGTGCAATTGTTCCACAAAGGCTGGGACCAACACGGTGGATTGCCAGGAGGCATTACTAAACAGTGCCAAGAGGTCGACCAGGCCTGTGCCGCTTTAGTTACCGATCTTCGAGCCCGTGGCATGTTGGAGGACACACTGGTGGTGTGGGGCGGCGAGTTCGGAAGGACAGCCTATAGCCAAGGCAAGTTGACGGCAACGAACTATGGTCGCGATCACCACCCACGATGCTTCAGCATGTGGCTAGCCGGCGGTGGCGTTCGTCCTGGAAGCAGCTACGGAGCCACTGACGAATACAGTTACAACATCGTTGAAAATCCAGTGCACGTCCACGATCTCAACGCGACCATCATGCATTTGTTGGGGATCGACCATGAACGATTGACGTTCAAGTATCAAGGACGCCGCTATCGGTTGACCGACGTGCACGGCGAAGTTATCAAGCCGATCTTGGCTTAATATTCAGAGGCAAGCTTTAGTGAGCCTCAGGCGCGTGAGCGACCGGGCAACTCGCCTTGCCCGGTGCCTTGCCCGGTGCCTTGCCCGGTGCATTACCTGGCCTCTTACCGGCTGGTTGATTTAGTGCTGGATTGCGCGTTTGTTGTTTAACCCGCAGCCGCAGTCGAGGATCATCGGGGAGAGACTCGCCTGCGGCTGCGGGTTAAACGACTCAATCAACAAGCCGTTACTTTCCGTTAAAGTCAACGTTGGGCAAGACAGAAGTACCTTAAAAATATGAATTTCCTTAGTAATTGAGCCACATTTGCGTTATAACTGAAGCGCGTGCCTATTGATGGTTGCACGACAGCAATGAAGTTGAACATCGTCGTTAAACTTGATCGACAGTAATTACCGAAGAGCTTTGGTTGACATGGCGAAGAACGTATTGGGGACCGAATTGGAATCGTGTGGCACCGATCCCATGACTGGCTTTTATCGCGATGGCTGCTGCAATACGGGTGCCAGCGATGAAGGTTTGCATACGATATGTGCTGAGGTTACCGAAGATTTCCTGCGTTTTTCGAAACTCAAAGGAAACGATCTGTCGACACCTAACATGTTGTACGATTTTCCTGGTTTGAAGGATGGTGATCGCTGGTGTTTGTGCGTGCTGCGCTGGAAGGAAGCCTACGAAGCAGGCATGGCACCGCTGGTAAATTTGCGAGCCACCCATATTTCTGCGCTGGAGTTCATTGATTTAGACGTTTTAAGAGAATATGCGACTGGAGACTCGCTCGATGATTAGCCCACTTGGTTAATCATGCCACTACCATGGCACTCTTGTCGTTGCTCTATAGTTAAATTAGAAGCTGAGATCAGCCTACTGACTTGGCTTCTAACGAAGAGGAGCAATCAGTTAGATGCCGAGAGACCCCACCCGCCTAAATACCGCAAACGTTCTTAGCAACCAGGACAAATTAGACGCTACGCTCATCCTTTGTGCCAAACGCTTAGATATTGAACTGCGTTTCTTCTCACGACTTGCGGACGTCTTATCAGCTTCGCTTGAAAGTCCGCCTGACTGCCTAGTGATCGATCTAGACAGTATCTCGAATACGGCCGACCTGCAGTTGCAATTGACGCTTATGGATGGTCATTCGGTAGTCATTGCTATCGCTTCGGACATAGACGTCGACATGGCGAATCATCTTATGGAAAGTGGCGTGCTGAACCTTCTCAAGAAGCCACTCGAGGGAAGCCACTTGGAGAACTGTCTACGCGAAGCTGTCAAGTTATCCGAGCAGAAACGCGAGTTGCAAGCGGCCTATGCTAATTTCCAAATGAAACAAACAGCCTTAACCGCTCGTCAACGCGATATCCTATGGTCCGTGCTCGACGGACTGCCGACCAAAGCGATCGCGGCCAAGTTGGATGTATCCAATCGACTGGTAGAGTTAGAGCGTGCGCGGCTACTGAAGATCTTTGAATCGGAATCGACGACAGAACTGGCTTTTAAAGTAGGGGAACTTTTGATGCTCGAACGGACTTTAACCCATCGCCATCAACCTCATTTATCGCGATTGCGGGCATCCGCAATGAGTAATCCTCCCTGGGCACCCGATGTAGGCTAATGGCGGGGGCTCTCTAGCGGGGCAACTTGAGCTGTTCGGCATGTGGGGCAATATGCCAGACCAGCGCATGCGTAAGGGAGCCCCGCCAATTAATCATCACTCAATGTCAACGTCGTCGTCGTCATCATCATCAAAACCAGCGGCCCATTCGGGATAGGGCACGCTGGTCCCCTTCATGGCTCGCCATAAGATGCGGTTGAGCACATCCTCTGGGGCTCGGTCCACTTCGCGAAAATTCAGTTCTAGCGAGACCAATGCATCCGCCCGGAGCTGGGGATCTAGTAGCGCCTGTGGATCAGGATTCATTTGATCGAGCGGAATGTTGGTGGCCACCGCGTCGAAGGGAGTGAGGTCAGGCACATCGATAAAGCAATCGAACATCGGCGTAGCACTAGCATCAAACTGATTCATGGGTGGCAATCCGAGAATTTGCTCGATGGTTCTCAGCACGCTGGTGGTATTGTACAACGTGCTCACCAGAGCGCCGCGCCGCGCATAGGGGCTGATGCAATACGCAGTCGTACGATAGCCACTAACGTGGTCCCAGCCAGCTTGTGGATCATCTTCAATCCCGATAATGGCCATGTTGGGCCAGAATTGAGAGTGACTGAGCGCCTCCACGATACGCCCGAAGGCCAAATCGTTGTCGGCCAAACATGAGGCAGGGGTTGGGCAACCAGGCCGAGTGCCGCTGGCGTGATCGTTGGGCAAGCAAATAATGGTCAACTGCGGGAACTCCCCGCGTTTTTCGAAGCCTTTGAGTTCCTCGATGATAAAGTCCGCGCGATACTGATCGGGAACCGACATCTCCCAGCCCACATAGGCGGTCGGCGAATAAGGGGTCAAGCTATCAATCGACGGCTCGCATTCGAAGATCACTTCGTCGCTCTCTCCCTTCCACGTGCGATAGCAAGCCATATAGTCTGGCGAGCCCTTCTTGAGTGGATCGCGAAAGCGGACGGTGGGCATCATGAATTCGCCATAATTGCGAATACTCTTGCCGTTGGCCACGGCATTGTCCCAGATGAAACCTGCGGGAGAGTAGGCCAGGGCGTCATTTTCATCGATGCCCATACCATCGGGATAGCTGCGTGGGAAACCGGCAAAGCTCTTCTCCATGTAATCAGTGCTCATAGCCGTCGTGCTCCACTGGTGTCCATCTGCGCTTAAGATACCGGCGCAGTAGGTATTGTCGAGCAACACAAATTCATCGACCAACTTATGCTGATTGGGGGTGATTTCGCGGCCGAAGATGCACAGTTCCGCGTCGCCATTACCGCGTTCCAGGGCCCCGAAAACTTGATCGTATGTCCGGTTTTCCTTGATCACATAGACTACGTGTTGGATCAAACTCGGCTCGCCAATTCTTTCTGGGATCGGCCGCGCAGGTTGATCGGCACGCGGCGGCAAGGCAGCTTGGGCAATCCGCTCGACTCGCATATTCCGGGCAGCTCGCTCGGAAAGCTTGAGTAACTCCTCTTTGGGAGGAATGGCAAACAGCGATAGACTGCCATGATAATGATGGGAATTAAAACCCGCCGCACCCGTTTGAGGTTCGGTTTTGGGAGTGATCGGTAACCCCTTGATGTTGGCTACGTAGAGCTTCTCGCGCTTAGAATCGTAACATACGGCGCCGGGATACCAACCGACTGGAATCAGGCCTTCCAACTCAGAACCGGCGTCCGGTCGAAATTCGATGACCGCAATCGCATTGTGCGATCCGTTGGCCACGAATAGCTCCTCTCCGTCTGGAGAAAAAGCGAGCGCGTTGGGTCCAGCTCCAAACAGGTCGGATGGTTTGGCCTTGGCCCAGATCGTTTCTGCGATTTGCTCACTGGCCACATCGATAACCGAAAGATTGTCGGCGGCCGCGTTGGCGCAGACTACGTACTTTCCATCGGGGCTGACGGCTAGGCCACTTGCATGTAGACCTGTCAGTAGTTCACGAGGTTTCATGTCACCATTGTCAGGAGGTACCCCAACAGACAAGTCAACAATGCTTACCGATCCTTCGCTGGCAATATTCCGAACAGGATCGACGCGAACGACAGTACCACGCCCGGCCGGTCCAGTTAGCTGACCTGATTCAGCGCGCCTTCCTCCCCAATTGCTCACAAAAGCTTTACCACCGCTTAGAACCACGTCATAGGGTGCTACTCCTACCGGCCAACTCCGCAGCGTCTGACCGTTGGCAGTATCGAGTTCGAGCAATTGATTGGACAAGTTACCGCAAACGTAAAGCCGATGCCCATCCTGGCTGAGCGCTAGACCACTGGGGATTTCATTCTCGCGACGCGGCGCGTTCGCTGGAGGAAGTGGCAATGTATGACTGGGATGAACCTTACCCTTTGGGTCGACCTGGAAAACTTTAATCGATCCGTTGACATTGCTTAGATAGATCCGTGTACCATCGGCAGAGAAGATCAGACCGGTGTAGCTGACCTGTGCCGCATTGTCGACCTCCACTGGAGGTTCCTCAGCCGAAGCGTCACCGGTGGATCGTTGGCTCAACGCACTCCGTTCCGTTTCCGCCGGCATCGAGACCTGTTGGGCAATAGCACCGGTTGCCGGATCGACGATCAACAACTGATTCGTTTTGCCAGAAACAGCCAACTGGAGGCCGTTGGGGGAGAGGGCTAAGGCTTGCGGGCGTAATCCAGGAAGATCGATCTGCTGACCGTAAGGCGTGAGTACTTGATTGACCGGCGTGATGTTGGGTTCGCCCGCTTGGCCTCGCCCTACCAGTGCCGTGTCCTGCGCGGTGGCGGTGGACGGCCAAATCAATATCAGACTCAGTTGCAGGAATGACGCGAAACGGAATGATTTAAAGCGGAGGGCCATGCTTTTGACTCAAGTCGTTAACGGTGAATTGTTCATCTGTGGCTAGACCAATTGATTCGCATCGCACGCGTACGCGAATTAACGAATTGCAGCTGCCACATTTTAGAAAGTGTCCAGCTAAGCATTCTATTCGAAAGCGATTCTTTGGGATTGGCCGACAACCTAGTGCTCTGTCAACGTTCAATTCTAGGGTTGTTTGGGAAAAGGTGTCGGACACCAAAAGCCGGAACGGCACTTCGGGTGCTTCGCACTTTTGGTGTGTTTGGGAAAAGGTGTCGGACACCAAAAGCCGGAACGGCCCTTCGGGTGCTTCGCACTTTTGGTGTCCGACACCTTTTCCCGACCCACGTTGTACCCTAATTCTTAGGTTTGACAAAGCACTAGCAGATTAACAGCGAACTTTCTACTCAGTCAAAAAAATCCGCGACCGTCTCGAACGGCACAAGGTTTGGAAGTAGCGGAATTCGCCACGAATTGAACTCTTCTCGCTGCCCCGGTGCAAAGGTTGATTTCACCTTCCCGCGTGTGGGAGAAAACCTGGGAAATCAGACATTTCTCGCTGAACGCCACCCTATTCGTTGAGCTGACTCTGCAGAAAGCCCACCGCCAGCTTGCATTTTCGTGCTCGTACTCAGCCGTAGGTGGTAATCGTACTCGATGTCCCGTTCGAATCGAGTACGAGTACGAAAACCCGAGACTTACGGTGGCGATCAGCGAGTAGAGTCAAGAATTTCGGCATTTGCAGTGCTCATTCGATCAACTTTTTGCGATCCGCAAACGGCGTACGTTGTGCAACGCCTCCACTTTGCGGCCAGACCGATCACCTCGGTTCCCGCTGCGCTGCCCAAGGCTATTCGCCTAGCGATTATGTAGTGCAGTGGATGCAAGTGGTCGCGTAAGGCATTGCCTCTAGTCTGCCTGTGGCGATGGGTTTTCCGCAACGCGAACACACACCGTACGTTCCATGGTCAATTCGATGGATCGCTTCTTTGATTTGAACGATTTCCTGCTTGGCCTGAGTTCCGAGAGACTCCAGCACTTCGTCATTCTCACGCTGGGTAGCCTGTTCCTCCCAGTCTGCATGTCCGGGTTGACGTAATCGATTGTCTATCTGCTCGGCGCGCGTCAAGCGCTCCTGGAGTTCTTGTTCAAGTTGTCGACGAATCTTCGAAAGACTATTCATGATGGCATATTTACCTACGCTGTGGAAACTTCAAAGTCTGGTTTTGCAGGGAATGCAAGTCGCGTGCCAAGCGTCGAGTGAGCGACCACAGCCAATGGAACCTGTGCCCCTGAGGCGGCAACGCACATGCAGTGCGCCCTAGCGTCACAGTGGTGCTCAGCAGGGCCATGCAATCCAGCTCTGACGAGCCTACAAGAGTGCAGCGCGCCGAAGGAACGCCTATGGCTCGACGGAACGACATTTGCTTACTCAGCCTGTCGATTGTTATTCATGTACTGATCGGACATACCATGCCTTCACAACTTGCCGCTAGCTACCTCGGAATCGCATTGAAGTCACCAGTGATCGTGGGGTCGTGCCCATTTACCATCCAGCCTGAAACGGTGCGGCAGCTCGTCAATGCAGGAGCGGGTGCCGTTGTACTGCCATCGATGCTGCAAGAACAAATCGTACATGCGACGATGAAAGAGTTGGACCCGTTGGTTGCCATCAGCCGCAGCGGATACCAACCGCAGCAAGACAAATACAATGGAGGAGTTGAAGGCTACCTGGCCACCATTGGTGAGTTAAAGCAACAAGAGAAAATCCCGATCTTTGCGAGCCTCAACGGTGCTGCTGATGGTGAGTGGCTCGAATATGCCAAGAGAATTCAAGCCAGCGGTGCCGACGGTTTGGAATTAAATTGGCAGCCGATGATCCCATCCTGCGACCAGTCCGCCGACCAAACGGAACAACATTTGTTCGACATGGTTCGCCGACTGCGTGCCAGCGTATCGATACCTTTAGCTGTCAAACTCAACCAGCGGTTCACTAATCTTGCATCGGTTGCCAAAAAACTGAAGGATGTGGGGGCCGATGGGTTGATACTATTTACGCATTCGCCTGCGTGGGATGTCTGCATCGACCGCTTGCACTGGACCATACGCTGGGAGCTTTCACCGATTGGATCTTTGGGAGGAATTCTCGAAGGCATCGTCCGCGCCCGCACTGACCAGCTCGATCTCTCGATAGCTGCCAGTGGCGGAGTGTGCACAGCCGAAGACGCGCTGAAGTCGATGATCGCGGGTGCTGACGTGGTGATGGTTACTTCCGAAATTTATCGCGAAGGCCCCGACGCTGTGCGACGCATTGTTGATGGCCTCAATCATTTTTTGGCCACAAGCCACTACTCGTCGCTGCGCGAATTTCAACTAGCTTGTCCGCCAATTGAACTGGGGCCTGAGCGTCTGATGCGGCTGGAATATGTCGATCCGCTCACGCGTTCCAATCATTACGTCGATCCCACTCCCACTATTTCCACCCAAACCGGTGATCCATTTGGCCATCGGTCGAGCTGATTTGCGATACCCAATACGGTCCGATCGACGCGGTCCCTTCAAAATAAACTCAGCAGCGGTTGCGGTTTTGTCTCATAAGGTTCTGAATCGCATCGTACGAGGTTTAGGTGTAAGCGGAATTCTTAACCTCGCGGGGCTGACCCTATGGAGGGCAAGCCTAGTGCTCCAGTTGCAACCACGCGGGCCGCAAAACCATCACTAAGCCAAGCGCGAAGATCACCAGACCACTCAACAACTTGAGCCACCGGCCTTCTCGCTCCTGCAGTTTTCGGTGAGACAACGTCAGCACGACAACGGCAAGTAGCAGGGTATCATCCAACATGTACGCCGAAATGTAGAGCCCCAGGTACAAGTAGTCTTCCCAGGGGGGCAATTGTTGCATCGCCAGGATTTGCGTGTAGAGTGCGGGCAGGCCGGCCGTACATAACAACTCAATCATGTTAACTACCACCGCCAAGATGATCGCGCCGGTGATCGCTGCGGTCAGGTACTTGGCGTTGACGATTTCACGCACGCGACGATAAAGACCAGGTTTACTTGACTCTGGAATCGATAGCGAGATACCCTTCTTAAAGGCCACAAAGTCTTTGATGTTGATGAGGCCAATGCCAATCGCGAAGACTCCCAACGCGATCTGCACGGGACGAGCGATTCCGATAAGCATGAACAAGTTTAGCCAAGCAGCCATAAACGCAAAATAGGCTAAGCCGCTAACAACCACAAAGGTCCCCGCAATAGTAATAATCTTCCATCGGTCGCGGATGTTTACCAACACGGAGAGCAGGAAAACAAGTACCCACATCGCACAGGGGTTGAATCCATCGACCAAACCAACTGCGAAGGTGAATGCTGGAAGTCCAACTTCACTCACGCTCAGAGTGCCAAAATAAGGTAGTGGAATACTACCTCCGCTGTTCTCGCGGCTGTTTTCTGGTAGTTCCACAATCCGCTCACTCAATTCGCTTTCTCCGGCTTCCAACGGTAGGAGCAAGTCATCAAATTCAGGCACATCGCTATCCTTTGCTTGGCCTGTTGCGGGTGGCGGCGCTGAGTCAGCTGGGTGTGGGGTTGGATGCTGCGTGACACTGAGAATAGTCATACTCGAAATCAACGGCGCAATAAGCAAAGTGTGATCGAGGCTGACTGGACGCGGCTGCGGTTTTCCATCCTCGCGAACTGGCTGCGGACTTACTTCATTGGCACCGGAGACTTCTTCGATCAGTTGCTCCAGCTCCGCTCCTGAGATCTCATCGCCTTGATAGCCGATAAAGATTCGTCCTGCAAAGTCGATAGTGGGCAAGCCGGGAAGCTGCCCTGTGCTGCGACAGAGTTGCTCCCAAGTTAACCGGGCTTGGTTGTCGGTAGAAACTTCGTAAATCTGAAAGTGTAGAGCTGGCCAGCGGGTTTTAAGTTTGGCGATGAATGCTTTGGCCGCTTGACAACGTTGGCAGGTCGCCCGAGTGTAAATGTCAACCGTTAGTAGACGCTCGATTTTAGGACCGCTTTGTTCGGCGTCTGCAAATCCGAAAACCATGCGATTGCAGGCGTAAAATGAGGGAACTACAGCCTTTTGCCCTCCGTGCTTTTTGGTTAATTCGTGCAGGCGAATAAGTTGCTCACGATCTTTGAGAACGTCGTGAACAAGGATATCCAATCCTGGAAGCCGCTGACGCAGGTCCGCAGCATACAGCGCCACTTGCTCTGCAGCGGGCAGGTCACCGCGGACAAACGCTTCCAAGCGAATATTCCGGATCTCTGTGGTCGTCTCGGGCTGCCTTTGAGCGTAGACATGTTGGGCCATTCCGAGACTGGCAACAACCCAAAGCAAGTTTAGCAAGATGTTTTTCGTCATGAGACGCTCAAGATGAAGGGTGAGTAAGCTGCACGGCGACGAACGCTAGTAATCGATGGCCTGGGCCGCCTGGAGCCACATCCTCTGCAACTCATCCTCATTAGCTACTTGGACACTATTCCATAATGACATCGACCCTAACCAGTCGCCTTTTATACAAGGCAGTCATTTGCAAGTCGTGTACCGTAGCGAATGCATCAGAGATTCGAGCTTAGGTGATTGGGAATGTGCCCGATGGTCACATGTGCCTGGCGCATTGGGCAAAGTCCGCACATCAACAGCACAACTAAAGTGTCGGGGATGATGTCGATGAGCGCTTTTTTACAGCCAACGGCGAAGTCAACGAAGGTTGATTACAACGGCTGGCGGGCTTATTGGTTCAGTCGATGCTGGCAGTATCGGGTGAGCCGTGGGCCGTAAGTCACCGGGCAATATTGGTCGCCCGGCCGCTCACCCACCTGAGGCTCACTAAATCAACAAGACCCCTTCGGCGTACCACCCACTTCTTCGGCGAATGTTTACCTTTTTTGTTTGCCTCTTGAGAGTGTTACCGGCTATCGGGCGTTCCGTGGAGGACAAACTGCTGTTCCTGTTCGTCCAGAGGCTGGCGGTTAGCCAGCTGTGCGTCAAGGACTTGTAGGTTGGCGTCCGAGGGGTCGGTCGCCGTTTGGGAGCGTGCGATCAGTCGCTGCCGTAGCGTTTCCGTATCCGCCGTGCAGTCGACAATGGCGTAGTCGACATCCAGTCGCTGAGCAAGTTGGTGGGCAGCGCGGCGTTGCGAACTTAGAAGAAAAGTTGCATCGAGCACGACGGAATAATCCGCCGCAAGAATTTGCTCCGCCTCGCTCAGCAACTTGGCATAGGTCATATCAGTCGCGTCTGCGGCGTAAATCTCACTTGACTGATCCGAATTGGGACGGAAGGTCGATTCAAGTTCAAACAGTCGCTTGCGCTCGACATCCGATCGAAGACGAATTGCCCCGTGGCACGCCACCAACTGTGTACTGAGCGTTGTCTTGCCACTGCCGCTCAGGCCGTGCATGACAAACAATCGTGGTGCGTCAGCATGTGTCAGTCGCCGTGCTAGTGCGATGAGTTCATTGCGTTGTCTGAGTGCGGAGGAAAGTTCCGCCTCGTCGGTTTGCAGTTGTTCAGCACGAAAGGCGGCAACTTTGGCGCGAACCAAAGCGCGGTAGACCATATACCACCGCAACAAGGATAATGAGCTTCGGTCGGCCGTCTGCTCCAGATACGCGTTGACGAACAAATGAGCCAAGTCATCGCGCTGGTAGGCAATTAAATCCATAGCTAGAAATGCCACGTCGCTGAGTACATCGATCCAACGGAAATCATCGTTGAATTCGATGCCGTCGAAGGGCACCAATCGCCCCTGCCAGCGGACAATATTTCCCGTGTGCAAATCTCCATGGCATTCACGAATATGGCCGCTCTTTATCCGCTCGGCAAAATCTCCTTCGTGTTCTTCAAACGTATCGCGAGTCCAGAGCTGTAGCGTCCGGAGTGTTTCTGCTGGTTCGTCGGACAACTGAGGCTGCAATTGGCAGAGATTGTCTACTGCGTTTCGCAAGGTTTGATGTAGCGCGTCACCGACTCTAGGCTGCACCACCTGCGATTCGATGTGGGTCCGAGCAATTGTGTTTGCCAATTGAACGACGTCGGCCGTGGTGACTTCGTCGGTCAACAACTGTTCGCTGAGCAGCGCATCGGCTGGAAAACGAAGCATTTTCACTGCATATTCGACAGGTTGTCCGCTCCCTTCTACCATCAATCTTCCCTGCTCGAATGTTATGGGCACTACCCCCACATACAGCTCTGGTGCAAAGCGACGATTAAGGCGGAATTCCTCGTGGCAGAATCGCCGGCGATCGGTCAAGTTTCGATAGTCCAAGAAGGGGTTGTGGACCGGCTTCTTAACTTTGTACGCGTAGCCGCCGACCAGGAACACCCAGGAAATATGCGTCTCATGAACATCCACTTGGGCTATGCCCGCTTGCGGATAGACGCTTGGTTCGCTGAACGCACTCAACAACTCTTCGTTTGTAAGACTCACGTGCACCTTCCTTGAAATCCTATTGCCCGTTAGCGGCAGTGAATTCACCCAAACCTAAACTTAAACCACCGCAGCAAAAGTCGAAATGCTTGGCGAATTCCGCTACTAGGAAACTCTTAGCCTCGTGCCATTCAGGTTTAAATTCGTTCATCTCACTCACAGCCTAGAAGGAATCAGCCAGCGGGCTCGATCTGCCTCTATTTCTTCGTGTTGTTCCAATGCGTCCAGAAACAGGCCAAATTCGTTAACCGCGGAACTCCAGCTCGGAATTGGTTGTGATTCTGCTGCTAGACTTTCAATCAGATTGTTGAGTCGCGATGCCAGCACCTCATGCTCTTTATCGGCGTGGCGTCTAAACTCCTCGATTTCAGGCGTGGGGACGCCGCGCGTCTCAGCCAAGAGCAAGCCCATCGCATGTTCTTTGAGAAAATGCTCTCTCAGACGCTGATCGAAAGTCTGCAATCGAGTTCTTGCCTCGGCGAAATCCGGTGCCTGCTGTAGTGATTTCTGTGTCATCCAAGCGTTTAACTCTCGGATGAACTGATCGAGCCGCTCATGTTCTTCCTGCCATTGTCCGAACAAAACATGCAGAATTTCAACTGTCGCTTCGTTGGGGGAGGCCATTGGTTTTCTCCATTGCAGGGGGCCAAACAGTAGCGTTTAGCCAAGTTTGAACGGGCGGTTTCGCATCGAACGTTCTTTGCACACTTGCATCCCAAGGTGCACATTGCATGCCAGGTACGCACTGGCGCCCGACAGCCTTCAGGCTAAAAGTCGGCGCGCCAGTTGCTCCGCTGGATTAGAAGGTAGTACGCAGTTCATCAGAGAAGTACGCGCGATATGCTGACACGAAGAATTCTCGTCCTGCTATTATTCATTGGACTCATTGGTTTGATGGGAATAGGCCTGCGTTATTCTCCCAACCTGTCGTGGGTTGTTGACCACGAAGTAGCATTTCGCGAGCATGTACTTGCACATCCAATTTCGAGCTGGTGTGGTGGCTTGCTGGTCTATTTTGTGACTTCGCTAATTCCAGGTACGGCAGGCAAGTCGGTCGTTTGCGGCTGGTTGTTTGGCTTCTGGGGGGCTTTCGCAATGGTCGAACTGGGATTGACCGGGGCAGCTATCGTTTCGTTTCTCAGTGGGCGATATTTCGCGCGTGAATTGGTACAACGCAAATGGCAGCATCGTCTGAGGAATTTACAGCGGCATATCGCTCAGGATGGTGCGTTTTATTTGCTGATGCTAAGAATGGCACATGCGCCCTTCACCCTCGTCAACTACGGCGCTGGCGCGACAAATATTCGGCTGTACAGCTTTTGTTGGACTACGCTGCTGGGAATTCTGCCTGGGACAGTCATATTCACGTTTGTTGGCACACGCATTCCTTCCTTGCGGATCGTCGTCGAACGCGGAGTTTGGTCACTGGTCGACTTGCCGCTCTTGACTGCCCTGCTGCTCACGGCCTCGCTGCCACTCTTGACGCGGAGCGTTGTTCGCAGACTGCGCTGCCAAAAGTTTTAACTTCTAACCACTCGTTTTTACAATACCATGGCTGGTGGAACGGCGGTTTGGAATGACGGCGATCCCTTGCCTGCAGATTTAGCAGAGGTAGCGGATACGTCAAACGCAAAAGTAGGCGATGTCGCGTCCCACGTGGACAACAACACTTGGGTGGTCGCGGGTGCCAACAACATTTCTTCCCTTGATGGACTTCCATTTCAACAAACGATCTTCGCCTCACCAGTCAACACGATCTTTGTCTTCGAGCGCGGCGGAAACGACAATGGTACGATTTTACCGATCTTGCTCAATGATACGCTGGGCACTCCGCTTAGCCGATCGTTCGATTTTGAGATAGAATAAGGGGATCCAAGGAGACAATCATGACAAAAGTAGCGATAGCCGAAGAAATTGCCGAACGAATCCGAAGCAGCGAGGGCCCAATCGAGTTGGTCGACGCGCAGGGGCGGACGATTGGCGTCGTCCGCCGCCCGCCGACCGAGGCAGAGATTGAGCGAGCACGAAGCCGAGCGAGCCAGGACGGGAAACGCCTTACGTGGGCTCAAGTGGCGGCGAAAGTCAGGGACGGAGTTGTCGAGTGATTTACGATGTACGATGTTGAATTTTCGCTGGCCGCCGCCGCAGAGCTCTTACGAATTGCGGAGGTGGTTGGATCAGAGGTGTTGGTGTTGCAAGCAGCAGAAGCAATCCGACGTCAGTTGGGAAATGATCCAGCCGAAAAGGGCACGTTCCTTTCCGAGGGTTTGTATTACATTGACGAGCAACCTCTTCGTGCGTTCTTCTTGATCGAAGTTGAGTCCATGGTCGTTGAGATTACGGATTTCCGAATTCTTTAGACGGCGAAAGATGGCCATAACGCGGTGCCGGGGCAAGACTATTTGGCAAAGTGATCGCGGCTCCGGCACTCGCGTTCATTGCTTGGTTCGCGGCGATTCGAGCATGGCGTCAATACGACTCGGATCCTGACGGGCATCCAAGATGGCGTACACATCCCCCCATTCGCCATTCAGCTTGTAGTAGATTGTAAAAGGAAAGCGTTTCGACAGCGATCTAAAATATCCACGATATTGTTCGTGGATGCCACCATACGACTTAAGCGAGTCGATATCGGTCGCAATGCAATCGTTGAAGTAGGTCCCTAGACCCGGACTCTGAGATTCGTAGAAATCCGCTCCAAGTTCGATGTCTCGTTCGCCTTCGGGCAGGAGCCGGATTCTCATTTGAATCGCTCGCGAAGGCGTCTTTTTGCGTCATCCCATTCGACAAATGCCGTTCGTCCTTCGCGAACTGCCGCTTCTCGTTCTGCCAGAACGTCACCATGCCAATCGGGGGACGGAATATCCCCCGGGCGTCGCGAGAGTTCAGCCCAAAGTCGTTCCATCAACAACAGTTTATCCGCGATGGATAGATTCTCGATCGGTAAAGTAGATGCTGTATTCATACCGTGGATTGTACAGTCCGGAATAGGTTCGAGCAAATTTCACCGTCGCCACGGAACGGTTGAAATCACGCAGTCGCCGAGGGTGATTCACCATTTGGAAACGCGCCGTCGGCGACTTGCGTGCATTTCTTGGTTCGTCGATAATTATAGAAGAACGTTTTGTGGAAACCAGATGGAGTGAGATCATGACGACTGCTGATGAGGCCAAGTCAATCTACGAGTCGGAGCTTCGGGAGTCGCTTGAGCGTGAGTTTTTTGGTCAGTACGTAGCTATCGTTACAAATCCACGATGCCATTTTGTTCGGCCAACATTTTTGGATGCAGCCATGGCAGCTAAGGAAGCCGAGCCGCAACGAGTTCCATTCGTAATCCGTATCGGCCATGACGCTGCATTCCATATCGGGGCGGTGTCAAAGTGAGAGCTTGGGTTGACGAAGAAAATCGAGCATTGGTTGAATTGAGCCTTGCCCACCATGCTAAGAGCACACGAAGCGCTGTTAGTGCATGGATCGATACCGCATTCGATGGACATTTGGTTCTTCCAAGATCGACGATCGAAGAATTAAAACTGGACCTTATCGCAGACGCGATTCTAGCCGACGGATCGAAGACTCGCTTACGTTGTTACTATTGCGTCGTCGATTGGCTTGGTAGCATTGTTCCCGTTCAAGTAATCGAAAACGAAGGACAACTACCGCTCGTCGGTACGGGGTTGCTTGCTCAGGTTGATCTTCGCATCAACTATCGCACCAGAGTCTGCACGTTGACTTGATCGACGAACGCTGGCGATAACGGCGGTTCCGGGGATGGACTTTACATCAAAGTGAACGACGTACCGGAACTCCCGTTCATCGCTTGGTTCCGGTCGCGGACGGTGTCGAGCGAGTTTGTAGCGCAGCGCACCCGCCACGGCTGTAGTTTAGCACGAATCATGTTCGCCAAGCAAGCAAGTTGTAACGTCGCCTTCGCGGTCAGCAATCATTGGCAGGATAATGTGTGGCAGAATGATGCCGTGATCGAAGAAGAAGATCGGGGATGAAAAAGCAAGTGTGCTGCAAGTCGCGCCAGCCCGTGATGTCACCCGCATCAAGCGGTCCGCTCCGTCCGAGCATTTCGTTTTTCGCACGTCCATATCTCGTCGCGTTCGCGGTGGATCGAGATTGCAATGCGCAATTAAGTGGGTCACTCCTGCCGGGTGTGACCAGGAGTGAGGACGGAAGCAGCATGGTAGTAGTCGCACTCGGCAAGAGCGACCCACGGAGTTGCGGCACGCTGTGCTCGATCAAGTTCAAATCAGATGTGGCGCAAGCGCGCCGGAACGTTGGAGGTAACGGGGTTCCGGGGCGGGACCGGACAGCAAAGTAAAAGTAAACGACGTACCGGAACTCCCGTTCACCGATTGGTTCTGGGGCGGACGGTGCTACGACAGATTGCAGCGAAGCGAACCCACCACGGATGTAGTTTAGCACGCATCATGTTTGTGCAGCAAGCAAGTTTCGACGAGACAAGGAATCCCGACAAGAAAATTAAGCGGCAGAAAACTTGTCGTGATCCAAGCGTCAGTCCTGCGTCATATAGGAAGTAGTGCCGCAAGTCGCGCCAGCCTGTGCAGCCAACCGCAAGCAAGCAGTCCGTCTGCCAGCGAGTATGTCAATTCCGTCCACACTCATGCATCCCATCGAACCCACGCGAGGCTTCAACCGCAATCAATCGCGTTGATGTCCATATCACGAACGATTCAAGCATCCCAGAACGGCAGTGTTCACGGTGTTCCGGCAGGCGACTGGTTGTGCAAAGTGAGCCAGCCACCGGAACTACCGTGCAACACTTGGTTCGGGCTTCTTCACGCAGCGATTTGCCGTAGCATTTCAGCGATCTGAGCGCAGTGTGTGAGCGGCAATATATGTCCGCCGCCAAGAATTACCGCGTCTGCGTTAGTGTAGCGTAATGGAAATGTCGTGTCACGATCGCCATGAATATGAATTGAAGGGATTCGATCGGCATGTTTCGACAGTTTCCAGTTCAATACTGCAGCAGTCGCCCAACGATGCCATTCGCCGGGTTTGCCTCCGAGTTTCCTTAAACGCCACGTCGACGAAGACCTGAGACGTCGAGGCCAATAGTTGGCAATAGCGCCGGTAGCTTTCATGATCGCTACAGCGGGACGCGGTGCCACCACGCGACAAATACGAAACCAAGGAGGTAGTTCGCGTGGAGATCGCACGGACGAAATGAGTACGCAAGAAGTTGCATTTAAGCAACACGCAAGTTCGCGGGCAACAATGCCACCGAATGAAATACCACAGACAACTATTGGTTCGTCGTGATTGACCGTGCGGCTCAATCTGGCTGCGTATGCGGCTATTGATTCGTTTTCTCGCGGTGGAATCCAATCGACGACCATCGCGCTAGGAAGCAATGGAAGCAATCGCTCGAAGATTCGATGATCGGGAGTCATGCCAGTAAGTAGTAAGATTTTGTGCATGCGAGCTTCAATGCCCGAACATTGGCGTTAACGGAGTTCGCGAGATTGATATTTTAGAAAGCTGAATGGCATCGCGAACTTCCGTTCAACGCGTGGTTCGTCCACGTTAGCGCCCTTGGAACAACGCATCGATATCGGTGGGACGTGACCGACCGTCGAGGACCGCAACCACCTCTACGCCCGTTGTGACCATTCGGTAGTAGATGAGAAAAGGATGCCGGCTCGCGATTTTGCGATGGTAGCCAAAATGTCTTTCGTGAATACCAGCCGTCTCACGCAGCGAATCAATATCCTCAAAGATCCGTTGGTAAAAATAGTCTCCAGCGCCGTAGCCCTGCCGGTCGTAGAAAGCCACGCCTTCGGCAATATCCAAATGTGCTTCATTGCGGACTTCGACGTTCATCAACAATTCGCTTTACTGCAATCTTAGCCTCGGCAACAGACATGTTGGGTTCGTTACTTGGATTCGCGGTGCGATAAGCAAGCACATCCCCGTGCCAAGCAGGAGAACTCAATGCTCGCGAATCAGCAGCCAAACGCTGCCAAAGCAGATCAAAGGCAGCCTGCTGCTGCTCGGGGTTCAATGTGTCGATAAAAGTTTCAATTTCCATAGCTCGTCTCCTGTCTCACATTGTAACTCTGGCCAGTGCTGCTGTCGACACATCGAGTTCGCGGGCATAGGTGGACGAACGTATTGCGATCTAACCCGTTGTACTCAGCGGGTTAGATCGTGCGTTGAACGGAGCCGCTAAGTGGGTAGGAAGGAGTGCTGCCCAGCTATGCCTTTTCTAAGGGCATCTCTCGGTTTGTCAGATAGTATAACCGAT
>JBGSNE010000325.1:0-81841 GCA_041739785.1 Pirellulaceae bacterium
GTGATTCTGAAAAAGGTTGGATCAATTCCGAGTGGTTTTGCCATGTCAACAAATGCTTCGACGGACACTGGCCACGCTGCAAACTTTGAGAAGGTAAACCTGACGAGGACTACACCTGAAATGATATTCAGTACGATCAAGAGCGGTTTCACAGTTGAATTCTTTCGTGAAAGGAGTGGGCAATAGCCCCGGTCACCAACACTGTTTTGCTTCTTACGTTGAATGTCATCTGTTTGTCCCTGAGAAGTCCAAAAGATGGGGTAGCCTGCTGGCACGCCTGGTTGACCTCAAGATCATTCGGGCGCTGGCCGGCGAAACGCCAGAAATAATCTCACTGTTGGAAATCGTGCTGGCCAGGCAAC
The DNA here is from genome assembly GCA_041739785.1 of Pirellulaceae bacterium. Lineage (GTDB taxonomy): Bacteria > Planctomycetota > Planctomycetia > Pirellulales > Pirellulaceae > Aureliella. Next base: position 363 of record JBGSNE010000325.1, read on the forward strand.
CCAAACAGCCCGGCAAATGCTGGCTTCGATTCCACCGGAGGTATTTCAGCAATCAGCCGCGATGGTAAACCCGTATATGTCGATTGAATACTAAGCGCTGATTCGTTTTGGTCAATGGGAACATTTGTTGGAATTGCCTGCGCCCCATTCCGCGCAGCCTGGTCGCGCGCCGACACGCCTATAGATGCGACCTGTTTATGTGTCAGCGCCGAGAAATAACCATTCGTAGTTTGTGGCTGATATTCACTTTCGTCACTGGGCAGTACGTTGGCGCCAGTATTGCAGGCAATGGAAGCCTGGGGACAAATCATAGAGACGAAACGGAAGACCAAAAGGACTAAATGTTAGAGTGTTATTGCCATGCTGGTTTGCCAATTGGCATTTACGGCTATTTGCGACGCGCGGGGCAATCGATTGCGGTCCACACGAAGCGCAGTCAGTTTTGATCGGTAATTTCGTCACCCCTTCCGCCATTTTGAAGAGTGGTTGCGTTGCGTCGGTCATCTTTTTAGATAGTAAGCTCCCAAGCATCCCTCTCCAGACCTAGAAACCTCGCCATCGATTCCACCTCTGTCTCCGCGTGCAATCGAAACGCCTTCGCCCTAGGTCGCTTCCCCGCGTACCCTAATTCCACTTTCAAGCGTCTATCCTCCACTTTGGCATTTGCCCAACCGACCACTTCATCTCGCCAAAGAACCGGCATCGCATAGTATCCCCGCTCCCTGCCCGCCTCCGGAACATACGCCTCAAAACGATACGTCCATTTCCAGAGTTGCACAAATCTCTCCCGGTCACGCACTAAAGGGTCGAACGGAGCCAAAATTCGAACTCGCTCCGGAACCTCCGCCGACAGCCATTCTTTTGGTAGACAAAGATAAGTCAAACCGGCCACATCGACCTCCGCCAATCTCCCAGTTTCGACCAAGGAGTCTACAGCTGCCAATCGGTCCGCTCGGACAGGCATCAGATGGTTTTGGCTCCGCAACTCAGAAACCAAGAAACTTTTCGTCGTTGGACCAAACACAATGGCGGTCGTTAGAGCAAGAAGGCAGTATCGCTCGAACGGGCCAGCGGTTTCCTCTTTAGAATCCTCGGGAATTCGGTAGACACGAATTCCTTTTTCGCGTCGGCTCACCCGCAAATATCCATGATGATGAAGCTTTTCCAATATCCGCTTCGTTTCTTGGGACTTACCACCCCAATAATTCTCCACCGACTTTCGACCAAATCTCTCATCCAAACCACGTGGGTGGACTTCGCCTTGTTCAGCCACCGCGTCGAGAACCGCACGCTCTAGTTTCTTCAATTTGCGATGCGGTTGCCAGCGAAGGTTTCGCCAAACTCCTGCCGTCATAAACCCATAGGCAAAAAGATATCCTTCCTCCACGTCCAGGTCTGGGAACGTCTCCTCCAAATCTCCCGCGACGTAATCGGCAACTCGTTGCCGCAGGATCAGATCCTGAGCTCTCGCTGGAGATCTAATCGGGTCAGCTTGCACAAACTGCAATCCTTGCAAAGCATCGGACAATCGCGAAAACTCCGGAAAGGAATCAGCGATAACACGTCTCCTAAATTCAGTCAGTCCCAGCTGTTCAACCATATCTGGATGCTGCGGCTCCTGTTTCAAGTGGGATTCCAGTGCGAGTTGAAAGACGATCTTGCAACCACCTATGCGCACTTAGGGGTGTTTTCGTTTGAGGTGGGGGACACAATGCAGGCCAAAATCTGCGACATACTATTCTAGCAGTTCATGAGTTAACGCGGCACGCGTGCGTGACCAATGTCGCGCCCACAAGTGTCGCCAAGCAGTACCCGAATCGACCTAGATTTCTAATGACTTAGGTTAGCAGTCTCTTTCCATCTCAGCGATTTTTTTGGATAAAAATCGCTGTTCCGTTTCTTGCTGTGTGAGCGACAGCGCTCGTTCGAATGCGAGTTTGGCTTGTTCTCGATTTCCGAGTCGTCGAAGGAACTCTCCGCGGGCAGAATGGGCGAGGTAGTAATCTCGCAAGTCGCCACGATTGAGGATTGCGTCGATGATAGCTAAACCGGAAGCTACATCGTCTCGCATAGCAATCGCGACAGCTCGATTGAGTTCGACAACAGGAGATGCGTCCGCTCGAAGCAGCACATCGTACAAAGCGACGATTTGCGCCCAGTCGGTTTCGCATGCTAGCTTAGCTTCGGCGTGAACTGCCGAGATCGCAGCTTGAATCGTATAAATTCCGAAGCGGCGTGATCGCAGGGCTTGTTCAACTAGACGCCGACCTTCAGCAATGAATTCGTTGTCCCACAGCGAGCGGTCCTGCTCCTCCAGCAAGATGATGTCACCGGCGGCATTCATTCGCGTTTCGCGACGAGATTCATGAAGCAGCATCAACGCGAGCAGACCGATGGCTTCGGGGTCGGGCAGCAGTTCGACTAGCAACCGAGCCAGGCGAATGGCCTCCGCGGACAACTCGACACGAGTCAAACTGTCGCCGCTCGATGCCGAGTAGCCTTCATTGAAGACCAAATAGATCACTGATAGGACTGGATCCAGTCGCTCGGGAAGTTCGTTCAATGACGGGATGACGTACGGAATGCGGGCGGCTCGAATTTTCGCTTTTCCGCGAACGATCCGCTGTGCCAACGTCGATGGGGTCATTAAAAAAGCACGGGCAATCTCTTCCGTCTTCAGCCCGCACACCTCGCGTAGCGTTAGTGGAACTTGTACCTTCGGATCGATGGCTGGGTGACAGCACGTAAAGATCAGTCGCAAACGATCGTCTTTGATGACTTGCTCAGCCATGGATTGGTTGGACGTTTCAATATCGGAGAGGCGACGAATCAGTTCCGGTTGCAGATCGTTCAGCCGTGCTCGGCGACGCAACATGTCCACAGCCTTGAATCGCCCGGTCGAGACTAACCACGAAGTCGGATTGGCGGGCGTGCCCTGCTCGGGCCACTGCTGAATCGCAGCGGCGAATGCTTCGTGGGTAGCCTCTTCGGCCAAGTCGAAATTGCCCAACAGACGAACCAAAGTGGCGAACACCTTTCGCGAATCGCTACGGTAGAGTTCTTCAACTTCGCTAGAATCCATCGGACACCTATGGCAATCCCGGCAAATCGACGATGGGGCGAATCTCCGTCGTGCCACGCGAAGTGCCTGGAATGCTTGCAGCCACCACGATCGCCTCGTCGAGATTGGCAACGTCAATCACAAAGAATCCGGCAAGTTGTTCCTTTGTTTCCGCGAAGGGTCCGTCCGATACAGCCCGATGTCCTTCGCGGACTCGGACGCAGGTCGCTGTGGAAACCGGATGTAATGGCGCTGCACTCAAATACTGGCCTTGTTCGTTGAGCGCGTGACACAACTGCACCGACTGGTCGCGAGCGACTTCCAGTTCGTCTGGCCGCCAGACCCCCTCTTCGGAATAGATCAATAGAATGTACTTCATTGTGCTCCCGTTCCCGGTGTTATGGCAGTGAATGCAGGCCGATCATGTTGCGTTCGGTGTCGTTCACCAAAGCGATAAATCCAAACTAGCCAACGGGGTTGCGATTCATGACAATTCTCCTTGATCACGTTGAGGGAGTACGGGCAAATCGAAAAGCGGTCGAATTTCGACCGTGCCTTTCTGGGCTGGTGGCAAGCGTGCAGCGATAGCGATTGCTGCGTCAAGATTGTCGACGTCGATAATGTAGTAGCCGCCGAGTTGCTCCGTTGTTTCAGCGAAAGGTCCGTCAGTAATCTGCTTCCTACCATCGCGGACACGAACGCTGGTAGCTGTCGTGACTGAGTGCAGCGGAGAGGCAGCGAGCCACTTGCCTTGTTTTTCAAGTTCATCGCTAATGCCCATAGACTCGATCATGCATTCCTTGCGTTCGTCTTCCGTCCAACAACTTTCGGCACCGTAAATCAACAGCATATACTTCATTTTTGACTCTCCAATGAATCTGGTTTGTCACTTTTAAACGCAAGCCGAAACACCGCTGGTTTGCGCAGTCCGAGTGCAATCCAGACGACAATTCCGATGATAATTGGGAAAAAGAATGGCTCGCCCACACGAACATGAGTTGCCGTTGCCCCGCCCAAGTAAGCTGTAAGCAGGATCGCAGCGATGAATGCAGTGCGCGGAATCAGATTCCCCATAGCACTTGCTCCGATCAGGAACAAGCTAATGAGAACGCTCAGTACCCAACCAGCTATTTTAGATTCGCATTTTTCTTTCATCTCTTTTTCCAGGTTGATAACTTCGTCGCACGCATGTAACCCCGTCGGGCAATGTACGGTTCTCGGTCTTCTACCTGACGATTCTACTGATCAAGAAATTCTTCGATCACCTTGACGACTGCCGCTGGCACTTGGCTGTCTGGCCGCGTTGTCATCACGTCGCCGAGAAATTCGCCGTGCGTTCCCGGAACCACCATCAACCTTCCTTGGGGCAAAAGTTGGGTCATCTTCAGCGCATGTTCAGGAAGAACAATATCTTTGTCACCGACAACAACCAAAGTCGGAACTGCAGTTCTGGAAATGTCTTCATCTGGCCAGTCTCTAAACTTGACCATACGCGCAGCGTATTCACGTTTTACTGATATGGCTTTGGTCATGGCACCAACTTCCTGGTTTGACTTGGTCAGTTTGTCATCGGCATCTAATCTGCTGGCACAACCGATAGTTGCGGCTAGCACTGCTGCGAAAACTAGCGTCGAGCGGAGGAAGTCACTTGTTCGCCTTATGTGTTGGAACTTCATCATATTTCCTAATTGTCTCTACAATTGTTTCGGTTTATTTGACGTTACATTGGCTCGCCAGGAACCATAATTATCCAGCCGACACCGGGCAGGTCCTTTTCAGGAATGTGGTCCATCGAACCATCGTCAAACGAGATCAGATATCACTGAAAAAACATCGCGCCAGTCGGCGACTGCCTCCTGCTTAAGCAGGGGTACTAAGCTACGACCATCAACCTTGAGATCCGCTCCCTCCCTCGCACCCGCGACCTCGGCAAGAGTCGGCAGGATATCGATCGTGGAAACTAACACATCGCTCGTGCTCCTCGGCTTCAGCGCACCCGGCCAACGAACCAAGAAGGGAACAACCACGTTATCGTCAAACATGTTTGGTCGGCGTCCCCTCCGGAAGACCGCTACCAGGATAACCTGGATTGCCGTAAGGAATATAGTCGGGAATTCCGACACGGTGGCTGTAAAGGCCGGTCAGCAGCATGGCTTGCGACGGAGAACAGACAGGCTTGGTGAATCCCCTACTAAAGCGCATTCCTTCGGCGGCGAGCCGGTCCATGTTAGGCGTATGAACCTCTTGGTTGCCATACGCGCCAATCGCCCATTGCGCGTGATCATCAGTATAGATAAGTAGGATATTCGGTGCGGCCGCATCGGCAATAGGACCCGCGCGTAATAATAGCGCCACAAACATTCCAGTGAAGAGGAACGAATCCCGACGCTGACCGTGCCAATCACCTCAGAGCATGCTTCCCTCCCCTCTAATCTCCGAATTATCAAACTCAATACTTTTCACTTTTTCCCTGTTGTGTTCAAAACGAGTGAATTCCATCTGCGGTAGACCAAGACTGGCGGACACCTGTTTTGAATCATGCAATTATATCGTGAACCACGCGGCAGGGATTGACGCCGGTAAGTCGCACGTCGAGCCCAGCGTGTGGGAAGACCAATTTTTCATGATCCAATCCCAGCAAATGTAAAATTGTGGCATGCAAGTCGTACATGGTGACGATGTTCTCCCTGGCAAAATAGCCGAATTCGTCGGTCGAACCGTAGGCCATGCCCCCTTGGATGCCTCCACCGGCCAGCAGGATGGAGTAGCCGTACGGATTGTGATCGCGGCCTATATCCGCGTTCTCTTTTCCTTGCGTTACTGGGGTCCGACCGAATTCGGTTCCGACGACCACTAGCGTCTCGTCGAGCATACCGCGTTGCTTCAAATCAGCGATTAAGCCTGCTATGGGTTTATCCACCTCGACTGCATTAGCGGGATGCAATATGCGTAGGCTCGAGTGTTGGTCCCACTTTGGGACAGATGTTCCGGTGTGCGAGCATTGCACAAACCGCACGCCCCGTTCGGCAAAACGACGAGCGAGCAAACATTGTCGGCCGAATTCATCGGTCGGATTGGCGTCCAATTTCCGACCGTATTTGGCAAATTCCTGTAGGCTAACCAACTCGGGGGAAAGCTCCACGGTGGGTTGGTCCCCGATTCCGTAAAGATCAAATGTGCTCTGCGGCTCGTCAGAAAAATCGAACACTTCAGGCCCGGTGGCTTGCATGCGAAACGCCAATTCGTAAGCTTCGATGCGGGCCTCCAAGCGAGAGTCCTCGGTTTGATCCAATTGCTGACGATTGATCGACTGAACCAGATCTAGCTGCATGCGTTGCAGTCGTTGCTGCGGGATGGCCGGAGTGATATTTTCGAAACGCACCTCTTTCATCGATGCGACTGTGCTACCTAGACGCGTTCCCTGATAGGCGGCTGGAAGAAACGCCGATCCATAATTCTGTGCGCCGCCTTGAGACTCGGTCGGTTTGATCGTTACGAATCCCGGCAAGTCTTGATTCTCGGTGCCGAGCCCATACAGAACCCAAGACCCCATGCTCGGTCGCGGAAACAGTGCCGAACCGGTATGAAGCTGTAGAGCCGCTCCGCCATGGTCAACCCGTTCTGATTTCATCGAACGCACTACGCAGAAGTCGTCGATCACCGATCCGATGTGCGGAAACAAGCGACTGACCGGCAAGCCTGATTGACCATAGCGATCAAACTCCCACATGGACTTCATTAAATTGCCGGTCCCAGCGAATTGCAGCGGTTTCTTGCCAGGAAACGGTTGGCCATCGAATCGATCGAGTTCCGGCTTGGGATCAAACGATTCAATCTGCGACAGACCACCATGCAGGAATATGAAGATCACACTTTTCGCCTTGGGAGCAAAATGTGGATTTTTCAACGTAAGTGGATTGCTGGAATCGTCATTTGTCGCCGCGCGCAGTCCAGTCTCGTCCGCCAGCATGCTCAGCAAAGCCAAGTGCCCAAAACCACAGCTGGCGCGTTGCAAAAGCTCACGCCGAGATAGGCAAATCGAAGCGCTGACATTGGGAATTGAATCCAGACGTTTCATTTGGTTTGCTTTGCAATTGAAGCGACGTTTTTCACGCGATTATTTTATTGGACCTTCGGCAAATTCAGCTCGACGCGCAGTTTTTGATGCTGTGAATTTCCGGTGGAGTGCGGGGACTTGTCACCGCTTTGCTCTGTTTTCATTGGGCGCTGGTCCGCTCTATGAAAATCTAGCGGATCCAAATCGGAGTGTTTTATCTACTCCCCCTGTTCCCCGTCCGAAAGCGAATTGAAAGCTCCGACAAGTCGGAGCACTCCAAATAGCGCAACATCAAAACTTGCCTATTCCACAAAAATAAATTCATTGGTGCTAAAAAGTGCTTGGCAATAGGCGGTCCAGGCTTGGATTTCCGCAGGCAGTGAAAGTCTGCGGTACAAACTACCATTGGCGGCTTCGACGCGCAGTTGCAGTTGCTGTTGGTCGAGGACTCGATCGTACAACGCGACTTCATCAATGATGCCTGCATACCAATCGCTCTGATCCGGCAAGGCAGCGATTGTGAGGGGCGCGTGGCTTTCGACCAACTGGCCTGTGACAAGGCATTCATCGGCTAGGTCGCCGTTGATAATCAGTCTGCGTTTACCTCCGCCATAGCTGATGGCCACGTGCGTCCATTGAGCGGGTGGAATAACGAAACGATCATCGAGCGTGGTCCGCCGGCCTCCGTTGCCTTTGCCTGAGAATTCGTAGAACACAAAATTTTCTTGTTTGCCTTCTACTTCTCGTAGTTCGACACCACAGCGGAAGATGTTGTCCGCATCGCTCTTGGAATTTCGGGCGATGACGGTACCAGCCCAACGATTGATGGGCTGCAACCAGAATTCGCAGGTCGTTTCGCCGGTGTGACTATTCAGTACAGCCACGTTGTCGACTTGCATGCGATGCCCGCGATCGACTCCCGTATCGGACTCATCGTCAAATGGCCACTCGTAGGGGATATTGAATCCAACAGCTGTGTTTCGGCGCCCCATGGGTGCATCGAGATCGATGGCTCCCCAACGGCCAAAGGCCACATCGTTAAAGATGCCATCGGGCCAAACACCGCCACCCATCTTTCGCCACTGCATGGCATGGTGGTAGATGCCAGATGCGCGGCGTGGATTGGCCGAGTTGATGGCAGAGTGCGGTTGGCTAGGACGCTCACGTTCATCTAATTCATTGAGGCGATAGTAGGCCAAGAGTCCGTCGGTGTTTTCGACAATTCGATCGTACGACGACCATTCGTCGGGAAGACAATCGGCTGCGGCAACCTGCGGGATTTGGCTGGTGTAATCGGAAATGAATCTGGTATCTCGCTGCAATTCTTGTTCGCTAGGCCCACGACCAAACGTCAACCAATAGGCGTGATGAATGCGTTCAGAGGGACTTTCGAATTCGCAAATTAGCTCGCGCGCAAACTGTCGCGAAGTCTCCGACGCAAAGTGGCTGTTGATGAAAAACAATGACTGTGGCGCGACGGTGCTCTCATCGCGCTGGCCTGCGGGAAAGGACGTGTCAGGTCCATCAAACAATTCAGAAAACTCGGATTCGAGCAGCCGCGGGCGAGGTAGGTAAACGGTCCGGCGTGGTCGAAAGAACGAGGGGTAATAATCGTGTCGTATGCGAAAGCCATAGTTGGCCACTTGATAGAGTCTGTCCTTGGCATACCTTCGTGGTCGTCCCCAACCATCTCGATAGAGCATGATGCTTCCACCCATGCTTATGTCCAACTCGCCGCTAGCGGCCAGCATGCTATCGCGTATCTCCTCGGCCGACAAGCGACGCCGAGACACTCGCCACAGCAACCGATTCTCAGGATCGACTTCAGCAGCCAATGCGTTGTCCACATTTGACTGTTGGTAAGTGCTGGTATGCAACATCAACCGATGCATGTACTTGATCGACCAACCGGAGCGAATAAATTCCCATGACAAATAGTCGAGCAGTTCTGGGTGGGAAGGATGTTGACCTTGTAATCCAAAATTGTCGCTCGTCGAAACAAGACCGGTACCAAAGTGATTCTGCCAGATGCGATTGACGATGACTCTGGCGGTCAAGGGATGGTCGGGGCTGGCTATCCATTTCGCCAATTCCAGTCGACCGCTTCCTTCGGTAACTATCGGTGGATGATCCTTGCCGGCAATTGCCTGCAAAAATCGACGCGGTGCTTCCACTCCCTTGGTCTTGTAATTGCCTCGCAAATAGACGTGCATGTTGGCAGGTTCGAATTGATCCTGCACGCCCATAACGGGGACGGTGCCCGTCGACCCGCTCATCGGAAACTCGACCCACATCGAATCGGGAAGAGTATCGGCCATCGTCCGCGTACTCATGAAAATGCCGGCTAGCGAGTAGTAGTCAAGTGTCGGAATAGGATCGAATTTGTGATCGTGACATCGCGCGCACCCGAGCGTCAACCCCATAAATGCGCTACCTGTAGCGTTGAGTTGTTCGTCTGCTATCTCAAGGAACATCTGATCCTTGTCGCGTTCGGAAACCGGTTTAGGCCCAACTTGCAAAAAACCCGTGGCGATGGTTTGCTGAATATTCCGATCGCGATCATCCAAGTTAGGAAGCAAGTCCCCGGCTAGTTGTTCAATAACAAATTGGTCGTATGGCATGTCGTCGTTAAAAGACTTGATGACGTAGTCACGGTAGCGCCATAATAGTCGATAGGCGAAATCGGATTCATGCCCGGCAGCATCGGCATAGCGGGCGACATCGAGCCAATGTCTGCCCCACCGTTCGCCATAGTGCTGCGATTCTAGCAATCGTTCGACAACTGACGTGAAGGCTCCAGCTGAATCGTCACACATAAAGTTCCGGATCTCAGCGGGACTCGGAGGTAGCCCGGTCAAGTCAAAGGTAACTCGTCGCAACAGGGTCAGTTTGTCGGCTGGCGGCGCTGGCTCAAGTTGGGATGCCTCCAACTTCTGAAGAATGAAGTTGTCGATTGGAGACTGCGACCAAGTTGTGTCGCAAGCGGTTGGAGGTTCGTATTTGCCCATTGGCTGAAAAGCCCAATGGCCGATGCGCTCTTCGGTAAGCACGCCTGCAGCTTCAATCGTCGGTTCAGATTCGAACGATTCATTTTCTGACTGCGGCCAGACAGCCCCCGACTCGACCCATTGAGACAACCAATCGATCTCGCTCTTCGACAGTTTTCCGGCGGGGGGCATTTGATAGATGTCGCCATAGTTGATGGCGTCGATGAGTAAGCTATCGGCTGGCTTTCCGGGGACAATCGCAGCACCGCTTTCGCCCCCTTTGATCAACGCCCGTCGCGAGTCGACGCGCAAGCCAGCTTCGGAATCCGAACCAGGACCATGGCATTCGTAGCAGTGTTCCACTAGCAGCGGACGGATTTTGGATTCAAAAAAATTGGCTTGCTGTTGCGTGAAACCAGAGGCGCGGTTCGATTCATCACAAAATGCCCGCAGCGAAAATGCGATCGTCATCACGCTAAACGCCAACCGGAGCAGTTGACATCGAGCGTTGGAATGAAAAAACATGGTAGTGCTTTGCTGCAGCTAAAAACTAGCGGTGCCGATCTTAAATTTAGAACCAGAGGCCATAGAAGAAACGGAGGCAATCCTTCCAGCTTCTGTTTCCTCGGTTCCCTTCTGTTCCAATTCTAAAGAGACGATCAGCTGGATACGTCAAAACTTCAAAGTTTTGGTTGAGGTTCACCTGCGACCTTACCGAAACTCTTGGCGAGATCCGCTACGACGAAAGCCTCGCTCGAGAACAAACACCCAGTCGTCGTTGGTGGGAGTCGCGAGAATCACCCCTGTGCGATTGTCAAACTGAGATGGCACGACTGATATACGTTCGGCGGAGCGTGGGTTATACCAGTATGCCGCTTCCGGACCGGTAGCTTCAAACTCACCATGGTCTCCTAGCCGCAGTTCACATTGGTGCTCATTGCGTGGAAAATAGACGATCCAATCTCCGTTAGGCGAGTGAGCTCCAACCGGCATGGTAGTTTCGCTGGCAGAGCAGTCATCGGGTGAAGCAATAATAGCAGTCATGAGCAGGGCGACGTTTGATGGAGATATATCTGATGCACTCACTTTGCAGCGGGTAGGTGAGAGTTGCCACCACGGGAGACTCGACAACAGTTGGTGCGCCGCGCCAATTTGACTTGAGCCCTGCAATTGCCAAGCCTGCGTCCAGGGGATAGTCTCTACGGTGAATTTTCCGGTTTCCCCGTTGGGGTCGTTGGGATCGTAGAAGTTCCAGACGCCGAATGCGCCATATCCGTATCCCGCCGCGCCACTGAGCATGGCAGTCCAGCATTGCCAACGCGTGTGATAGGCATGCTCTTCGTCGCTGGCCCTTTCGTAAAACGATTCCGCAAGGAACGCCGGTCGCGTCGGTGTCAGGGCCCGCACTTCAGCTAAACGCACGGGAATAAGTAGGATATCAGGGGACTTCTGCCCCGTTTGCAACCAATGATGATCTAGCCAGGTGGAGTTATTGAACGCGATCGATGACTGCCTATTGTGTGGCGCTGGCCAATCAGTACGGCCGCTAGGATGGATCGACAAGGGATGTTGGTAAGGGTTGTGAGCAGCGACGGCTCGACCCAATTCACTGAATTGTTCCTCAGTCCATTGGCAATCCTTCATGGCATATTGATATTCGCCCGACAAACTCCACAAAGCGTTATATGCACCATAGCGGACGGCCAAATACGAGCTGATACGAGTCGCTGATTCAAAGCCGAAAAAGCAATTCAGCTTGCCGAACCATGTCGGATGTGCGCCAACCGCCAAGCCCGCCTGCCAAACCGCACCCAGACGCTGGTCCAACGCCTCAAAGTAGGCTGCGTTGAGTTGCTGAACGTCTCCGCCGGGGAAGGGATAGCCACCTTCATTGCGTTGTCCGGCCGGCTCGCGAGTATCTCCAAAGCCGTGCATGAACGACATCAGGATCAGGCTGAATCCTTTCGACTTACGGTCGGCCAGATACTGATAGAAAGGTCCGTCGCCATTTTCGCCTAAGCCACAACGCTGCGTATTTATTGACCAGTTGGTATCCGCCAAGAGCAGGAAGGGCGTGCCGTCGGCGTGCTCGAAATAACGGCCAGAAGATGCAACCTGCAGATGTCCGCGCAGGTTGGGATTGCCGTCCAGTTCGGCTGAATTGGGTTGGCTGACCTCAATCTGACCACTCCGATTCGCCAGCCCTAAATCTTGCGAGGCCGTTTCATATTTCCAGGTACCAGCCAACGGGGCGGCGAAACGAACCACGTAGCGTTTTTCACCATTAAAAAAACCTTCCAAGGTCAAACGCAGATCAGACGCGGCGTGATGGAATGTGGCAGTGACTGGGAATTCCCACCAAGCATGACTGGACGACGCTTCCAATTCGATATCGAGCGGAGTCCATTGCAAAGTTTGCAGCGGCGTACTAGCCTTTCGACTTTCAGGAGAGTCGTGCTGCGCGAGAACTAGATCCGAAAGGAATAGGCTCGCTAAAAGGAAAACAAAGTGCTGACTATACATATGGCGTTTGCCTCGACTTTCAATAATTCATACGGCCATCGTTACCCGACTCTACGATTCGAGTTGTGACATGACTCTACTTGGTAGCGACCGGCGTTTCTGGCGGTTTAGGTTTACTCAGTGCTATCAGCTTTTTGAGCAAATCCTGGACTTCACTAGTGGTTGGCTTCTTGCCTCCTTCAAGAGTTTTGCCTTTAGCCAATGCCTCGAGCTTGGTTTTCATCTCGGAGAAGACCGCTTCGCTACCAGGGAAGTCAGCCGTCGTGTAGCCCGAAAGCATCTCGGCGGCATCGGCCGGATTGCCGTTGCGCAATGATCCCATCGCAGCTCGTAGGTCCGACGAATAGTCCACAAAGGGATTCCCTGGGACATCCAGGCCATACATCTTTTCTAATTCCTTATCATGATCCGAACAACCGGCGTTTAATCCAATTGTCAAATAGAGGAAGAGTAACAGGAACGTGGAGCGAGGATTGGCGATTGCAACCATAACATTTCTGCGTTTTTTAAAGTGTGGGATTGTTCGTTGGACTGCGGCAATAACTACTGAGGAATAGCGGCAACTTCACCACCTTGGCTGGTCAACAAGGCTCGCCAGATAATTCGATCGGTCGAATCGCTAACGAATTGGACCGAGCCGTCCGCCAAGCCGACTTGAACACCACCAATGTGCCAACTCCGCGCGGCCATGCCACCCTCGGTATGCGTCGACAAATAACGGTCGTTGCACGAATAGCGAGGAACTTTGTTGTAACCAGCGTTGGAGCAGTTTGCCCAGGCATCTCGGAAGAGAGTGTTGAAGCCACTGCCATTGACTGCCGGAGCGTTGGGCCCCGCGATGAATTCTGGACCGCGGTCCGGTGTGGCATGATTAAAGGCGGAGATAATAGCTCCCCCGGCCTGACCCCACGCGGCCCGATTGTCGTCACCATTGGCAACTCCAGCCTGTATGATTTCGCCAACAATTACCGTGTTGCTGGTACCATCGGTTACGTCGCCAATCTTTGCACTCCAGGATCGCGCGCCCAAGGATGCCGCGAACATGCCGCGATTGCTCCCCGCTACGATGTTAAATGCGGTCCAGTTGAGCGTATCCAGCACCCCTCCCGTCGTGGCCGAAATATTGTCGCGATGGTAGTTTCCTCCACCATGATTCGCTCCGTAATTTCCACGTGCCCAATCAATCCCACCCACTAAGAGGGCATTTCCGTCAGCCATCGGATCGCTGGGACACTGCATGGCCGCCAAATTGGTGCGAATGACAGCCCGCTGTTTGACGTTATTGGCGAGGCCTAAGGCCGAGTCCCACTGGTTCCAAAGATTCCCTTGCTCGATGAATGGCAGGATTGCCAGCGTCCAGGTTGTCGACCAAGTTAGATCACGATAATTAAGTGGGTTTAAGCCAGTCGGTAGCCTTTGGGACTGCACCGACGCTGGAAATCTCTTGTACGCATCATGATAGTTGTGCATCGCCAATCCGAGTTGTTTAACGTTGTTCGAGCACTGCATACGGCGGGCCGCTTCGCGTGCTGCTTGGACGGCAGGGAGTAGCAATCCGACTAAAATTCCGATAATTGCGATCACGACCAACAATTCAACTAAGGTAAAACCCGACCGCGAAAGTCGACTAGAACGCTGAAGACTCATAATCATTGAACTCCAAAGTAACGCAGCCTGGGCCACATCGATTCAGCTTCCCCACGGGACGCCCTCGAACGACGAGCCTGCTAAGCGACATTATTTGAAGTTTCGCCCCATATCCGTTATGGCTGGATCGCTCAAATCTGGTGCAACCTTGTATGACGAATGATTTTTACACAGGTCTAAAGGGAGTGTGCGGTTTTTAAGTTGTTGTCGGGACGGCGTTTAGTAGTTCAAACCATCGCTCACCAACATTACTTTACCGAAAGCCTCGGCTTCAGTCCTAGGTTTGGCGCTTCAACACGACACGGCGAATGTGTAACAATCAATGGCAAATCAAGCTGCATCTATCACAGATCGAAATCGATATCGTTGTTTCCCGACTCGACCTGTGCCGTTAGCGTCGATTTATGGTGGTATTTCGCCGGGACAACTTCTTTGACGGCAGGCGTTGGTTCTCCCGTCTTCATGTCGATACTGGCTTCTTCATGTGTAAAGATCCTTACCTTGTGTTCACCAGCCTCTACTCCTGTCTGGCTGGTACTGTACTCCAGCCGGTAGTAACCATTGGAGTCGGTCTTGCCCATGGAAGGGCGTCCAGCAGGAGGCGAGAATTCGACAAAGGCATTTTCCAAAGGCTGGCCATCGAGCGTGACGGTACCGGAAACTCCCGATAGCCCATTGCCACAGCCAGTTGCCAGACTAATAAACGCGAGAGCCAAAGCGAGATGGATAACGCTCTTCATAATTAACCATCCTTTCCTAATGAGAGAATTTATATCTAGGGGACTAGTTGGAAATTGATGTTGTTCTTTCCCGGTTTGACATGCTCAGTGAGCGTCGTTTGACTGTTATACTTTTCAGGGACAATTTCCTCGACTTCGGCAGTGGGTTCCCCTGTCTCCATGTCGATGCTGGCTTCTTCGTAAGTCCCAATGCGCACCGTGTGCTCGCCTGACTCGACGCCAGACTTGCTGGTGCTGTATTCAAGTTGATAACGGCCATCCTCATCGGTTTTTCCTAAGGAAGGACGACCCGAAACAGGCGAAAATTCGACAAAGGCTCCTTCCAACGGCTTGCCGTCCAGCGTGACTGTACCGGAAACTCCCGACAAGCTTTTGCCGCAACCGACAGTTAGGCTCAGCAGTGTGAGAGCGACCGCGAAATGGAAATCGTTTTTCATGGGTGAGTTTCCTTGCTGCAGGAAGCCTTTCGATACCGGAGAGCTTCGTCAAAATTGAGTTTTGGGTTATGCAACATAGCCGAATACGCCAAGAGTATGGCGCTAGCGGCCGCGTCACCGGAGTGACGCGGTTTGACCCGAGTGAGCTGACGATGTCAACCACTAGAGACGTCTCGCGATCTTACAGTTCGTAGTTATTGACGAGGCCGTCGTTTCGCGAATGCAGGCGTTGGTAGGCACCGTATCCGATGCCACCATTGGCACTATCAAACGCGTCGCCTTTGGGACTGCCGCCACTACCCCCCAGGCTGTGATTGGTCATTTGGATGCTTTCACTAATGAAATGAACCGAACCATCCGCAAAGGCAAACTGGGCACCTCCTGTATGGAGGCTGCTAAACGCCTTGCTACGTACCGCTCCGGAAGCGGTCAAAGGCGGGTTCATCGCAGTTTCTGCGACCGCAGCGCAGTGTTGCGGGTGAAGCGTTCGATTATCTCTCGCTCGCTTGAAACCATAGAGTCGACCATAGGTTTGGTGTAAGTAAGAAGCCTCACCGACCATGATGGTATTGGAGGTACCATCCAGGATATCGCGAATGCCGTTGTACTTGTCGCTGGCAAAAATACCGTTGGCGACGATGTCGGGCCAAGCATAAGTACTGTAATAGTTGTAAGATCCCACTGACACCTTGTAGCTGCTCGCTGGCTGATCGGGAATATCTCCCCACAGCACTGTCTCGGGAGCGATATCCGAAGGACAGCGAGCCCAAGATGTCTGGCTGGCGGCAGTGACAATATTGCGGGAGGTCCCGGCTGCGTTGTCACTATCGAGTATGTCAAAACTTTGGTTGAACTGATTGTAGATATTGCCCTGCTCAATGAACGGCAGAATGAGTACAGTCCAGCTAAAGCCGATACCGTCATATCGCGACCTGGAGCCGGGCCGTATACCCCCGTCCAGACCGTAAAACTGGAATGAATTCGGGAACTTCTTGTTGACATCATGGTAATTGTGCATGGCCAGCCCGAACTGCTTCATATTGTTCGAGCATTGCATGCGTCGTGCCGCTTCACGAGCCGCCTGAACGGCTGGAAGCAGAAGACCAACTAAAATGCCAATGATCGCGATCACGACCAAGAGCTCGACGAGTGTGAAACCGGCGGTCCGGCTTGGGGTTTGTCGATGCGACATAGCGAAACTCCTCAGATAGAACAGAAACTGGATAAGACAGGCGCGCCTCCCGATCGATCGCAGATCTTCTGCAACTGAGACCGAAATGAAACACCCGCCACAAGTGGCATACGGACGCTAAGTGCTTAAGCAATCATTTACTTTCGCAGCCGAAGCCGCCAAGCCTTGCTTTGGACAACAATGCCTGGCGAGTCAGCTTCCAACGCCTGCAACGTATTTAACTATCGCGGCTTCGTAACATTTCCGTTATGGAACAATCAACCAAGCAGGGTGAAGGTTTGTCGCTTACCCTCATTTACTTGCTGTTTCTACACCTTCAAGTCAGATGCATCCTGAATCGCGATAGAAACCATCGGAACATACCGATTTCTTAAGCAAATCATTGCATGTTGGGGCAATCGGCGAGTCGGGCTGGTGGTGTTTATTTGTAGCAGCAGTGGTGTTCGGTTGCGGATTTTCAAAGGTTCGCAGGGGATGGTTGGTGTCCCTGAAATGCCGCTGCCTGATTCCGTTCGCTCGCGAATCAGCCGCAAAAACTCCCACTACTGCCAGAAGTACTGCGTAAAATGGGAGTCATGGGCAGACTGCGGACCTTCCGTGCCAATCCGCGTTAACCAAATACTAAGTGTCCAGTCCGAAATTATTTGTAGAAGTATGGCCGCTATTCCTGGGTGAATGCCATGCGCGGCTACAATAAGACGAACGCAAGAGTCGTAGCGGCGGGGCGAGTCACCCCAGGGTGGATCTCTCTTATTCCGGATCGAAAGCCCAGCGGAATGGGTGTCGCACACCCTTTGTCGCTGGGCTTCAAATCAAAGCTGGTAATATTTAGGGCAAATGTGGTAACCCGATCATCTCCAGGCACTAATTTTCGGCAGGGTTGGCATCGCGGCCGGCGGGGCGGCGTATTTAATCATTGCATCACCGTCGGCATTTACCTACTGACGCTGGTCGGCGGGATTGGAATTGATGCTGCAAGGGCTGTTCTCCCTTATCGAGTCGTCGAGCCGAATCTGCTTAACGAACCCTGGCGCTGGCAGAGCTTTTCCAACTTATCCGGCAAGGGAGTGAATTGCCTGGTGGAGGGACGCGATGGGTCTATCTGGTTCGGCGTCTCCGATGGCCTCCTACGCTTTGATGGTTTGCATTGGACGAGCTACACTCGCGAGGAGGTGAAGCTAACTGGCCCGACCAGCTATCTGGCCGCTGTCAGCAACGGCAGCATCTATGTTGGCAGTGAAACGGAGCTGAGTAGATTCAACGGAGAGTCATGGGAACCGTGGATCGCCGCAAAGCCATCCTCGGACTTTCGGATTATGTGTGTCAGCGAAGCGTCCGCCGATAGCCTGCTGATCGGTACCGCTTTGGGCCCAATGTGGCTGTATCGCGATGAGGCAGTGTTGTTTACCACTCCCGATCGCCGCCAAGCTGCCCAAGATTTGGTTTCGGGACTTGGCTTACGCTACACGGAAGTAAAACTATTCCCAGAAGAAATAGCAGTCGAGCTAGGAGAATCCTGTGAAATTTTGAGCGCTGTCATGGTTCCGGGACAGGGGGACTATCGTACAACTTGGCTAAGTGTGAGAGGTACGTCGGTCTTACGGCACGACGAAAGCTCGGCTGAAGGCCTGAATCGTTGGAAGCTTTATCGCAAACAGGATGGACTTTCTGAGCGTGGCAAAGCGCGATTGGTGGTTTCTCAAAACACCGTGTGGCGAATTGCCTACGGAGGTGAGTTGTCAGCGGAGCGATTTGAGGAAGCCACTGATCGCTGGCGACGAGCGGAAAACTTTGAATCGGTAACGCACCGCGCTGGATTCATATCACTTCCTACCCAAACGCGCGATGGCACGATCTGGGTGGGAGCCCATCGTGAATTGTTTGCCTTGCGCGATGGCACTTGGACGCAATACGATGAACCCCAGCACGTGATCGCCGCCAATGACAATCTACTAACGCTGGCAACCTCGCAGGGAAAACTGTGGGTGGCCGGAAAGAACCAGGAGGTGTATTGTCTGGACACGACGAATCGCCGCTGGCGGACGATTGACAACTTGAACTTTCAATGTGAAACGTCCGATGGAGCCAAATGGTTCATAGACAAAACCGGGGCGATAGTCTCCGAGCGCCGCGACCGCTGGCAGATCTATGAGAGCAGCGATGGGGTCTTGCAAACCGCCACTTCGGCCATTCCCGTCAAGCAGGGTGGTGTATTGATTTCCGGTAGTCATGCTGGCCAAATGGCTTGTGCATGGTTCGATGGTTTTCGTTGGCAGCGGAAGCAGTTCGCTGACTGCGGTGTCATTGCCGAGCCGCGAGCTTTATTCCAAGCCGCCGACGGGACGATCTGGATCGGTTCCCATCTCGATGAAATTCACAGTCAAGATTTCCAGGGTTGGGCCCATATAACGCTTCCCGCGTCCGTTGATAACGAAATAGAGTACGTACATATTCCTCCACCAGCCGGGCAAAGGGAATTGTGCTACGGAATCGGACAAACCGCGGACGGTAGCCTTTGGTTTGCCGGTCGTCGGTTATGGAAGTTGGATGGAGATAACTGGAACATCGTTGAAGGCCCGCCACAAATAAATGCATCGATCAAGGATTGGCTACAAGTCATGCCCAACGGAAGCCTGTGGGTAGGCTCGAGGAGTTTTGGGATTTTTCAGTTCGATGGTACTCGTTGGGAACAGGTCACGACCGAAAACGGGTTGCTCAGCAATCGGATTGTCAGCTTCGCCTCGGCCGGTCCCAATCGCACTTGGGTAGCAACAGACAAGGGATTCTGTCTATTTGACGGCCAGCAATGGGTCAAAGCAGTGATGCCTGAGATCGCAACGATGTCGCGCGAGACAGGGGATTTGCGCCGCACGGGTGATGGATCGGTTTGGATCAATCGCTTTCCCTACAAATGGTTCGAGGCCAATATTTACGGTGAGCTTTCTGAACCATCAGAAGTTGCTTTTCGAACTGTGCGCTACATACCCGACCAGCGCGCTCCAACGACTCGTATTACACTGGTCCAAGATCAAGTCGCTCCACCTGGCAATTTGATGGTGCAATGGAAAGGAGCGGATCCGGGCCAAGTCACGGATGAGCACCAACTTCAATATTCGTGGCGAATGGATAGCCAGCCTTGGTCTTCGTATTCAGCTGAGACTACCCAAGTACTGCTGTCGGTCCCCAGCGGAGCTCACAACATTGAGGTGCGTGCCCGCGATTTGGATCTCAATGTCGAGCCAACTCCAGCTAGAGCAAGTTTTACCGTGCTTGTCCCAGTTTGGCGTCAGCCCTGGTTCCTGGCGACAATGCTGTGCATGTTCGCCGTTATCGGTGGATTGCTGTTCTATCTCGTCCGACTGCACGAGCAACACTCAGTAGCGATTGAGCGCGCACATGCTGAGCAAGCCGAGCAAGTTAGTGCGGCTCGTCTGCGATTTTTTACCAATATCTCCCACGAATTTCGCACGCCACTCACATTGATACTCGGGCCACTTGAGAAACTGCTGGGGAA
Source organism: Pirellulaceae bacterium (assembly GCA_041739785.1). Classification (GTDB taxonomy): domain Bacteria; phylum Planctomycetota; class Planctomycetia; order Pirellulales; family Pirellulaceae; genus Aureliella. Next base: position 20,521 of record JBGSNE010000325.1, read on the forward strand.
TGAAGCGATAGCAAAATCAAGCCAACATCGATCCCTGTTGGAACTCGTCAAACGCAACGCCGGCCGTCTGCTCGACTTGGTAAATCAACTCCTGGACCTTCGCAAGCTCGATGCTGGAGCCATGCGTTTGCAAGCGACGCAAGCCGACATAGTCGAGTTCGTAAAGCGCGAAGTCGAGTCTTTCGATCATATGGCCATCGATAAAAATATCGATCTACAGTTCGAATCCAACGCGGTCTATCAGTTGTCCTATTTCGACAACGACAAGCTCCGTAAAATCCTATCCAACTTGATTTCCAATGCAATTAAATACACTCCCCCCTGCGGCCAAGTGATTGTTCAATTGTCGCTGACTACCGAACATGCAGAGTTTGCCATTAGCGACACGGGAGTTGGCATTGCCCCCCAGGAGTTGCCATTGATCTGGGATCGTTTCTATCGCGCACAAAACGATCGCGACGCAGCGCAAACGGGGACCGGCGTGGGGCTGGCATTGACCAAGGAATTGGTCGAATTGCACGACGGGAGCATTGAGGTCGAAAGTCACTTGCAAAAAGGTTCTTTGTTTCGAGTACGCTTGCCGATGCTTGCGTCTACTCAGTTGTGCAACGCGAACTCAATCAACGAAGAGGGTGTTTCCGAATCGGCTTTCGTTTTGTCACATACTTCTGAACTTCGGAACCTCGCGAAGTGGCAATCGACGACTGCGGCCGCCGTGGACGTTGATAATTCCGAAGATACTCTCGAAGTGGAGAGCGAACGAACTCATGAGCCCCAGCTAGAGTCTGAGCGTATGAGCCTATTGATCGTCGATGACAATGCAGACATCCGGCAGCTATTGCGTGAGAATTTTGAAAACAGCTATCGTGTCTTGGAAGCCGAAGATGGAACGCAAGGACTACTGATCGCTTCCGAACAAATCCCGGATCTAGTTATTGCCGATGTAATGATGCCTCGCTTGCTGGGGACAGAGCTCTGCCTGCAACTCAAGAATCAGATGCGAACTAACCACATCCCAGTCATCCTTCTTACAGCGCGTAGCGATTCTGACTTCCAACTCGAAGGCTTAAAAACGGGTGCAGATGATTACGTCACCAAACCCTTTAGTTTGGAACACCTCACCGCCCGCGTCCACAATCAGCTCGAATCACGCCGTGCGTTGCGCGAGCGCCTGCGGCGCGAATTCCTAATTGAGCCACGGCGTATCGAAGTTGTTTCACCCGAACAGGAGTTTCTACAACAGGCCATGAACGTGGTGGAATCAAATCTCACGAACTCACAACTTGGCGTGGAAATGCTGGCCCGCGAACTCGACCTGAGTCGCTCGCATTTATTGCGAAAAATCAAAGCCCTGACCGACCGCACAACTAATGAATTCATTCGAGAAGTGCGTTTGAAATCGGCCGCGAGACTGCTGGCAGAATCGACTCTGCCCGTGGCCGATATCATTCATGAGATCGGCTTCAGTGATCGGCACCACTTTGGACGACTGTTCCGTCAACAATTCGACTGCAACCCCACCCAGTACCGGCAACGCCATCTACCGGCCGGCTCAAGTCAAACGGAATAGCTGTTCATCAGGAGTTTTTGCCGAAGCCTTTTGCGACTGCTTTCGTTGCATCACAATGAGTGGCCTGGACGGTACGCGCTGACAGAACTGAGAAAACAATACAGCTGGTTCGACTTCGAGTGAGGTCGCTGGTCTTTCAAGCCTGCCAGGTCGGGGTTGAATCCCACGCGAGTCGCTAAACAGGCTGTAACGGTTTCTCCCCACTTTACGTAGGCCCACTAAGTAAAAATCGATTTCGATCTTCACCCAAGAATGCCTGTTGTGCCCCAATAATTTGCGTTGTCCCAACGCTAGTCTTGTGTGACTGGCCTGACAGGATGTGTTGGATTCTCTGCATCGGATGGGGTTTGAGATCCATTTTGTAGATGGGCAATGATCTGGCCGCTTTGGGACTCCAACTGAACATCAAAGCGATTGATTCCGGGTTCCACGGAAAAGTCGCTAACAACTTCAAAGGGCTCACCTTCAGGATTCGGGAAGCTGATGCGAGCCGTGGTTTTCCCGACCAGAGCGCCCTCAATGTCACAACAATAAATAACGCAGTATTCACCCTGCTCATCTGTGTGACCGACTGCTGGGTTCGTATTATCTCCGAACGCTGAGAGCGTGACAGTTGCAGATGTTAACGGCAGTCCATCGAGTGAGATCGTACCACGTACCGTGGCCAGGTCCTCCGACCGAACGTCGCCGCCCATAATAGGTTGAACAATTTCACCAGCCGACTGCAAATCGAAATTGAATTCATTACCTCCCAGTTCTACGGCGACCAAGACGTCCGAGTTGACGTTATAACGCGCCGGAACTTTCTCAACGAGAGGCACAAGATAGCCTTGATCATCCGAAATGTCATAGGTGCTGATGCGAACCAGATTCTCGCCGATGGAAGCGCCGCTAACATTCTGTGTAAACATTATAGAATACTCACCTTGGTCATCAGAACGCCCATAGGCTGTGCTTCCCCGGCCAGTCGGCGTGAACTCGATGCTCGCGCCACTCAACGGCGTGCCATCCAGCGTTATGCGACCCCGAACTTGACCTAGGTCGTCGCGGGTCGCACAGCCGGAAATCAACACGATCGCCAAGGCGCGCACGATTCTGCGGTGAAACAACATAATGATTTCCAGGAGGGAAGCAGCCGTTCAAGTGTAGCTGAGCGGTAAATCACACATGAGCCTTGTTGCCCGCCACACTGCGAAGCGAAAGGAGATCACCGCGAATTATACTATTGTCCAAGCCCCGCAGTAGCGAAATCTTATATTGTCCGCAACAATCATTAATCACCCTCGATCGTATGGCAAAGCATTCTATTCCTCAATTTGCAAACACAGTTCGACCGCAGACACCTGAAATCTGGGAGAACTCTGGGTGGGGGGCGAACTGTGGGAACACAGCTTTATGAGAAACGCCAGGGGACATAGCTCCTGCGAGAGCCGTTGAATCCAGCAGCAGATTCTCAATATCCGAAATGGCCCAGAACGCTTTGTCGCTGCGGCGGCTACTCGGCACCAAGTCCAAAAAGCCTCCTGCGGGGAGACTAGCTTGTTGGGAGCATCCGCCATGTCCATGCGATCCATCAATCGTAATCTCCAGGATATGATGAACGAACATCAAGCATATCTCGAAGCCAACTACCATTGACATTCATTACAGGTTTCTTGGACTGTGTTTCGTCAATGTTGCACTATACGCCTACGGATTACTTTGCTCTGGCGCGGAAACTCGATATCTCGCATAAGCGTGCGCGAAGAATTGTGCCTTGGTGACCTGCCTCGATGGAAATTTTTCGTAGTTAATGGATTTATTTGAGAATTGCTACAGTTTCGTGTAACATGCGTCCAGCTCTTGGAGTTTTATATTAGCGGCGAGGTGTGCTGTGGACGATTCGACCGGACTCTTGCGAGATGTGGCATTGGGGGATGAAGCGGCTCGCAGCAACTTATTGCAAAAGCATCGAATGCGGCTGGTGCAGATGATTAAGTTGCGAATGGATGCGCGCCTGCGAGCTCGGTTTGATGCATCGGATGTAGTGCAGGAAGCTCTGGTCGTGGCGGATCGAAGGCTCGACAGCTATGCGGGGCGAGCGTTGGTCGATAGTCCGGCAGGCGACCATTCCGGCAAGATTTCGTGCTTGCTTGGCGGCACTGTTATACAAGACGGGGGTGATGGGCGAATGCCGTTCTATCCTTGGCTGCGAAAAATTGCTTGGGAGCAATTGCTAAAGTTCCATGAGCGACATCTGCAGGCCGCGAAGCGTTCGGTGAGACGCGAAGTCGGGCAGGCTTCTCGAATGGATGACGAGTCGGTACTTTTGCTAGTCGAACGATTGACCGGTAGTGGAGACAGTCCGAGCGAGGCTTTGGTGAAGTTGGATCGCTGCGAACAAGTCAAAAGAACGGTCAAGGCGATGAAGCCTCGCGATCGCGAGGTGATCGAGCTCCGCTATTTGGAGCAATTGAGCTACACGGACATTGCGGTAATTCTAGAGATCAGCGAATCTGCGGTGCGCACGCGACACTTTCGTGCTATCCAAAGGCTACATCAAACACTGCAAGCCACGAGATAAATTGCATGACGGCATGTAAGACGGTTCGCGTAAATTTGTGGTGTATGCTCGCAATAATTGGTTTGAGTGCCCGCAACGAAAGGATTGAGTCTTGCACTTCGGATTCTGTGGTGACCGTGGTGCTCAATGACATGGCCGCCGGTTCGTGCTTTCACCCCAATAATGGCGTGGCTACGAGAACGGTTCATGACGAAATTTAGGCAGTCGGATCATTCAACAGGCGCGCACTTCGACTCCCGTCTAATGTCATTGGTTGAAGAGATCGGTGACAAAATCCAAAATGGCGAGAGCCTCGATATCGAATTCTATGTAAATCAGAATCCGCAACACGCGGACTACCTAAGACAGCTCGTGCAGACCCTGCGCGATGTCGCCGCGCTGGGTAGCAGCCAATCAGAGGCAGGTTCGCACCATGAATTAGCCGTGAAACAAGTCGGCGAGTTTAAGCTAATTCGCCAGATCTCAGAGGGGGGGATGGGGATTGTCTATGAAGCTCTCCAAGAATCGCTCGACCGCCACGTGGCTCTGAAAATATTGCGGTTCTCCGGTGTACTGGATGAACGTCAGTTGGTGCGGTTTAAGAATGAAGCGCGTGCCGCAGCCACACTGCACCATCCTCACATCGTGCCGGTCTTCAATGTGGGCAGCGAGCGCGGCGTGTACTACTACGCAATGCAGTACATTGACGGTCCGTCGATGGCAGAAGTGATCCAAGCTGTACGAACGGAAGTATCTCATGCTATTCGATCCGACATAAAATCCGAAACGTCCGATGATAGGCAGCCTAACGTTTCGGAAGAAATGCGATTAGTTTTGCAACGAGCCATTTCAACCAAGGGAAGTCGGCACCCTGAGGCGTATTTTTGCAGAGTCGCAAAATGGGGGATTCAGGCTGCAGATGCGTTGGCGTTTGCGCATGAAAGTGGCGTGTTGCACCGAGATATCAAACCTGGAAATCTATTGCTTGACCGGGCTGGAAATTTGTGGATTACTGACTTTGGCCTGACGCGTCTGGAAAGCCAAACTGCAATCACGGCTACGGGAGAGCTGTACGGCACCATTCGTTACATGAGTCCGGAACAAGTGTTGGGAAAACGCGTCCTGGTCGATCACCGTTCCGATATTTACTCCCTGGGAGTCACACTCTACGAGTTATTGGGCCTGCAACCAGCCTTCGACGGCAATGACCGACAGGAATTACTTAGACAAATTGCATTCTCGGAGCCAAAGACGCTGCGAGAAATAGATTCGACGATACCCATAGATTTGGAAAACGTGCTGTTAAAATCCATGGCCAAAGAGTCGGTGGATCGCTACCAGTCTGCACAGGAATTGGCTGAAGACCTCCAACGTTTTTTAGCAAACAAGCCGGTAGTCGCCCGCCGTCACTCAACCTTCACGCGCGCCTCGCGGTGGATTCGTGGCAACCGGACCGTCAGCATTTCGACTGCCGTCGTATTTGCGGCACTACTATCAGCAGCTGCATGGGCGACCTGGTCGTCGATCCACATCGCGCGCTCTGCCCGTGAATCAAAGCACTTACTGTTTCTGAATGACATGCGATTGGCAACGATCGCCTTGGACCACTATTACCCGTTGGAAGCTCGAGACCTGCTGGCACGACATGCGCTATCGGCCAATCAGCTGGACGATCGCGGTTTCGCGTGGCACTATCTTTGGTCTCGCGCCAACCCACCAGACAGACTCACGTTTCGTGAACATCAGGCTGGCGTGCGCGTGGTGGTGTGTTCGCCTAACGGTACTACAGTTGCCAGTGGTGATGACGACGGGAAGATTTTCCTGTGGGACCTACACACTGGAAAAACCAAAGCCAGCTACTCAACCGCCCCGGTTGTTAGTTTACAGTTTTTTCCCGATGGCAGCGCTTTGATTGTCGGAAATGAGGAAGGTCGGCTGGAAACGATCGAGATCGAAAACGAACGACTTGTTCGAGCTACCGAACTTCACTATGACCAGATTATCGACATCGTATGTTCTCCGGATCAGTCCATCCTGTATAGTGCAGCCGATGACGGTAGCCTATTTGAGTGGCAGGCCGATCAGCTCGTCAAGATTTCTCAATTTCCCGTTTTTGCAAGTGCCATTTTCGGGATTGCGCTGCGAGAAAATGAACTCTATTCCGTTACGACATCTCAGACAAACATTGTGCAATGCTGGAACTCAACACAGAGGGCACTGGTATTCGAACGTGAGTTGCCTGCTTCGCTGCGATGTGTGGCATTTTCACCCGACAGAAGCCATCTAGCATGTGGGACGGTCAAGGGCGATGTAGTCGTAGTCGATGTTCACGATGGATCTGTTGTCAGTCAGTGCAAAGTCTCGCAGCAACGCATCTATGAATTGGCGTTCTCGAATGACGGGAAAAAGATTGCGGTAGCAGGCAAAGACAATTCAGCGCATGTAGTCGATTCGGCATCGGGTACGATTCTGGAGTCTTTCGTAGGTCATGAGTGGCGTGTACACAGCATCGCATTCGCAGCCAACGATCAAACCGTGGTAACCGCCTCAGCGGATGGAACTTGCACAGTCTTCCCCTTAGCAAAGCCGTGGGTTGAAGAGCCGTTACCTCACCGCGAATTGATTTCGCATGCAATCCTGAACCCAACTGGGTCGCATGTGTACTGGGAGGAAGACTCCGGAGATATGCATCTCCAAAGCGAGCACGCGTCCATCCAGCTTTCTAGCAAGCATGTATGGAGTCCGATCGTCGTCTTCTCGGATGATGGACGTGCACTTGTGACCCTACGAAGCCCGCTGATCGAAGACCTGTTCTCACCGCGGATTTCATGGAATGGTCACGCTGACATGGACGGCGATGGAGACCTAGATTTAGTGGGCGCGCTTGGTCCAAACTTAACCGAAGTTTGGCAGGAAAACGAACTCACAGGATCTACTCCTGGTCGTATCAGAACCCGCGGGCATGGGGTGCATTCCCAAGTTGCACAGATGTTGCCCGTAGGCAACCATCCCAGTCGCGTTGCCCGCTTACCTGCGACGCGCGGTAACCTTTTCTACCATCAACCTCATGGCCCCTCTACAAAGAGTTTCATATCGGACGAAGAGTTCTCGGCGGTACTAGTGGATGACTTAGACGGAGATGAACTATTGGAAGTTCTGTTCCGCTCGCCCCGAGAATTTCAGCACTACAAAATTGCGACGGCGGGCGGGAGTATAGTTGAGACTTCGAGAACGACTCGCATACCGATTGCTAATCCTGCCTGGTTGGCCGCTCAGGATATGGACGGAGACGGCCGCCAAGACATTGTCCTCGCCGACTCAGTCAAAGGGGAAGTGCGTTGGTATCGCCAAACCAGTGATTTGCAATTCGGCGATGAACAAGTACTGGTGTCAGGACTGGACCACCCGGAGTTGTTAGTGATTGCGGACATTGACAAAGACGGTGTCGGTGACCTGGTATGCTCTGATCAAGGGATCGTCGTTTGGATGCGCAAGTTCGCCAATGAAAAATATGGCGAGCCACAGGAACTCAGGGAAAAACTGGACAAATTGTCGTTTGCTTTTAATACGAATCACCTGACGATTTGGGATACGGCCACTGGCGAACCTAGCACCAAGTTGAACCCGTCAGCAGCGATGACCGCCGATCAGGCTGCGCTTTCGCCGAACCATCAACTGCTGGCAGTTTGTGGCACGGCGGAAAAACTCGTTCGAATTCTTCGCCTTCCCGACGCCAGTCAAGTCTCTACGCTGCAGCTCTCCGAATTCCGGGTGAAGGCTATGCAGTTTTCACCCAAAGGAGAACTCTTAGCCATTGGACATGGAGACTCAGCTCTAATTTGGGACTTCCGCAGTCAACGCAAGCCGGTCGTGCTGCAGGGACATGACAACGCGGTTCATCACGTTCTGTTTAGCAATGATGGCCGCATGTTGATCACGTTAAGCGATGATCAAACGATTAAATTCTGGGATGTAAACAGTGGGCTATTGAAGAAAACGCTGTTTGATTTTTCAGGAACGCCGCTCACAGCTTGCTTTGTTGATGAGGGACGAACGCTGGCGGCGGCTACAGATCTCGGCGTCATCTCCTTGTGGGATATCGACAGCGGTCAGATGTTAACGGAAATAAAAGGTCTGGAAGGCCAAGTCAAATCGCTCGCGTTCAACAATTCGGAATTGGTTGCCATTGTAATCCGCGCCAACGACGAATGGAGTTTGATCCGCATTGGACCACAACCATCGGAAAACGCCTCTCCTCTCTCTGCCGACTCGCGGCCTTTACATGGCAAATAGCGAGGTTTCGGCTAGGCCCGTCGGTATTCATTCTTCAACATCTCGCCCACTGGGGCCGTCGCCCTGATGACGCAGGTAGGCCGGCAGGTTGCCAATCTCCCGGGCTTGAAAAAAAGTCGTCGGAATTTCAGTTTTACTATGAAGCGCTTTTCAAAAAAATCGCGTTGTAATAGGGGCAGCTCACGTCGTTGCGGCCCTATCAAAACGATTGACGACCTACCGTCCATCTTTTCCCGTTCCGGTTTCTAACCAAAGGTGTTGTTTTATGGAAAGATTTACAATGAATCATGTAAGGCGCGATTTCTTTGACTTTGTGTCTCAGCGGACGATTGTCGGATTAATGACAGTTTGTGCAGCCTTGGCAACGACAGTGATGGGCTCACATAGTTGTCACGCCCAGATTGCATTCACGGTTAATATTCAACAAAATCCGGAGCCCTTTAGCGACGGCTTTGCCTATTGGTATGGAATCGGACGAGGTAATCGCGGTCTTTATCGAGTGGAAATGAGAGTGGATTTTAATAAAAAAACGATCGTACCGGGGGTCGGGATTCAACTCACGGACGTTAAATTCGTTGTCCGCCGTGGCAACAATGGCAAGGTGATCTTCTCTCAGGAAAACTTGGACGGTTTCGTAACACCCGCACCAATTCCGCAGAAAACAATGACACTCCGCCAACCAACCAGTTCCATTCTTAACCAAGGTCAGACCGTGATGACGGGATTTGTGTTGGCGCCATATATCGCCCCCCCTGATGCTCCTGAAAAAAGCGGTCCAGCGCAGGTTTCCGGATACGCATACATCCCTGAATAATTACAGGTAACTAAACAGGAATAGAATCTAAGTCTACCTTTCGCGGTAACACGTTGTTGCCGCGTTTTGCCCCTGACAGCAAGCAATGCTCCCTCCGATTGAGATGGACTTAGGGACCGTCCCAATATAAGTTACCGGATCGAATTGTAGCGGCAGGGCGCAAGCCCTCCGGTTTTACGACACCGGACGGCTTGCGCCGTTCCGCTAAAACGGCAACTTATTCACGGACGGTCCCTTATTTTTCGGTACATGCAAAGTTGTGACCAACGTTCTAAAGGGAGCCGTTTCAGCGGAAGCCAGCGTGGTCTGTTTAACTTCCCTTGAGCGATTAAGGATGCAGCATCGCGGCTCGAGCGTCGCTCGGATATAAAGATAAGTACCATTCGCGATTTCGTGAATTCGCTGGGCGGAGATCTTAAGTTGATAGCGACCTTCCCCGACGGGACAGTCAAGATCGTCGATATTGAAGATGAGCTCGAAGTGGGTAGCTAGTGGAACAAGACAATACGATGAATCAAGTGCGTTGCAACCTAGTGCTCTGTCCATATTTAATTTTTGGGTTGTCCGGGAAAAGGTGTCCGACACCAAAAGCCGGAACGGCCCTTCGGTTGCTCGCACTATTGGTGTCGGACACCTTTTCCCAACGCTGCACTTCACCCTAAAGTTAAATTGTGCTGAAGCGCTAGTGTGTGCGTGGCAAATGGAATACTTGCTAAAGTCCTCGTCACACTTCGCTCCGGAGTAGCGGCTGTTTTGAGTACTCTGTTGGCACGGACACGATATGCACTGGCAATTCCACATCGCTCCGGCGGCGACCCACGACGCGAGCGTAACCGAAGTAGCGTCCGCAGTCTTCTTCAAGAGCCTGGATTTCCGTTTGATTATCCGGCGCGATCACTCTGTGCCAGTTCAACCAATGTTGCCATCCCTCGGGCATGTTGTCGGCCAATTCAATATCCACGATACCAGTTCGTTCCCAGTGTCGACGCCACCAAGCAGCCGAATGTAGACACCAACACTCCGGGGTCCACCATGCGCGAAGATGCTCGGGAATAGAACCTTCTATTTCCTGGCTGAACCCTGCCCCCACAATCCCAATAAGCCCATTTGGTTTCACGAGCCGTGCGAGGTAGCTCAGGTAATGATCATCTGTGCCGTAGTAAAAGAAGGAGTCGATACTGACGATGGCGTCAAAGAATCCCTCGGCGAAAGGTAGTGAACGAGCGTCCGCGTGAATCGGAAACACACCATCTTCGACACCGGCATCGCGGATGCGCTGGAGGTTTTCTGAGGCACTGAACCACAAGTCGGTGGCCCAGACCTGCGCACCGAACTCGCGGTGCAGGAAGATCGAAGACATGGCCCGCCCGCAGCCGAGGTCAAGCACCCGCATCCCGGGTTGTAGGTCCAGCGCCGCTGCGAGCCACTCAGTCAGCCACAGCGCGTTGGCCCCGCCGCTAGCGCCGGCTATGATCCATTCAGGATGATACTTCGACGAGCGGGGAAATCGGTCAGAAAGTAGTCGCGTATCCAAGGTCATGGGAACGTTTCTCGCTGAACTATTTTCGTCTTCCGATAAGTTCTTGAAATTGAACCTGACCCGAAGATATCAGTCTGCATCAAAACCACATTCATGGCTACCAAATTAAACTGTCGTGGCCATATTTTTAACAGTGGGCTCAAACGTCGGCTGTTTGGCACCCAACTATTGGAGCAATTGTCAGAGCTAGTCGCGTTTGCTTCTTTCAGCGCGGATTCCTCAGTGCAACGAGATCGGCTCCGACAATGGCTGGAAGATTCCGAGTGATACTTTCTACGGTCCAATCCCACCATCGGATATCCTGTAGCTCCTTAACAACCTCATCTGGAAACCGCATCTTGATTTGTTTGGCAGGATTACCTCCGACAACCGAATACGGCGCAACGTCGCTGACCACGACCGACCGAGCAGCAATGATAGCTCCGTCTCCAACCTTCACGCCGGGCATTACCAGCACGTCGTACCCCAGCCAAACATCGTTCCCAATGATGGTATCGCCTTTGTATGGGAAGTCGCCGGATTGGGGCATGACCGATTCCCAACCGCTTTCGAAGATGTAGAACGGATACGTTGAGAATCCGCTGATTTGATGATTGGCCCCGTTCATGATGAATTTGACCCCACGGGCCAAAGCACAGAACTTTCCAATCACCAGTTTGTCGCCAATGAATGGGAAGTGGTACAAGACACACTTAGCCTCAAAATGCTCCGGGCCATCGGGATCGTCATAATAGCTGTACTGGCCCACAACGATGTTTGGGTTGTTAACCAGCGGTTTCAGGAACCCAACCTGTGGAAAGCCAGGCAGCGGGTGCGGATTATCTGGAGAAGGTCCGTTCATTCATTGCTCCTGTGCTTCCTAGGGAGTGTGGATAGTGTTGATTTCCAGGTACACTTCAACTCAAATCCGATCGTAAACTTTGCTGACAATAATGGCTGCGCCGTCCTGCGAAGCATTACAGCCATTGATCGCGAAGCCAAGTTTCGTTCAATCGCCCTCCTAGGGCCAGAGACCGCGTCACTCAGAAGCGACCACGGTCACGTGCCGTGACTTAAGTACGCTCCCTGAACTACCTCGCAGATGGTAGAAGCAGAGCAGTGGTCTCAATCTCGGTCCTGGAGAAAAATGTTTTTTGTGTGTAATGCCCTTCGTATCTGATAGTGAAAGCGTTCAAAAGGGAACGCGAACCACTTCCACCGGATTTCATGCTAAAGGATCTTTGCCATGGCAACCAAGCTGAAAAGTCACTGTCAAAAAGCACCCGCCATGGAAGCAAAAGCCAAAGGGCTTTGGCCACCTCCAACAGGTACTGCTTACAAGGTCAAAGACGGCGACAATTGGGGGAGCGTCTCCGGACTTTGGGGAATCCCGGCACGGAATCTTATCGGCTACAACTTCAATACGGTCGAACCACCCGAGGTCAACTGGTACTTCATGGAAACTGATTTTATAGGTGGCGGCAGGTTCTCACAAATATCAGCCGGACCTTTGGCGGCAACCGTCTTGCATCTGTTTGGAACACCTTCGGGCGTGAATTCAGTCTATATCGACAATTTCAAAACAGGTACGACCTACGATGCGGGCGGAAGCTCGACAATTGGAGCACTGGTGTTGATGGCGAGGAAGTAACGAATTCCTCGAGAATCCCATTCGTGGTCCACGACGAACCATCGGCATGGTACGTGTAGCCGGTAGATTGCTGAGCGGCGGAAACATATCCTGGTATGTTCCCAAGTTCAATAAAAATCTTTAAAAGGACCATCCGATCGCTTCTACTGGCGGAATTTGCCCAACCTTCCTAATCTTTACGGAGATATTGAATGAAGTCACTAGTCAAATCGAGCTAGCTTCGATCTTCTCGAATTCCCACGCGTTCCAGCGCATCGTCTATAAAGTAGTTGATGTCTTCGGCTTCATCTGCGTGCAACACATTGTAAGCGTGTGCAGCACTTCGAGCGTGATAGAGTTGCTCGGCCAAGTTATGATCACGCGTAATGGCGGTGGCAAATGCCGCAAGCACTTCCAGGTGCCGTTTACGGTCTGACTTCGGCGTAGCCAGCAGCAGAACCGCGTGGACCGGGCGGCCGTCAGGCGCTCCCAGCCTGAGACCTTTGGAACTGATACCGAGGATGCCCGTGATCTCATCCCCTTCGCTTTCGTTGAGCATCGCATGCGGAATCATCAGCCCCTGCGAGAGGCAGGTTGTCGATTCTTCCTCCCGTTTAAGCACACGTACTACAAAGTCTTCTCGGGAAATGTTTGGTTTGACTTGAGTTGTATAGAGCTGCGTTGCCAACGAGCGAATCACTTCTTCTTTGGTCGTACCGGATACGTTTACTGAAATATGGTGCTCATCAAGGAAATCGAGCAGTCTTGGCAGGTCTTTGTGCACTTCGCCAGCTTTCTTCAAAGAGTACCGCGTGGCACTTGGTCCCAAGAGCTGGTTGATGGCGAGTGCGGCGAGTCCAACCGTTGTCACACTCTCAGAGATGTCCGCCAGACGCGGATCTGCCTGGACTAGCAAAACCAAGCCGACTGCCACACCGCCATGTGGCAAGAGTGCTAATCCGAGGTAATTGCGGACCGCTGCTGGAACGTCCGCAACGGTCATGGCTGTGTACGCTCCGATGTATTTTCCAACAAATCTCGCCGCGAAGTAGAGCAGGACCAGTCCAGCCGACTGAACGACCAGTGAAAAATCTAAGTTCATTCCGGCGAACGTGTAGAACGCCGCGAACAAAACTCCGCCAATGGAATGAAGGTAGGCCTCTGTAGAGCGGACGGTATCGTGACGAATGTTCGAAACCATAATTCCGGCAAACGTGCAGGCCAGGATGCCGGAAACGCCAAAGCCTACCGCGGCACCCCACGCAGCCAGGATTACGGCAACCATGGTTGGCCCCAGAAACGCTGGTCCCACCAGGGTGCGCGTTAATCCCAAAGCGAACGAGGCACTCAGAGTTCCGATCAGGAAAGCCAATCCGAACTCATGGGCAACATTGCCTAAAGCAGCCGGCCAGGTCGTGTGCCAAACTTCACCGTCTCCCTGTGCCAGGTAGGAAGTGACGAACACGAAAGCGCCGACAGCCACCATGTCGATTAGAGCGACTGCGGCCACCAACGTACGTGTTAGAATCCCGCGAGCTCGAGCCTCCTGAACTACCAATACGGTTGTGCCCGGAGCACCAGCAATCGCGACTGTCGCTAAGACCAACGCGGCGCGGATCGTCATTTGTTCCGGGGCGATCAGCATGCCACCAAATATCATGGCGGCCGCAACGATGGAGGGGGTGATTAGTGCTTCGCCCAGGACCAGCAGACTCAAACGCTTGCCCGCGTTCCTCAAGCTTGCAAAGTGAAGCGCTGCTCCGACCGTAAATGCAATATAGCCCAATACAAAATTCATATACGGACCGAAATTCGATACCGCGTCGGTGGTTAGCCCCGTAAAGCTACTATGGCTTGAAGATGAAGCCCGTAGAAGAATACCCGTGAAGATCCAGCCGGTTACTTTCGGAAGCTTGATGCGAGCAACGAGTTCGCCACCGACAATGCCTGCCACCAGGACAAGTGCAAGATGGTACAGCGGGTCTTGAGCCGCAAAATCAAGATTCATTTTTTTGCATACTCGCAACGCTACCGCAGAAACACGTCGCAAAACAGGAAGTTGGCTTGTTTGGCTGGTTAATCTTATCGCAAATCATGCTGGCATGCGATACCTCATGCAGACTATGCTGTCAGCTACGTGGCTCGTCCCACTACTGTGCCGGTTCACTCGACGATGAAGCTCTGGCTCCTTGACTTGCGCGAGCAGCTTTTGCACGTCAATCATGTTGTACGCGATATCGACGGCAGCTAGCCGCACATTTCGTTCATGCGACGTTGGCGGCCATTTTGAGTGCTCCGGTGATATTGGATTGAGATTGAGCGATGTTACTTCTGCGAATGCAGGCCAAACATGTTGCCTTCGGTATCAACAGCCAAGACCATAAAGCCGTATTGTCCGAGCGACACTTTTTCTTTTTGGATCTTACCACCGGCCGCTTTGACTCGCGACGCCTCGATAGCGCAGTCGTCACACGCAAAATAGACCACAGTGCTGTTTGCACCGACTGGAAAACCTTTCATTTTCACCAGTGCGCCAGCGGCACCTTGGCCTTCCATGTCCATTGGAAAAGCCAACAGTTCAATATCTGGCAACGGTGCGTCCAGCTTAGTGAGTTCGGTTGCCAGTACCGCCTCGTAGAATTGCTTCGCGCGGTCAAGGTCTTGGACGTAGATTTCAAACCAGCATATAGGGTTTGTTTTCATGTTTAGTGTCTCCGTCTTTAGGTAATTCTTCAGAGTAAATCGCAATCTTGTTTCACAGGATCGCTAGGGGCCATCGGGCAGGGTTTCAATTGGGCGAATTTCTACCGTGCCTTTCTCAGTTCGCGGAATCGGCTGGGGGGAATGCTGCAAAGTCCATCCACATCGGCTCCCAAACGTGACCATTCGGGTCGGTAAAACTTCGACCGTACATAAAACCGTGGTCTTGCGCCGGGTTGATGTCAGCCGTTCCACCGTGGTTCCCGGCTAGCGTAGTCATTTCATCGACTGCCTCGCGGCTGTCGCAGGAGATGCACAGCGCCACTTCACTTGACGTTGCTGGTGGTATTGGACGATTGGTGAATGTCCGCCACTTGTCGTGCGTCAACAACATGACATGAATCGCCTCGCTCCACACCATGCACGCTGCGGTTTCATCGGTAAACTGAGGATTGTTCTCGAAGCCCAGCGCTTCATAAAACGCCATCGACGCCTTGAGGTCGACGACGGGAAAGTTCACAAAAATCTTCTTTGCCATTTGTTTCCCTAAGAAGTAGAGATGTTTTGATTTGAGTCAAGCGGTCGTCGATCGGCGAACGAGCAGTTCGGCATGTATGTGGGTTTACCTTGGTTTGCATCGGTTCAGCGTTCGACCAATGACTCTCGAAAGTCGAGCACATCGGCCAACCGTCAACCGCGAACGGCCGCCTCGATTGCAGAGACGTCTATCTTTTGCATTGTCATCATCGCATCGAAGACGCGTTTGGCGACCGCTGGATCGGGATCGGTATAGCCTTTAGACAGGACGACGGGCGTGATCTGCCACGAGAGGCCCCATTTATCTTTGCACCACCCGCACTGGCTCTCCTGGCCGCCGTTGCTGACGATGGCATTCCAGTAGCGATCCGTTTCGGCTTGGTCGGCGGTTGCGATTTGAAACGAGAACGCCATACTGTGCTCGATACCGGGACCACCGTTGAGGCCGAGGCAGGGAATGCCCATCACCGTGAACTCGACGGTCAGCGCATCTCCTTTGTTCCCGGACGGAAAGTCGCCCGGCGCATGATGCACCGCGTCGACGGACGAATCAGGAATGGTCTCGGCGTAAAACCTCGCAGCCTCTTCCGCATCGCCATCGAACCAAAGACAAATGGTGTTTTTCGCTGGTTTCGTCACTGTTAATTCTCCTTTTGGGAAACTGCTGCATCGCGATCGGCGATTAGTTTGTTGATCTGTTCGTCGGCGGGACGGATTTCAAACGGCCCCATTCTTACGCCCGGATGCTTGGACATCAAGGCAATGGCGTGGTTCAAATCTCGGGCTTCCAGCAAGAGAATGCCACCGAGGACTTCCTTCGTTTCAGCGTAGGGACCATCGGTCACGTCGACTTGCCCGTTCTTCATCCGCAGGGTGACAGCATTGCGTGACGAATCAAGTGCCTCTCCGCCGAGGAAATGGCCACCTTTGCGCAATTCATCATCGTACTGAAAACACTCCTCCAACATCCGCTGCCCCTCAGCTTCTGATAGCGAATCCCAATTACCTTCCTGGATGTAGCCCAAACAGACGTATTTCATTGGTTTCTCCCTGTTGTTTTGGATGTTTACCAGACGGTTTTGCAACGTGTTTTACGGAGTAGTCGAACGGGTTGCGAGCGCATCGACATAGTCGGCAATTATTGTTGCAAATGCTGCTGTTCCTTTGGCGTGAGTATCAGAGTTGCGCATAGTCGATCGCGTCTTGATTCGAATAGTTGATTAGTGAACGTTGCGGCTTCAGGTGGCTCATCGAAAATTGGTTTCTTTGGTGCCGTTGGTCGCCATCCAGAATATGCTAGGCCACGGCGCAGCCAGACTTTTTCTCATTTTTTCGATTTTGAATGCTGTAACCTATGACATTTGTCGTATATTACATACTACAGGTGTCATAGGAGGCAGTGAGATGCGAAAGAAAGACGTACCCCGTTTGCTGGCCAGCGAGCTTGAGATTCTGGAAATGCTCTGGCGAACTGGCAGTGTGACAATTGTCGAAGGCCAACGGGCGCTCAGCGCAGATGCAGGCTACACGACGGTTCAAACCAGGCTAAACCGGCTGGTCAAGAAGGGAGTCGTGAATCGATCGCGGAGTAAGCCCGCAAAATATACGGCGGCTATTCAGCCGGAAGAGGTCGCGTCAAAGGATCTTGATCTTCTGTTGAGCAAAGTGAGTCGCGGAAGCGTGCTGCCATTGGTGACACATCTAGTCAAGGACCGAGCGCTGACGTGTGAAGAAATGGACGAGTTGAAGAAGCTTATCAATGAGGCAGAACAACAGTTAAAAAGCACACGAACAAGGGAGCAAAAATGATGAACGAATTCGCCGATATGTTTTTGTGGGAAATGGGTCTGGCGTCGGCCTTCTTGGCTGGGGCTGCCGTAATCGCGTGGGGCACGCTGAATGTCTTTCGCTGCCGTTCGCCCTTCGTTCACCGTACAACCTGGTGTCTGGTATTGGCACAATCGCTTTTGCTACTCCAGTTTACGATTGCTATTCCTTGGGAGGCTGAACGTCCCACCGGACAAGTGCCTGGCGCTGTCGGCGCAGCAGCAAATTCTGCTGTTGCCGTCGAGGCGGTTAGCCCGGATCAGGTCGTTCCTGAATCGACTGTGGCCGGCGAAATCTCTCCTTTACTTTCTCTCGTGAATTGGTCAGCAATCTTGTTGATGGTTTGGGCGATAGGGGTGTTGATCGTACTTGGGCAATGGATAGCGCGATATATATGGTTCGTTCGCAATCTACCCTGTAACCGGTGCGAGCATGAGTTGTGGAACCAAGAATGGTCGGAACTTCTAGCTGAAAGAGGCGTTGACGCGCGCATTCCACTTTACCTCAGTCACAACGTTGGACCATTGCTTGGGCGTTGGCCCGATGGGCAGCGCGTGGTAGTCCCAGAGTCGCTATGGAGCAGGCTCCCGCAGGCACAACGACAAGCGATTTTGCGTCACGAACTGGCACATTTCGAGCGACATGACTTGCTCAAGACCTTGGTCGCAAATTTAGTGGCGGCAATGCATTGGTTTAATCCGTTCGCGTGGTTTGCCGTTCGCCGATTTGAGGATAGTATCGAGTGGACCTGCGACCACATCGTCCATGCATCGAAACCAGAAGCCAGAATTGACTATGCCAAAGCGCTTTTGGCGCTGGGCAAAAACACGCCCTTGCCGACTACTTGGGCGTCCGCCATATTTGGCGGTGGACTGGCTGGAAGAATCCGCCGAGTCGTATCTTTGGAAGACGCGCCCGACTCTCGATTCAAAATGCTGATTACGCTTGGTCTGCTGGTCGCTCTTACTGCGATGCACATGGTTCGAGTCGATTTGGTAGCTCAAGAAGCGAATTCTCAATCGAAGACCATCATCTCGGCCGATTACTTCATTGCCCCCGTCGTGACCGACTTGCAAACGTGGCATCTTAAAGGGATCCGATTGCCAGAGAACGAGCACATCTCAGTCTACGCTGACCTCAACGGCCAACTGTTCTTTAGTGAACAACAGCCAACGCTCGATTTGAATCGATTTGATTTCGATACGTTCTTCCGCGACTTGGCAAGTGTTCGAAGTGGCAATCGGTCCGGCACTACTGCAATCCGGATTGAGTTTGAAAACATTTTGAGCAATTTCGAATCGACATTTGAAATGGCAGACCAAGTCGAAGCTGCTTTCCAGCTTCACGCTATGAAAGCAGGGATTGAGAAGATCAAGGTCATCAAGAGCTTTATCGCCGACGGAAGCGCATGGCAGAAGCTCAGCGACGAAGCTATACCGATCCAAAAAGAAACACCGCTTGGCAACAAAAACGTGACCGTCTTTCCCGTCATAAGTCCTCTCGGTAGATATCTCACCAACAAATCCGCATCCGACAACTTGCGTTGCTTCATCGATATCGCGAAGGTTCAGCCGTTGAATGCAGTAGAAGCGCTATCTGCCGATGACCAGGAAGCCATACTTAAAGCTGTCACCGAACTGGATTTGCCAAAGAATTCTGACGTACAACTTCATGTTCATTTCGAAAAACCCTCAGGCCTGAGGCGCATCCGAGAGCATGTCTCTCAAACCAATCAAGACTCCGACTTTCAGCTCGGAGCCGTCGATTTCCTTAAGTCGATTGGGTTTGCTCGAGTGGCAATCAATGTAGAACTGAACAGCGTTGTGTTTGGCAGCGTGTATGACTGAGTTTTACCGCGAGCCGATTAAAAAAGTGTATGCATCGAACCGATGACGGCGTGATCCGTTTCGTTCCCGCAAGCGTCCAAACTTGGATAGCGCGCGGCTGAAAAGACTCTGAGATTTCGACTGGTGGCAATTGCTTAAATTCAATAGTTGACTAACTCGCCCTTGTTAGGGGGCTCAGCGAGCAGATAGCTGAGGACCGATTAGGCTGGAATCCTTCGTTAGATGACAATGCGTCATCCCCGTCTAGGAAGGGCCAAAAAAAGTGATGGGCGCTACGAATTCGTACGCCGAACGCAGAAAAGAACGAACTAGCGGAGTCAATTGGCTATTGACTCATTTCCCGTTGGAGCCATGCTCGGGCGAAGGACCAGTTGCGTTTGGTGGTGCGCGATGAGACACCGAGCACCTTGGAAGTTTCTTCAATAGTCAGACCGGTGAAGTAGCGCAATTCGACCAGCTTTGCCAACTGCATATCCTCCTTGGCGAGCTTAATCAGCGCGTCGTCGAGCGCCATCAGGCTGTCGGCATTGTCAGAGAGATCGGTCCCCACGTTGTCGGTTAAATCGTGTCGTTGCAGCTCGCCTCCACGTTTGATGCGGCCCTTGCGACGCGCGTTCTCTATCAAAATCCGGCGCATGGCTTCGGCAGCGGCAGCGAAAAAGTGCCCTCGGCCATCCCACTGTTGTGCGTCGTCGCCAACGAGTCGCAGGAAAGCTTCGTGCACCAAGGCTGTTGGCTGAAGCGTTTGCCCCGATTTTTCTTGGTTCATTCGACTCGCCGCCAATCGGCGCAATTCCTCATATACTAGCGGCAATAGTTCGCTCGCCGCAGCCTGGTCGCCCTGCTCGATGGCGATAAGGATTTGAGTGACGTCACGGTTCATGGCACACCTTTCTTAAAGCCCAGGCACTGCTTGAATTTTCTTGCCACGAAGAAACACGAAGTAAACGGAAAAATGTGGCCCATGTCAATCAGAAACGGCGCATTATACTTCGTCGAGCAAATGTCTTGCTCATCATCAGTACAGAATACTAGGGAGTAGCAGAATGTTCCTTCGGAACCTCCAATGGGTCATCGTTTCAGGCATCATCATGGTGCCCGGCCTCCTGTTTGCCCAGCCGCCAGGTGGCCGCGGTGGCCCTCCCGGCAGCCCGCCGACGGAAATGATTCTTCAAATTTTCCAACAGGCAGATGCAAATAATGACGGGAGTGTGACCAAAGCGGAGTTAGCTGTCGCGATGCAGTATCTTGCTCGCATGAGCCGGCCCGACCGTGGAGGGCCGCCGCCGGAACAAGGCAATCCGCCTGGAGAACAACGGGGACCAGGTGGTCCACCGCCTCACGAGGCCGGTGAGGGAGAATATGGTCATCAAGGTCCTCCGCCGCGGCCAGGGCAAGTGCTGCCCGAAGCGATTGCCGAATCGCTGAATCTGAACGAGCGCCAAACGCGCCTACTCGCCGCTTTACAATCCGACGTCGACAAGCGTCTCGCGGCCATACTTACGGACGAGCAAGAAGTACAACTTCAAAACGCGCGCCCGTTGATCGGACCAGGGCACGGACCGGGGCACGTCGAAGGCGAACAAGACGAGCGACCAGCCGGTCCGGCCCAAACCGCGGAATGACGCGCGAGAGGTTGATTGGGGCGTGCTGCCTCCCGCCAGCCTCTGCGGTCGACGAAAAGCGAGCTGTTGATCTAGTGAGCCGCGACGCGTGAGCGGCCGGGCGACTCGCATTGCCAGGTGCCTTACGGGCAAGTTGATTTATTCGTTCAACCCGTAGCCGATGGCGAGGTTCGCCCCGTTGATCCTCGCGTACGGCTGCGGGTTAAACAACGAACCGTCGAATCAACACTAAATCAACAATCCGTTACGGCCCGAGGCTAGCGCCGAGGTTCACAATGGCTTGCGGCTAGCGTCTTAGGCTCACTGGAATGTAGTTCAACTGCCCACATGACGCGGTATCAATTAGAATCGGATCATGCCTAATCCAACCGAACGCTCCATTTTCCTGCAAGCGATCGAAGAGGAAAACCTCGACGCTCGTTTGGCCTACCTGGCTTCGGCATGTGGTAATGACGAAGGATTGCGTAACTCTGTAGAAGCTTTGCTGGCCGCCCACGACCAGCCCGCGGTGTTGTTGGATCATCCGATCGGAGCGGACCGCAGTCGCCCATCCCTGCCATTTCCTGGATTGGACGAGTCGACCGATCACATTGGTATGCAGATTGGTCCTTACAAATTGAAGGAGCAGATCGGCGAAGGCGGTTTTGGTCTTGTATTCGTTGCCGAACAGGAAAGACCGGTGCACCGCAGGGTGGCTCTAAAGATTGTCAGGCCGGGTTTGGGAACCAAGGAGGTAATCGCACGTTTCGAGGCAGAGCGTCAGGCCGTCGCGATGATGAATCACCCGAACATCGCGCAGGTTTTTGATGCGGGTGTCACAGCCGATGGTCGCCCCTATTTCGTAATGGAGCTGGTCCGTGGGCTGCCGATCACCGAATTCTGCGATAAACAGCGATTCAGTATTCCACAGCGTTTGGAGCTGATGGTCGATGTCTGCTCGGCGGTTCACCACGCTCATCAGAAAGGTATCATCCATCGCGACTTGAAGCCCTCCAACGTGATGGTAACTCTTCACGACGGTAAACCAGTCGCCAAAGTGATTGACTTCGGTGTCGCCAAGGCGTTAGGCGAAAAATTGACCGACAAGTCGGTCTACACTTGCTTTTTCTCCATGATCGGTACGCCCTTGTACATGAGTCCCGAGCAGGCCGAAATGAGTGGCCTCGATGTCGATACGCGTAGTGACATCTTTTCGCTGGGTGTGATCTTGTATGAGATGCTGGCCGGCGATACTCCATTCGACCGCGATCGACTGAACTCAGCGGGTTTGGATGAGCTGCGGCGGATTATTCGAGAAGAAGAACCGCTTCGGCCCAGTTCGCGACTTTCCACCGACAAAAAGACAATTACCACGATCGCCGATCGGCGGCATGTCGATCCGCGGGGCCTTGCCTCCACGGTGAAGGGCGACCTTGATTGGATCGTCATGAAGTCGCTCGATAAGGACCGGTCTCGACGCTACGACTCGGCCACATCGCTGGCCGACGATATTCGACGTTATCTCGCCGGCCAACCGATTAATGCGCGCCCCCCGAGCACCTACTATCGATTGCAGAAATACGCTCGGCGTCATCGTGTGGTGTTCCTAACCGCCACTCTCGTTGGCACCATGATGATTTTGGGGACAGCCGTTAGCCTGTGGCAGATGTCGAAAGCGATCGGCGAACGTAACGCCAAGGACGTGGCACTGCAGGAAGCGACGCAAGCGAAGGCCGAAGCGATTGCCGCCAAACAAAAAGTTGAGCAGTTCGCCAAGGACCTAATTCGAGCCAATGAATTGGTCGTCAGCGGTCAAGCACATGCCGATGCCGGGCGTTGGGCCGACGCTTCGCGGGACTACGAAGCAGCCGTTGCGATCCAGCCCAGTTACTATTTGCCGCGCGTTCAACGAGCTCAACTCTTTACGAGGCTGGGACTGTGGCCCGAAGCAGCCACAGATTACGCCATGGCGATCAACATGGGGGCGTCGACTTCACAACCGCAGTGGTGGGGAGTACCTGCCTTGTTTCTCTACACGGGTTACGACGATGCGTGCATTCGAATTTCAGAACAACGTCGGGACGAAATCTTACGAGATCCGGTGCACCCGCAATGGATGCTGTTGCGTGATTTAGCAGTCAGCGGAGATCTTGTAGTCAGCCAGGAACCGACTTCTGCAATTGGCCCAAAACGGTTTGTTGAAATCGCGCAGCGGTGGCTGTCTGAACCTGAATTCGATGGCAGGCCAAAACCGCCTTCAATGGATCCGAACTTACGCCGTTCCGGCGACCAATTGCCTACAGAGCCCAATCGCGGTCCAAGACGGGATCCTTTGGGACAAGCCGTGCAGCCCGACAGTTCTCCGTTGTGTGTTTGTCTGTACATCACAGCCATGGTGCATCTTCGCGCTTCAGAGTTTGACCCTGCGATCGATCTGCTGCAAGAGGCCGCACAGGACCCTCGCTGGCCAGCCAAGTATCTTGTTCATGCGCCCATTGCCTTGGCTCACTATCATAGCGGTGACATCGCGCGTGCCAGTGCCGCACTGGAACAATCCGACTCAACGATCCAAGAATTGCTTTCGGCCTCCGGTGAGGCAAATATACACAGCCTGCAGACGCCTTGGTTTGATTTGGTGGAGGGCTTGTTGATAAACCGGGAAGCCTGGCAAGCCATTCGCGGTTCACCTTCGCCATTGGCGTCACAACTTGATCAATGTCGTGCTGCATCTCAGCGCCTAATCAAAGGACGTCAACCATAGTAGCCGGTCGCACAGAACGAGATTACTAGCGACGAAACCCACTTATACCCGCACGATCATTCCTTTTGAGTTGCGGGTTGTGGATCAGCTAGATCTGCCGGAGGCCGAGCGCCCCACCACGAGGCCAATATCGAGCCGGAAATATTCATCCACGGGCCAAAAATTGCAGGTGCCAAAGCTGCAAGAGGATCCTTCAAGGTGTTGATGGCCAAAGCAGTAGCCATCCCTCCGTTCTGTAGCCCCACTTCGATAGCTACGGTACGACAACTACTCTCATCCAACTTTGCCAGTCGTGCTCCGAGATAACCTAGTAAGTATCCAGCCGTGTTGTGAATCACAGATGCTGCCACCAGGGCGAGGCCAATCGTAAGGAGTTTGTCGCGAGAGTCGGCGATGATGATTCCAATGATCAAGCAGATGCCTGCCATCGCAGTCAATGACAAACACCGGTCTAGCCAGGCGCCGCGCAGCTTCAGAGCACGCAAAGCATTGTTGAAGATCAATCCGAGCGCGATCGGAATAATGATAATCTGAAGTATATTGAGTACCCAATCCATGAATACGATCTCCACCATCGTTCCCGCCAAGACGCTCATCAGCAGTGGAGTCATGAGGGGAGCAATCAAGGTAGAACATGCGGTCATCGTAACGGAAAGCGCAACGTTTCCTTTGGAAAGGTAAGTCATCAAATTGGACGCGACACCGCCGGGACATGATCCTATCAGGATTACACCGGCGGCGATCGAAGGCTCAAAACCGAACGCCTTGGCAAGTCCAAATCCCAACAGAGGCATGATGGAGAACTGAAGGAAGATCCCCATGAATACGGCGCGCGGCATTTTGAGGATTCGAGTGAAGTCCGAGATCGCTAAGGTTGCGCCCATGCCAAACATGATCAACTGAATCAGCGGAACGATCAATGTCTTAAGTTCAATATCGCCCCAGCGAATGAAAACTTGCGGAAAGCAAAACGCAACCACCACGCATGTCAAAACCCAAGCGGTAAAGGCTGTTTTTCTAAGACGCGATTGAGCGGTTGCAACGGACGCTAGAACGACCATAGAAAAACTTGTCACCGCTCTTGCAAGAGTCGCGCTGTCTGATGCAAACGCATTCCACGCGACGAGAAGAATCAGCCACGCACAAACGCATAACATCGTCACCCACGCGGATGTGGAAGGACCGCCACCATCCGTTTTGCCTTCCACCTCTGTCATTGATCGGTCATCCTGCTAATGGGTCTTGCTTCGTTATTGAATAATCTCGATTCCCAACATCGAAATATCATCGTCGGTTTTTCCGTCTGGGGTACTGTTGAGAACTGCACCTAAACTCAGATCGATGCTAGTTTGCAAAGATGAGCATCGATTGCGAATCAACTCTTTAATTAGACTGACTGTACCAAACTGGTGACCAGTCGGTCCCAATTGCTCGACTACTCCGTCGCTATAAATATAGATTCGATCGCCTTTTCGAAGTCCGATGACCTCCAACTCATACTCAGGTGTCGAGACGACTCCAACTGGGAAACCAGGTAAGT
This sequence comes from Pirellulaceae bacterium, assembly GCA_041739785.1. GTDB lineage: Bacteria > Planctomycetota > Planctomycetia > Pirellulales > Pirellulaceae > Aureliella. The sequence continues at coordinate 45,705 of JBGSNE010000325.1, forward strand.
GAAATTCGCTGGATGTGTCCCCGCGCAAGAGAATTGGCGACGGATGTCCGGCCGAGGCAAAGCTGAGCGTCAGTGCCTCCAGATCCAACAGTCCATAGCAACAGGTGAAAAACTGCTGGGAATCACCATCAAGTTGGAAGTTGTCATTCAGGTTCTCGAGTATCGCCGCCGGCTGGCATTTCAATTCCAACGACGACCTGGACAACCAACGACTGAGTGTGGTTGAAAGCAGTGCAGCCTGCACGCCATGACCGCTCACATCGAGAACATAGAACGCTGTTCGATTCGCGTCGATCTCAAAGATATCGAGGATATCACCGGCCAATTCGTCACAGGGCAAGTAAGACCAGCCCATTGCCGCCCGAGACAAGTGCAAAGCCTGAGTTGGCAGAAGCGACTGTTGAATGCGAGCGGCAGCCCGCAGGTCGCGTTGCATCTTGTCGTTGGCTTTCCGAAGGCTTTCATTCACATCAAGCAGGCGAAGTTCGGCAATTCGACGCCTCGTTACATCCGATTGAACCCCAACAAAATGGGTCGTCTGCCCTTCGTCGTTGCGGACTGGTGTAATCGAGAGGTGATTCCAAAAAGAAGTACCGTCCTTGCGGTAGTTAAGTAGCTCTACTTCGCAGCAACGCTCCTCAGCGATTGCATCGTGTATCTCTCTTACTGAGGCAAGATCAGTATCTGGGCCTTGCAGAAATCGGCAGTTGGATCCGATGGTCTCCTCGACGGAAAAACCCGTAAGGCGACAGAAGCCTTCATTGACGTAAATCAGGGGACGGTCGGGCGCCAAGGCGTCGGCGATTGTAATTCCCTCCGCTGCTGACGCTAGAGCTCGGTCCTTAAGCAACAATTGTCCAATGGGGGTTTCGTTGTTGATGCTGTGATGGGTTGTGACTTTTTTTCTCCAGTCGGCGGCGAGGACGTCAGCGGATGCACGAATCGCTTGGGGCTGGAGCTCATTATATACGTTAGGTCTCTCGACCGCAGCATCACGACGTTCCCCTTTCAAAAATAGGGGATGACATGCTCTAACATGCGTTTCCGTCCACAATGTGCGCGGATGATCGACTTGAATGGGTTATGAACAGCCATCGCTGCGATCATACAGATGAACCAGCGCGGTTTTGGCTTACTGCACTTTTGCTTTTCAATCCTGAAGTCAGCGTCCAAGTGGCAGCGCGCAACAGGCAGCGGTGGCGAGAGTATTTTGAGACGACTGCACTGAGGCACGAAGTCCAGTCTTACAAAGACGTTCGATCGGCGGCGCCTCGAAGAAGTCGAAACGGCGCCAGGAAATTATCGCGCATGGCAACGCGCGAATTAGTAACCTGGCCGAGTATCACCGTTGCATCTTCGCTGCAAGGGTTATCTTGGTGTGCATCCCGAATTTCAAGAATTAAGTCGCGCAACGCGTTTTCTCGGTTGTTTGACTCAGTCAAGCGGTGGACCAACTTGAGGATCCCCTCAACTCCCAGCGTCCGCCCGTCGCGTTGGCGGCACTCCGTCAGAGAATTGCTATATAGAAGAAACATATCACCCACGTCCAATTTCAGTTTGAACCTCTGATACTCCGTGGGTTCAACCGTCCCCGAATAGTCTACGACGGGAGGAAGTTCGCTCAACTCAGATTTCAGAGGAGACCACTTGCCGCTCGCCGAGTTATACAAGAGTGGCGGAGGGTGTCCTGCATTGCAGATTGTCAACGAACGTGTGGGGGCGAAGTATGTGCTGAGAAGCGTCGAAGCGAAACCGCCTTGCTGCGACGCACTGTCCATCTCTGCACTGATTTGGCTTACCGCTGAAGCTTGTGCAATAACGTTGATGTTGTGCTTCATCAAGTCCCGCATGCGGCGTGCTACGTCGGCAAACAGATTGTTGATACCGCCGACATCGGCCATCAGCACCCGCGTGATCCGCCCTGAGGCGCAGGATGTGATGTAGTGCATGTCACCACCTTCCAACTCGGCAGCCTGTCGAGACTGACTCCAAATCGAAACGTCGAGGCCTGGCCTCTTAAAGTAGTTTGAGGCTGCGCCATGACCACCTCGAACCTCCATGCACTGGAGTAGGTCTTGTTCATCGAAAGGGGCGGAGTTCATTGCGGTTCGCTTCCTGGGAAGATCCGATTGAGTTGAGTTTAACGATTGCCTGGTTCTGCTTCACAACCTCGGACATCGATTGGGTACCTTAGAGGGCATTTTCAATACGGCAATCACCAAAATGTTAGCTTTCTTAAGAAAGTTAGATTCTGCCTCGCGCGGTCAAAGTAGGGTCGTTGATGCGTAACAGCAGATCGATTGGAGTTGCGCTGTGTTTCAATCGAGAGAGTTGCCACAGCATATACAATGCCATGGCGATATTGCCTAGTGTCATAATAAGTACAAACCACACGAGCTTTCTAGCCAAGCCCGCTTCCTTGTAGGCCACCCAGACATAAAAGGTCAGGAATCCAAAGTAGGCGTCCGCGAGGGTGGCCAGAAACCACGGATCGGACAACAATTGTGAGCCGACGTTTAGGACGCTTCGATCCATGGACGCGTAGGTTGTAATTCCAAGCATGCCGAACAAAACTAGGCTGAACAAACCAATTAAGAAGTAGCGAAACATGCTCTACTCCTTTCGGATTTAAGTGAGTGCTTTTTTCCCATAGAAGCCTTACGTCGGGTGAATTTGAAAAATGCGCAATGAGAATATGCAATGAAACTGAAGCGAAAGATCTTGGTGGTTATGTTGGCTTGCATGAGTTTGGTGTGGTGCGGAGTTCGTTGGGGCAATGCCCGGTCTGTCCCCAGTAGTCTTCGGAGCTCCCCTAATGACGAACTAGCGGATTGCCCTAACAGTCCCAATTGCGTTTCCACTTCATCGTCGCAGCTTGAAAGCAAAATTGAACCCATGGCGTTGCGCGAGTCAGTCAAAGATGCAAAGTACAAACTGGAAGACATTATCCGCCACATGTCCGGAAGCCGTATCATTCTTTCACAAGACGGCTATCTTCACGCGGAATTTCGCAGCCGAATCTTTGGATTTGTAGACGACCTTGAAATTTTCATTGATAACGAGCAACAGTTGATTTTGATGCGCTCGGCCTCTCGTGTCGGATACTCCGATCTGGGTGTCAACCGCAATCGCTGTGAGGAGATACGCCGACGTTATGCTTCATTCTGAAAGCTGATGCTTAACGCCTCGATGACCGTCTCTCAGTGATTGCTCAAGCTGCCTCTGGTTTACTCAACAAGTAGTGAGCGACAAACCATTCCTGTCCGCCCCGATATCGAAATAGCTCAGCGCAGGCCATGAAGAACATGCGCCAACGCTGTAGTTCGAGCCTTGCCTTTTCAGGTGACGAGTGACGACTGAGGGCGTCAAGCACGGACAACCGGTTGCAATCGACATTGCTCAACCAGGCTTCACAAGTACGCCAATAGTGCATCCCCTCGACGTTCCACTGCTTTTCAATACTCAGGCTTTCGTCGAAGTGACTGAAAAGGTCGGCGGAAGGCATGACTCCACCCGTGAAAAAGTTGCGACCCATCCAATTGTCCTCGCCCTCTGCTTCAAACAGGTAGGGAGTATCGCGGTGACAGAAGACGTGCACGAAGGCCTTTCCTTGAGGCGTTAACCAGTTGGCGAGTCGGGAGAAAAGCAGTGCATAGTTCTGCATGTGCTCAAACATTTCAACCGAGACAATTCTGTCAAAGTTTTCATCAGTTGCAAACTGACGCATATCCGTGGTGATGACACGAACGTTCGCAAGACTTTGCTGCTGAATGCGGCTTTCGATGAATTCTCGCTGGCTGTTCGAATTCGAAATCGCAGTAATTTCACAATTGGGAAAATGTTCAGCTAGCCAGAGAGTCAATGAGCCCCATCCACATCCCAGCTCGAGCACACGCATTCCATCACTGATCGCTGCGCGCTCACATGTTAACCGCAGCATAAGCTCTTCAGCTTCCGCCAGCGATGTTGAGGAATCCGGAAATAGACAACAGCTGTACTTTAAACGTGGTCCGAGGCACGACTTAAAGAATTCTGCGGGCACTTCATAATGCTGTTCATTGGCTGATTGCGTTTCTACCGCCAGCGGCGCACTGCGGAGGCGGCGGGCGAAAGCAGCGACGTCTACAGACAGCGAGTGCCTCAGGCGCTTCAGGAGTAAGCGCCGGATCCCGATTCTGATTAACCAGTTGGGCAAAATACCAACTTCGGCAAGGTCAATGGCGTTCCACATAGTTTCTAGGGCTCCAAAAGTGACCGAAACCGTCTATGTTTGGCCTCGAATTCGTATATTAGGATCCCGGCAAGCCCCTAACGACGCAAGCACTTCATTTCCCCATCTATTTAGCAGACTTCTTAGTCTAGCAGCGACTCTCCTTGAATGCCGTCCAAGCGACCAGCGGTTAGTGGGCCGAAATAGGGCCGCTGCTGATCCGCTCAAGTCTCGTTAGGCTGCCGGATTCCTCTTTTTCGGCAATTTGCCACTTGGCAATTCATCGGGGCTATCTATAAACCTTCCGAGAGTCTTAAAACCCAGCCAAATTGTTCCAAACGCTCAATGCTTCACTCATGACGGTAAATGATCAAATTCAATCCTTCCTGCATGCGGAAGCAGCTTAAGATGCGAATTGCGATCATCGGAACTGGTGTATCCGGGAGCCTCGCTGCTCGAATTCTCTCTAGCCGACACGACGTAACCGTTTTTGAAGCTAACCATTACGCGGGCGGCCACGCGAATACCGTGGACGTTCAAATGGCAGGCGTCAGCTACCCGGTCGATACCGGCTTCATGGTTTTCAATCGCAGGACATATCCCAACTTTTGCAGGCTGCTGGAAATACTCGAGATAGAGTCTCAGGCGAGTGATATGAGCTTTAGCGTTCGCTGCGACTGTTCTGGAATAGAGTTTCAAGGCAGTTCCCTGAACGGGGTTTTCGCTCACCGCTCAAATCTTCTACGTCCCAGTTTTCTTCGTATGTTGTACGACATCGCGCGATTCAACCGAGCTGGAATGTTGGCAGTTCAAAATTCGGATTTTCAGGACGGGCAGAGCGTCGGGGAGTTTCTCAGTACCTGTGGTGTCGGCAAGGCATTTATCAGTCAGTATTTAGTTCCGATGGCGTCAGCCATTTGGTCGAGCGCACCACGGTCGATCCTCGATTTCCCAGCCCGTTTTATGATTAACTTTTTTGCGAATCATGGACTGATGCAGATTCGTGATCGCCCGCAATGGAGAACCATCAAGGGTGGGGCAAGGCAATATGTGGTTGCCTTACTAGAGCCCATCGCATCCAACGTTCGGCTGAATACGCCTGTGGAGGCAGTGATCCGTACCGAAGATGGAATCGTCGTCAAACCGTCTGATAGTGAAGCTGAATTCTTTGATCAAGTGGTATTTGCCACCCATTCTGACCAAGCGCTGAGAACGCTTGCGGTCCCAACGGTGTCCGAGCAACAGGTGCTGAGTGCGATCCCATACCACGCCAACACCGCCGTATTGCACACTGATATCGGAATGTTGCCTCGCAAACGTCGTGCTTGGGCAAGTTGGAATTATCACCTGGCGGCTGCTGGAGATCAAAGCGCCTCCGTGACCTACGATCTTAGCCGATTGCAGAATCATCACACGTCGACACCAATTCTGTTGACGCTCAATCCGTCGGATGCAATAGCACCCGAGAGCGTCATTCGAAGCTTCGACTATCAACATCCCGCTTATTCCCTTGCAGCGATCGACGCTCAGCGTAGATTGAGCGAGATTAGCGGTAAGAACCGAACTTACTATTGTGGTGCGTATTGGGGCTACGGCTTTCATGAAGACGGGGTGAATAGTGCATTGGCTGTGGTTAAAAACTTTGGACTCAATCTTGAATCATGCATAGTTGCATCTACGAAGGAACGGTCAGCCACCGCCGCCATGTGCCGGTAAATCATCAATTCCAGTATCGGCTATTCATGCTCTATCTGGATTTGGCTGAGTTACCCTCTTTGGTTGGTAGCAGTGCGCTGATTGGTGACACAGCTAAAGGGCTGCGGTCGTTCCTCCGAGCCGATCATCTGTTCGATCCCAGCATGCCACTGGACGAGGAGGTTCGAGCGTTGGTTCGCCAAGAGACTGGTCATGCACCGGGCGGGCCCATTCGACTGCTCACACAACTCAGATATCTCGGCTACTACATGAGTCCACTCAATTTGTACTACTGCTTTGATGCTGAGGGAGAGCGAATTGAAACGGTGGTGGCGGAAGTCAACAACACACCTTGGAAGGAACGCCATTGTTACGTGCTTTGGCAGGGGAACCGGTTGGAAGGGGCAGGCAAGTTGTCCTTCAGCCATCCGAAGGACTTTCATGTCTCACCATTTATGGATATGGACATGCAGTACCGCTGGCGACTGTCGCAGCCAGGCACAGCTCTCACAATCCACGTGGCCAATACTCGGGACACACAGGTCGAGTTTGAAGCCGGCCTGTCACTTTTACGTCGCCCGCTTGATCGCCCTTATCTGAGACGCATGTCGCTGAGATACCCAATGATGACCGCCAAGATCTGCGCGGCGATCTATTTTCAAGCACTTAAACTTTGGTGGAAAAAATGTCCCTCGTATACGCATCCGAAGAAGCACAGCAGCACACCGCACGCAACTCAAGTGACTCAGGGACAGAGTTTTCCGCCAGTGAGAAAAAGCCCCAAAGTCCTATAGCGACTGCGGGCTTGCGCGCACCATACGTAAGTCATCTGTTTCGCAATTTGGTCCTCGATCGCCTATCGACGTTTGAAGAGGGCCAACTTACGATCGAGGACTCATGGGGCGAAAGTAGCTTCGGACGGCCTGGGGGGAGGTGGGCTTCCGCATCGATCCAAGTTCACCGAGCCAGCTTCTATCGCTGTGTCGCCCTGGGAGGTAGTCTCGGCGCAGCGGAGTCGTACATTCGTGGCGACTGGGATTCGCCGAACCTTACCGATGCGATGCGTTTCTTCGCGCGAAACATGGAAGCGTTGACGGGCGTTGAGCGTGGAGGGGCTAGGCTACTACGGCCAGTTCGCGTTGCTGCGAATTGGCTGCGCAGAAACTCACGGAGTGGCAGTCGCCGCAATATTTCAATGCATTATGACTTGAGCAACGACTTTTTCGCTTTGATGCTCGATCCTTCCATGACCTATTCCAGTGGACTTTTCGACAAACCTGAGTCTTCACTGGAGGAAGCTTCGAACGAAAAGTATGATCGCATCTGCCGCAAACTTCAGCTCACAGCCAACGATCACGTTTTGGAAATCGGCACCGGCTGGGGTGGATTCGCCGAACACGCCGCCAAGCAATACGGTTGCAGAGTTACAACAACTACCATTTCCAATGAGCAGCACGCGTACGCTGCTGTTAGGTTTAGCAAGGCAGGACTCAGCGATCAAATAACGTTGTTGAAGGAAGACTATCGAGACCTCACTGGTAGATTCTCGAAGCTAGTTTCCATTGAAATGATCGAAGCCGTCGGTCAGCGGTATTTGCCGGATTTCTTCGCCAAGTGCTCTCAGCTGCTCGAGCCGGAGGGAGCGATGTGTCTCCAAGCGATTGTTATGCCGGACAATCGCTACGAACGTTACCGACGCTCCGTAGATTTCATTCAACACTACATCTTTCCAGGTGGATTTTTGCCAAGCCTGGGAGCCATGGCTAAGTGTGTTGGTCAAAGAACCGATTTTCGATTTGCGCATGTGGAAGACTTCGGCACGCATTATGCGACCACACTTGCATGGTGGCGGCACCGCTTTGGGGAGAATCTAGCATCCGTCAGAGCGTTGGGCTTTGACGAACGTTTTATCCGCATGTGGCACTACTATCTGAGTTATTGCGAGGCGGGCTTTCGCGAACGCCAAATTGGAGTGGCGCAGTTACTTCTAACGAAACCTCGTTGCGAGCTTGATTTCGTCAGTTAGCGCCTTTTGATTTTGGCTAAAGGACGAAGTCCGGAGTTCCAGTTCTTCAGTACTCTCACCTGTGATTCAAAAATCTACTTGATAGTTTCACATTTCGCACTTGTCGACCGCTCCTGGTGAGCTACTGTGCCAAGGTCTGAGATTCAAGTGGCCACCGACATCTCTTAGTCAACTGAACGTACCCAGAGTGCAACATTCATCAATTAGGAAGCTGAAAATGAGACTTTTACTAAAGAACGTTTTGACTGCTATGACGCTATCAGCGGCGCTACTGAACTCCACCTTCGCTGGGGCTGCTGAGAAGGACATTGTTGATACCGCCGTCGCCGCGGGCTCCTTCAAGACGCTGGCTGCCGCTTTGCAAGCCGCGGATCTGGTCGACGCTCTGAAAGGTGATGGTCCCTTCACTGTGTTTGCCCCAACTGACGAAGCGTTTTCCAAATTGCCGGCTGGTACCGTTGAGTCACTGCTCAAACCCGAGAATAAGAACCAGCTCGTGGCAGTGTTGACCTACCATGTGGTTGCTGGCAAGGTCGCTGCCAACCAAGTTGTCGATTTGAAGGGTGCCAAGACCCTGAATGGTCAACGTGTTGACATTGCTGTTGCTGGTGGCAACGTCTCGGTAGACAATGCGAAAGTTGTTAAGACTGATATCGAGTGTTCCAATGGGATCATTCACGTGATCGACCGTGTGATTCTTCCCAGTGCTGACAACATTGTGACCGTTGCCGACAAGGCGGGGACTTTCACCACGCTGATTGCGGCCGCGAAAGCCGCAGGACTAGCGGAAGCTCTGACTGGAGAAATGGAGCTAACCGTCTTCGCTCCCACTGACGAGGCGTTTGCGGAGTTACCAACCGGAACCGTTGAAAGCCTACTGAAGCCAGAAAACAAAGCCAAGCTGGCTGACATCCTGAAGTTCCACGTCGTGGCGGGTAGAGTGTATTCGGAGGACGCGCTTGACGCCAAGGTAGCCAAGACGCTGCAGGGGTCGACGGTTTCGATTGCTGTGCAAGATGGCAAGGCTCGCGTCAATGGTGCCGCCCTGGTGGCTACCGACATCGACGCCTCAAACGGAGTCATCCACATCATCGACAGCGTGATTCTTCCACCGGCCTCTAAGAAAGTTTCTGCCACCGAAGCTAAGCAATTGATTTTGGGTGCCATTGCCCAGGGGGCGCCCACTTACAATGCGGGTCATCACGACGCGTGTGCACAGTTGTACATGACGACGGCTAGCAATCTCGTAAGTAATTATGGAGATTTGCCTCCTCAAGTGGTATCCAATCTAAAGCATGTCATGACTCAGGCTCAACACTCGACTTGTCCAACCGACCGAGCTTGGAAACTTCGAAATGCCCTTGATCAAGCCTACGTAAGCATGGTGAACACTCACTAGTTTTCGTTGACGGTCAAACCTTCCAGCCTGCTGCATCGATAAGATGCAACAGGCTTTTTTTATGCGACAACCAATCGTCTGTCAAAGAACTGTCACGACGTGAGGGCTCAACTTCGAGCCTTTCACCTATCACTTCGCGTTTTCAACTACGATGTTTGTCCGTCAGCAGACTGTACGTCGCACAGCGCCGTATGGCTTTCTACGATCCGGTGATGGACTGCAGCATTGTGTCAGTCGATTCTTAAAACAGAATGGTCCGACAAAAGCTATGACCGCAAACAAGGTGGGCATAACATACACGCACTATGACTTGAGTTCCTGTTCAAAACACAACTTGCCAGTTAAGATGCATCGTCGAGATGGTCGTAATTCGATCGCCCCACGTCACTATCGTCTTACAACCAATAGTTGTGCTGTGGATCGTAGGAATTCTAAAAGCGGTGGAGAGTCATGCGAACTTTGAACGTGGTATTTTTGGTTTTACTCGGCGCAGCTCTGGCGGTTTTTTGCGTTCAGAATTTAAGTGCAGTACAGGTAAATTACCTTGCATGGAACGCCAACATTCCAATTGCGCTGCTAATCTTCGTAGTTTATCTGATCGGAATGGTCAGCGGTTGGGGAGTGTTTTCACTGGTTCGACGAACGCTGAACGACGCAGCAAAGTCCAAGCCAGCAAAGAAGAATCCATAAACGGCTTTACTTTTAGATTGCCGTTGCAACTCGTTCCGTTGCCACCCAAGCATCACCGCGATCCGCGCAGCCGCCCAGATTGGTGATCCATTGTAGATCGGCAATTACTCTATTTTCACAGGTGGTTTGTTCACGGCCCGGAAAAGCGGAATGTCTACATGTGCTTTCTCCGTCAAAGTCCCACTTCCTTCCAGCTCGTCAGAAAGTGAAAGCTCCGAGAACTCGGAGCACTCCAAATTGGACCGGTGGTCTCCTTGGAGTGCTGGGATTTATCACAGCTTTCTCTTTCCCTCAGGTTCGCAGTGCAGGACGACCTTGTGCCCTCTGACGGCCAGCACAGCCATCGACGGCAAAATGTTCTGGTCCAAAGTCATGAGTTCAAATCTCGCCACGCCGACTCACCAAACCCCTGGAAACCCTTGTTTTCCCTGGGAGTTTTTCGTTTTGTCGCGAATCGCCATCTTCGGCAAAAACGTCAGGAAATGACTCAAACTGACTCTGCTTGCACCAATCTAGTGCAAGTAGCAACTGCTGTCCGGTATGTGGCAAGCCATTGATCGTCGACTGCGAGTGGCGACCTTACTGGAAGCCAGCCCGCAGTCCGCCCACAATATCCCCCGCACCTTCACCCATGGCGAGTACCTCTGCATGATGCCGCGCACCTTGACAACGGAATTGAAAATACTCTTCTCCCCTTGCGCTAGCGGTGCGCGCCGACCCGATCTAATATGGTATTCTGATCTTCACATCGGCCATCGTGCTATCGAAACGCTTGGTAACCCCCTAAGCAACTCGTGACGCACCAGGCCTGTTCAACAAAGGCGATGAACCCGCAGATCGCCTAGCAAATCAAACTGTCAAATATCCGCATTGGCGATCGGGGGTTATCGCTAATGTTTGTTATCGCTAATGTTCGCCAAAGCCTAGTATTCTATGACCAATTGGCATTCATCACTTTGGGCGTTGCGATTGAAACAATGCGGCGCTATTGTTGCGGCGATTACTTTGTTTCTGCCTGCTTATGAACCTGTCGAACACTTGAACTTCTTCGGTGCGCTTTTAGGTCTTCCTTTACAATCGCAAGCTTATTCATTTTGGGAAATGCGACCGCATCTAGGCACAGTTGTCCTCGTTCTCGCGATTGTAATTGTGTTTGGAAAAAATGTCTTCAGGCCCGATAGATTCATGCTCATCTCGGAACTATCGATCCTTGCCCTCATCGGTACGATCAGCTATTCTGCGTTTAGCTTTTTGAGACTCGCAGAATCAATCGAGCCATTTGGATGGGGTTGGCTAGCATTCATGATTTCGTCGGTCATCTTGTTAGTCGGAATCTATCTCGAGCATAAGCAGGTTTTTGATATTCCCAGGATGCCAATGAAGAATCGTACGCAACTACCTGAGAATGCATGTCTGTCATGTGGTAGCATTATTCCGAGCGAATGCAATTCGTGCCCGCAATGTGGTTGGACTTGGGAACAAAACTCGAATTGACTATTCGGTCGGACCAACTTCAGGGCACTGGGGGAATCCGCAATATACATTGTGCTAAAGCACTAGTTTTCGTTGATAGTTCGGACTGCCAGTGATCGTTACCTTCGCATGAGATTGTTTAATCTAGTTTGTTAGTCTGTCGCGCAGTGCCATGTCCGCCAGGGTGAATCAAACTGGATGCGTTTTCGTTTACCCAGTCCAAAAGATGTCTGGCAAGACTTTCACCGACTTGCTGTTCATCGCCGGTGACAACATGAGCACCGGCATCAAGATAATCGCATTGGTGTTGTTCATAGCGAGAGCGCACAATGACGTGAGCCTGTGGAGCGTCCTTGCGGACGTGCTCGAGAATCATCATGGCCGATTTGTGATGAGGGACCGTAATCACGACGGCTCTGCAATCGCGAATGTGAGCGTGATTGAGGACGTCGCTTTGCGTGGCATCACCAACTTGTCCGTGGAAGCCGAGCTGTTCGGCCTTGCGAACGCCTTGCTGATTGAGGTCGATGACCACTGTCCGGATGCCTTGGTCGACTAGCGATTGAGACGCGATCTGACCTGCGGGGCCGAAGCCGATGACGGCTACCTCGGGACGCACATGCTCAGTTGCCGCATCGACTTGCGATTCCAGTCCGGGCCGAAACAGAGCGGCGACGTTGTTCCCAAATTCTGCTGCCACAGGCACAAGAAAGGCGCTGAGAAAGAATGACACGATCGCTGAAGAGACCACCAGCGCGTACGTATCCTCGCTGACGACACCGCTCACTCGACCGATGCTGCCTAGAACAAACGCAAACTCGCCGACTTGAGCCAGGCACAAACCGGTAGCCGCGGCGACTCGACTGGTTTGGCCAAACAATAGGAAGGTTGCCCAGATAACAAGTAGCTTGCCAATCGTCAAAGTAACTACGACCGCTCCAACGATGTGTGCGTTGGTAATAATCCAAATCGGGTCGGCCACCATTCCGGCGGCTCCAAAGAAGAGCGTCAGTAACACCACCTGTAGCGGCGCGACGTCGGCTCGGATTTGGGTTGCGAACGCAGAACTGCCGAGCAGCATACCGGCTACAAACGCTCCCAAGGCAGGTGATATTCCAACGGCGTGCGACGCCCAGGCTGCGCCCAGTCCCGTGACAACGGCGAAAATGACTGTCAGTTCGCGGTTTCGATGCAGGGTCAAGGTGCCCAGTGCCATAACAGCAATTCTGGTCAGCAGGTACAGGCCGACAATCAGACCAACCGCCATCAACAACAGCTTCATGATATTCCATGCTACGTCGCTTGCCGCTCCTTCGCCGCCAAGAATGGTCATCAGCAATGCGAGTGGAACGACGGCCATATCCTGCGTCAGCAACACGCCGAGACTGTTGCGACCATGTGGCATTTCCATTTCTCCGCGTTCCATGAGAATGCGAAGCACAACTGCAGTGCTGCTAAGAGATACCATGGCACCAAAGGCAATTGCCTCCTTCGAGCCAAGACCAAATATTCTGGCTCCGATAAACGCCAGCAACATCGTTAACCCGACTTGAACGACTCCGCCCAGTAGTGGTTTGGCTCCGAGCTTTTTCAAACGTGCCAGGGAAAACTCAAGGCCAAGGCTGAACAACAGCAGCGACACGCCGAGTTCAGAGATGGTTTCAATTTCGTGTTCGGAACTGACAAGGTGAAAGCTGCCTGGGCCACCCAGCATCATCCCGGCGAGCAAATAGCCCACGATCGGGCTTTGTCCGAAGCGAGCAAAAACGCCACCCACTAGCAATGACGCGCCCAACAGAACAATTATGTCTCGAAGAATGGTCCACAGGTCCACTGATTATTCCCTTGTCCGTTAGTGTGTCGCTAAAATCCATTACCCAGAGTTTTCAATCCGGTGACGTTGTGTGCCGTCTCAAACTGACCTTCGTAATGCCAATAGGCTCTTAGGTGTTTTACAGTCGACGTTGAGTATTGAACAGCTGCCCGTACTAAACCGAATTAGTTGGCAGGTTCCCTCAGGTTCGCAGTACAGGGAGACCTCCTGCCCGCTGACAGCCAGCACAGCGATCCACGGCAAACTGGGATTTATCACAGCCCTCTGGTTCATCGAGGACGGTCAAGTGCTTCTGAAGCGGGGTAGCCCGCTTAACCAGTGCCACAGCCACAGATGTACCCCAATCAAATTCGCGCAGCGTTCATTGGCTGCGTGGCACTTCGAAGGACGAACCAACTTAAGCAGATCGCTTTTTTCGCGAGCGGAACACACTGCTGGCATCGCGATCCATCGATGCGGTCAGGGATGGCTGTCGTGGTTGTTTGGAAGCCAGCAAACCCTTGTCGTCCAAAAATTCCAAAATCGTTTTTGTTAGTGAGTCTCGGTAGCGTGATGCATCTTGGTCTTCTTCGACCCAAGCCCGCAGTTCGATGCGTTGGCTTTCCTGGCTGACACATACCAACGTCGCTTGAGGTGCCGGGCTCAACAGCAGGTCAGGCTGTTCAACTAACAAGTGTTGTAGTAGGCGACATACATCGGCCGGGCGTTCGTCGCGTGTCACAGCGACTTCGATTAGTATCACTTTGAGTCGGCCGGCGCCCATCCAATTGATGACGTCTTGGCTGACGAAACTTCTGTTCGGAATGATAACCTCGCGCCCTTCTTCGTCAGATAAAACGGTCGTTCGAAGTTTCTGTGACGCCACACGACCCGTGATGTGGCCGACCGTGATCAAATCGCCCAGCCTGGCAGGTTTTTCAAACAATACGACCAAACCACCGAACAGGTTTCGCAAGATGTCTTGCAGGGCGAAACCGACGCCGATGGTCAAACCAACCGCCAGCCACTGGATCGTTTCCCATCTCAGGCCGACCAACCGGCAGGCGATAAAGCAACCACTGCCAAATAGCAGGCAACGCCCAATTACTAACGACAAATGTTCCATGGCTTCGTCAAAAGAGACGTGCTGGAGTACCAACGCATCAAAAATTGCGGGCAATAATTTGGCTAGCTGAAAGGCTACAAACAGCGTTGCTCCGGCCAAGATCAGATGCAACACTGTAATGGGAGTTGTCTCGACCTCGCTACGACTTTGCTGCTGACCGGTCGCGTCAATAAACGTTTGCGTCACGGTGTCTTGGACGTTCCAAACCACGGGGTTGCCCATGCGAACATTGGGAAAGATATCTTTCCACAACCACCCAGTGCAAACGATTGCCGCAAGTACCAGCGCACATTGACTGAGGAATGCCATTTGATGCTTAAGTTCGAGTGAATGCTCTGCTAACGCTCCCGATACGCGTGCAGGTGGTAACTCATCAGCGTCGTTCAATCGACGCTCATCGCGAGTACCGGTCAACGTGTGCCAAGCCCCGGAAGCGAGGATCTTTACGGCTGACCAAAGTGTCAACCCAACTAGAAAAGCCACGAACATCAGCCCCGCGCGCTGGATGATCTCGGTCGCGGTGTATCCGTAGCCTAACGCTGAAAGGGCAATCATCGCCAAAGGAAATCCGACTCCTAGGATATAGAACACCAATCGGATTCGATACAGTACACTTCCCCCGAATCGTTCAATCAGTGGTTCGAGAAAGCCACCCTGTGGTTTAAGAGCCAGGTGGGCTGTCCAACCTACCAGCAGCAACGAGACAATCAACCCGAATCGAGCGACTGAGCCACTCCAATTCCCGTGGTCGATGTGTTCAGCCAGCGTGACGACATAGGCGGATAGTACGAGTCCCATGCCGATCACAAGCAGATACATGGATGCACGTTGCTGCCGCGGTAGATTGATTTTCAGGTGCTTCTCTACAAAACCGAATCTTCGCAGCAATTGACGAGGAAGCTCTACGATCAGTGCGACAAAGCTGGCGGCGAAGAGTCCATTGGAGACATGCAGCGTCGATTCGGTCACGAAACCAGATCCGAGCCACCGGGCGATCAGATACAAAATGCTTGGGAATGCAAATGCCAGCGGTGGCGTGAGCAAACTCGCCATGCATTTGCGCACGCTAGCCGTTGCCTCGCGCATCCTCTTGCGACTGCCAATTCCGATCAACCATGACTTTGACAAGAATCGCAGCAGTAAGATAATCAAGATGGTCCCCAGCAGCGACAATCCGCTGGCTGGATTCGTATTCCATTTCTGGCTTAGGGAATATCCAAAATCTTCGCTGCGACGAGCATCAAATAGGGAGTCAATTCCAGGTCGAAATTTTCGGAGGTCCGCAATACCGAGCGGATCCATGCTTCTGATCCAAGTCACGTGGCGATTGATGAGTTTGCGATAGTCGCTCGTTAGTTTATCCAACGCCGTTGAAGTGGAATCGAGCTCTCCCAGTTTCTGTTGATAATCGTTGTAGCCCTGAGTGAGTGATCGCAACCATTCCCATCGCTCCTGAAGCAGCGATTGAACCTGTGCAGCCAGCTGGGCATGCTCGGGACGGCTCACGTCCATACCAGACGCCGCAAGGATCTGTGAGGTTTGCCGTGTTACGTTGCTCCCATCATGCGACAGCAGCTCGTTTGCAAGCTGCCTTTCGCGCGAATACTGGATTTCACCATTCATCCAGTGGCTTGACGAGCCATCGATTTGCCAACCATCAAGCTGGCTCTTCTTGTTCGTAAGCAGCAGTCCAATCGTTGGCGTCAGCCCGTGTTGACGTAGCTTTGAACCAACATCGTCATAATCCTGTTTGACTGAATCAAGTTGAGCGTTAGCGGCACCCAGGCGAGCCGCAATTGAATTGATCTTCTCAGCCAGCTCAGCCCATTGTTCGGCTAAGCCAGCGTTCGTGCTGGCTAGCTCGGAGATAATCGGCGAACTTGAGGAAGATGCGGATCGATCGCGCAACGCAGCACGCCGAGCGAAATCGATACGGCTTGGATCATAAGTCGAAACATAGTTGGACGGCTGCCCCGCAATGCGACTGTGGGAATCGTCGCCCTGGGCGGATTGTAGCCATTGAGAACTCGGGAGACCGCTTGCATTCGCGCTGTTAGTCCCCACGTATTTCGAGTCCCAGCTGCGGTGCGGAGCGGAGTGCTGCGCAGAGGAGCGCTGTGCGGGGGTGCGCTGTGGTTCGGTCATTGGATAGACTGGGTAGTGATTTGCGTTTTGTGCAACTGCTGTTGAGTCGTGCAAACCTACAAGGCTAACGATCGCCAAAAACAATCGAGCGAGATTGCAATATTGGGCCATCTTTGGCGACTGCCTGAAAAGAAGCAATGAAAAACCCTGTGAGACGAGCGAGCGGCCCAAACCTGGACAAACCAACATAAGAGCCAAACGAAAAAGGTGTCGGACACATTTGGGTCCAAGCAAAATCACTGGCTCTAATCGTAGTTTAGAGAGTGTCCGACACCTTTTTCGCTGGTCTCTTGGTTTCCATTTCTGGAGATACTCAATTTGGCCGATTGAATCCAGACCGATCGCGATGAGCTTGACATTAGGCAGATTGGGAGGGTTGGCAATCAGCGTAACGGGATTACCAAGCTGAGTTCCATGCCATGAGAATCATAGTAGAAGGCGGACCAACCCGGACAGCCGAGTATGGGTCCAGCTGCGGAGCCGCGAATGTCAATTGCCTGACCAGCTCGTCTACTTCCCTTTTTTCGTGTAGGCCAATTGCATGAATTTGGTTTCTTCGCCGCCTTGCAGAGTGATGTACATGGTCATCACTCGATTTCCATCCTGGTAGACTGTCGTCAATCGGTGTTTGGCAGGGTTGCCGTCCATGCCTGGTGCCATTCCGACAAGTGTCATTGTCTTTTTTTGCTTGTCGTACTCACCCTGCATGTGCATCATTCCTGGACTCATAGAATCCACCCAGGTTCCAACGTATTTCTTTGCTTCCGCGTCATAGCCAGTGCTCCCATGACCTTTGAATTCTAAGCCCATCATTTTCCCTTCGAAGTTGCTGATCAGCCAAAATTCGCCCAGCATTCTGTTGGATTCCGTTCCTTGGGTGACTTCAGGAGTGCCGCCTGCGTAGTTGGTGATTTCAACATCCCACTCCCCGGCATCGTTTTTGAGAATATCGTATTCGGGGCCAGCCGTTGGAATCTGTGCATGCGCGTTGGATGGGATCAGTCCGCATTGAACGATCGCGAAACCGAGTGCCACAGTAAATAGTTTGAGTGAGTTTTTCATTTTGATGTCCCGCATGTTTTAAAACTGTTCTGAAGCTGAATCTGGCGCTGCATGTCAGCGACAGTTGAGCATTCTAGCGGAAATGCAGTGACAACGGTTGCGACAAATCGACCTGTTGACCATCCAAGACTTCGCGGGACTTGCCGTCTTTTGCAATTTCACAGCGGGCGTCGATCGGTTGCGATTCCATTGCAGCTGGCGCTCCAAACCCACTTTCCATCCGTTCATCCGGATTAACGGATGGAGCGGGTCGGGTCTGTGTAAGTGCTCAGTCGCCAAGTGAGTCACCACCGCAAACGAATCAATGCGTTTGCCGACTGGTAACCCTTTCGCGCCTACCCGATTGAATCAGCCAAATGGCGCAAGCGTGCCGCAACGCGTGGAAGTCGAGCGTTTCACCCTCGCTATCGAGTGGCTTCAGGAAGTCGCTTTGGTCCGCTTCGATGCGTTGCAGCGGTTCCTTGCACGTCTCCAGCCAATCCGCCCGCGCGGCCGCCATGTCATCACCGAGCATTTTGGCTACCTCCTCCTTGACCGGTTCCTTGACTCTTCATCGAACAGTTCGTTGCGCTCTTAAAGCCCGAAATAATCGAACGCCAAGAGCTCAAATAGATATTCTATCGCGAATGGTGATTGCCGGATTGTGTTCGAATCATCCCTCCAGTAACTTCATGTGATTGGAGCGAACGAGTACGGATGGATTTTCTCCATGGCAAAATGGCTTCTTCCATCCATAATTGGCAAAATGATATCCCATGAATCTCGGCGATCAGTCGTCTTCTGCTGTCATCACTGAACCCAGTAACGCAAAACTTTCCGTCGGCGTGGAAGGGCTCGATGAAATTCTCAAGGGCGGTTTTAGACCGCGAAATGCCTATCTCGTGAAGGGCGGACCCGGCTGCGGGAAAACCACGTTGGGATTGCACTTTCTGACCACGGGCAGCAAGAACAACGAGCGCGTGCTCTACATCTCGTTGAGTGAACCCGAGAATCAACTACGCGAAAATGCAATCGGACTCGGCTTTGATCTGACCGGTGTCGATTTCCTTGACCTGAGCCCCTCTCCTGAGTTTTTCGCAAAGGTTGAGAGGTATGACATTTTTACCACAGCTGCGGTTGAACGCGATCCGATGACGATGCAGATTGTCGAGGCGATCGAAAAGATCCGGCCGGAAAGGGTGTTTCTCGACTCGATGACACAGTTCCGTTATCTGAGTACCGATGTATTCCAGTATCGCAAACAGGCGACAGCCTTTCTGCGGTATCTGGTCAATCACGGTGCGACCGTGCTGTTCACTTCGGAAGGAACGCCCGACATTCCGGATGACGATCTGAAGTTCATGTCGGACGGTGTGATTGAACTCGAACTTACCCAGGAAGGTCGAACCCTCAAGATTTCCAAGTATCGAGGCTCCGGCTTTCTACCTGGTAGGAATGCGATGCGTCTCGGCGATCAAGGGATGTTGGTTTTTCCTCGCCTTTTGTCAACGAGAATCCGCCGTGACCACGTCGCCGAACCGCTGTCCTCGGGCATTCCCGAGCTCGATGAATTGCTTCACGGAGGGATCGAACGCGGCACCGTCACGATTCTCACCGGCCCGACGGGGGTCGGTAAAACGACATTGGGATTACAGTTCATCAAAGAGTCATCCGGTCGCGGGGAACGATCTGCGGTTTACACGTTCGAGGAAGGCGCGGACACGCTCATGAACCGCTGTGGTGAGATCAGTATTCCCGTTCGGGACATGGTCGATCGCGGCATTCTCACTTTAGTGCAGGTCGAAGATCGCGTCTCGGCAGATGAGTTTGCGCACATGGTGCGCTGCGATGTGGAAGAGCACGAACGCAAGATCGTGATGATCGACAGCGTCGCGGGTTACGCGATGTGCGTACGCGGCGAAGACGATTTTACTTCCCAGCTCCATCGGCTGGGTATGTACCTGAAAAACATGGGCGTCACCTTGATTCTGATCAACGAAGTTGAAAATATTACTGGAGATTTCCAGGCGACCGATGGCAAGGTGAGCTACCTCTCGGACAACATCATTTTCCTGCGCTATCTGGAACTTGACGGCCATTTGCGAAAGGCAATTGGCGTTCTGAAGAAGCGGGCGGGCGACTTTGAAAAAACGATGCGGCAACTCAAGATCACGAAATATGGACTTAAGGTTGGTGACCCCCTGACTGGCTTGCGCGGCCTGCTGACTGGTAAACCCGAGGTTGTCGACAAGACGCCATGAAAAAACCACGTCTACTAATTCTCACCGCCAACCGAGCCAATCGCACGCTACTAGAGAATTCTTTGGCGAACGAATATGAAGTCGTCACAGCGGCTGGCGACGACATTCTGGATATATCATTTGATCTGACAATCCTTGACGCTCCGACTTTAGTCGATCTGAAGAAACACGTGGAAGAACGGCGAAAGTCTGAGCAGCCTGTTTTTCTCCCGTTCCTTGTTTTTTTGCCGCGTGCCCACGCCAAGTCGGCATCGAGGTTTCTTGGCAAACTCGTCGATGACGTGATACTTACGCCAATCGAGCCCGCGGAACTCAAGGCTCGCGTCAACAATCTTCTAAGATTACGAACGCTCTCTTTGGAACTAAAAGATCGGTTGGAGGAAGTCCAAAAAATATCAGTAACAGACGACGTTTCTGGATTCCACAACACGCGCTTTCTCCACCAGTTTCTCGATGAATTGTTAGCGCAGCCCAAAGCGGTTGTTTCGCTGGTGTTCACCGACATGGATAAGTTCAAAGCGGTGGTGGATACCCACGGTCATTTGCTGGGTGCTCAGGTGTTGCGCGAAGCCGCCGAGACCTTTAATCGGCACCTTGGACCCGGGGATCGCATCGTCCGCTACGGCGGCGACGAATACGTGATCGTCCTGCCGGGTCAGGGCAAGGCCGAGGCCCTCGAAAAGATCGAGACTCTTCGAAAGGGACTCGAGTCCGACACATTTCTTCGTAAAGAAAAAATCAACCTTCACATAACCGCGTCCATTGGTTTGGCGACCTATCCAGACGATGCCAAAGATAAACGTGAACTGCTTGCCGCCGCAGACCAATGCCTGTTTCGTAGCAAGGCCGCCGGCAAGAACCGCGTCACGGTTTATAAGGCTGATGGGCAATAAACAATTGACTAGGTTAGGCCTGAATCACCTCAACATCCGTTTTGTAGATATTCACCCGCTTGTCATACAAAGGAATGGTAGTTCCGTTGATGCGGTTGGAGACCAGCTTTGACAAATCGACATCTGCGATTACGATTTGCTCCACGTTGGGCACACCCTCTGCCGCCAAGCCTTCTCGGGCAAACGGGAAATCTGAAGGCGTGATGATCGCGGCTTGCCCAAAGTGAAGACCGAGGCCCTCGACTGTCAAATTCCCGACCGTGCCAGTCAGCGCCACGTAGACTTGGTTTTCAATCGCCCGCGCGTGGCAGCAATAGCGAACGCGCCAAAAGCCTTGCTTATCATCCGTGCACGAAGGCACAAAAATAATGTCTGCGCCTTGCTCGCAAACCATCCGCGCGAGTTCTGGAAACTCAATGTCATAGCAAATCAAAATGCTGATGCGGCCGTGGGCGGTGTCGAATACACGCACGTGCTGTCCCGGATCGCCCTGCCATTTTTCCTTTTCCCAACGCGTGAGGTGAATTTTGTCTTGCGTAAAGATTTGGCCGTCGGGGGAAAAAAGATAGGCCGTGTTGAGCAACTTGCCATCGGTGATCGTAGGGTGGCTGCCGCCGATGATGTACATGCCCCATTGCTTGGCAAGTTCAACGAACAGTTGGGTGTAACGCTCCGTAAATTCATTCAGCCCACGCACGGCTTTGCGCAGGTCGCTGGTGTCCATGAATGAGAGCAGCTGGGTGGTAAAAATCTCAGGAAACATCACAAACTGTGGCTTGTAATCCCCTGCCGCTTTCATCACAAAACGCACCTGATTTTCAAACTCATCCCAATCTTTAATCGAGCGCAGCAAATACTGGACAGCGGCGATGCGCACTGTCTGCTGCACGGGTTTGTGTTCGGGTGATTTTGCTTGGACTGGAGTCGTCATAGCATTCTTTCATAAGACTATTCGGCCGCAATTTGCAGGCCGGTTTTTAGGGATGCTTAGTATTTGTCGTTGAGCCAACCAATCAAAGCGGCATTGCCATTAGATACAGTATCCTCAGCGATATAGCCATATATGATTCCGAAGTAGCGAAAACGTTCGCGCAACTTCAATTATGCATCACTAGGGCTAGTGCAACGTTGCGCCCGAAAGTGCCTGCTTTCCCAAACTTCGCCTAGTTGCGTCTTGGAATCAGCCTCAGTAACTTGGGCCATTGGAGCTTGGGTCACGTTGAGATTTAGCCCTTCCAATGTGGAGAAATCTTAATGGGAATGAAATTTAGGATGAGGCCGATTGCTTCCGAGGCATTCTACAATGACACATGAATTGATCTCCTGGGGCGACTTCGAGCGCATCGAGCTACGAGTGGGAACGATTACCGCAGTCGACTCGTTCGCAGAGGCACGTAAGCCGGCATACAAAGTTACCGTAGATTTCGGAATTGGAATCGGCGTAAAGCGAACCAGCGCACAAATCACGGCACTCTACTCGCCGGGAGAGCTCGTCGGTCGGCAGATCATTGGAGTCGTCAACTTTCCACCCAAACAGATAGGGCCATTTCTGTCTGAGTTCTTGCTGGCGGGCTTCTACCGAGACGACGGTTCCGTCGTGCTGGCAGTCCCCGATCAGCCCGTTAGCAATGGGGCCAAGCTGGCATAAGTGGCACCGGACGGCCGTTTGGCTCCACAATCCTTGGTAGGCGACAGTGAGAACTCGCCGTCCGAATCGCCATTTTCCAGGAAGGTGAGCGCAAGTCGAACAGCAATTGAATACAGAACGATCTGCTTGGTCTCCATTGGTGCACCGCATGCACGGACCTCGGACTGACTCTTAACCT
Source organism: Pirellulaceae bacterium (assembly GCA_041739785.1). Lineage (GTDB taxonomy): Bacteria > Planctomycetota > Planctomycetia > Pirellulales > Pirellulaceae > Aureliella. The sequence continues at coordinate 68,303 of JBGSNE010000325.1, forward strand.
GGAAGCTATCATGTACGAAGCCAAACGAATCGTCTCGGTCGATACACTGCGTGGTCTGACGATTCTCGTCATGGTATTCGTGAACGATTTGGGGCCAGCGGCGCCAGGTTGGATGCACCATATTCAGCCACCGCACGCCGACGGTATGACATTAGCGGACATCGTTTTTCCGTTTTTCCTCTTTATCGCTGGTGTTTCCATTCCACTTGCCGTCGATAGTGCTCGCAGTCGCGGCGACTCATATCGTACGATCTTCGTTCACATTCTGCTGCGTACCGTAGGATTACTGGTCATGGGCCTTGTGGAAGTTAATCGAGGTGCAATTACCAGCATGTCTCCTGCACTTTGGGGATTGCTTTGCTATACCGCGATCTTACTGGCCTGGTGTATCGTCCCGCGTACCACGGGAACAAGGCGTAGTCTTTTCATTGCGATCAAGTGTGTTGGAATCTTGGGATTGATAATTTTACTGGCAATCTATCGCCGCGAACCGGTTGAGACACAGGTCATTCTTCTTCAGACGGTCACGGATTGGGCTTGGTTGACGACGCAATGGTGGGGCATCTTAGGACTTATCGGCTGGGCCTACTTTGCAGCGGCCTGCATATTCTTGTTGGTGCGCAATAGCCGCGAGTGGATCGTTGTGGCAATCGGACTGTTGATGACCAATTTTGTCGTTGCCAACAATGGCGGTTTCTTTACTCGCGTAAACGATAAGCCTTGGTTGGACCCGTTTGTCCCGCTCATTGACGCTATACGTTGGTTGCTTGAAGGAATCGACCAATACGTGTCACTGGCTAGCCAGCTTGGATCCTTGCCAGCGATTGTTATGTGTGGCGCCCTCCTGGGAACAATACTTTTGCCAGGTTCTGAGGTTGAGTCCCCGAAGCAACGAATTCGGTGGGGGCTCACGTACGCGGCGGCCCTGTTCTTGGCCGGAGCAATGACGGATACGTTGGCTGGCGTCAATAAGATATCGGCCACTCCCACATGGTGTTTCTGGTGTAGCTCATTGGCGGTGCTGGCATGGTCCGTGCTCTACTGGATAATGGATGTCAAGATGATCAGTCGGTGGGCAGTGCCGATTTTACCTGCCGGAGCAAATCCGTTGATCGCTTATCTTATGCACCCAATTGTTCTGTTCTTGCTTGAATTGTCGGGCCTCAGCGCGTCTGTTCGTTTCTACGCAGCTTCTGAGTCAGCTGTAGTGGCAATTCTTGGTTCCTTCACGATGGCAGCAGCCGTTTGCGCACTCACTTCGGCTGTTGCTAAGTTAGGATTGCGGGTTCGAATCTAGGCATTGTTTGAAAAGTCGGAATCAACGTAGCTGCGGTCGCCAGACCGCGGACAAAACCACGCTCTGACGAGCGTCGCTACGGGTTTTTAAACAGAGCCTAGCGTTTTAAGCCGCCGCGATGATGGTGCTAAGGAAATATGGAAATACGATAGCTTCGCTATTGATTCGAGATGAATCGGCAGCTTGGGCGGGATCCTGTGGTTACAGTATTCTGGTGCTGGTAGCGAGAGGGGCCCTTAGCTATGATCCCATGCGAACAGCCAGTGATTTTCGACAGGAACGTCCGAGCGCGTTCTGCGGAGTGTTTTCATAAGTCGTTTTGCCATTTCCGTATGGTTCGACGTTGGGAAGACCGTGGGTGAATGATACTCCCAACGGGTCGCGAACTCATCTAAGTGCTTTCCCTGAATGCACTTGCATCGCGAGCGACAGGGGGGCTATTGTCGCTCGGACGCAGGAAGGGACGATTGAAGACAAAGGGAACCGTCAAGTGTCAGTACACGGCACCGTTGACATACCTGTGCCCGGTTTTTAAGTCTTGTCTTCTGCTGGCGCGAACTTCCCCTCCAATGGCATGGTATAATCACTGGTGACCGGGGCGTGATATCGATCATTTAAAGAGAGTTGCCCTGCCAATTCAGCCACTTTGCGGAGAGCAGTGCATTGCTCGTCGCGATCCCTTGCGATCAAACGACCAACTTGGGCGTCAAATAGGTCGATTTGCATCTTTGGACAGGGTTTGTAGCGCTTAGCAGGCTTTTGAAGTAGAACTGTAATATGGCAGCGTCCAATGAGAATAAAGAGCGTAACAAGGATAGTAAATCGCGCCACCCACCAGCCGATATGCAGAGCACTATATTTAAAGATGCTGGGGAAAATAATGATCTGTTTGCGACGATTAAGAACGGGACGGCGAATGTCGCAACTCTTAAGCTGTTAGTTCCCGGATTTGAATTGCTCGAAGAATTGGGACGGGGAGCGTTCGGCGTTGTTTATCGGGCTCGCGATGAAAAATTAGATCGGCAGGTTGCGATCAAGGTTTCCTTGCTCGACGATCCAAGCCGTCGCGAACAATATATCAAAGAGGCAAAAAACGCGGCTAAGCTAGAAAGCCCTGGAATTGTTCCCGTGTTTCAGGTTGGCACGTTGTCCGGTGGCCAGCCTTTCGTAGTGCAACGATTGATCGCTGGCAGCACACTGCGCAAGTTGTTGTCCGACGGCGGCAATCTAGAATTGAGGCACGCTTGTTGGTTGCTGAGCGAAATCGCGGGCGCCTTGGCCATGGCCCATTCTGTGGGAATGATTCACCGCGATCTTAAGCCGGATAACATTCTTATCGACTCGGCGGGCAAGCCGTGGGTCGCCGATTTTGGATTGGCTATCCTGGAAGAGGATCGGCGGCACCATAGTGGTGAGAGAGCTGGCACGCCGTTGTACATGTCACCCGAGCAACTTCGCGGCCAAACAGAGTGGTTGGATGGACGCGCTGATATCTACGCCATGGGCATTATGCTGTACGAAATGCTTGTTGGTCGCACACCATTCGACGCGCGCAGCCTTTCAGAACTCGAAGAACAGGTGTTTCACCGCGAGCCTAAGCCGATCAGCCAAAGAAATCCTAGTATTCCTACGGTTATAGATGTAATTTTCCAGAACTGCTGCGCCAAGCAAGTCAGTGATCGATATTCCAACGCCTTCGAACTGGTAGAAGATCTCGAAGCAGTCATGGCTGAGTTGCCGGCGGCAGACACGAGCTTACCGCTCCCGAACAAAGCGGGTTTCACCGGTGTACTAGGTAGACGTACCAATTCTCCTGTTGCTGTCTCTGTACGCCGTAAGACAATACGACAGGCAGGCCAACTTCGGGCAACGCTTCATGATCTCCATGTTCCCAAGGACTGGAGTGCCTTGAAATGGGTATACATTCCACTCGGTTTAGTATGTGCTGGTCTTCTAATCTTATTGACTAACGGATGGTTAGTTCCTTCGGAAATGAACGGAAAGCTGGATCAACCAAAGGGATCATCGAACGAAGCCCCTCAGCAGGCAACAACTTCTGCCCAATCCAACCGGGCGAACCCAATCGCGTCGGTGAGGACTTCTGACGAGAAAGCGCCGAAGCCAGAGGTCTCTGCCTCGGAGCCGGCTGTAGTGATTCCCGCTCGCCCCTTCCGCGTTTCCAAAGGCCTTGAAGGTACGCATACCACTCTGGCCGCTGCAATCGCGATGGCACACGATGGAGAGACAGTTACCGTCCTTCCAGGTTATTATTCGGAAAGCTTGACTTTAGAACGCAGCGTGCGACTGGTGGGAGCAGGTGATAGGGAGGACATAGTGATTATCGGTGCAAACCAAGCCGCACTGGTAATCCAGTCCGACGTCACAATTGAACTCGTCAATCTGACATTGGAAGGGGATAAGTCAATTGCTACGGAATTCAATACGATCGAATTAAACAGTGGCAAACTCGTGCTAAATAACTGCACGGTCAATTCACGCTCTTATGATTGTGTAAAAGTCCAACCCGGTAGCGCATTTTCAGCTAACCAATGTAACTTTCGCACGTCGTCGCAACCCGCAATTCGTGCCGCGGAGGCGTCGCAGTTAAGCTTGATCGACTGTTTGTTTGATATCCGTCCTTCCACTTCACCAAATGACATCCCTGTAGGGATTCAAGCTACACAGTGCACAGGCTTGGTGCAACGCTGCACATTTGATGGCGCTGGATCCGCATACGGAATTCATTGGCAGGCAGCAGATGGGTTGGTCTCGATTCAAGATTGCACGTTTCGTGACTGTAAAACGGGAGCCATCTTTCAGGACTGTAACAAGGTGGAGATCAACGGTACCGCGCGAACGCAAATTAATGATTGCAAACTGGGATTGCTCTTTCAACGTAGTGCGGGGCTAATAAAAAAAGTCAACTTCGGTGGATCGCAAGGCGAAAATGCAATGCGGCTTATCGACGAAGGCCAGCTACCTGACGCGCCGCGTATCGAAGTGTCGGGCTGCAGCATTGTGGACTTTGCAACGGCTATCAGCATTGAGCATGCCCATGTCTCGATCTCGGACATCGAGTGCAAAAACAGTTCGGATACGGGAATCCAGCTTGCACAACAGTCGCACTTGGCAATTAGCAAATCGCACATTTCCAACAGCGGACTGGCAGGCTTATTGCTTGAAGACGCAACTGCAACGCTAGTCGACTGCCAAATTACCGACTGCGACACCGCCGGAGTGTCGGTTGATGCACGAGGAGACGCGTTGTTCGCGACTGGCTGTACCTTCCAGGATAACCTGACCGGCCTGTTGATCTATTCGGGTTCGGTGAAGCTACAGGGAGGTGGTTTCTTAAAAAATACGGCTGGCATCTTAGTTATGGAGCGGGCGGAGAAGAATTCGGAACGCGAGCCTACATTCTTAGATATCGAAGAAGTTGACTTTCGCGATAACGAAAAGGGTGCCTTTTTCATTCGCGCCCCGTGCAGTTATCGAATTCAAGGTGGTGAATTCTCAGATCCAGCCAATAAAGATAAACCTAGAGTTGAAGGTGGTCTTAGGTCAGAAAAAGATGGTGCCGTAGTTAATGTCAGGCCCAATTCCACCTAAGAAGTACGTGACCAAAGGAGATCCCAGCGTGTCAGTTTAGGGACATGTGGGTGCCGCTGAGCGGCGATCGCGAACCGTTGCGGAGGCTGCTAAAGGACTAGGTTTGAATCCGGATTCGGCTTAGCACTTTCGCAAATTGGGCCCAATGCCTGGCGCTGTCCGGTTAAATTCCTACATCAGCCGGTCAATTGGAATTCGTTATAATCGAATGAAGTAGCTGTTCGCCGGTCATGCGAAAAGCCGCATTGTGAGGACAGGCGTAAACACAACTGGGATTGCCGTCAACGCTGGCGCAGAGGTCGCAGGTTGTGGCTCTTTGTTGCACTACCGGCAGGCGTCTTCCCTCAATTAATTCGAAAACAGGCCGCTCCTTATTTGTGGTGGGATCGAGCTCTGTCTTAGGAAAACCGTGCATATTGATGTTACCGTACGGGCAATTGCTGGCGCATAGTCCGCAACCGATGCAATAATCTTCAATTCGTATTTCTAGTGAATCACCACTGCGGTGAATGGCATCTACTGGGCAACCTACTAAGCAGTACGGGTCCATGCAGGAGCGACAGCTACTGGCCACCAAGTACTTGTCAAATCGCAAACCGTCACGAATCAATCGCGTAACACCGTCGTGAGTGTCCGCGCAAGCCTTGGTGCATTCGTCGCACCGAGTGCAGCGTTCCAAATCCAGTACGAGTAGGCTTTGTGCCAGGTATAGCCCTTGATCCAAGAATTCCTGGTTTCCCGCTGATTCAAGGCGTGTTTGCGATTGCTCATCTCGTTCGAGCAATGCCAATGCCGAGCTGAGAAGAGGTTCGATGAGCTGCGGATAGCCTTTCAGGAGCTCGACGAAGTCATCGCCTTTGAGGCGTACCAACTCAACGTGGTCCAATGCGGAACAAGTCGCGGTCCTACGACTAACCACATGACCGACATTACCATGCACTTTCAATAGATCGCCGCAAGAACCGAGCAGCCCGATTTCGCCAAAGTGGTTGCCGGGACCGAGGTAGTTTAAGACTCGATCGTTCTGGCCGTACCGTTGCGTGACTTTAACAAATCCGAGTTTCACTACGTATAGATCCTTGGCAATTTCACCCTGTTCAAAAATTGTTTGTCCGGGTTCAACCGCAACCAAATCGACTCGATCCTTCAAGAACTCAGCAGCTAACGTGCGTGCGCCTTCATCTAGAGAACTGAGAAATGGAATCTTGCGAAGTTGTCCCACGAGGGCGCGTTCGCGATAGGCTTTCTCCAAGAGGCGTCGACTGGTCTCATTGCGTTGCAGCATATACAAAACGTTGCGGCGAATCTCAAGTACTTCCGACTCTTCGTTGGCAACAACCGTGGCGGAGCGGGGGTAGCTGTTCATACACGTCATTTCACCCAAAATGACATCCTTGACGTCACGAATTATCTCTTGCCCTTCGTCGAGGGTAGCTGCGCCAACATCGCTCAGGTGAGGTGCGCCTCCGGCGCGTTTGAGCATGGTCTTGAGTCCGCCAAAAAAGCCTGACAACCCGGCTGACCGCTCCGTGATTACCGCGCCTCGTGCCCCACTGAGAAAAATCCGGAAACTACCCTTGAGGATTACAAATGCCGTCGACCCATACTCCCCCTCTTTGCACAGGACATCCCCGGGCGAAAGCCACCGGCGCACAACCGAAGAGGCATTAAATTGCAGAAATTTAAACGGAATGTCTTGGAATAGCGGAATGCTGGCCAGTTCCTCGGGAGGTACGATTTGCCCGTCGCGAAGATCGGAGGCTAGCTCCTTCTTTACGCTGCTCTCCTGATTCTCCAAGAATAGCGGCGTGAATTCCAGCGCGCCGGTAGGACAACTGACTGCGCATTCTCCGCATGATACACAACTGCTCTCCGCCATCGGCTGATCTAGATCAAATGCGATCCGACTGGAATATCCTTTGCCGGAGCGGCCAATGACACGATTCTCCTTCACCCAGTTGCATCCGCGAATACAGCGACCGCACATAATACATTGGTTGTGGTCGACGGCGATCATGGAACTGGAATTGTCGAGGCCACGGTCGAGTGAGCGGAGCCCGTATCGCGACTGACTTAGGCCGAGTCGTTCGGCCAAAGCGGCTAATTCATTGCCCCGGCCGGCTTCCGCCAACGACAAAAAGCTTGGCTGGTCGGATCGCGGCAAATGATCGGTTATCAGCAATTCGGCAACCACACCCGCTGCGGTCTTCACTCGCAAAGCAGCGCCAGGATCAACTTGGCTTTGGAGCGTATGAACCTCCATGCCCTCAGCGATTTGTTGCATGCAGGATGGAACCAGTTTTCGACGTGTTCCACGAGACGAGGTTTCGACCAATTCGACCAAACATATACGGCATACTCCCACTGGCGGCAGATGTTCCTGATGGCACAAGGTCAGTATCGGATGTTGATCTCCGGGGGCTTTCACAAAGGCCAATGAAGCCGCGTCGTAGATCGTGGTAAAGCGAGGGATTGGCTGGCCATTTTCACTTTGCAGAATATTCCCCTGACTATCTTTGGTCGGAATTGCTTTTCTGATTACGACTTCATGACCATCGATGGTCAAACGAACGTCAGCGTCGAAGTCCTGTGCCGTCGCCTTTTCAACACGAACGAGCCGCCCATCTACGTCGCGCGCGAACATGCCTTCATTTTCCGGCGGCACCATACCACTGGTAAGAATCGCCGAAAAGTCGGTATGTGGCTCAGAAGGGGTTGCCATCTCATCTTCTCATTTCCAGAGGAACAGTGTTACCAGGTCCGCTCGCAATTATTCTCAAATTTAGTCTTCACAGGCTTGCTCCACGAGTTGCGGAAAGTACTCGAACAGGCTTCGTAGGGGATTGCTGGCGACTTGCCCCAATCCGCAAATGCTGGTCGCCGTCATGACTTGTGAAAGCTCGAGCGTGGTCTCGCGAAGGACCGGCAATTGCGACTTGCTAAGTTGGCCTTGTAGGAGTCGCTCACCGATGTGAGTGATTTTTTGAGATCCAATTCTACAGGGCACGCACTTTCCACATGACTCACGGCTGAAAAAGCGGCTGCAGGCAACCGCTTCCGCAATAATGTTTGCGCCGGTTCCATAAACGACTAACCCGCCACCGATCATTAGACCCAAGGCGCGCGAGATATTGATGTCCAATGGCAATTCCCGTATGTCAAACTCAGTCGCATTCTTGGGTGCGCAAGTCTCAACGAATCGGCGACTGAGTAACTTAAGCGGAATAACTGCGGGAACCAGTCCGCCCGAAGGACCGCTCAATGCGACTGCCAGAATTCGCTTGCCTTCAGCCATGCCGCCACAGCGTTTGTCGATTAATTCACCGAGCGTGATGCCTGTTTCGACTTCATACACACCTGGGTAGCGAACGTCGCCACTAATGGAGAATAGGCGTTTGCCCCGCATCTTGTCGGATTCGTTGCCTACCCAGGGTCCATGTTTGCGTCCTTGATCGGCGTACCATTGTCCGGCCGATCGCAGCAGAATGGCTGGAACCCATGCAAAAGTCTCGACATTGTTTAAGAGCGTTGGCTGGTTTTGGTACCCATTGGTCACCAGTTCAGGCGGTCGAATACGTGGTTCGGCTCGGTTGTTCTCCATAGCCTCAATCAAAGCCGTTTGCTCGCCACAGATATAGTTACCTGGGCTGACGAAAATTTCTATGTCGAAACGCCTACCCGAACCGAGCAAATTGGCTCCGAGCAAACCGATTTGCCTGGCCCGCTGGATCTCGGCTTCGAGACTGGCGATTTGCTCTGGGTACTCATGTCGCACGTAGACCCATCCCTGGGATGCGCCAACCACCAGCCCCGATAGAATCATCCCCTCGATGATTAAGTAGGGCTTATTGAGCAGTATTTCTCGATCCTTGAAAGTACCCGGTTCTGATTCGTCTGCATTGCACACGATAAATTTGCTGGTGCCTTTGGCTTCGCGGACTTCTGACCATTTCTTAAATGCTCGACCGCCCGCGCCACCCATACCGAGCAAGCCAGCTGTCTCAAGCGCGGTCAGGACTCGATCGGGGTCGGGATCGTTCAAATAACGGCGAACGGCCTCATAATTTGGCTGGCCAGCATAGTGATCCATTTCCCAATTGGCCGAATTTTTCTTGGACCATGCTTGGTCGGTGTCGGGTGCAAATGGCTGTTCATCGCAGAACGAAGTGATGATCTGTCGAAGCTGATTGGCGTCCCGCCCCACATATAGTTGTTCATTGACCGAGGCGGCCGGAGCTCGATCGCAGCGGCCCAAGCACGAGACACCGCACACTAGGACCTGTTGTCCATGCTTGTTGCTTGCCCACTCACGGACTTCTTCGGTCAATGGCAGGCTGCCGCGCAAATGGCACGACATGTCGCGACAGACATGCACCTCGACCTTGGGAGGCGGCTGTGTACGAAAGTGCGGATAAAACGAGACCAAGGACTGAACGCGATGCAGCGGCACAGCCTGTTCTTTGGAAACGTCCCGAAGATCCGCATCGTTCAAATATCCGCCGCGACGCTTCTGCCGCTCCAACAACGCGGGAATGATCATGGCAGTGCTCCATTGGTCTGCGTAGCTTCCGCCGTTGTTAGTGCATTGTGGAGTCGGCTTCGATAAGTATCGCGCAGATCGGTCAATTGATTCGCCGTTTCCAGTTCGGTGTGACTATGTTTGAGCTGAGTGTCCAAGGCTGAACGCACAGGTTCCGAGCCGTACCTAAACTGTGGATAGACAGCAGCAATTGCAAGGGAATTCAAACCCATTGCAAATGCATCTAACAGCCTGTCAAGCTCTTCCGTTTGGGAAGCTGATAGTCGAAGCCCGGGGGGCTCATTCAATTTTTTTGGAAAACGGGCTGCACTCAAATTTCGTATCATCAATCGATTGGTCCATAACCAGCTGGCTGCCAAGTTGTAGTCAAGTCTCTGTTCAACGTTGATTTGATCGTCGGCCGCAGCCCGCCAGGCTGCGATGGGATCGACGGGTTTCAGTTGTGTGTCAACAATGCAGTCCTCCGCGGTTGAAGCCAGTGTGACGAGTCTGGCTTCGAAAGTCTTGTCCCACATTGGTAGTTTCCTGCGATCAATAAGCAGCGAGTGGTTACCAAGCAACGAATGTTGGTTGACCATAGGATTCCATGTCAGTTTTTGCGGCATTCGATCCAAGTTGTTTGTGACCAACTCCAAATTTTGATGACAGGCGAAACAGTTGTATTCGGCGAATTCAGGCCAGGGCGCTAGACCGCGTCGACTGGCATCCAGGCGAGCTTGAGACAAGCTCGCTGTAGCTGCAATCGTTCGCAATCGCGACAAATGATGTTGCTGTGGCGTTGGAAACTCAAATACGACTGCCGGTGGCTGCCTCGACGTTGCTAACTCTACATCCGCATCGAAGGGTTCCGAGCTAAAAAGTTGGTCCTGTGCTACGGCCCAATGGGCAGGAAGATTCGCATGATAAAGACTCATCTCGAACCGCAATGCAGGATGTCCAGCCGCAATCAGATCATGATTCAAATCGCGCACAGTTCCGCCCGGTGGTCTCGACCCGAGATGGCACCGCAAGCAGTTGTCGGTCCGATCAAGCCACGGTTGGGTAGGCATCTTACCATTTTCTTGGGATGCCAAGCGACCGTCGGCGGCTTGCAGTGTGTGCAGATCCAGCCACTTAGATGCGGGTCCGTGACAGGCTTCGCAATCGACACCTTCCTGGATTTGACGTCGCCACTCAGCATCGCTGACCGTTTCTGGCGATTGACTCTTGACCAAATTCGGTGCGTGACAACTTACACAACGCTCACTCAACGAAGTGCGATACGTTGCCGCGTTTAGTGAACGACCGACCAAAGCAGCAACAATTTGTTTAGATTTGTCATTCAACAATACATTTCCGGCACCAACGTGTTGCAAGTCGGTGGCTTCCCAAGTGCGGAGGCTGCTATTCCACGCCGGCCCTTGACCGCTGATACCGCCATGGCAAGTGGCAGAAGCGCAACTGGCTCGACCGATGAAAGCTGCGGAGTTCCCAGCGTAGCAATTCGTTGTCGATCGGGCTGCGACCCATAGTACGAACAGCGCAAGCGATCCCAATCCAATCCTGACCCGGCTCACAGTTCTCACCGCGGGACTCCAACATTTGCTGGTGATATCGACGCATTTGTGACAGGCGGGCGCGACCAATGGTAACGGTGGCATAACACGCAGTTGTCCGAGGCAAGAGTGAGTTGCTTGGCATCGCCTAGCAGGGCCATTCGATTAGCGTCGCTGCTTAAGTCGACTGAGTTGCCAAACACAGTTTCCGTTGCGTTTGGTTCGCGTGCATCGCGGTGGCAAGGCGTGCAACTTTCAGGACCCTTGATCATCACGATCGCATTATCGTTAGGGGCTTCGCTGTTTGGTATTTCATGACAGAAGGTACAATTTGAAATCTTCTTGTGCGCCGCGTGATCGAAAAGTCCGTATTGCAACCAGCGCGGTCGAATCATGGGCCGTGCGGCAGTTGGAGCATGACCGGCTGGTGTATTCGTGTCTGTTAAGTCCTCTGGAAAATGACACTTTGCGCAGCCCAAGATAACTCGCTCTACCGCAGCGCTCAGTTGTTCGTTAATGAGCGATGCTATTCGAGTCCCGCTGTCGTCTATCTGGTCTCTCGGCAAACTAAATGCACCGTTGATTGCCCCGCCTAATAATTTAGCTGAAAGCAATTGCTGCAACTCAATCCGTGGAGCAGCATGTGGCAACGGCAGCATTTCAGAGGTTTGACCAGTAAAGGTAAGTTGGTGGCATGCTGCGCAATGCTGGTCAAAGTCGATGGGGGCGTAGTTGTGCGAGTGCTCAAGATCGGTAGCCGACGTCAGGCTATCAAGATTTTCAAATCCGACGTTGCCGGACGGGGCCTGCAACCGGTGGCAATCGCTACACTTCAGCTGAACCAAGCCCTGCAGGTCGTCAGCGTAGTGGGCTTGCCAGCGCGGATTCAACATGGTGCGCTCAAATCCTCCAACCCTGCCCGACTTTATCTGGCCGGGATTCATATGTTGACGATGCGAGAAACGAATTCGGCCCGAGTCAGCTGCTAGCGACCGAAACGTGCCTGCCTGTGTCGCGTGAGTGGCAATTGAGAAATTGTCAATGTTTGTCTGGGTGTTCAAGTCGCTTACACCATCACACACTTTGTTCAGATTCGAATGGCAGTTTGTACAACGAGAGTTAGCTATAGATGTTAGGCGAACGTTACGTCCCAGGTGATCTTGATGGCAGGCGCTACAATTCTGGTCCATTTCTCGACAGGTGGGGCTATGCATGGCCGCCACGTGTGATTGTACCTCATGACAACGCTGACACTTGTCCGCCAAATCTTGGAAAGTTGCTTGACTGGTAAGCTTCAAGGCGTCCGCCGCAATCGGCCGCACAAGTCCCAGCGAATGACATTGCATGCAGTCCTGTTCAAAGTGTGCATGAACCTGTGAAAGCAGTCCGGTATTAACCTGGAATGCTGCTTGACCAAGCCAACTGGATCGAATCGCGTTCGAGTCTACGGGAGGTGCGAAAACGCCGGCCAAAACGAATATTCCGTAACCCCCCGAAACGAGCAATGCAAACAGCGCACACGCCCAACGCGACCAATAAAGGCCCCCACGATGCTTGTGATAATCCAAGCGAACGCGTAGTGCCCGAATTTTGCCACTTTGCTTAGCCATATCCGAGTCTTCCCACTGCCCGTTACCAGTATTTCAAGGCGGTGATGATGTGTACAATCAGCAGCACACATACGGAAACGCTTAAGCCAATATGCACAGGCAGCCAGGCATGGAGCCAGTGATGAAAACGACGCTGCATGTTAAATTGCAGGCGTTGCTCATAGCACTGTTCCAAACTTTCGATAACCGGCTCGCCGTTCTGACTGCATGCGTGTCGCAATTTGGAGAACCAACGAGATGCATCGGCAGGTTTGCTAAACGGGCCACTTTTTATACCATCCCGCGAAAGGAAGGGCTCAATTTCAGCGAATGCATTCCATAGTACATCTCGGTCCGTTTCGCTGCGTGTAACGGTTTTGGTGCGAAGTGTGCGACCGCTTACCAAGCCGATCTCGCGGACAGCCCCTACAACAACCGTAGACTTGGCATGCGAGGACTGTTCGCTTTCGATAAGTCTATTCTCCGAACCTGCCGGCGGTCCGCACACGGCGATGATAGCCTGGCGTATGTCGCTGATACTTTGCTTTGCCACATGTTCAATTTCAGAATAGATTGTTTCCGCAGGCAAGAGTTGCAGGACTAGTTTAGGAATAATGTTTTGGAGGATCAGTCCCCAAACACCGCTCAATATTGTGAGCACAAACACGAACATGAACCAAGTTGGAAGGTGACCACCAAGATGCCAACCACAGTGAATAACGGCCAGAGGCAAACTAGCAAAACCAAGCCACAGGTGTGCGGCCATCCACTGTCGCGCTGGCAACAATCTTAAACGCCGAAAGTATTTTCGCGGCCACAACAGCATTTCGAACGTATTGCGATCTAACCCGTTGTACTCAGCGGGTTAGATCGTGCGTTGAACGGAGCCGCTAAGTGGGTAGGAAGGAGTGCTGCCCAGCTATGCCTTTTCTAAGGGCATCTCTCGGTTTGTCAGATAGTATAACCGAT
>JBGSNE010000328.1:0-16975 GCA_041739785.1 Pirellulaceae bacterium
GGCAAGCCGGATGTCCTGGGGGGACAGTTTTCCTGGGGTTAGCACCCCAGGCTAAAAAATGCCACCGCTTCGCGGTTCAAATAGTGCGGGCTTCAAAACCTGCGGCTGCGGGTTAATCGAATAATGTGCAAACACCAATTAAATCAACACACAACTACCGCCGTCGGTTCACTGTGCGTAGCCTACTTGCGATCCATGAGCGCGAGCTGGACTTCGACGATTTTCGAAGCGCACAAGAAAAAGGCCTCGACGACCTGAGGATCAAAATGCTTGCCACGACCTTCTTCGATGATTTCAAAACACTTCTGCCGTGGAAAGGCTTTCTTGTAGGGACGCTCGCTGGACAACGCGTCAAACACATCGGCGACCGCGGTGATTCGACCTTCGATGGGAATGTCCTCGCCAGCCAGACCGATCGGATAGCCGCTGCCGTCCCATTTTTCATGGTGGGTTTGTGCGATGCGTGCGGCCATCATCATCATGGGCGAGCTGCGGACGTGCAGCATTTCTGCGCCCAGCCGTGTGTGCGCCCTGAGCTTGCTCAAATCTTGCAGCGAAACCGGTTCGACAATATCGACTCCGAAGGAGCAGTGCTTGCGCATCATGTCCCATTCCTGCGGATCCAGTTTTCCGGGCTTGAACAGGATCGAATCGGGAATTCCAATTTTCCCCACATCGTGTAGCTGGGCGGCCAGCTCAAGCATTTGAACTCGAGGCTCGGGCCAACCCATCTGTTTGGCAATCATCCCTGCGTAGCGTCCCACACGCAGCACGTGATTGCCGGTATCGTCGTCGCGGTGCTCAGCCGCTTTGGCCAAACCTAGAATTAGCTGCTGCCGACTCTTCGAAAGATCCTCCGTGCGCCTGCGCACCATCGCCTCCAACCTGGCGCTTTCTCCTGCAAAATCCTCCATGTGCGACTTGATGAGTAGCGCACTGCGAACCCTGGGAATCAAATCGTAGGGATCGACGGGCTTGGTCAGGAAGTCTGCGGCACCCAGCTCGAGCGCCTTCTTTTTTACCGACGGTTCAAGTGCAGTGGCTAAAATGATCACCGGCAGATGGCGCGTGGCCGCGTCGGCTGCCAGGCCTTTGAGGACATCCAAGCCACTACAGCTAGGCAAATTGACATCCAGCAATACCACATCCGGTTTGCCTTGCTTGATCGTCGACAGCGCGTCCTCCACATCCGTAGACGTCTGTATCTGTTGATAGCCGTTCTGTTGCAAATAGGTTTGTACCGCCATAACGTTGGTAACTTCTGCATCAACAATCAGGATACGGCGTTTGTGGAGTTGCCGCGCCCGATCGGCCAATACCGATTTGATGTATGCAGTTTCCTCAGATGGCGGCAGACTGCCCATTGAACGCTGATGCAGTTCTGGCTGCAGCATCTCTTCTACTTCTCTCGGTCCAGATTTCGCAACGAAGGTCGCGACTTGGTTAGCCGGAGTGTTGGGATGAGCGGATAGTACAGATGTCATGGTTTGTAGCTTTATTGATTGCGCAAGGCTGGCGTATGAAAACGTAGCATTTACAACGATTCATTGAAACGCTTTTTCAGGTGGATCTCGCTGCAAACTGAATTTTGATAGCAACCCAAGAGGTTGTAGGCATTGCAGGGCATGTATGGTTTGTACGGATCCACCCTCCTTGCGGGAGGGGCGCGCGGGTTACAAGCGGGGAGTGCCATTTCAACGTTGTGAAGCATTTTCGCAAGCCAAACCAAGCACGACTCGCCAGCCAGTGAAGCCTGTGCTAGTTCAACCGCGAAGCGGTGGCATTTGATAGCCTGGGGTGCAAACCCCAGGGGAAATTAGTAGCTTTCCTAGATTACCTAACCGGTACGCTATTTTCGCTACAACCGTCACAAACCGACTTTCGACTGCGAATGGCTCTCACTACTTCGCCGATAATTGTTCGGAGATGCCGTCTTTTTTTGAGCGACCAATCCGGAGTGTGTTCGGCTTCATGAGAGCCATGGGTAGTTTCTTCAATTCTCTGATTCCAATCTGTCTGTGGGCAGGATTGCTTGCAGGTTTTGCGCAGTCGCAAACTCCGGTCGGGTACGTGCATTCTTACCCGTCGCCGCCGGTGCCGAATCCAATGCCAACTGCGACGACCCCACTGCCGGTGCATTCACTACTGACCCCATACTGGGCCAGGACGATGGAGACTCAGCAAATGCAACGTGAGGCTCCCACGACAAAGGAGGGAGCGATACCGCACGATTTCTCCCCTTGGTGGGAATCTCGTATATTGCTGCAAACTCAACCTGCTTCGGTCTCCGTGGGAGTTGATGAGTTACTTCAGGCGGCACTCGTTCATTCACCAAATGTTCGTGCCATCTCGCTAGAACCAGGCATTCGGGATTCGTTGATGTTCGAAGAGGGGGCTGCATTCGATTGGCGAACTTTCCTGGAGACAGCCTATGACGATAAGAATGACCCGGTGGGAAATCAACTAACGACAGGCAACAATGAAAATCGACTCAAAGATCAGAACTGGCGTGCAAGTGGAGGTATTCGCCGAACTAACGAACACGGGGGCGAGGTGGAATTCGCGCAGCAGTTGGGAGCACAACGCAACAATACGCGTTTTCTAGATCCGAATCCTCAGGGAACTGCCCGACTGGAACTGAACTACACACACCCGCTGATGAATGGTTCGGGCCGTTACTACAATCGCAGTCGCATCGTACTGGCAGAAATCGATAGTCGACGTTCACGCGACGAAGTGACCCGTTTGTTACAAGATCATCTCTTGCAGGTCACCGAAGCCTATTGGGATCTCTATCGTGCGCGCAGCCGATACATCCAACGGGTAACGCTGTCTGAGGCTGCTGAGCAAGTCTTGCACATGCTATCTGGTCGCGTGGAGGTGGATGTACAGAATCGACAAGTACTTCGCGCCAAAGCTGCGGTGGCGAAACGGCGATCCGAGATCGCGCGAGCTGCCGCACAGATCGACAATGCCGAGTCCCAATTGAGAGTTTTGGTGAACGATCCCAGTTTAATGCGGGCTGCTGAGTTGACACCGCTGATGAGCCCGTTGATGGCGCGAGTTGAAGTGTCGATGGCCGATAGCCTGGGGACCGCATTGGTCCATCAACCTGAAATAGCTCAGGCGATTCGAACGCTGGATGCTACGTCCATCCGCTTGGGGGTCGCCCGCAACGAATTGTTGCCAAAACTAGATCTGTTGATGAGCACTTATGTAGCTGGTTTGGAAAGCGGCGGACAATCTCTGTCCGCTTGGAACAATCAGTTTATCGACGGTAGACCAGGCTTCTCCGTGGGCTTACTGTGGGAGCTGCCGCAAGGTAACCGCGCAGCGCGGGCTCGTGAGGAACGCAGGCGTTTGGAACTTCAACAGGCGTCCAGCCAATTCGAATATACGGTAGAGACCTCGCTCACGGTGGTCGAAATTGCCGTGCGCGAGGTCGAGACCAGCTATCGAGAAATGGTTGGCAGGTACCACACGATCTTGGCCGCTGCCGAAGAAACGTCGTTCCTCAGTGATCGCTACGCACTCATGCCGGGGATCAATGACTCAGCCACGCTGCTGCTCGAGGATTTGCTCGACGCGCAGGAACGACAAGCAGATGAAGAAGCCGCTTTTGTCGATGCCCAAGTCAACTATTCACTAAGTATTGTTCGACTGCGAAAGGCGATGGGAACGCTGCTCTTGGCTGATCCTATCAATTATCAACGCATCGCACTCACTGCTCCGGTCCAGCTGCCCAACTGGGAAGGGGCGAATCTACCAATGGTACCACCGCCTGAAACGAGTGTTCACACGCCGACTCTGTCTGCAAGCTCCTCGGCACCGGGAGCAAGCATTCCTGATGACAACAATGCACCCGCAGGAGGCTATCGGAATGGGACTGCAGCTTACCAGTATTTTCCGTCGCTGATTCCAGACCGACTAAAGTAGCAACGTGCCAACTCATTGAGGAGCTTCTCTTGGCAAGCACACTTGAACCAGCGTTGTCCAGCCCTCAATCCCTGCGCGGATTGAAAAACCAATTGGTAGATGTTCGCCATCATGCGGAACGACTGCGAAAGCTGAGCGATGATGGCCTGCAGTCTGCGGCTAGTACGCTTCGCGAGTCGTTCGCTAGTGCCGACGCCTCACTAGCCACCGTCACCGAGGGACTGGGATTGTCTGTCGAAGCTCTGCGGCGTACCGTGGGAGTCGAATTGTACGACGTGCAACTCATGGCCGCACTAGCGACTTCACTCGGCAATGTTGCGGAAATGCAAACGGGAGAAGGCAAGACGTTTTCCGTAGCTCCCGCAGCGATCCTGTCTGCCTTGCGCGGAAACCCCGTTCATGTCGCCACGCCCAATGCGTACTTAGCCGAGCGAGACTACGCGCTATTGAGTCCTGTCTTCGAAGTTTTGGGGATCTCGGCAGGTCTCATTGGAGATTCAAGCTCCGCGCTGGAAGCCAAGAAGGCGGCCTACGATGGTGAGGTCACCTACGCGACAGGTTTCGATCTTGGATTCGACTTCCTGCGCGATCAAGCCGCCAGGCAAACGACAACGCACCGTCCATTGGGGATGGAATTGTTAGAACAGCTGAGGGGCACGGCCATGACTGGTCGGCCCACGATTCAACGTGGACACTCACTGGCCATTGTCGACGAAATCGACCATGTACTGCTCGATGATGCGGGATCGCCCTTGATTTTGTGCGACGCGCCCCAGGGCAAGGCGGTAGATGCCGAAGCCTGCCAATTGGCTTGCAGCTTGGCGGATGGGCTGGTGAAAGGCGAGCACTTTCATCTCGAGTTGACTGGCTCGGTAAGCCTAACAGTTTCTGGCAACCAACGCATCCACGCTCGCGACGTGGCCATACCGGTCAAGCAGTTGCAACGACCCTGGAGCGAGTATGTGCAACAGGCGATTCGGGCCCGGTTCTGTTTCCAGCGCGACGTGCACTACGTACTCGATGAGCAACAAATAAAAATTGTCGACGGCAGCACGGGACGGATCTTCTCCGACCGTACATGGAGCGAGGGCTTGCATCAAGCGATCGAAGCCAAAGAGCGACTTGCAATTTCCAGTGAGAGATCGATCTTGGCTCAAGTTACGCGGCAGCGATACTTTCGAAACTATCGCAGACTGGCAGGAATGACGGGTACCGCAGTCGGCTGCGAAGCGGAGTTTCGCCAGATTTACAATCTGCAGATTTGGGAGATCCCGCGTCGATTGCCTTGCCAGAGAAAGATCTACCCAACCAGGGCCTTTGCAACTGTCGAAGCCAAGTATACGGCGATTGCTGAAGAAGCCAGCACGTTGCATCGCACCGGCCGACCAGTTCTGATTGGCACACGCACCATTGTCGAAAGCGAATTGATGGCAACCCTATTACGTCAGCGCCGCCTGCCTTTTCAACTACTAAACGGCAGGCAGGACGCCCAAGAGGCCGCGGTTATCGCCGAGGCGGGCAAGAAGTGTGCGATTACCATTGCCACCAATATGGCTGGCCGTGGAACGGACATTCGGCTGAGCGATGACGTTCGAAACTGCGGGGGCTTACATGTCATTGTCACTGCCCCCAATGAACTCGAACGCATCGATCGGCAATTGGTGGGCAGATGTGCTCGCCAGGGAGATGAGGGTAGCGCCCGAACTTATGTTTCCGCCGACGACGAGCTGATTCGCATCCACGGGCCCTGGCTGGAGCGTCCCCTACGTAGTTGCACAGACCGACAGGGCGAACTGCGAATCGATATCTCTCAGCAACTGCGCAAGGTCCAACGCTTGGTGGAGCGCAAGCAATCTTCAGCCAGGCTGCAGCTTATGAAGCAGGATTTGGCCCGTGAATCCCTATTTTCTAGGCTCGCTGATCTTTTATAAGCTACAGTTCTCGCGTGAGGTGTCTCGACGTCACGTACCGATTGTGTCGGTTGTGAGAACAGCAATGAATATACGACAGAAAGTAACGATTGGATTCGGCTTTATTGCTTGTGTGTTCGCCGCTGCGCTCGTGGACGCGAGTGAACTTTCTGCTTTCATCGAACCTTATCGCGACATCAACGTAGCCAGTTCCGAGATGGGCACGCTCGCCTACCTCAACGTAAAAGAGGGAGATCACGTCACCTGTGGTCAGGTCCTGGGCGGCTTGGACGAAGATGTCCTTCGGGCAAATTTGGAAGTTGCCCAAAAGGCCAAAGAGGCCCTGGGACGCTTGGTTTCCGCCGAAGAAGAGCTGGCGTTTCAAACCGAGAATCTCCAGAAAATACGACAACTCATCGAGCGGCGACACGCGAGCGTCGAAGAGCTGGCTCGCACCGAAACGCAACAGCGAATTGCCGAAGCGCAAGTTTTGGCCATACGCGAGGAGCTGGATCTCAAATCCGCAGAGTACACGCGAGTTGAGGCCATGTTGCTTCAAAAGCAGATTCGCTCACCCATCGATGGCGTCGTCACCCATATTTACAAAGACCTAGGCGAATTCATATCCGCGTCCGATCCCGTGGTAATCAAAGTGGTCAAACTGGATGCATTGCTCGTTGAATTCCCAGTACCGGCGAAAGCCGCTAGAGAGTTTGAGGCCGGACAGACTGTACCGCTGAGTATCGGTGGCGAGCAAATTAAGTCAGTAGGAGTGGTCGAGTTCGTGTCGCCCATGACTGATCCCCAAAGCAATACGGTGCGACTGAAAATTCGCATCGACAACAGTCAGGGGCAATTCCGCAGCGGTGATTCGTGCTGGCTGGCGATCGCGTCATCCGGCGATGAGCGGAAAACGACTTCACCTGGGTACTTTACTAAAACCAAACCTAACACGACGTCAACTCAATAGCCGCTGGCTCAGTCAAGAGAGTCGTAGCTGGCACCGTTAGAATTCAGCTGCCTAAAATACAAAGAACGAAACTGCTATGGAGACCGGTTCAGCATTGGGAGAGCGATTCATGTTTAGTTGCGATACCCATGCTTCAACAGCTGGACGTTCGACGTTGCCTGTCTTTGAAACGAAAGCTTCGTGCATTGCCGGTCCCATTGGAATGGAAGGGCAGACACATCAGCCGGCTGTCGACGATGAAGAGTTGCGACGCGTGGCCGCCCTCTTGGAACTCGTTTCTCGAGTCTCAGCGATCAGCTCGCCCGAGAACGCCTGCAAGACGCTGGCTAACGAAATCAAATTGCGTTATGGCATTCGGTACGTTATCGTTGGGCTCTGCGATCGCACGAGCGCTCGCTGCGAAGTCGTTGCCATTTCAGACACTCAGCAGATCGACCCGCAGGCCGCGTTAACGCAGAAGGCCACCGCGGTCGCCAATGAGTGTTTGGCGCGCGGCAGCCATGGTCTCTGGCCACCGGTAGAGAGCCAGAATCGTCACGCGCTTTTTGCTCATCGACAGCTGGCCCAATGGCTCGACGATGCCTCCGTGCTAAGCATTCCGCTAGCAGACGCGCACGGCCAGGTGCGTGGTGTTTGCTTGCTTGTGGGTGAGCGTAGATTGCTGGCCTCGGGTGAGCTCGGCAGTTTTCTACTAGCCGCCAGTACACCGCTGGGATCCGCCTTGGGACTGATCCAGCGCGCTCGAGGAAACCGCTTCGACAGGCTTTCATCCAAACTTTCGCTTTACTGCCGATCTCAACCAGCCAAGCTTGTGCTGTTGCTCACATTGCTAGGTGTCTGCGGGCTGTTACTCCCGGTCCAGTACAGAATCGCCTGCGATTGCGAACTCCAACCGGTAACTCGACGATTTATTGCGGTACCCTTCGATGCACGACTGGAACGCAACTTCGTTGAACCGGGCGATGTGGTTACTGCGGGACAATTGTTAGCCCAGATTGATGCCCGCGATATTCAGTGGGAATTGTCTGGCAAACAGGCTGAATCGCATCGCGTGTCAAAGGAACTTGCCGGCTACGTGGCAGCGCACGAATCGGGCAAGGCAGAGATTGCCAAATTTGAACTTGAGCGGCTACAGCTAACCATCGATCAGCTGGAAGAGCGCGCGACTAACCTGGAGATTCGCAGCCCGCTCGAAGGCATGGTTCTATTAGGCGATCACACCAAACTGGAAGGTGTGCCGCTTGAGAAAGGCAAAACACTGTTTGAAATCGCCCCCTTGGATCACATGCTCATTGAAGTTGAAATTCCTGAAGACGACCTGCGCTTTGTCGAGCCGGGAATGCGTGCGCAAATACGGCTGGCTGCCTTTCCGTTGGCACCCTTCGATGGGACGATCGAACGCTTACACCCCCGGGCCGAATTGAGGGAACACAGAAACGTGTTTGTCGCTGAAGTCGACTGCGATAATTCAAGTGGCCAGCTCAGACCAGGCATGCGCGGTAGTGCGAGAATTGCTTCAGTAAGGCGGACTGTCGCCTGGATTTGGTTTCACAAGGCTTACGCCGCAACCCTAACGTGGCTCGGATGGTAAGCGACAGCAACAACCTAGCAACCTTGAACCTGAATTGCACCAAAATGCAATTGCGGGATGACTTGGTTTTTGCGCCACAGACCCATCATGGCGAAGTGTTCTATCACATCGAATGTGTGGAAACGGCCAGCTTTTATCGCATTGGCTACGCCGAATATGTGTTCATTTCGCTTTTGGATGGGCGGACCACGTTCGCCGAGGCACTTGCCATCGCCGCTCAGCGGCTCGCGGCACAGTCTTTGACCACCCAGCAAGCGACAACGATCTATTTGTGGCTGCTTGAGAAAGGGCTTGGGGCGTTTGAAGACGCCGCTGGCAATACCCATCCGTTCGCCGCACCCAGTGGTCGGAGCAAGACCGGAAATTCTGTGATTCCCAATCCTTTTTGGATAAAGGTTCCATTGGGCAATCCAGATCGATTGATTCGCACCCTGTTGCCGAGCTGTTCGTGGCTGTTTTCCCCAGTCGCTACCGCACTGGGTGTACTACTGATCATAGCCGCGACAGGGACTATCGCAGTCAACTGGGATCAGTTCCTAACGACTTCCGAGATCGTATTTTCGCCTAGAAACTGGTTGTGGATGATGGTTGCCTGGATGGCACTAAAGCTCGTGCATGAACTGGCTCACGCCATTGCTTGCCGCCGCTACGGCGGCGAAGTCAGAGAAATGGGCCTAGCTTTTGTGCTCTTTGCGCCGCTGGCATACGTGGATGTCACGTCATCTTGGCGCTTGCCATCCAAGTGGTCGCGCATCCATGTGGCGATTGCCGGCATCTACGTTGAACTCTTGGTGGCCGCCATCGCAGCCCTCATGTGGCAGCAGACGGAATCCAAGTTTGCCTCGCACATGCTATACAACTTGATATTCATGGCCAGCGTCTCCACGATTGTGTTCAATGCCAACCCGTTGATGCGGTTTGATGGGTACTTTATCTTGTCCGATCTGCTAGAGATTCCCAATCTCTATGCCGCTGGTGGCAAAATGGTGCAGCGTCAAATTGATTGTTTTCTGTTTGGAAGCCGTGTCAGCGCACAGCAAATCCGCGCCCCTCGTCGCTGGTTGGTAGGCTGTTACGGATGGGCGGCAGCCGCGTGGCGGGTCGTACTCTGCGTTTCGCTCGCCATTGCAGCCTCCGTGCTTTTTCACGGCGCGGGCGTCGCCCTGACCGTGTTGGCTGTCGCAGGCTGGGTCGGCAAACCGGCACTGCAATTTGCGCGCGGCCTAGTCACTCGATACCACTCCAGTCCCATGCAAGTCTGGCGGTCAATTGTATTATCTTCGCTGACGGTTGTCGTCGTCGGGTTGGTTCTTTTTCGAATGCCATCACTGGCTACCGTTTCGGCTCCAGGTGTCGTCGAATTCCAGAATGTACAGCATCTCAGGAGTCTGACAGGTGGCTTCGTGCGAGAAGTCTTCGTTGTCGACGGTCAGCACGTAGTCGCCGGCCAGCGCTTGCTCGCGCTTGAGAACCCCGAGGTTAGTAACTCTTTCCATGATCTGTGTCTGGAAATTCAACAGATGGAAGTCAAATATCAGTCGGCCGTCGACCGCCACGAAACGTCCGAGGCTCAGATCGCTTATCGGGAAATTGCCGCGCTTACCGAACAAAGATCTGAGGCACAGCGTCGCTTTGAATCCTTAGAAGTCACGGCACCTGTTTCGGGCAAGATTATCAGGCGTTCCCTGGAGCAATTGCTCGGTACCTATCTTCCCGAAGGTGAATCGTTGCTGTCGATCGGCAATGAGGACTCCAAAGAGGTTGTCGTTGCCATCGACCAACGCCATTTCGACTCAGTCGCGCCGCACATCGGTGAGCCCGTTCACATTCGCACCGGTTCTCAAGCACGCGTGACAGGCAAACTGGTGCGCGTGGAACCTCGCGCAAGCTCGCGGCTGATTCATCCAGCCCTGTCAGCCTTGGAGGGAGGTCCGCTAGACGTTGTTCAGTCGGCAACACGCGATTCTAGCGAAGGTGGTGAAATGGAACTCGCCGAGCCCTGTTTTCGAGCCGTTGTTTCGGTTCCAGCCGAACGCGCCACGACCATGTTTAGCGGCCAACGCGCCAGTGTGATGATCGGCTATCGGGGCGAATCCCTGGGGATCACCTGCTACCGAACAATAAGTGAATGGATTGAACGTAAATTTGCGCTGGCAGGTGCAGAGAAGCGCGCGTAGCCTACCGCGTAGCGAACCACTGACAATTTTGGAGTGCTACGAGTTCTCGTAGCTTTCAATTGCTGAAGAGTGACGAAGCGCGTGGAAATAGGATCGGCACCTTGAGTTTGAAGTCGGGCTGCAGCGGTGCTGGGCTTGGAGGAGCCAGGTTTGGTACCCTTGCGCGGCTGTATAGTGCCTACTCTGAGGAAAAAGAAAGCGGTGATGAATCCCCGCACTCCAAGGAGACCACTGGCGATTTTGGAGTGCTACGAGTTCTCGTAGCTTTCAATTGCTGACGAGTGACGAAGCGCGTGGAAATAGGATGGGCACCTCGAGTTTGGAGTCGGGCTGCGGCGGTGCTGGGCTTGGAGGAGTCAGGTTTGGTCCCCTTGCGCGTCTGTATAGTGCTGGCTCTGGGAAAAGTGAAAGCGGTGATGAATCCCCGCACTCCAAGGTGACCACTGGCGACAAACGAAAAACGCCGACCTGGGAAGGTCGGCGTTTCGTATTGAATCGAAGGCCACTGCTAAAATTGCACTTGATATTGGGTGTAAAAGAAGTCAGCATCTCCATTCGACGCAACGCCCGGCGTGTTGTAGTAGTCACCCGAATTGAAATGTGAGTAACCTACGAGAACATTGTGCCTGGGGTTGATGTTGATGGTCCACAACAAGTCGATTTCATGTCCCAGATCTTTTGAAACAGCAGCATTGCCGGCATTGTAAGGCGTCATCACCACACTATACGGTGTTGTAGCTTGATCCAAGAAGAAGTAGTGGTACCACAGCAGGAAGTTCACTTTTTTACCCATTGGGGTTATGAACTGAAAATTGACGTCGTGCAGATTGCGACGGCCGAACAAATCCATAAAGCCATTGTATTTGTGAGCCAATGGGAAGTAGTGGTGAAACCCGTCGTCACCCGGGGCGACCAGGCTGGCGTCACCACCT
This sequence comes from Pirellulaceae bacterium, assembly GCA_041739785.1. Lineage (GTDB taxonomy): Bacteria > Planctomycetota > Planctomycetia > Pirellulales > Pirellulaceae > Aureliella. The sequence goes on from JBGSNE010000328.1 coordinate 11,517, forward strand.
GAAGCCCAGTCGTACCAAGCCCAAACTGTGGGTGACCAAGATCCGCTACGCGTTTCCAAATTTAGGTTCTTACCTAGACCAGCGGTTGCAAAGCCAGCGCCGTGCTGCGAGCCATCAGCATTGTCACCGAATTGTATGCCACCTTCGAATTCATACAGGAACCGGTCGCCTTTGCCCGCGATCCGATTACCGAGCGTATGAAACGAGAAATTCTGATCGTTGTTGTCGTAACCGATGTAGTAGGCTTCAACGGCGGAGGCACCAAAATCTTTACCCAATGTACTGTTTGACAGGTAGGTTCCATAGAAGCTCTGATTGTTATTGGAGCTGTCCCATTCGTTAGTACCACCAGTTGCTGGGACTCGATTGACGGGGTTCGTATAGAACAGATCAAGCGTGTTACTAGCGCCCGATAGCGTCGCTCGATATCCATCAAAGGTACGACGTGTGTTGGCCCAATCGAGTGGCGATACAAGTCGTTGTTGGCCGAGCAGCAGTTCTTGTCGACCGGCACGACCAACCAGCTTCGCATCACCAGTGTCAAGGAGCGTGGCATCGACAAAGAGGTTTTGTACTTCGCCACGATTCTCTTCGATGGGGCGTGGTGCAAAGTTCTCACCACCAGAATCCGCGTAAAGATACTCGCCGTAAACTCGAACGTTGTCTGTTACGCGATAATTGCCGAACATGCGTAAGCGCGTGAGCCAAAACTGGTCGTCCAAACCGGTCAAGCCGAGACCGCGCATGTTTTGCTCGTGGTGGTAACGTGAACGATACTCGCCGCCGATGTCGAGCTTACCGTCCATCATCCCCTTCAACCCGTCTCCGGCGAAGTAGGGGCCGTCGTAGAGCGGGCTGTTGAGATAGGCGAAGTTGTTCGCATAGAAGACGCCTTGGTAAGCGCCTTTCATTGCGGCAGCCAACTCTTCCTTCTTTTTCTTGTCTGCAACTTCACTAGTGGGGCAGTCAGCGGTGGCCGCGACCGTGACGACTGCCGCTGGGGATGAAGTCTCTCCCAGCTGCGTATGGTGTGCGAAGCGACTGCTATCGTTTAACTGAAAACTAGCCGGTTCGTCAGCGGTGGTCGTCTTCAACGGTAACAGCCCCGACAGGGCTCCGATTGCAAGTCGGCAGGCCCAACTTTGGAAGCGGTTCGATCTTATGCGTACCTTCATTCTAGAACTCCATCCATGGAATTGTTGAGATTTTGTGAGTTGCCTCGCTACGTCCTATGACTACTCATGAACTCAGCATCTTGCCAAGAGTTCGTAGAATTTCCGCCTAAGAGTCCCACCGACTTATTGAACGGGCCTTTCTGGTATCGGACGGGTGTGTTGATAGCAAGCAGCCAATTCAGGCTTAGCAGTACATCTTCTGTAAAAGGTTCGACCTGTACTCGACATCCTGCCTCAAGCATAAGCATCTGTTGCTTGGAACTTGCGCAGTCACCTCTGGGCCGCTTGGGAAATCGTGACCGTCAAATCAACTAAGGAATGCGAAACCCCCCTTGGGCACTCTTTAGCGTTCCAGCGATCCCCTAGCCGCAAACGCTTGAGTTTGAATTCTTTTTTGGCATATCAATTGCGTTACCGGATTGGCGGGCGAAACAGCTAGGTGGTTGTGAGCCAGTTTTCTGAGATTGAATCTTTTCGGTTTTCTTCGTCATTGAGGCATGTATGGTTCGCATTGGACTCGCGCGATCGTTGATTTTGCTGGTCGGATTTCTCATTGGTTGCAGTGGCGCCAAGATAACTCTGGAAGACCTCGAATTGGCCGCTGCGTCGGCCGACCTCGATAGCGTGGTGATTGAAGATCCCGGGTCAGCAAGGTCGCTACTAAATGTCGAAAAATCGGCGCTGAAATTTGGCTTCATCAAGCTGACTGATTGTGCTCCGCTGGTGATTGCCAAAGAGAAGGGCTATTTCGACGACGAGGGGCTCAATGTAGAGCTCGAGGCTCAATCGAATTGGAAAGTTTTGCTTGATCGCGTGATTGACGGGCAACTCGATGGCGCTCACATGCTGGCTGGGCAACCCATCGGTGCCACGATTGGTTTCGGAACTAAATCGCATGTTATTACGGCATACAGCCTCGACTATAACGGCAACGGCATCACTGTCAGTAATGACATTTGGGCACAGATGCAGGAGAACGATCCGGCTTTGAAGAGTGATACGCCTAAGCACCCAATCTCAGCGGACTCGTTGAAGCCGATCGTTGACAAATACAATCAGGCGGGCAAAGACTTCAATATGGGAATGGTATTCCCTGTCAGTACACACAACTATGAGATTCGTTACTGGCTGGCTGCGGCTGGAATCAATCCGGGTTTCTATACGGCAGAGAATATTGCAGGCACTCAAGATGCTGATGTAATCCTGTCAGTGACTCCTCCACCTCAAATGCCCTCGACGCTCGAGGCAGGGACGATTCTGGGTTACTGCGTTGGCGAGCCTTGGAATCAGCTGGCACTAATAAAGGGCATCGGCGTTCCTGTCACCACGAATTACGACATCTGGAAGAACAATCCTGAAAAGGTGTTTGGTGTGGCTGCAGAGTGGAATGATAAGAATCCCAATACGCACTTGGCTGTGGTCAAAGCTCTAATTCGCGCAGGCAAATGGCTCGACGAGACAGACGCGGAAGGCAAGCTGGTCAATCGCCAAGAAGCCGCCAAGATCCTGAGCAACAAAGACTATGTGGGCGCGGATGAGGATGTGATCGACAACTCCATGACCGGTACATTCGTTTTCCAGAAGACCGATGTACGTCCCATGCCTGACTTTAACGTCTTCTTTAAATACTACGCCAGCTATCCGCACTACAGCGATTGTATTTGGTTCCTAACGCAAATGCGTCGCTGGGGACAAATCACCGAAACAAAACCTGCGCAGTGGTATGCGGATATGGCCAAAGAAGTCTATAAGCCGGAGATCTATCGTCAGGCGGCAATGCTGCTCGTTTCAGAAGGCAAACTCAAAGACAGCGATATTCCTGCGCCTAGCTACGATGGCTATCGAGAGGCAACTAACGACTTCATCGATGGAAAAAGATATGACGCCAAAGATCCCATCGGATACATCAATAGTTTTGAAATTGGCAACAAAGACTAGTGCTCTGTCCACATTTAATTTTGGTCCGGGAAAAGGTGTCCGACACCAAAAGCCGGAACGGCCCGGCGGGTGCTTCGCACTTTTGGTGTCGGACACCTTTTCCCGACGCCGAGTCTCGGTAACGTGTTGATTGACGATTATTACAACTCAAGAGTAAGACTATGAACTTGCGTGGAGCATTGATCAAATTCTGTAGTGTGGCAGGGTTGCCAGCACTCGAGCCGTTTGTCCGGTTGGCTTGTGGAGAAGACCCGAGAGAACAATTCAAGGGAATCGCGAAATTCGTGGTAGTACCAGCCTTGGCAATTGCCCTGTTCCTGGGCATGTGGTCTGCAGCGTCCCGAGTGGTAGTAACGGACAGTATGAAGTTGCCTGGGCCGTTGGAAACTTGGAACGCCGGTGCGCAGCTCTTCGCCATGCACTTCGCGCAGCGTCAGGCCGATGCACTCAAGCAGCAAGAAAAAGCCAAAGAGGCGATTGAGCTCTTCGTGCAGGCTAAAGCCACCGAGCGTGCCGCAAGTAAATTCAATGGCAGCGATCAGAAAAAGACGCTGCTGGAGCGCGCAACTATCTTGAAGCGGCAAGCTGTCGAGGCGGCCAACTATCTACCATCGAGCGCACCAACTTTCATTGATCAAATTCAAACCAGTCTGAAGACTGTGTTCTTCGGGTTCCTGGTGGCGACGCTCATTGCCGTGCCGCTGGGCATCATGTGCGGCATGAGCCCATGGTTCAACGCGGCGTTCACTCCCTTCATCCAGATTTTCAAACCGGTAAGTCCCTTAGCCTGGCTTCCGCTGGCGGGGTTGATCGTAATCTGGTGGTATAGCAGTCTGAAGTCGGAACCGTTCTTCTCGAAAGCGTTTTTGATTTCCGCCATCACTGTCTCTTTGTGTTCGCTCTGGCCCACTTTGGTCAATACCACGCTGGGAGTTGCCAGTGTTCACAAGGACTACTTGAACGTGGCTCGTGTTTTGAATCTTTCCTGGTCTCAAAAGCTGTTCAAGATCATCTTGCCGGCGAGCTTGCCTCTTATGTTTGCTGGCTTGCGAATCAGCTTGGGGGTGGGTTGGATGGTATTGATCGCCGCTGATATGCTCGCCCAAAATCCGGGGCTGGGGAAATTTGTGTGGGATGAATTCCAGAACGGAAGCAGCCTTACTTACGCGCGGATCACGTTCAGTGTGATCATCATTGGACTGATTGGTTTGGTCCTCGATCGCATCATGATCTTCCTTAGAAACCTAGTTAGCTTTGGGGATCCTGCAGCAGCTTAGGTTCTGATGGATTGGTAAATCGGAGAGATTCAACTATGCACGTTTTGACTGACCAGTATTTAGAATCGAAAGTGGATGTGTTGCCCTTGGCGCCGGCGCCGACGATGTCGATGCGCGGTGTCTCGAAGGGCTTCGGTTCAGCTGGAAATAGAGCCGAAGTTCTAAGCAACATCAACCTGAACCTACGTCAGGGCGAATTCTTGGCGGTCGTCGGTTTCTCAGGCAGTGGCAAGACGACGTTCACCAAACTATTGGCTGGGCTCGAACTTCCGGACGAAGGTGAAGTGCTGTTTGAAGGCCAGCCCGTCACTGGTCCTGGGCCCGAGCGCGGATTGGTTTTTCAAAACTATTCATTGTTGCCCTGGTTGACTGTGCGTGGCAACATTGCACTGTCGGTTGACCGTGTGTTCGCACACTGGTCGAAGGGGGAACGCCAAGACCATATTGAGAAGTTCATTGAAATGGTTGGACTTAAACATGCCGCTCACCGCAGACCTCACGAACTCTCGGGCGGCATGCGTCAACGCACCTCACTTGCCCGAACTCTGGCCATGAAGCCCAAGGTGCTCTTGCTCGACGAACCACTGTCTGCCCTCGACGCTTTGACCCGCAGCGTCATGCAAGATGAAATCCTCCGTATTTGGGAGGAGGAAAAGCAGACATGCTTGATGATCACCAACGACGTGGACGAAGCGATTACGGTAGCGGACCGCATCGTCGCCCTTAATCCCGGCCCCAATGCATCCATGGGCCCCATGTTCACTGTGGATTTGCAGCGTCCCCGTGATCGAACTGAACTGAATCACGACGACTACTTTAAAGGCCTACGAAATGCCGTAACCAACTACTTGGTTGCCGTCCGGCAGCGGACTCGCGAGGTAGAAGCTTCCACATCCACGGCCGCCAAGATTGAATTGCCGGATCTGAAGCCCATGATTCCGGGCAAACCGAGTGTCAACATCTACAGCCGTTCCGCCGCCCACTGCTAGTACTTTGTCCATATTAGATTTGGGCGTTGTCGGGAAAAGGTGTCCGACACCGAAAGCCGGAACGGCCCTGCGGGTGCTTC